>NZ_JBGEHK010000006.1:0-199706 GCF_041403425.1 Roseovarius conchicola | reverse complement strand
CAGCCGGTCAAACCCGTTGCCGCCATCCAGCGTGTCGTTGCCATCCTCGCCGTAAAGATTATCGGCATGGTTGCCGCCATTCAGCCCGTCATTGCCACCCCCGCCGCGTAAAAGATCAAAGCCCGCATCGCCAAAGATCGTGTCATTGCCGGCACCGCCTTCGACACCATCCACCGACGTGCCAAAGTTGAAACCCGCGCGGATCAGGTCAGCGCCATCGCCGCCAAAGATGCGGTCGGCCCCGGCACCGCCAAACAGCTGGTCATTGCCGCCGCCACCATCCAAGCGGTCACTGCCGCCCTGGCCCAACAGCGTGTCTGCGCCGCCTCCGCCATTGAACGTTTCGGCCGTGTCTGTTCCATCAATTTCGTTGTTCAGGTTATTGCCATTGACCGTAAGCTTTGCAGGGGAATTCAGGATGTTCAATTTGGCCTGACCGCTGGCCATGTTGTAAACGGCAGGAGCGTTATCCTGCGTGCCATAGACCTGACGGATCCCATTGATGTCATCCTGTTGCAGAGACGTTTGGCTAAGAGATGGGGTCATAACAGAATTTACATTCTGGTCGACATGCCCCAGACCCAACGCATGGCCGATCTCGTGCAAGGCCAATCCCTTGAACGTATCCGCGGCATTGTCCAGCCAGGAAACGGTGTCCAATACGATATCGCCGGCCAAGGCGGAGGTTCCACCAAAAGGCGGAAAATAGGCCACTCCCAGCGTACTGCCGGGAATATCGCCAAAGAAGATGCGAATGTCAGGATCAGCCACCTGCCCCGCCGCGCCACCGGTATCTTCGACCTGCATGAACTCGATGTTCCCATAACGGGACCACTCTTCAAAAGACTGCCGGATCAGGTTCTCATATTGCAGGTTTTGAAACGCCGAAGCAGGATCAATCGAATTGCCGTTATTGATCCCGAATTCTGAGATATTCTCGCCGCCGCCCGCAATGCTCCAAGTGACCACGCCACCCGCATCGCCTAGTGTTGAGGGTGTACTTCCCCAGCTGCTACCGCCTGGATTTGCCATTAAATTCGCCTTTCATATGTCGCGCTCAACAGGGGTTTTGAACACGTTTCTGTCCCCGGCCTGACGGTTGACAGGGCGCGTTAAGCCGCGCAACACGCAACATTGAGCCTGGGCTCTGGCATGCGGTTTACAGCTTATTGAACGGCTTCCAGCGGCGGATTTCCGACCACCAAAGAGCGGCTCAAACGCAACGCGGGGACCGTTGTGCAGTATCTTGCCGACCTGTCGGCGAAAATCGGATCAATTGACCAGGGTTGTGGCACGTGCCCGCAATTGCCGAAAACGGAGTGTCAGGCTTAACCCCGCTGGCGATCTTGTGTCGAACCGTGCTTGCCCTGCGCCGCATGCTGACCTAAAACCGCCGAGCAACCAAGATGAGCGGAGCCATCCCATGCTGGACCTGACCTATGAGCCCCCGAAACCCAAGGTGATCGCCGGAGCGAAACACGACTGGGAACTGGTGATCGGCATGGAAGTGCACGCGCAGGTGGCCAGCAACGCCAAGCTGTTTTCCGGCGCCTCCACCCGGTTCGGGGCCGAGCCCAATTCAAACGTGGCTTTCGTGGACGCCGCCATGCCGGGCATGCTGCCGGTGATCAATGAATACTGCGTCGAACAGGCGGTGCGCACGGGCCTTGGCCTGAAGGCCGAGATCAACCTGAAATCCGCCTTTGACCGCAAGAACTATTTCTATCCCGATCTGCCCCAAGGTTACCAGATTTCGCAACTTTACGAACCCATCGTGGGCGAGGGCGAAGTGCTGGTGGATATGGAACCGGGCATCGCGCGGCTGGTACGGATCGAGCGTATTCACATGGAACAGGATGCCGGGAAATCCATCCATGACATGGACCCGCACATGTCCTTTGTCGATCTCAACCGCACCGGCGTTTGCCTGATGGAGATCGTCAGCCGCCCCGACATTCGCGGCCCGGAAGAGGCCGCCGCCTATGTCGCCAAGATGCGCCAGATTCTGCGGTATCTGGGCACCTGCGATGGCAACATGCAAAACGGCAATCTGCGCGCCGACGTGAACGTGTCGATCTGTCGACCCGGCGCTTATGAGAAGTACCAGGAAACGCAGGATTTCAGCCACCTGGGCACGCGCTGCGAGATCAAGAACATGAACTCGATGCGCTTTATCCAGATGGCGATCGAGGTCGAGGCCCGCCGCCAGATCGCGATTGTCGAAGGCGGAGGCGAGGTTGATCAGGAAACCCGCCTTTATGATCCGGACAAGAACGAAACCCGCTCGATGCGCTCCAAGGAAGAGGCGCATGATTACCGCTATTTCCCGGACCCCGATCTGCTGCCTTTGGAGATCGAGCAGGCCTGGGTGGATGACATCAAAGCCTCCCTGCCCGAGCTGCCGGACGAGAAGAAAGCGCGCTTTGTCGGCGAATTCGGCCTGTCGGAATATGACGCCAGCGTCCTGACCGCCGATGTCGCCAACGCTGCCTATTTTGAAGAAGCCGCACAGGGGCGCGACGGCAAGCTGGTCGCCAACTGGGTCATCAACGAGCTGTTTGGCCGCCTGAAGAAAGAAGATCATGAGATCACGGATAGCCCTGTCAGCCCCGCACAGCTGGGCGGGATTGTCGATCTGATCAGCTCGGATGCCATTTCCGGCAAGATCGCCAAGGACCTGTTCGAGATCGTCTATACCGAAGGGGGCGACCCGGCCGAGATCGTCGAGGCGCGTGGCATGAAACAGGTCACCGATACCGGCGCCATCGAGGCGGCTGTGGATCAGATCATCGCCGACAACCCCGCGCAGGTGGAAAAGGCCAAAGCCAACCCCAAACTGGCAGGATGGTTTGTCGGTCAGGTGATGAAAGCGACGGGTGGCAAGGCCAATCCCAAAGCGGTGAACCAGATCGTGAGCGCCAAACTGGGGCTATAGAAGCCCCAGCCGCGTCTTTATCCAAATATCGCCAGCAATGCCGCGATCAGGGTCAGCAAACCCGATGCAATTGCGCAGGCCACGATGGGCACCCCCAAAAGTGGCGCAACACAAAGCCCTGCAAGGGCAAACTGGATCATAAAGTTGGCGGTTTTCAGCATGTTTCTACTCCTTTAGCTGAAAACACCGGCCGGTGATCAATTTCCAGGTGATCTTGTTTTGAGCTCTCCCACAGGTTAGCCTTTCAGTGCGGCGCACGAGGTCCGGTTCTGACTGGTCCCTGTCCCGCAAAATCGGGCGAGCTGACCGGAAAGTTACGGAATTGAGTTCATTTGGTGAGGAATACGGCAAGCTGATCCGCAAACGCCGCGAATCCTATGGCGAGTCCCTGGAACAAGCCGCACTCGGGGCCTTTGGCGAGGCCAACAAGAAATCCCGTATTTCTGAGCTTGAAAACGGTAAGGTGAAACGCCCCCAGGCCAAGACCATCGCAGCCCTCAACGCCCATTTCGCCATTACCGATGACGAGGTGGAGGCCTGCCGTAACCCCACCGCGCCCGACCCGGCGCAGCAGACGCATATCGACGCGCTCACCGCTTATGTGGCGCGGCTGCAAACCCAGTTGGACGCCCAGCGGGCCGAGCTGCAATCAGCCCATGAAGATGAAGCCAAGATTCTGCACGCCCAGATTGTCGAGCTTGAATCGCGCATCGCCGATCCCGAAGCGGCGCTGCAAAAGGCCGAGAAAACAATCGCCGCCCTGCGCGCGGAAATTGAGCGGGACAGTAACCTTCTACCGGAAGGGCTTGAGGCCGAGGCGCAAAAGGCACTGGACGACAAGGACTTACCGAAAGCCGAAGAGATTTTCGACCTGATCATCGACGGGGAAGAGCTTGCCATCCAACGGGCCGCCCGCGCCCATTTTGCCAAAGGCCAGATCGCCGAGGAGCAGGTGCGTTGGCCCGACGCGCAGACCCACTACACTCGCGCGGCGGAGTTGCATCCTTGCTTCAAGCATCTCCGACAATCCTGGGACTTTCTGTGGAAACTCGGAGATTATAGCAAGTCATTCGATGAAGCTGAGAAACTAGTTTCCGCTGCAATTGAAGAACAGGGGGAATTCTCGCATGAACACGGTACTTCTCTGGCTTGTAGGGGCCTGAGTTGCCGTCACGTCAACGACCTTGAGGGTGCAGTAGAAAGCACGAGAAAATCCAACGAAATCGCTCATCGTAACCTAGGCAAGGATCATCCAGACTATGCAGCAAGCCTGAACAATCTAGCAAGCCTCTACTATGCGATTAACCGTCTAGAGGACGCCGAGCCGCTCGCGAAACAGGCCTCGGATATCTCCAAGGCCGCGCTTGGTGAAAACCACCCAACTTACGCCATCAGCTTAAGCAATCTTGCAGCTCTCTACCGCGGTATGAGCCGTCTGGAGGATGCCGAATCGCTCTACAAAAAAGCTATTGAGCTCGGCAAAGCCACAATCGGTGAAAACCACCCAGATTACGCCATGCTTCTCAACAATCTCGGCCATCTATATGCCGAAACCGACCGACTGGATAAAGCCCTTCCTCTGATGGTCCAGGCGGTAGAAATCACCGCCAACAACCTTGGCGCTGACCATCCCCAAACCCAGACCATGGCCAACACCATCACCGCCCTCAAATCCCGGCTTTCAGCATCCTGATCCGGACGTGTGTGACGGCAGCCTCAAAAGCGTGATCCGGTCTTTCCCTTTGCATTTCGGCGCATACCGCTCTATCCGACATAGAGGCCAATAAAGACGCATGATGATGACCCAGCCCACCCCTTTCATGTCCAGCTGGATGAGCATCGAACCCGAGTGGATCGACTACAACAACCATCTGAACATGGGATATTACACCGTCCTCTTTGATCGGGCAGCGGACGAGGTGTTTCACGAGTTCGGCTTTGGCCCCGACTATGTCAGCCGCTCCAACCACACCACCTTCTCGGGCGAGTTTCACCTGCGGTACCTGCGCGAGGTCAAGCTGGGCGACAAACTGCGCTCAAGTTTTTATCTGGTTGATTACGACGAAAAACGGTTTCACACCTTTCAGGAACTGTATCACGAGGATGGCTGGATTTCGGCCACCGGTGAAGGTCTGACGCTGCATGTCAATCTGGACGGCCCCAAGGTGGCACCGATGCCCGGCGATATCCTTGGGCGGGTCAGGGCGATGGCCGACACCCATGCCAAACTGCCCCGCCCCGACGGGGTCGGCCGCCAGATCGGGATCAAACACAAGTAGTCACGACGTCGTTCTTCCGCAGCACCCGTATGCTCACTGCCCAACAGGGTCATGCCAAGGGCGAACCGGGGCGGGAAATCCCCGGGGCCTGATCGTGGCCTCTGATCGGCGCGCACCCCGTGCGGGGCGGCATCCCAAACACCCTAAGGCAATCGGATATAGCTCCAGTAGCCTTCAAAGCGATCATCGGGAAAGCGCAGATCCTCATCGCTTTGATGATCCTGAAACCAGACTTCCGCATAATCGTCGAAAGGTTCTATGCCAATATATTCGAGGAAACGACCGCCATCTCCAAAGTCAAAGGCAAAGGCGTTCAGACCGCGTAGGGGTGTCTCGGTATATAAGTCGAGTTGCGGATGCACGAAATTAAGATCGCGCGCGCGACGATCATCATAGTTTCTCCAACTCGGCTCATACCGCCACCGGGCGTTATGCCGTATGAACCGACCATCGTCTGGGATGATGGCGTATTGCACCGTAACATCGAAGAGGAAGTCATCATCTGTAAATGTGGCGACATAGGTCTTGTAGTCCGCAAAGCCTGAGTTTTGTCTCAAACCGATACGCCTGACATGGCCATCCCCGTCGTGGCGGAGAAAGTCGTACCCTGCGATCAAAAAGATCGGAGACCCGCGGAACTGGCCAAGGCTCATGTCACAGGAGGTACGACAAGAGATCCGATTGACTGTGCGCAACCGCGTTCCTTCGGGCAGCTTGTAAAGCCAGACAAAGCCATCGGCATACTCACCACCATCCTTGTCGGTAAAGGCGAATTGCAACCCGTCGCTCTGTTGCAGGAAGGTCATCTGCTGGATCTTGGCCCCGCCACGGATGTTAAACCGCCAGCCCGCCATCGCATAGGTGGCATTAGGGTCATAGCAGCCAGACGGCTGGATGCGCGGTATCCCGTTATGCGAGGTGCCAAGCGTTCCATTGGACAAGAAGGCCGGGTTGCCGTTGGGAGCGTTGAGGTAGATGCGGCAAAGCCCGGCCGTCGGGGGGGCAGCCCCACACGCCGGATGCGCCGGGCACGTCTCTTCCTGGGCGCGAGCCGCAAGGGCAAACAAACATGTCAGGACAAAGGCCGTTAAAACGACCCAAACGGGAAATCCAATGCGTTTCATATGCTTTTCCAAAACTTCTTAAAATATAGAAGCAGGGTAGCACAGGGACGTGACACAATCACTGTTTTTCAAGAACAGTCATCTGTGTTGTACGGAACCCGCAGACCAGAGTCAGACCAGCACGCCGCTCAGCGCAGCATCACAAAGTCTGCGCGCCATTCAAACGGATCATCCGGGCGGCGGCGATCGTCTTCTCCCTGATTGTCCTGAAACCACGCCTCATATTCGGCCTCTCGGCGCTCAATCCCGATATCTTCGATGAAATGCCCTCCATTGCGAAACACAAAGTCAAACCCCTGCAGAACGGCATCGCCCGCCCCCGTCTCGGCGCGCAGTTGCCGGCGCACATCGCCCCCATTCCGCTCGTAGCTGGCCGAGACCGTGCCCCGGCGCGCGACGATGCTGGCCGGCACATAGGCATATTGCAAAATGACGTCGTAATTGAACCGGTCATCCATGAACGTGATGGGCAATCCAGGCTCGGAGGCATCTCCGGTGGGCGGGCCAACGCCAAACCGCAATACATGCCCGTCGCCATCTTGCCGCTTTGCACTAAACCCCACCAGTACGAACACCTCGTCCTCGGCGATGGGGTCTATGTCAAAGGTGCAACGCGCGTTGCATCGCACGCCGCTGGTCTCGCGCATTTGCGTGCCTTCGGGCAGCGGCACAAGCCACACAAACCCATCCGCATAGTCGTTGCCATCATCATCCAGCAACCCGAAATGCATCACATCGCCGCGCTGAATGAACAGGATCCGCTCGATCTTGTGACCGCCGCGGGTGTTATAGCGCCAGCCTTGCAAACCATAGGGGCGCGTTGGATCAAAACAGCCGTCAGGCTGATCACGCGAAATACCGGTGACGGTGCCGGTGATATCCGGAGCGTTGAGAGCGATCCGACCGGTTGGGGCGTCAAAATAGATCCGACAGGCATTGCCGATGGCATCGCTGGCCGAACAGGCCGGATGGCTGCAGGGGGCATCCTGCGCCTCGACCGGCGACGCACTGGACCACATAAGAAGGGTTAAAATGAAGACGAAGACCCAAATACATCTAAAATAAAACATGAGGTTACACCTCCAATAAACTGAAAATCAGGGGGGTATTTTATCACAGGATGTGTGTTTTTCGCGGTGGTGCGCCGTTACCATCTCGGGTCGGCGGATTCTGGCCTGAGCGCCTAGCTCATCTCGGCAAGGCGCGCGACGTAACGGGCCAGTGTATCAATCTCAAGGTTGACTGCATCGCCCACGGCCACATCGCCCCAGGTGGTGACCTCTTTGGTGTGGGGAATGAAATTGATACCGAAATCGGCCCCGTCCACCTCGTTCACGGTCAGGGATGTCCCATTCAGCGCGACCGAGCCCTTGGGCGCAATGAACCGGGCCAACCCGTCCGGCGCGCGCAGGATGACCCGGGTGCTATCCCCCTCATCCGTCACGTCAATCACCTCGGCCAGACCATCGACATGGCCCGACACGATATGCCCGCCCAATTCATCGCCGACCTTCAGGGATCGCTCCAGGTTGACGCGCGTGCCCGTCTCCCAGGCCCCCAGGTTGGTCTTGGACAGCGTTTCGCCCGAGACATCCACGTCAAACCAATCGTCCCCGAGGCCCACAACTGTCAGGCACACGCCGTTGCAGGCGATTGAGGCCCCCATATCAATGCCCGCCGTGTCATAGCCCGTGGCGATGCGCACGCGCAGATCACCCTTTTGATCCAACTGGCGAATGACGCCGATATCGGTCACGATCCCGGTAAACATCTCATTTGCTCCTTACGTGCTACACTTTCCCCCCTAAAGGGCGGTTACACCGGTGGCAAGATGTCATAATCTTGCCCCAATAAGACAGTAGTTTTCCGCAAAAAGCAGGTACAGGTGACATTCGGTATGGCAGCGTTGACAGGAGAAAACCGTGTTTTCCTGTTTTTACAGGGTCCGCATGGTCCTTTTTTCCACAAATTGGGAAAGATGTTGCGCCGTGCCGGGGCCGAGGTATGGCGCGTCGGCTTTAACGCGGGTGATCAGGCATTCTGGCCCCAGCGCAGCAGCTATATTCCCTATCGCGGCAACACCGATGACTGGCCCGAAGAATTCAGCCGCATCCTGACCGACAAGGGCGTAACCGATATCGTGCTTTACGGCGATACGCGGCCAATCCATGCCGAGGCTGTTGCGCGGGCGAACGACGCTGGCCTTCGCATCCACGTGTTCGAGGAAGGCTATCTACGCCCCTACTGGGTGACCTATGAACGTGGTGGTTCCAACGGCCACTCACGTCTGATGGAGATGAGCGTGCCGGAGATGCGCACCGCGCTTGAGAATTCGGATATGGATCAACCGCTGCCTCCCGCCAGCTGGGGTGACATGCGCCAGCATATCTTCTACGGCGCGCTGTATCATGGGTTTGTCCTGCTGACGAACTGGCGTTATCGCAACTTTCGCCCGCACAGAGCCCTCAGTGTCACGCAGGAATTCAAGCTTTATATTCAACGACTTCTACTGATGCCCGCGCAGGCGATTGACCGGCGCATTGCCACGTTACGCATCCGCCATGGCGGCTTTCCCTATCATCTTGCCCTGTTGCAGCTCGAACATGACAGTTCGTTCCAGGAACACAGCGCCTTCGCCAGCATGACCGATTTTCTGGAGACCGTCGTTGATGGGTTTGCCCATGGTGCCCCGCCCCATCACCACCTTGTGGTCAAGGCGCACCCGCTTGAAGATGGGCGCACCCCGATCCGGCGCGAGCTGAAACGCCTGGCCAAACAGCATGGCGTGGCAAACCGTGTGCATTACGTGCGCGGGGGCAAGCTGGCCCAGCTTCTGGACGAGGCCCGCAGTGCCGTGACAGTGAACTCGACCGCCGCTCAACAGGTGCTGTGGCGCGGAATTCCGCTCAAAACCTTTGGCGAGGCGGTTTATGCCAAACTCGAATTCGTATCGACCAAACCGATCCGCGATTTCTTTGCCGGGGCCGAGCGCCCGGATCACAAAGCCTACAAGGATTACCGCCGTTATCTGCTGGAAACCAGCCAGGTTCCGGGGGGTTATTACTCGTCCCGCGGGCGGCGACAGCTGCTGCGACAGGCGATTGATATGATGCTGGCCGCCGAAGATCCCTATGATGCATTGAAATCCGGCACCGCGGCACCTCGGCAACAGTTGCGGGCCGTTACCTGAACCACGTGATGACTAAAGCTGGATTTTCTCAACGGATTCAGTTAACTTAAATAAAAAAACTGAGGCAGTACATAAGGTCGAGGAGACCGTAGCAGTGAAAACTCAACCCAGCAGATGGGCGAAGTCCGTCGCCCTGGTGGTTCTTGTGGGCATGATATCGTCATGTGGCGTGTTGCCCCGTTCGGGCCCCAATAAAAAAGAAATCTATGCCGGTTCGGTCCAGAAATCAGGCGATGCGTTTGTGGTGTCGGTCAATGACCGTGTCACCCGCGCCACGGCCGTGCAACCGGCCCTTGGCTTCACCGATAAGTTCCTGAATGCAGGTCGGATCGGATCAGACACGATCAGCCCCGGCGACACGCTGGGCATCACCATTTGGGAAAACGTCGATGACGGGCTTCTGGTGATCGAAGGGGCCAATGCCGCCGTTCTGGAAGAGGTTCAGGTGGATGGTGCCGGCTTTATCTTCATTCCCTATGCGGGCCGTATTCGCGCCGCAGGCAACTCGCCCGACGCGGTGCGCCGCATCATCACCGCCAAGCTGGAAGAACAGACACCTGACCCGCAGGTTGAGGTCCGTCGTTTGGCCGGGGACGGGTCAACCGTCTCGCTGGTTGGTGCGGTTGGGGCACAAGGTGTTTACCCGATCGAGCGGCCCACCCGCACATTGTCGGCCATGCTGTCACGTGCAGGCGGTGTGGCGATCGAACCCGAGGTGGCGCAGGTCACCGTTATTCGTGGCGATCAACGCAGCAAGGTCTGGTTCCAGGACATCTTCAAGCATCCCGAGTTTGACATCGCCCTGCGCGGCGGGGATCGCATTCTGGTCGAACAGGACAGCCGTGCCTTTACCGCCCTTGGGGCAACCGGTGCACAGGCCCGTGTGACCTTTGAAACCCAAACGCTCAGCGCGATTGAGGCGATTGCCCAAGTCGGTGGCCTGTCCACCGCCAGCGCTGACCCCACGGGTGTCTTTGTTTTGCGCAATGAACCCGCCGAGATTGCCAATATCGTGCTCGGACGTGATGATCTGCAAGGCGCACAGCGTCTGGTTTATGTGCTGAACCTGACCGAGCCCAATGGCATGTTCATGGCACGCGACTTTGCCATTCGCGACGACGACACGCTTTATGTGACCGAAGCGCCCTTTGCACAGTGGAGCAAGGTGATTTCAGCCCTGACCGGCACATTGGGCGCGGTTGGTACCATCTCAACCGCAGGCGATACGTTCTCCGATCTGGGACTCTAATGCCGCCAGACAAACCGCATGAAACACCCGCCGGGCCTGAAACCCGGCGGGTTTTCTATTACAACGCCGGGTTTCTGCGCCAGCGTCGCATCCGGCGCATACTGGCTTTGGCGGGGTATGACCTGCGCCTTGGCAAACCCCGCGCCGATGATCTGATCGCAGTCTGGGGCCGCAGCCCCTATGCCCATCGCGGCGAAGGGATGGCCGAAAAAACCGGCGCCGCCCTGATCCGCGTGGAAGACGCGTTTTTGCGCTCGCTGCATCCGGGGCGAGATGGCGAACCCCCTTTGGGTCTGCTGATCGACCACACGGGCATGCATTTCGACGCCTCACAGCCCTCCGACCTTGAAACCCTGCTGGCCACGCACCCGCTGGACGACACCGCCCTGCTGGATCGGGCCCGGGGTGGGATCGAACGGATCAAAGAGGCGCATTTAAGCAAGTACAGCGCGTTCAAGCCAAGTGCCCCCTGCCCCGATCCGGGATATGTGCTGGTGATCGACCAAACCCGCGGCGATGCCTCGGTGACCCATGGTGGTGCCGATGCCAACACGTTTCGCGAAATGCTGTATTATGCGCAGGAGGATAATCCCGGCGCACGCATCCTGATCAAAACGCACCCGGAAACGATTGCTGGTCACCGTCAGGGCTACTTCACGGCTGAGGACGCGAATGACCGGATCACACTGTTTTCCGACCCGGTCAGCCCCTGGACGCTGATGGAGGGCGCGGTCGGGGTCTACACCGTGTCCTCAGGTCTCGGGTTCGAGGCGATTTTCGCCGGGCACAAACCCCGCGTCTTTGGCCAACCGTTTTATGCAGGTTGGGGTCTGACGGAAGATCACCACCCGCATTCCTTACCCCGCCGGGGCCGCGATCTGACCCGCGCGCAGATATTTGCCGCCGCGATGATCCTCTATCCGAAATGGTACGATCCGCATGCCGACAGCCTGTGTGATCTGGATCAGGCCATTGCAGTGTTTGAGGCTCAAACCCGCGCATGGCGCGAGGACCACCAGGGCTGGGTCGCGTCGGGCATGCGGTTGTGGAAGCGCAAACCGCTACAGCAGTTCTTCGGCAGCCATGGCCCCCGGGTGCAGTTCAAGGAGGTGGAACACGCCGCGCCGCTCCGCCGCCACATGGTCTGGGCCGGAAAAGCCGCACCGGACAGCCCCGCCATAAGAGTCGAGGATGGGTTCCTGCGCTCGCGCGGGTTAGGGGCCGAACTGGTTCCGCCCCTGTCCTTGGTCTGTGACGATCTGGGGATCTACTATGACCCCGGCCGCGAAAGCAGACTGGAGCGATGGATCGCAACCCGGAGCGACCTTCGCCCGGATCAGCAACTGCGTATCGAAAGGCTGATCATGCGCCTGCGCGAACTGGGTTTGTCGAAATACAATCTGGGTGGCGCACGGCCTGATCTGCCGAAAGGGCATCGCATTCTGGTGCCGGGCCAGGTGGAGGATGACGCCTCGATCCGGCTGGGCGCAGGTGAGGTTTGTACCAATCTTGCGCTGCTGGAACGCGTTCGCACCGAGAACCCCAAGGCGGTGGTTCTGTACAAACCCCATCCGGATGTTGAAGCAGGTTTGCGCGCAGGGGCCACCGCATCAGAGGCGCTGAAAGGGCTGGCCGATGCGGTCCTCTCCGAGGCTGATCCAATGGCGCTGCTGAACGACGTGCAGGAGGTCTGGACCATGACCTCGCTTCTGGGGTTCGAGGCGATGCTGCGCGATGTACCGGTTACCACCACTGGCGCACCGTTCTACGCTGGATGGGGCCTGACCCGCGATCTGGGCAAGGTGCCTACCCGCCGGGTTGCGCGGCCCTCGCTTTTCGGGTTGGCCCATGCCGCATTGATTGATTATCCCCGTTATTTCGATCCCGTCACCGGACAGGCCTGTCCTGTGGAGGTGGCTATCGACCGGTTGGCCAGCGGCGAGGTGCCCCATCCCGGTGCGGGCAACCGCCTGTTGGCCAAACTTCAGGGGGTGTTTGCCTCTTATGCTCCGCTGTGGCGCTAAGCGCCTCAGGCACGTGTCCAGCGGTGCAGAATATCGTTGCCGATGGCCCGGCATTCCACAAGGTCAAAGCGCAACGCCTCGTCAAGCCTGGACAGGCCCAGAGCACCAATGGCGGGCAGCCCTTCAGCCCCAATCGCCAGACCGGCGGTAAAGCCTACGAAATCATCCACCAGATCAGAGCTGAGTAAAGAGGCGGCAAGCGCACCACCGCCTTCGCAGAAAACCCGGGTCAGGCCCAACTGGCCCAGCTCTTGCAAAACCGAACTCATATCCAGCTGTTGACCTGTCAGGCGGCAAGGGATCAGTTTTGCACCCAAACCGTCCCATGCCTCGACCAGGGCGGCATCGGCATCCGGACCATGACAGATCCACACCGGCAGGTCCTTGGCGGTGCGCGCCAGTTGCGACATCAGAGGCAGATCAAGCCTGCGCGAGATGACAACACGGATCGGTTGATGATCACTCTCGACATCCCGCACGGTCAGCGACGGATCATCCGCCCGTGCTGTACCTGCCCCCACCATCACCGCGTCGTGGAACGCGCGCATGGCATGCACCTCGGCACGCGCCTCGGGCCCGGTGATCCATTGGCTGTGACCGCTGGCGGTGGCAATACGTCCATCCAGAGACGTGGCAAGTTTCAAAGTCAGACGCGGGCGCCCATAGGTGACGCGGTGAAAAAATCCGGCAAGATCCTGCGCAGCGATATCGGCCAGAAGGCCGGTTTCAACCGTAATGCCAGCGTCGCGCAACATGTCAAAGCCCTGCCCGGACACACGCGGATCGCTGTCTTCGATCGTGGAAACGACGCGGGCAACCCCCGCATCAATCAACGCCTGCGCACAGGGGGGTGTTTGTCCATGATGTGCACAGGGTTCCAGCGTGACATAGGCGGTGGCCCCTTTTGCAGCCGCGCCAGCCTCGGCCAAAGCAATGGTTTCCGCATGCGGACGCCCACCTGGGGCCGTGCGCCCCTGACCGATGATCTGATCATCTTTAACAATCACGCAGCCCACAGCCGGGTTGGGCCATGTGGCCCCCTGCGCACGCCGGCCCAAGGCAAGGGCCAGCGTCATATGCGTGGTATCTGTGGTGCTCACCCGTCCTCAGACTCGCCCTGATCGGCATCGGGGCGCAGTTCGCTGACGAACTTGTCGAAATCATCAGCCGCCTGGAAGTTCTTGTAAACGCTGGCAAATCTCACATATGCCACGGTGTCGATCCGTGCCAGGCTTTCCATCACGATCTCGCCCACGACTTTCGAGGCAATGTCGGTTTCGCCCAGGGACTCAAGCCGCCGGACGATCCCCGAGATCATCTGCTCAACGCGTTCCGGTTCGACCGGGCGTTTCTGCAGGGCGATCCGGATCGAGCGTTCCAGCTTGTCACGGTCAAAATCTTCGCGCCGTCCATTGGTTTTCACCACCACCAGATCGCGCAGTTGCACACGCTCATAGGTGGTAAAGCGTCCGCCACAGGCCGGGCAAAAGCGCCGACGCCGGATCGAAACATGATCTTCCGCGGGACGCGAATCTTTCACTTGTGTATCGATATTTCCACAAAACGGGCAGCGCATTGGCCGGTCCCCTTTTCTTCTCTGCCTCTGTCACATGGGTCTTATGCCCAGTTATCCACAGCCACTATAGGACAGCCGCAAGGTTTTGGGTAGAGGGGAAATTCAACCGCTGCATATAGGGCACACTGGGATCGAATTGAGGGCCAAAACCACGGGTAAAAGCGCGCAAATCGGCGTTTACGAGGCCGCGCTGCCGAGATGTGCAACGACCTGACGCGCATGTGGCGCGTCGCGATGTTCAAAGACGTAAATGCCCTGCCATGTACCAAGGGCCAGCCGCCCATCGCTGACCGGGATCGACAAGGAAACCGGCATCATCGCCGCCTTGATATGGGCAGGCATATCGTCGGGGCCTTCATAAGTATGGGTCAGATAGGACATCGACGGATCCGAGGTTGGCGGAACAAGTCTTTGAAAATAAGCCCGCAAATCGCTTTGCACTTCCGGGTCAGCATTCTCCTGAATCAGCAGGCTGGCCGAAGTATGGCGGATGAACAACGTCAAAAGGCCGGTCTGCACGGCCTGCTCAGCAACCCAGCGTGTCACCTCGCGGGTCACCTGATAGAGGCCCTGCCCATGCGTAGAGATCGTGAAATTGGTCTGCATGGCCTCTAGCACGCACCCCAGCTAAAGGCGGTACGGTCCCAACATTGGCCTTTCGCCTCTTTCGCGAGATAGACCGGATAAAACTCGCGCACCTCGACGCTGCCCGGGTCACAGGTCAGTTCGGCCAATTTCTGATCCGCCTTGGTCACCGTGATGCCACCCGTCACCTCCGGCTCATCCGCCGCAATCCGGCTGACGGCATAATGCACGGTGTAATCAACATCGCCGTTGGTGAACCCGAGCTCCTCGTAAATCGAGCTGCCAACGCCGTTCCAGGGCAACATGAACATGACTTCAACCCGGTCCGCCAAGAGCAATTCTGACGCTGCCTCAGAGGGGCCATAGCGATAGATTCCGACATCGCCCTGAAGACAAATATCAACCGCCCGCGTGCCGTTTTTGAAAGTGCAATGAAACAGCGGCTCACCCGCTCCGAAACAGCCCTGCCCCAGTGCAGGGCCAGCCAACACTCCGGCAAAAGCAAGGGCGATCCAGCGGGTCATGGCACATCCTTTGGTTCAATGCGGCCAGTTTAGCAGCCGATGCGCGGCTTGTCCTGCGTGATGATCACCGATCAGCCCTCTGGTGAGAGGTGCCCGGAATAGCGGATCAACAGGCCCAACAAAGGCAGATGCGCCGACACATCGAAACAGAACCGACCCGCTGCGTCCATAGTTTCGCGCGTCTCGCTGCGGGGGCGCAAAAGCCCCGGAACCGGCAGGCCCAGACATCGCAGGCGCGCGATATGAACCAGCAGACCGCCATTTTCGGCCTCAAACCGCATATCGACCGCAAAAGGGCCAAACCGTTCGGAGACACAGTGTGTTGACGCGGACCAACGCATGGATGACCGCGTGACATGCCCGCCGAAATCACGCTGCCACTCGGCCCCGTCCGGCGTCGTGATCAGGGTCAGGCGCACCGGCACGCGATGCCCGTCTGCCGGGAGGCCAGCCATCCGCAACAGCGCGCGCACCAGCGGGTTGCGGTCCCGGACAATGTCGCATTCACCCGCGTAATGTTTGGTGCCCAGCCCCTCATGAAAGGCGACAACGCCCGCCGCCACATCCAATTGCCCGGCGGTGATCGCGTGCCAGAACGGATCGCCGCTCATTCCCAACCCCCGGGCAGGAACCGGGCGCGCAGGTTTTCGTCAGGCAGCATACAAGTCGGGTAGCGGCCGAAAATCCGATACCGGTTGCGCGCGATCAAACCATATGCGGGATCCTTGATGAACTGCGGCAAGAACCGCAGCCCCGACAGGATCCGCCAGGGTCCGCCAACCGCCCGCATCGCAGCGGCAAAGGCATCAAGCTTGCCATAAATCCGGCCGTCAACCATCACCAGATTGGTCTCATAATCGGTGACCGGCAGGCCCAGGGCCTGGTAAACCTGCGTCCCCAATTCCGATTGCGCCAATACAAACCGAAACCGCTCTGCCCTGCCCTTTGAGAGCATGAACCGAAAGAACCCCGAGCAGAGCACACATTCACCGTCAAAGACGATCACATCCTCGCCGTTCAAGACCTCGGCCAACGCGGCGGGTAGATCGGATATAAAGGTCATTGCCAACGAAAAACGGCGCCCGCAGGCGCCGCTCCCTTACTGATCCAGGAAGGATCGCAATTTGCGCGACCGGCTGGGATGCTTCAGCTTCCTGAGCGCCTTCGCTTCGATCTGGCGGATACGTTCGCGTGTCACGCTGAACTGCTGACCCACCTCTTCCAGCGTGTGATCGGTATTCATACCGATGCCAAAGCGCATCCGCAGCACGCGTTCTTCACGCGGCGTCAGCGACGACAGAACCCGCGTCGTGGTTTCCTTCAGGTTGTCCTGAATGGCGGAATCCAGTGGCAGGATCACGTTCTTGTCTTCGATGAAATCGCCCAGCTGGCTGTCTTCTTCGTCGCCAATCGGGGTTTCAAGGCTGATCGGTTCCTTGGCGATCTTCATCACCTTGCGAACCTTCTCAAGCGGCATCTGCAGCTTTTCGGCCAGTTCCTCGGGCGTCGGTTCGCGACCAATCTCGTGCAGCATCTGACGACCGGTGCGCACCAGCTTGTTGATCGTTTCGATCATATGCACCGGAATACGGATGGTGCGCGCCTGATCCGCAATCGAACGGGTGATCGCCTGACGGATCCACCATGTGGCGTAGGTGCTGAATTTATAGCCACGGCGGTATTCAAACTTATCAACCGCCTTCATCAGGCCAATGTTACCTTCCTGAATAAGATCAAGGAATTGCAGGCCACGGTTGGTGTATTTCTTGGCGATTGAGATCACCAGACGCAGGTTCGCCTCGACCATTTCTTTCTTGGCCTGACGCGCCTCTTTCTCGCCCTTCTGGACCTGCTGCACGATGCGGCGGAATTCAGGGATATCAAGGCCCACATACTGCCCGACCTGCGCCATGTCGGCGCGCAGATCGTTCACTTTCTCGGGGCTGCGCTCCATGAACATCTGCCAGCCACGGCCCGATTTCTTGGCCATATCGTCCAGCCAGTTCGGATCCAGCTCGCGACCACGATATTCTTCGACAAACTCGCGCCGGTTGATACGGGCCTGATCGGCCAGCTTCACCATCGCTGAATCGATCTGCATAATCCGGCGGTTGATGCCATAAAGCTGGTCAATCAGCGCCTCGATCCGGTTGTTGTGAAGGTGCAGTTCGTTCACCAGTTCAACAATTTCCGAGCGCAGCTTCTGATAGGTGCCTTCCTGCTTCTTGGAAAACGAACCGTCCTCATTCAGCGTTGCGGAAATCCGGCTGTCCTGCATTTCGGCCAGCTTTTCATAATCGTCGGCGATGCGATCCAGCGTTTCCAGCACGCGCGGTTTCAGCGCGGCTTCCATCGCGGCCAGGCTCATGTTGGCCTGTTCGTCATCATCATCATCGTCATCGTCAGTGGCGATTGGATTGCCGTCAGCGTCGACTTCCTGGGTCTCTTCCTTCTTGGCCGAGGGGGCAGTGGTGACATTAGCAGCATCCACGACAGGCGCGCTGTCATCATCCTCGCCCATCTGATTGCCGAATGTCGCCTCAAGGTCGATCACGTCGCGCAGCAGAATATCTTCGCCCAGAAGTTCGTCGCGCCAGATGGTGATCGCCTGGAAGGTCAGCGGGCTTTCGCAGAGGCCCGCAATCATCGTGTTGCGACCAGCCTCGATCCGTTTGGCGATGGCAATCTCGCCTTCGCGCGACAGCAATTCGACACTGCCCATTTCGCGCAGATACATGCGCACCGGATCGTCGGTGCGATCCAGTTTCTCTTCCTTGCCCGAGCCAAGCGTGATCTCACCCTTGCGGCCAATCTCGGCCACGGCGGTGGTCTTTTGCTCTTCTTCTTCAACCTCTTCGTTCTCGATGATGTTGATGCCCATCTCAGAGAGCATCGACATCACGTCCTCGATCTGTTCCGAGCTGACTTGATCGGGCGGCAGAACCTGGTTGAGCTGATCGTAGGTGATGTAGCCTTTCTCGCGGGCCTCGGCGATCATCTTTTTGACGGCGGTCTGGCTCATATCCAGCGAGATTTCGGACTCCTGATCGTCCGTCTTCTGGTCGTCATTGTCTTTGGCGGCCATGCACATCTCCTCACTTTGGCGGGGGCTAGGTGATTCGTTTGAAACGAATCATTAGCGCGAATCACTGATTCGCACACCCGTTTACCCTGTTTTCTTTACCTAATCCTAAGCAGATGGGCTAGCGCCCTCGTTTGGAATAGGTGATCTGGTCTAACAGCGCCTCGAATTGCGCCTTCTCGTCTCGCTTGATTCGGGCGCCATTGTCGCTCGTATCGTATTCGGCCTTATCTTCGCTTTCACTGCGCAGGGCCTTGTTATGGGCCTCGGCCGCCTGCCCAAGACGCCAGGTCACGGATTCATCCGCGACATGCGCAATATCCTCGGCTGCCTCGCTGATTTCGACCCGTAGTCCGCGTTGCGCATCCAGCTTGGCCAGTTCTTCGGCCACGGTCATACGGGCGATATCGGTCTCTCCGGGATGGCGCACCGAGGGTGCCAGCCCGACATGGGGCAGGTTCAGCAGCTTTTCAAGGGTGCCTTCGCCCATCTCATTGGCAATGTGGGTTTTCAGTGTCTCCTGCCCGGCATGGAAATGGCGCAGGATCAGATTGCGTAACTGCGCATGATCTCCACCACTACACTCCATCGCCTCAACAGCGGCCTCAAACTCATCACAGATATCAGGCACGCAGATCAGTGTTGCCAGGATCACCGCCTCGCGCATCTGTGTCTCGGCACGCTCACCCGCAGCCACCAGCAGCGAGGATTTCGCCGAAGGCGTGGCCGGATCAGGCGCGTTCCACTTACGCCCTTTGCCCTGCCAGCTGCTTTTGCCTTGTGGCGCGCGGCGCGGACTAAACAGCTCCCAGCGCATGTCCTTGATCGCCTGACCATAATGGGTGCGGATCGAGGGATCACGGATCAGTTTGATCTTTTCGCGCAACGCCTTGTCCAGCGCCGCTTTACGTTCCGGGCTGTCAAAGACGCGCCCCTCGGTTTCGCGCTGCCACAGCAACTGCACCATGGGCAGGGCGCGCTCGATCAAACCCTGCACAGCAACGGCTCCTTCTGCGCGGAGCAGATCGTCGGGATCCTGCCCTTCGGGCATGATCGCAAAGCGCAGACTTTTACCAGCTTCCAACAACGGCAATGCCAGATCAATCACCCGGTGCGCGGCGCGCAGACCCGCCGTATCGCCATCCAGCGCAATGACAGGCTCATCCGCGACACGCCAAAGCATCGCCAATTGATGCTCGGTCACTGCCGTTCCCAAGGGTGCCACCGAGGCACCAAACCCGGCCTCGGCCAGCGCGATCACATCCATATACCCTTCGGCGACGATCAGGGGCTGACCCTTGCCCGCCGCCTCGCGCGCAGGCCCAAGGTTGTAAAGTGTGCGGGATTTATCAAACAGTTCGGTCTCGGGCGAGTTCAGGTATTTGGCGTTGTCATTGGGATCCATCGCGCGCCCACCAAAGGCGATAGCGCGCCCGCGCGCGTCGCGGATCGGATACATGATCCGGCCCCGGAACGTGTCATAGGGCTTGCCACCCTTTTGCGAGGGTTTGGCCAGCCCCGCGCCGAGGATCAGTTCATCCTCGACATTCTTGCCCTTCAGGTGATCCCACAGCCCTTGCCAGGCATCGGGGGCAAAGCCGATCTCAAACCGCTCCAGCGCCGCCTCCGACAGCTTGCGCCCGACCAAATAATCGCGCGCCGCTGCCCCGGCCCCGGTTTTCAGTTGCAGGCGGAAATACTGCACCGCGATCTCCATCACATCGCTCAACTGCGTGCGCCGGTCGGCCTTGGCCTGTGCCTGCGGGTCGCGTTCGGGCATGGGCATCCCGGCCTCACTGGCCAGAATGCGCACCGCCTCCATGAAATCGACATTCTCGGTTTCGCGCACGAACGAGATCGCATCACCCTTGGCGTGACAGCCAAAGCAATAGTAAAACCCTTTGCGGTCATCGACGTGAAAGCTGGCGGTTTTTTCCTGGTGGAACGGGCATGGTGCCCAAAGATCGCCCTTGCCCTGATTGGACTTGCGGGCGTCCCATATGACCTTGCGCCCCACCACCTGTGACAAGGAAGTGCGTGTACGCAAGTCATCAAGAAATCCGGGCGGCAGGCTCATACGGACTATATTGGCGCGCGTGGCGTCCGAGTCCAGCCCGCGCGGGCTTTATTTACTGCTCAAGACACGCGGTTTTGTAAGAGGATGCCACCTCATCGCCCAGTTGTTCTTCGGGCAAGGTGTAGACCCACTCTACGATGGGTTGAACCGCGGCCTCGTACGCGGATTGCTCATCCGGAAGGTTTGCGGCGATGGCCGTGACGGCACTGTTCGCGGCCTGCCCGTCCTGACGCTCGGCAACAGCAGCCCCGGCGATATCCGAAGACACCTGACACAGTTCAGCCTTGTCCTGCGCCATCACTGGCGTGGCAAAAAACAACAAACAGATCGTGGTACGCAACATGGTCAAAGCCCTCGTGAATCAGTCATTCGTCGCAAGAGTATCTTAGCGAACCGGGCTTGTCAGCGCCCAGACGGACCTACGCGGATTTGCATCGTTTCACCGCGCTGCGACACCCTCCATCGCCGTTTTCAGATCATGCACCAACGTTTCGGCGAAGGCGCGAAACACCATAATCTGATAGCTGTCCGCCCCGATCCGCGTGATCGAGGCCATCATATGCTGCAACTCGGTGCGCGCCGTGTGGCCGCGTTTGAACACAGCCTCGCGCAGATCAATCGGCGTCAGCCGCGCCAAGACATCGCGCGCACCCTGCCCTTCGAGTCGCACGACGGCCCAAGCGTCGGATTGATCGACGAGGGCAGCGTGTTTGACCAACCCGTTATCGGGCACTGGCCCCATCAGCAGAACCATGCGCTGACCGAACCAGATAGCCCGCGCGCCCTCTTTGCCCGTTGATCGGTTTGGCAACGGGGCGGCCACACCATGCGCGGCCTTCAACGCCGCGCCAAACGCCTTATCGGCCCCCTTGAACGGGGCGAACGAGGTCATCACCCCCGGGTCCACTTCTTTTAGGGCAACATCGCCGATCGAGATCGGCAATAGGCCCGCACAGGGCGATTTCGCTTGCAGTTTAATCACGCATCCGCCCTCCCTCGGGATCAAGCACCACCGGATCAATCACCTCGCACAGGGTCTCGACCCCTTTCAGATGCTCGACCATGCGCACCACTTCGCCATGACGCGCGCGACCGTTTTTGAGGAACCCCATGGCCAGCGGCGTCTCCAACGTCGGCGAATAGCCCACCGACGTGATGTACCCCTGATCATTCACGCGCACGGCCTCGTCCTCTTTTTCAAACAGATGCGCACCCGCCACCAACAATTTGACCTCGCCCACCGGTCGCAGGCCCACCAGCTGTTCACGCTCTTCGCCCCAAAGGCCCGGGCGGGCGGCGGCGGCCTGCCCGATACAGTCTTTTTTGGCGCTCACCATCCGCTCCATCCCGATGTCAAAGGCAGTGACACGACCATGAATCTCGGCATGGGTGATAAACCCCTTTTCGATGCGCAGCACGTTCAGCGCCTCCATCCCATAGGGGCCGCCATCCATCGTCTCGGCCCGCGCAACCAGCTCCTGGAACAGGCTTTCACCATACCGGCTGGGCACCGCCAATTCATAGGCATGTTCACCCGAGAACGAGATGCGGAACAGCCGTGCGGCCACATCACCGATACTGACATCCCCACAGCCCATGAACGGCCAGTCGGCCAGCGATTGCTCCAACAGCTCTTCCAACAGCGCGCGCGATTTCGGCCCCGCCACGGCAAACTGCGCCCATTGTTCAGTGACCGAGGTGAAACGCACATCCATCTGCGGCGCGAGGCATTGATGCACAAACTCCAGATGCCGCATCACTTGCCCGGCGGCCGCCGTCGTGGTGGTCATCAGGTAATGCTGTAGCCCCAACCGCGCGGTGGTGCCGTCATCCATGACATGCCCATCCTCGCGCAGCATCAGACCATAGCGCACGCGCCCCTCTTTCAGGGTCGAGAAGGTGTTGGTGTAAACCAGATCCAGAAACGCGCCCGCATCCGGGCCCTGAATGTCGATCTTGCCCAGGGTCGAGACATCACAAATCCCAACCGCCTCGCGCACCATCTGAACCTCGCAATCACAGCTTTGCCGCCATGTGGTCTCACCGGCCTTCGGGAAGTAACTGGGGCGATACCACAACCCCACTTCGATCATCGGCGCGCCGCGCGCCACGCTCGCCTTATGCGACGTGGTGAAACGTTGCGGGGCAAAGCCTGCGCCCTGCCCGCCCGCGCCCATCGCCGCGATGCTGACCGGCACGTAAGGCGGGCGGAAGGTGGTCGTTCCGGTTTCCGGGATGCCGCTGCCAGTGGCGTCTGCCAGTACAGCAAGGGCGGCCACGTTCGAGTTCTTGCCCTGATCCGGCGCCATGCCTTGCGTGGTATAGCGCTTCATATGTTCGACGGATTTAAAGTTCTCCTGCGCGGCCTGTTTGACGTCCTTGACCGTCACATCGTTCTGAAAATCCAGCCAGGCGCGGCCCTTGCCCGGCACCGTCCATAGCGGGGTGATGTCATAGGCCCCATCATCCGAGCCGGGGATTTCCACCTTGGCGGCCTTCAGGCCCAGCGCGCTTAGCGCTTCATTGGCAGACTCAACCCCTTGCTCCAGACAGGCGCGGGTAGAGAACCGGCCAGCTGCCGCGCCTGCAACCCTCATGCCGGGAATGGCATTTGGCGTGGGCACAAAGGCCTGAATATCCACATCCCACTCGGGCCGCCCGCCCATGTGACAGGTCAGATGCACCGACGGGTTCCACCCGCCCGACATGGCTAGGCAATCGGTTTGAATTTTGTCCTGCCCGCTCACGCTTTGCACCGTAACGGCCTCTAACCGCTTACTGCCTTCGGCATTGCAGACCTGCGCACCCGCATAAAACGGCACATCAAGGCCAGTGGTGGCATGGGCGCGCGCATCGACCAAAGCGCTGACATGGACACCCGCATTGATCAGATCGGCAGCCGTGCGGTGTGCGCTGTCGGTATTGCCGAACACGACCACGTTCTTGCCCGGGCTGACGCCCCAGCGGTTCAGATAGGCACGCACCGCGCCCGCATTCATAACGCCGGGGCGGTCGTTGTTGCGAAAGGCCACGGGGCGCTCCAAGGCACCGGCGGCCAGCACAGCACGCTTTGCCACGATCCGCCAAAAGGTTTCAACCGCGGCACCTTTGCGATCCCGCCTCTGGGGGGAGGACCGCTCCACAGCACCATAGGTGCCCTGATCATAGGCCCCAGTGACCGTGGTGCGGGTCATGATCCGCACATTGTCCATGCCTGCCAGCTTTGCGGTGATTTCTTCCGCCCAGATATGGCCGGGCTTCCCCTCAACCTCTAAGGTCTCGGCATTGAGCCGCCCACCGGTGCGTGTGTCTTCCTCGGCCAAAATCACATCGGCACCGGCGCTTGCTGCACTCAGTGCCGCCATCAACCCGGCAGGCCCCGCACCGATCACCAGCAGATCGCAATGGGCATAGGCCTTGTCGTATTTGTCGGTGTTATGCGCCCCCGAAAGCGCCCCCAGACCGGCGGCACGACGGATCACCGGCTCGTAAAGTTTCTCCCAGAACGCCTTGGGCCACATGAAGGTTTTATAGTAGAAACCTGCGCTTAGAAATGGCGCGGCCCAGTCATTGAGGCCCAGAATATCAAAGCCCAAGGACGGCCACCGGTTCTGGCTGCGCGCCAACAAGCCTTCGTAAAGTTCCGTCGTCGTCGCCCGGGCATTGGGCTCTTGCGCCCCTTCCAGACCCAGCGTGACAAGGGCGTTTGGCTCCTCACTGCCCGCTGTCAAAATCCCGCGCGGGCGGTGGTACTTGAACGAGCGGCCCACCAGACGCACGTCATTGGCCAAAAGGGCCGAGGCCAGCGTATCGCCCTCAAACCCCTGATATTCATGCCCGTCAAAGGAAAACTGGATCGGGGCATCGCGATCAATCAACCCACCGCTGGACAACCTCATGATGTGGCCCCCTTCACGGTGCTGGCCAGTTCGGTGCTCAGAACTTCGTGGGTGATCGTGTTGCGCGTCACCACGATCCAGGCGGAACAGCCGCTTTCGTGATGCCAAAGATCGCGGGTCACCCCGGCCGGGTTATCGCGGTTGTGAATGTAATCATCCCACGCCTCGGCAGGCGCATCGCCTTCGGGGCGGTTCAGCGCAACCGCATCACCAACATAGTAAAATTCTCGCCGGTCACGCTCGCCGCATATGGGGCAGGTCAATCGCATCTCAGTTCTCTACTCTTGCAAGGCAGGTATCCATCGCCACCCGGTTCAGACGGTATTTCACCTGCTGGCCCGGGATTTCTGCCAGATCAATCGCACCGCCGCAGTCTTCGGTCTCGCCCACCCAAAGTGTTTCGGTGGCGATGGTCAGGGTGGCGTCGGTCTGATCCGTTACAATGAACGAGCCACCGTCACACTCGACGCCACAGCCCTGTCGGCCGTCGCGCGTGTTGAAACAGATCAATTGCTGATCCAGGGTCTGCGCCCCGTGGCCATCGCGTTTGACATGGCCCTGATTGGCAAAATCGACCAACAGATAGGCAAAGCGGGTCATGAACTCACCGTCCTGTTGATCATGGATCATCATGGTCAGGGACCGCGCCACCTGATCGGGATGGGCATCCAGATGGGCTTGCGAATACTCACGGGCATAACAGCCCGGCATCGGGCCGTCTTGTGCCATCGCCGTGCCCGCCACACAGAGCGCGCTAATGAAGGTTATGCTGCGCACCCGTGCCCTCCTCGTCCATCAATCCATGGCCCGTGGCAAAGCGATCCAACCGGAAACGCGCCGCGGGTTCGTGGTGCTGATCCGTGGCCACCAGGTGCGCCATGGAATAGCCCGAGCCCGGCACCGCCTTGAACCCGCCATAACACCAGCCGCAATCCAGATAGAGGCCATCAATATGCGTCTTGTCGATGATCGGGCTGCCATCAGGGGTCATATCCATGATACCGCCCCATGAGCGCAGCACCTTGGCCTTGCCGATCATCGGCATCAGGGTCACGCCCGCTTCCATCACATGTTCAACCATGGGCAGGTTGCCGCGAGCGGCGTAAGAGGCATAGAAATCAAGGTCTCCGCCAAAAACCAGACCGCCCTTGTCAGACTGACTGATATAGAAATGGCCCATGCCAAAGCTGACCACATGGTCGATCACAGGTTTCAAACCTTCGGTCACAAAGGCCTGCAAAACATGGCTTTCAATCGGCAAGCGCATGCCCGCCATCGCCGCCACCTGACTGGTGCGTCCGGCCACGATAATCGCCACTTTCCTGGCCCGGATCGCGCCGCGCGTGGTTTGCACGCCTTTGGCCACTCCGTTTTGGATATCAATGCCGGTGACTTCGCAATTCTGGATCAGATCGACACCCCGGTCGCTGGCCCCGCGGGCAAAGCCCCAGGCCACAGCGTCGTGCCGCGCCGTGCCTGCCCGGCGCTGCAACAGCCCGCCATAGATGGGAAAGCGGGTCTGATCGTAATCGAGATAGGGCAGGATGCGTTTCAGATCATTGGTGCTTAACAGCTCGGCATCGTCGCCCTGATTGCGGATCGCATTGCCCCGGCGGATCGCGGCATCACGCTGACCATCATTGTGGAACAGGCCAATCTGCCCCCGTTGGGAATGCATCACGTTGTAATTGAGGTCTTCCTCCAGCCCCTCCCACAGCTTCAGGGAGTGGCTGTAAAACTCGGAATTGCCGGGCAGGAAATAGTTGGCGCGCACAATCGTGGTGTTGCGCCCCACATTACCGCCGCCCAGATATCCCTTTTCCAGCACAGCAACATTGGTGATGCCGTGGTTCTTGGCAAGGTAATAGGCCGTGGCCAAACCGTGACCGCCGCCACCGATAATGACCACGTCATACTCAGGCTTTGGCGTGGCATCGCGCCAGTGGGCTTGCCAGCCCGTGTTGCCCCTCAGCCCTTCTTTGAGAACGCGCAGCCCTGAAAAGCGCATCAAGCCTCTCCCCTTGTCACTGGCCGAACTCAACCAAGTTCTTTTACGGATAGCAATGGGGTGCGGTTGCTGCTGAGCGCATTTCGACAAACGCAGGTCAACGTGCGACCCCGGCGAACAACACTCAGAAAACATGCCCCAAGGGATTCAGGACAGATGCTTAGGGATCGCGGCGCGGCGTTGATCTTTGGTGATCACCTCAACCGGAGCAATCGGCTTACCGTCTTTGCCGATCAGCGGTGTGTCCTTGCTGCGCCCGCTAAGCCAAGCGGCAAGCATCCGTTGCAACACATCAAAACCAGCACGTTTAAAGCCCTTGTCCCGCGTGGATGCCCCAGCGCCTGGGCGCACACCTTCAGTCGACGCATGACAGCGCAGTTTCCCGTAGACCGCATCGGCGTCAGACCGTGCAGACTGGCGCAGGATCATACCGATGAATGGCAGCTTCAGATTGGGCAGCGTGTTGAACATCGGCGTGCCACAGCACCCCGCGTGCCAGCGCATAAGACCTTTAGGAGACAGACGGATCACTTTGAGATGCTCTGCGCCCTTTACAATCTTGATCCGATCCGGCGTGGTCTGCCAGATATCGCTGCCCCCTGCCGGGGATAGCATATCGGCACCGTCGCCGTGCAACTGAGCGGCCGTTTGGCAATCCTTACAATAACATATCGCGCGGGTGCCCGCCGAGGCGCCTGGCACATCAACACGCAGATGCGTGGCACCACAGCGGCGGGTATGATCAACCACACCCGCCGCCATTTGTTACAGGCCCAATGCGCGGTAACTGGTCGCGACCTTGCCGATCGATACCAGATACGCGGCCGTGCGCAGATCCGTGACGTCGTCACGCTCATGCCAGACCTCGCGCATGGATTGGTAGGCCGCGCGCATGGTGTCATCGAGTCCTGAGCGCACCAGTTCCAACTCACCCGCACCCCGCAGGTATCTTGACTTGAAATTCGGCGTCATGGTCCAGGCATCGCCCAGATGATCGTCGAGCTTTTCCAATTCGCGTACGATCAGCTCGTGCCGCGCTTCTTCCTGACGGCGGCCCATGCGCCCAAACCGGATATGGCTGAGGTTCTTGACCCATTCAAAGTAAGACACGGTCACACCGCCTGCGTTGGCATACATGTCCGGGATGATCACACAGCCTTTTTCGCGCAGGATCTCATCCGCGCCAGCCGTCACCGGACCATTGGCCGCCTCGATAACCAGCGGAGCCTTGATATTGGCCGCGTTGGATTTGTTGATCACGCCTTCCAGAGCCGCCGGGATCAGAATGTCGCAATCATGCTCGAGGTATTTCGAACCATCGCGGATATACTTGCCCTGCGGATAACCATCGACGCCGCCATGTTTGGCGATCCAGTTGCGCACCGCCTCAACATCAAGGCCGTTTTCGTCCATCAGACCACCATCGCGTTCGATGATCGCGGTAACTTTGCAGCCATCCTCTTCGCTGAGGAACTTGGCGGCGTGATAGCCCACATTCCCAAGACCCTGGACAACGACACGTTTGCCATCAAGCGAACCTTTCAAGCCCGCGGCCTTGATGTCTTCCGGGTGACGGAAGAATTCTTGCAGGGCATATTGCACACCTCGGCCAGTTGCTTCGGTCCGGCCCTGAATACCGCCAGCATTGACCGGCTTGCCAGTGACACAGGCGCGGCTGTTGATGTCGGTGGTGTTCATCCGGCGATACTGATCAGCAATCCAGGCCATCTCGCGCTCGCCCGTGCCCATGTCGGGGGCCGGAACGTTCTGGGACGGGTGGATAAGGTCGCGCTTGGCCAGCTCATAGGCGAAACGGCGGGTGATCCGCTCCATCTCGTGCTCGTCCCATTCGCGCGGGTCGATACGCAGGCCACCTTTAGAGCCACCAAAGGGCGCCTCCACCAAGGCACATTTATAGGTCATGAGGGCGGCAAGCGCCTCAACCTCGTCCTGATTGACGCCCATGGCAAAGCGGATACCGCCCTTGACAGGTTCCATATGCTCCGAATGGACCGAGCGATAACCGGTAAAGGTATGAATCTGACCACGCAGCCGAACACCGAACCGGACCGTATAAGTGGCATTGCAGACGCGGATCTTTTCTTCCAGCCCGGGTGGCAGGTCCATCAGGGCAACCGCGCGGTTAAACATCAGATCGACGCTTTCGCGAAAACTCGGCTCTTTGGCTGGTGACATATTCTCTCTCCCTCTGTCATCCGGGAATTGCTCTGTCTTGTTTGTTTTGACGCGCCGGATGTGAATCCATGGTTAATGCCTGCGACAATTTTGTCCACCCAATGTGTAAAATCCGTATGGCTCTCGTTGAATTGCTCAACTTTGGGTCGCATTAGCGCCCCGGTTGGAAACAACGAAAATGGCCGCACTATATTGTTGAAACATATGGGTTAATGAGCCCTCTTTTTTGCTGGTTTTGCCATAATTACGCCACAGACTTCGGCAAAAAAGAGCGCGGGGCAATGTGTTTTCTGGGCTGGAATCCGCCCAAAGAGGTGACGATATGATACTGAAGTTGACACGCAATCAACCAAGCGAGCGCTCGCTTCGCGGCGCCCTTCTGGCCCGCCTTGAGGCGAAGTATCGTACCTATGAACGGGACGAGGATGGCGGGATGGCGATTATCGCATTCTTCATCTTCCTTCTGATGTTAACGGTCGGCGGCCTCAGCATCGACTTGATGCGCCACGAGATGGAACGCACCCAGTTGCAGGCCACGATTGACAGCGCCGTACTGGCGGGTGGTGGTGCGCCCGCAGGCGCCACCAAAGAAGAAATCAAAGCCATCGTTGAGGATTTCTTTGTCAAGAGTGGCAAGTCTGAGTACATGAACGAAATCAGTGACGACGATATTGTAGCGACTCTCAATTCACGTACGGTGACCGCCTCGGCCGATATGACTCTGAACACCTATCTGATGAAGCTGATGGGCGTGAACACTCTGGATGCCGGCGGCATTGCCACGGCCGAAGTCCGCACACCCAAACTGGAGGTGGCTCTCGTCCTTGACGTGTCTGGCTCGATGCGCGGGGCCAAGCTGGACAATCTGAAAATCGCCGCCAAGCAATTCGTGACGACCATTCTGAACAGCTCGGATCCCGGCGATGTCGTGATTTCGATTGTGCCGTTCAGCTGGACCACGGCACCGGGCGAGGCGATTTACAGCGCGATGCGCCCCAACATCATAGACACGCATGACTATTCGAGCTGCCTGCGGTTTGAAGAGGGTCACTATGAAGACGCGTTCATTACGCCGACGCTGAAACCTCTTGAAGGCCCAGAATACGCGCAGCAAATCTACACCTCTGTGTATGGTGGTTTCGATGACCTAAGCTCAGGCTGGCGGTCGTGCTTCAATGATGACTATGCTGAAATCCTGGCTTACTCGATGACCGCGCAGGAACTGCATGACAAGATCGACCTGCTGCACGCCGATGGCAACACCTCTACCCATATCGGGATGAAATGGGGCGCGGCCCTGCTGGACCCGGCCTTTGCCCCCGTGGCCGCATCGCTGCAGGCAGAAGGGTTGATGGATGCATCGCTGACCAACGTTCCGGCGGCATATGACGAACCTGAGTCCCTGAAAATCATTGTCGTGATGGGCGATGGCGCAAACACGTCGTCATATTACTTTGACAAGAACAGCTCTTTTCGTGGCGAAGACTCTGATCTCCACGAAGTGATCTATCAACACATGGAGTTCGACTACGCGCGTCATAAATATAAGAACAAGACGTCGACCAGCTCGAGCAAATGCTCCAATTCCAAGTGGAACTGTTACTACAAACCGGTCGGCGAACCAGAAAAGAAGTTCTACCTGCAAGCCAGCAGTGGCAGCTACAACGAGGTCTCCGTTGAAGAAGGAAATGAAGGCGGCGAGTGGTTGAGCGAAACTGAATACGAAGAAATTGCAAATGCTGGTGAGGACAATCCGCTTCTGGAAGTCACAGAAAGAATTCTGGATTGGGAAGAGGCCTGGGGCCTTATGTCCCCGCACTTTGTCGGCAGCGTCACTGGCAACTGGAGCGCCTGGAACGACTATGTTGGTTCGGAAAGAGAGAGCGGTTCAGACAAGAATGGGATGATGCGCGACATTTGCACGGCGACCAAAGCCAACGATGTTGTGGTCTACTCGATCGGTTTCTCGGTGCCTGAAAACGGTACGGCCGAAACCGAACTGCGCAACTGCGCGAGTGATCCGCTGCTTTACTATCGCGCAACGACGAGCACAATTTCCGATGCGTTCGGCTCGATTGCTTCGAATGTTCAAAACCTGAGGTTGACCCAATGATTGGTTCTTTGCTGAAGCGGTACATGCGTCACTGGCGAGACGAAACCGGCAGTGCCGCTGTCGAGTTCGTGATCGTCTTCCCGGTCATGGCCACAATGATTGTCATGACGCTTGAGTTGGGGTTCATCACCTTGCGGCAGACCATGCTGGAACGTGGGCTGGATATGGCGGTGCGCGAAGTGCGGCTCGGAACAGGACAAACCATCGCGTATGATGATGTAAAACAGCTGGTCTGTGACAACGCGATGATCTTCGTCGATTGCGAAAACCAGATGTTCCTGGAAATGTCCAATAGCGATCCACGCGCATTTGCCCCGCTGGATCCCATAGCTGTTTGCACCGATGAGCCGATCGACGAAACTATTCGGCCCGTCAAGAGCTTCACCCCCGGTCAGGCCAACGAAGTTGTTATGATGCGCGCCTGTCTGAACTACTCGCCCCTGTTCCCAGAGGCACTTCTGGCGGGATTGCTGACCAAAGACAGTTCAGGCGACGCGGCCATTCTAGCGGTCACCGCCTTTGTACAGGAGCCCGAGTAATATGTCGTTGTTTGATCCCAGCAAAATCAAAGACCAACTGGCGCGTTTTTTCTCCAGGTTCAGCAAGGAAAAAGACGGCGTCATGACCGTCGAGATGGTTATTACCCTGCCGCTGCTGTTCTGGATGATCACCACTTCGTTCGAGTTGTTCGAGGTGCATCAGTACAAATCCGTACGCATCAAAGCGACATATACCGTTGCCGATATGCTATCACGCGAGATGCAGACGGTGAACGATACGTATATGGACACCGCCAAGAGCATTTTTGACGCTCAAGCGAACGATGGTGGCGATAACCAGCTGCGTATGTCCGTGGTGGTCTATAGCGCCGGCACTGAATCCTACTGGGTGCGCTGGTCCGAGGTCCGCGGCGATGGTCCGATGAGCGAGCTCACAACAGCAGAGGTGGCGCAAGCGCATGCCGAACTGCCAGTTCTCCAAGGTGGCGAAGAGCTAATCATCGTGGAAAGCGTGTCAAACTATCAGCCGACCTTCATCTATCCCGGCCTGAACAACAGCTATACCGCGCGTGCCAAAGTGTTTACCGGTATCCGCTTTGCCTCGCAGCTTTGCTGGGAAGACTCATACTGCGGTTAATCCGAAGTTTGTGACCGAGAAGCAATCATGGCCGATATCACGTCGGCCATGATTTTCGTTTGAGCGCCGGGCGTTACGCCGCCCACGCCCAATCGCTTGCCAAACCGCCACCACATGCCTGGATGCCAACCCGCCGGGGTCTTACCCGCCAATTTGAGGGTGAAACCGTGGGACGGTTTGAAGGCAAACATGCCTCGATCAATACTCACGATGCTGTCCGTAGCAGTCAGAACAGTGCCATCGCTGAGCCGCAACTCTTCGGTGGTGAGTTCCAGCGCCAGTTGCGTGGCCTGCCACATCCTGGCTGTCATGATCAGCGCGCCGATCCCGAAGGCAATCAGCATCAACTGAAACCCCAGCCCCGCCGGGGGTGATGCGAACGCCAGATAGATCAGCATCACACCAAGTGAGCCCAGCACAAATACCCCAAAGCCCCTGCGGGGGGGCGATGCGCGCACACTTGCCAGAACTTCATCGGCCATTGATATCTCCCTTTGACTGCCCCTTAGCGTGTTCACGGGCAAAGAGAAAGATATCTCCGGTTCGACAGGGCGAGTGTGCCTAGAATTTGGGTCTGACCTCGGCACCCCGCTCCTCGGGCTCGTCGTCCACCAATTCCTGGGGAAAGCCGGGGGCCGTGATGCTTAGGCCCGTGGCCTCTTCCAGACGTTCAATCATCCGGTCGGATTGTGCACGCTCGCCATAGCGGGCTTGACCATCGCGCATCAGGTCGATCATCATCGGCGAGATTTCCAGCGGCACGTCATTGCGCTCGGCAATTTCCTGAAACAGGCCGATATCCTTCAGGACCAGATCCATGGTGAAATCCACACAGCGTGATCCCGACAGGATCAGCTGACTTTCGGTTTCATGCACGAAGGAGGTCCCCGAGCTGATCTTGATCGCCTCATAGGTGGTGGCCATGTCCATGCCTGCCGCCTTCATCGTGGTCAACGCCTCACACAGCATCAACAGATGACCAGTCGCCAGATAGTTGGTCATCACCTTGAGCACGCTGGCCGAACCGATATCACCGGTATGAAGCACGCGCCGCCCCATGATCGTCAGGATTGGCAAAATCCTCTCAAAGGTCGGGCGATCACAGCCCGCATAGATGCTGATATTGCCGGTATCGGCCCGGTGGCAGCCGCCAGACACCGGACAATCGACGGCCGCGCCGCCTTGTTCGATCACCAAGGCCCCAAGGCGTTTCACCTCGGCCTCATCGGTAGTGGACATCTCCATCCAGATCTTGCCGGGCCCGATCTCGGGCAGCATCTCTTGCATGACGGCATTCGACGCTGAGGGACTGGGCAGACAGGTGATCACGGCATCGCAGTTGCGCATCATTTCTGCAGGACTGCCCCCAGCCGTGGCACCCTTTTCGACAAATGCCGCGACGAAGTCGTCATTCAAGTCATGCACCTGCAAATCCACGCCATTGCGCAACAGGCTGCCCGACAGTTTGCCACCGACATTGCCCAGGCCGATAAATCCGATTTTCATTGTCAAAACTCCCTGACCGTTTCAGCGACCTTTGAAAACCGAGACCCGTAAGACTATCCCGTCTGCGACATCATGCGCCCAAAACGGCGTTTAATCGCCCGCCACTGAAAAATCCGTCTGCCCGGCATGGGGCAACGGTAGGCGCACCCAGATCGGCATGTGATCGGTGAAGTCATGGGTGAAGCGGTCGTAATCGGGGCTGCCATCGGGTTTTGCCCCCGGCCCGGCATCGACAAAGGCCTGCACGAAATCGAACATGCCATAGTCGTATTCATCTACCCCCAACGTGCCGGCCTGATCATTGTGCCGCCCGCGCGGCAGGCGCGTATCGGTTGTGACCCAGGCGATATGATCAAAGGTTTCGCTGCGCCGCGCATTGGTGAAATAGGCGCCATCGAGAAATGGAAAATTCGCTTTTGATTTCAGATTCTTCTCAGCATTTATCGTGGTCATATACTCTTCAAAGGCCCGTCGCCTTTTGTCCACGTTTGACTGAAAATCAAGGTTCAGATCGGCCATCAGAAGATAGCTCTTACCGTTCTTTTCAACCGTCCTCGGGCTGTCCAGCAACAGCCATTCGAGCAACGCAAAAAACTCCAGCTCGCGTTCAGTCTTGCTGTCGCCCGACACCAGATGCGCATTCACGACACAGAACTCATATGCACCGTCCGGCCCGTCGATGATGAATTCCACCAGATGCGGGGTGCGGATAAACTGCACGAATTTCTTGAACCGTGCGCCAACCAACTTGCCCTGCCCGCCCAGCCACGCGGTCAGCTTGTCCCAAAACCCATCCTGCCCGGCAATCTCGACTTCTTTTGCCACCAGCAGTTTCAACGCTTCATCTGAATTCTCGACCACTGCCGAGCGATCAAAGGACAGGTCCGAAGCCAGATCGCCGCGCCGCACTCGATCGCTGCGATAGAGCACTGCCATGCGCTCGGCCATACCGGTGTATCCGGGGGCCATGCCGGTGACGTCACTGACGACCACTTCCCAAGGATACCCACCTGCCCGCAGCCGGTCACGCAGCATGTAGAGGCTGGTCATGTCGCGCTGCACTTCCTGAATGGCGATCAGATCGGCAAGGCCGCAGACCCGTTCGATCAGATCAAACGCGCCTGGGGATTTCTTGGGCGTACCATTCTCTTCGAACGCACCGAATTTGCGAATGTTCCAGCTCATCAACACAACGGATGCATCGCGCCGTGTGGGCAAGCCATAGGCCCCCGGATCCGCATCAAGATGCGCGTTGATCTGCGCCCACTCTGTGCTGGTAAAATCGCTGGCCATAATCCGGTCTCCCCCGGCAAGCTTTACACGGTTTTCAACATAGGTGTTACAACTGCATTTATGCACATCTTGGGCGCGTAGCGGCACATACCTATCTATTGGCGCAGGGTCACGCACGCCTTATGTCTTTGCGGAAAGGAGGACCACACCATGTCCCTCAGACCCACCTTAGAGACCCGCCGCGCGCAGCCTACGATGGAAGGCGCCGGCGTTCATCTGCACCGCGCCTTTGGCTTTGGCGATCCTTCCAAGCTGGACCCGTTCCTGCTGTTTGACGACTTCCGCAATGATGATCCGGCCAGGTTTGAGAAAGGCTTTCCATGGCATCCCCATCGCGGCATCGAGACCATCACTTATGTTCTGTCCGGCGAGGTCGATCATGGCGACAGTCTCGGCAACACTGGCACGCTTGGGGCAGGCGATGTGCAATGGATGACCGCCGGATCGGGCATCATGCATCAGGAAATGCCGCGTGGAAATGCGGCGGGACAAATGCACGGGTTTCAGCTTTGGGCCAACCTGCCCTCTTCACTGAAGATGACCACGCCGCGCTATCAGGACGTGGCCTCGCAAGATATCCCCGAGATCACCGATGATGACGGCACCGTTGTGCGGGTCATCACCGGCGCATTCTGGGGCAAGCGCGGGCCGGTCGACGGCATCGCTGCCGATCCGCAATACCTGGATATCTCGGTGCCTGCCGGGGTGAAAAAGACGTTTCGGATCGACACCTACCGCCGCGCATTCGCCTATGTCTTTGAAGGCGCCGCCGCTTTTGCCGATGCCAGCACGCCCTCAGGAGTCTTGCTGGAAAAGGAAGTGGCGGGAAAAGAAGTGAACATTCGCGACATGTCAGGCAACCGCACCCTGATCCGCTTTGGCACCGGCGATGAAGTGACCCTACAGGCCGGCGAGGAAGGTGTGCGCTTCCTGCTGATCTCGGGCGCGCCAATCCAGGAGCCTGTCGCCTGGCACGGGCCGATCGTGATGAACACGCGTGATGAGTTGTTGACCGCCATGCAAGAGCTGCGCAACGACACGTTCATCAAACCGGCACATTAAACCAAGGGCGCCGCCGCTTTCCAAACGGAGGGCTGCGCCACACATTATTTTTGATGCCTCCGGCGGGAGTATTTCGAGCAAGATGAAGAGAGACGTCAAAGCGCGACTGTCTTGCGCACCATGTCCCAGTACAGGGTTTCCACTTCGGTCAGGCTGAGGCGACCACCCTCGCGGAACCACGTATTGACCCCGGTCAGCATGGCAATCAGCGCCATCGAGGTAACACGCGTGTCGGCCACCTGAAAATCACCCGAGGTGACGCCCGCACGCAAGATACTTTCCAAAGCATTTTCATAGCGGCGCCGCAGCCCCTCGATCACCTCGAAATTCTCCGGCGTCAGGTTGCGCAACTCCATGTAAGAGATGAATACCGCCTCGGGCCGGGCGGAATGGAAATGGATGTGAAAGCGCGTGAATCGCTCCAAAGCAGCCATCGGGCTTGGCAACTCAGGCTCGGCCTGCCATGCGTCAAGCAGTTGATCCATATGGGATTTCATAAGGTCAAAGAGCAGGCTTTGCTTGTCCGGCGTGTAGTTGTAAAGCGCGCCCGCCTGCACGCCGACCTCTCCCGCGATCTGGCGCATCGACACGGCGGCAAAGCCATGCTGGGCAAACAGCCGCAACGCGGCCTCGCGCACACGCGGACCAGTGATTCCAGAATGAGAGCCTTGGGTTCGTGCCATAAGCGAGATTTAACTGAACATGCGTTCATATCAAACCCCTGCTTGCCCGCCTTTGAAAACAGTGCCAAGAAAGAAACAGGTCCAGAGCCGGAGAACCGCACCATGCCCTTGCGCCCCATCCCTGTGCTGTTTTGCGTTGCGCTTGGCGCAGGGTGTACGCAGTTCCCTGATCTGGACAGCGCCATCTCTCCAGGTGCCGAGCGGGCCGCTTATCCCAAACTGGTTCCAGCCGAACAGTTACAGGCGCGGGTTCCCGTGGCGCAGGTCGATCCCGAGAGTATCAGCAGTTTGGAGGCCCGTGTGGCCAATCTACGCTCCCGCGCCGCGCGGCTGCGCGGCACCGTGATCGACAGCTCAACCCGCACCCGGATGACAACCGGCATACCGGCAATTTAAGCCTGCTCTCAAAACCTGCGTTGCAAGGGCCAGCCGAACCCGCTACATCGCGCAGGCACAAGTTTTGCAACGATTGGAGACGCCGATGACAACCCCTTTGCGCCTAGGTATTGCAGGCCTCGGCACCGTGGGCACCGGTGTTGTGAAAATCATTCGCCAAAAGGCCAACCTACTGGCGGAACGTGCCGGGCGCCCGGTGGTGATCACCGCCGTCTCAGCCCGCTCGCGCGACAAGGATCGCGGCATCAATATCTCTGATTACGCGTGGGAGGATGACCCGGTTGCCCTGGCCACCCGCGATGATGTGGATGTGTTCGTTGAACTGATGGGGGGCAGCGACGGCCCGGCCAAAGCCTCCACCGAGGCTGCAATCGCTGCGGGTAAAGACGTGGTCACGGCCAACAAAGCCTTGCTGGCCCATCACGGGCACGCCCTTGCCATCACTGCAGAGGAAAAAGGCCATGTGATCCGGTTCGAGGCGGCCGTGGCAGGTGGCATCCCGGTGATCAAGGCGCTGACCGAAGGGCTGTCGGGCAATGACATCACCCGCGTGATGGGCGTGATGAACGGCACCTGCAACTATATCCTGACCCGGATGCAATCCGCCGGGCTTCCCTATGACGAAGTTTTTGAAGAGGCCAATCAGCTGGGCTATCTTGAGGCCGATCCCAACCTTGACGTGGGCGGGATTGATGCGGGGCACAAACTGTCCCTTCTCGCCGCGATTGCCTTTGGCACGCAGGTTGACTTCGACGCGGTCGAACTGGAAGGCATTGGCCGCATCACGATTGAGGATATCAACCAGGCCGCCGATATGGGCTTCCGTATCAAGCTGTTGGGCGTGGCCCAGATGACGGCACGCGGGCTTGAGCAACGCATGTCGCCCTGCCTGGTGCCCGACACCAGCCCGCTGGGTCAGTTGGAAGGCGGCACCAATATGTGCGTGCTGGAAGGCGATGCGGTGGAGCAGATCGTGCTGCGCGGGCCCGGTGCCGGCGAAGGCCCCACGGCCAGTGCGGTGATGGGCGATGTTATGGACATCGCGCGCGGCATCCGCATTCCGACCTTTGGTCAACCGGCCGCAGGTCTCAGCAAAGCCAAACCTGCCAAGGCCGCCACTCCCGCGCCCTACTATCTGCGCATGGCACTTGAGGACAAACCCGGTGCTTTGGCCAAGATTGCCGCGGTGCTGGGCGATGCAGGTGTGTCTATCGACCGGATGCGCCAGTACCAACATGAGGAAGCCGCAGCTCCGGTCCTGATCGTCACCCACAAAACCACGCGTGACGCGCTGGACACCGCCCTTGAGGCGATGGCGCAGCTGGATGTGATGCACACCCCGCCCGTCGCCTTGCGCATCGAAACCGTTTAAACCTCGGCCTTGTGCCGTTTCGGGCCAACCGTTAATGCTGGCCCAACTAATCTGCCAGAGGATGCCCTGATGTCTGCCAAAGCCCCGTTTGATGATCATATGCTGTCCCTGGCCCTGGCCCGTGTGGCCGAAGAAGCCGCGATTGCCTGTCAGGGCATGATCGGGCGCGGTGACGAAAAAGCCGCTGATCAGGCCGCCGTCAACGCGATGCGCGAACAGCTGAACCTGCTGGATATCGCCGGTGTCGTGGTGATTGGCGAGGGCGAACGCGACGAGGCTCCGATGCTGTATATCGGTGAAGAAGTCGGCAGCGGCACAGGCCCCGGCGTTGATATCGCGCTGGACCCGCTGGAAGGCACCACCCTGACCGCCAAGGCGATGCCAAACGCGCTGACCGTGATTTCCATGGCCCCGCGCGGCACCATGCTGCACGCGCCGGATGTTTACATGGACAAGCTGGCGATTGGGCCGGGTTACCCGACAGATGTCGTGTCGCTGGACATGACACCGACTGAGCGGGTCAAGGCGCTGGCCAAGGCCAAGAAGGTCAAACCGGATCAGATCACCGTCTGCATTCTGGAACGCCCGCGCCATGAGGATATGATTGCCGAGGTCCGCGCCACCGGCGCCTCGATCCACCTGATAACCGATGGCGATGTCGCCGGTGTCATGCATTGCGCCGAAGCCGAGACGACAGGGATTGATATGTACATGGGCTCGGGTGGGGCCCCCGAGGGTGTGCTGGCCGCTGGCGCGCTGAAATGCATGGGCGGGCAAATCTGGGGCCGCCTGTTGTTCCGCAACGATGACGAACGTGGCCGCGCCGCCAAGGCGGGCATCACCGATCTTGATCGGATTTATGCACGCGACGAAATGGTGCAGGCTGATGTGATCTTTGCGGCCACTGGCGTGACCAAGGGGTCAATCCTCAACGGGTTGCAGAACAAAGGCGACATGGTGGAAACCGAAACGCTTCTGCTGCGCTCTAAAACCGGCGAAGCCCGGCGCGTGACTTGCCGCCACCCCAAGCGGTGAGCGGCGCTTTTCTTGATGTAGAACAGTCGCTTAATGGGCGGCGCTGGATCGGTCCAGGTGTCGAAACCGACCGTCTGGCCGAGGCGCTGGCCCAAGAGGCGGGCCTGCCGCGCCCTTTATGTCAGACTCTTGCCCGGCTTGGCGTGCCGCCTGATGAGGCCGAACGCTACCTCGCCCCGCAATTGCGCGACTTGCTGCCTGATCCCCGCAGCCTCAAGGACATGGAAACAGCCGCGGCGCGGTTCCTCAACGCCCTTAATGCGCGCGAACGGATCGCCGTGTTCGCCGATTACGATGTGGATGGGGGCAGTTCAGCCGCCCTTCTGATCGACTGGCTGCGCCGGATGGGCCATCCTGCCACGCTTTACGTGCCGGACCGGATTGACGAGGGCTATGGCCCTAATGACGAAGCGATGGCCGATCTGGCTGCTCAGCATGACCTGATCATTTGCGTGGATTGCGGCACCCTTAGTCACGGCCCCATCCAGGCCGCCAAAGGCGCCGATGTGATCATCCTCGATCACCATCTGGGGGGCGAGACACTCCCGGCGGCCTTGGCCGTGGTGAACCCCAATCGACAGGACGAAAGCGGTGACCTGGCCCATCTGTGCGCCGCCGCCGTCGTCTTCCTGATGCTGGTCGAGGCCGGACGGCAACTGCGCGAGGCGGGCAAGAAAGGTCCTGATCTGATGCAGATGCTGGATCTGGTCGCTCTTGCCACGGTGGCCGATGTTGCCCCCCTGAAAGGCGTAAACCGCGCCTTTGTCCGTCAGGGCCTGCGCATCATGGCACAACGCACGCGCCCCGGACTGGTGGCGCTGTCGGATGTTGGGCGGCTGGACACCGCGCCGACCTCCTACCATCTGGGTTTTGTGCTGGGACCGCGCGTCAATGCAGGCGGGCGCATTGGCAAGGCCGATCTGGGCGCGCGACTGCTGGCGTCGGACAATCCACACGAAGCGCAATCCATGGCCGAGCGATTGGATCAACTGAACACGGAGCGGCGCGAGGTTGAGGCCTCGGTCCGCGCCGCCGCCTTGGCACAGGCGGAAGAGCGCGGTCTGGACGCTCCGCTGGTCTGGGCGGCGGGCGAAGGCTGGCATCCCGGCGTGGTCGGCATCGTCGCAAGCCGTTTGAAAGAGGCCACCAACCGCCCTGCCATCGTGATCGGCTTGGATGGGGATGAGGGCAAAGGGTCGGGGCGCTCGATCTCGGGCGTCGATCTGGGCGCGTCGGTGCAACGCCTGACCGCCGAAGGGCTGCTTCTGAAAGGTGGCGGGCACAAGATGGCCGCAGGCCTGACTGTCGCACGCGACAAGCTGGAGGTGGCCATGACGCGTCTGTCCGAGTTACTCGCCAAGCAAGGTGCAGGAGACGCGGGACCCGCCGACCTGAAGCTTGACGGGCTGATGATGCCCGGGGCCGCCACGGTCGAGCTGATCAATCAAATCGAGGCAGCAGGCCCCTTTGGCGCAGGTGCCCCTGCCCCACGCTATGTCTTTCCCGACATGGCAATCAGCTTTGCCAAACGCGTGGGCGACGCGCATCTGAAACTGCGCTTTGGCGACGGGATGGGTGCACAGCTTGACGCCATCTCGTTCGGAGCGTTCGACACTCCATTGGGGGCCGCCCTTGAGGCCCATGGCGGCGCCCGTTTTCACCTGGCAGGCCGGGTCGAGATCAACAGCTGGCAAGGCCGCCAGACAGTGCAACTGAGACTGGAAGATGCCGCCCGCACAGGATAATCCCGGTCGAGCCTGTACGACACTCAGGATCACCGCATCGCTTGGGTCTTTTTTGCAGAATCCCTCTTGCGCACAACGCCGGATTTGCCTAGGAAGCGGCTCACGCCAACGTTTGGCCCGTTCGTCTATCGGTTAGGACGCCAGGTTTTCAACCTGGAAAGAGGGGTTCGATTCCCCTACGGGCTGCCATTTTAATGTTTTATTTCAAATACTTACCACCTTATTCCCTATTGCCCGGTGAATTCAAGGGCCTGTGTGACCGTCTGTCAAACAGAGACTTATGCGTGCCAGTGAAGCGGGAATAAAGCAGACAATTCAAAGATCTAGAATCAACCAGAAAGACGGGTTTGCGTGCTGCACTTCCTGCTTTTCACTTTCTGCAAACAACTGCTTCCCGTTCACCCGGCCATTAGGTGCGTAGTTTCAATGGCTTGTGACTGGTTTTGCACCTCCGACCGATATTCCACTGACGACGGAAGTTCCAAGTTTTTCGCAGATTGGCGGAGGTTTGCGTCGAAACGTTTGATTTCAGCGCCGTGCTTTGGGCCAACCCGAATACGGTTCTTAATATTAGTCTGCTGGCAGCGGATCCGATCTCTTACCTTTGGGCGTCTGACGCGGATGCCCTTATTGCACTGCGCAACAGCCCAGCCTGCCTGACTGGTCAGGTGGTTTGCACATAGCTGATCGGCCCTTTGCGTAACCGCTTGCGATATTCAAATACCCACGAGTTAACTTGTTGGCCAACCGAATGTGCGGGAGAAGACCGGCCCACCGCCACGGATGACAGAGCTTTTGCGCTCGCGCCTGGACAGCAGCGGCATCGGCCAGAACATCCGGGACATCCGGCGTTCGCCCGACATGGTCTTGTTGCGGCGCTCTTTGCGAGACAGCAGCGGCATCGGCCAGAACATGCGCGAGGCGCGGCGATGTTTCCCAGCCGCAGAGGATTTCTTGACCTCTGGTGTAAGAAGAAGACCACCGCCCATCACCGTCCCACCGGAGTTACGCAGGCGTTGAGTCAGGAACAGTTTATGGCTTTTCAGAATGCTTGTCGCCTTCTCGGGCGGATCGGTGAAGTAATACTCTTCAACGATATCCCCCATATCGACCGTGTCAAACTTGGCAAGTGTTTCACGCGTAATTCTGGGAGCCCCCAGCGGAATATGCGTGGCCCCAACAACCAGGAGCGCACCACCTTTTTCCAGCTTTTCGGCATAAGCGGCAATCGAGGCCGCGTGAACGCGCGCCTTATCCATGCGCGCGGAGAGGGTGTCGACATTCCCGCCTGAGATCACGCTTATCGCGCGCTCTGGCACGCCTTTGAAATAGACCTTGGATGCAGCTTGTTGGGCCACAGCCTCGTCTTCGAACATCCGTGTAATAAGTGTTGTCATGGGACCTCCACCGGGTTTTTTGGGGTTGTTACATCTAAGGTTTCGGCGCGCATTTTCTTCAGTTTTCGTTCTGACCTGGGGTCGCGCACAAGGGGTAAAATGAGCGCCACGGCCAGAGCCAGGAATATGATCTCTATCATGAACACCAAAGTGTAGGGCGTTTGGCTCCCAATTCCAGAACCTTGCCAGACAACGACCAGATCACGCACTGCACCGGCAAGCGCCACGCCAATGCCAGCGGCGGTCGCCTGAACGGCACCCCACGCGCCCAGCGCCATTCCGGTTCTGCCTGCAGGCACCGCGCGAATTGTGGCTGTCAGCGTCGCATGGCCAAACAGGCCCGTGCCAAGACCTGTCAACAAGACGCCAAACAGGAACAGGGGCACACCGCCGACAAGTGTTGACAGGATAATCACCGCAAAGCCCGGGATACCGATGACTGCGCCAAGCAGCCCGAGGGAGGCGGGCTTGCCTCCATTGCTGAGAATGCGCGAGGCCGCGCCAAAGCCCAGAAGCGTTCCAAACGCGAAAAGCGCGGTCAGTTTGGTTGTGTCAGCGACTGACAATCCAAGGGCCTGGCCACCATAGGGTTCCAACAGCACATCAGCCATACCGAACCCAAATGTGCCAAGACCAATAACAACCAACAGGCGCAGCATGCCTTTGGACTGGATCAGCGCGGACCATGCCGTCGAAAACGCAATCTGTTCTTGCACTTTCATGGCCTGGGCGCGTTCGCGGTTCCGGGCCTCTTGCTTCCACATCGCCACCAGATTGAGAATGGCAGTCAGGACCGCCGCGCCCTGGATCACCTGGATCAGGCGACCGGGCGAGTAGTTTTCAAGCAGAGCACCAAACACCAGGGCACTGAACAGCATGCCAAGCAACAGCATGACATACATAAGGCCCACGACTTTGGGTTGATCCTCTTCGCGCACCAGATCCGTGGCAAGCGCCAGTCCAACCGTCTGCACGATATGCATCCCCGCACCAACCAACAGAAAGGACAGCGCGGCAGAACTGTAGCCAATCCAGCGGGGGGCATCCACCGCATCGCCATAGCCGGACAGAACCAGCAGCGAAAACGGCATGATCGCAAATCCGCCGAATTGATAGAGCGTGCCCTTCCAGATGAACGGAATACGCCTCAGCCCGAGGGCCGACACATTCATATCGGACCGAAAGCCGATCAAGGTCCGGAAGGGTGCAAAAACCAAAGGAAGGGCCAGCATACCCGCAACCAGGGACGCAGGCACTGCAAGTTCGACGATCATGACACGGTTTAATGTGCCAACCAGAAGAACCAGCGCCATGCCAACGGAGACCTGAAACAGCGAGAGCCTCAGAATGCGGCCAAGGGAGACATCATCGGTCGCGATATCGGCAAAGGGCATGTACTTGGTGCTCAGGGCACCAAGTTTGCGCATTGCGAAGGAGCGATAGTCAAACATTGGCATCTGCATTTTTTGCGCCAAGACCGACTGATTACCCGGTCTTTTGTCCGGCACGTGTGAATATCATATTTGCGTCGGGCCCAGCGCTTAGATCGCCGGGCCCGATGCGCTATTGTGTGACGGAGTAACTGGCATCTGTCGCCATCAAATCTGACGACTGAAGGATGGCCTTCGCAGGCGTCCCATCAGGCAGGATGATTGTTACTTCCAGTCCACCATCATCGGTCGGGATCGCATAGGATGCCTTTGCTGTATCCACGCCATCGGCGGTGATTGCAGACATCTCTTCACCCGCGCCCAATTCGTTGCCGGACAGGAAGTCCGCCACCCATGTGGTGTTGCTCAGTACGGCAACATGTACCGCGAAGGATCCCACCGCGACAGCACCGAGAAAGAGCGGTACGCCAACGGTCGGAGAAACCACGAGCCACATCTTTGCATTGTTCATGACGTGCCTCCTTTATCCGAGCCATGGGGTCGCGACTGCGACCAGAATGTGGGCAAGAAGCGCAATTACGCCAAAGACACGTGTCCCGTCGATGAGGTAGCTATGCACCTCTTCCGCTTCTTCCAATGTCAGGCCTGTCGGCCAGACTTTGTCTTCATTTGCCATCAACAAATCCTCCTATTTTTGGCATACTGATCAGTCGCTGATCCAGAATACGCAAAGAGTTCAGAGGACCCAGAACAAGGATCAGCACTCAGAATAGTGTCATAAAATAATTACATAAACAACTGTATATTAATATTTACATTCAGAGTGTTTGAACCATCCACAATGCGAACAGAGCAACCTGTTGTGCGGATGTGGGGCAAAAGCCAACCGAGGACTCAAGGATAGGCTGGTTAAACAACCGCTTAAAACATGAGCAGCGAACAACGCTTTAGAGCTGTCGTGCCTGATATCGAGGCTGCAATCATCAAAAAAATGCCTCGCACCAGAGTCAAAAATTGCGACGGCCACCACAAATGGTATCGCCCGGACCAAGTAAATCCGGTCAAACGAATCCTTTCCTGATCTGATATCTGACGCCCCACTGAAACCAACGCGACGCTGGGACGACCCAGTCTTTTTGCATCGGCTCGCCCGAGCAAGATATGCGCGGCGCGCAAGCAGGCACCTCGGAGCCGCGCCAGAACCGCACAATGATCAGGTTACGTGTAGAAATGCTCGACGGCAAAGAGGCTTTCTTTTGGGAAAATCATGCGAGCTTTTACAAGGCCTTTTGTCTGTAGCGCCGAAAGAAGAACTCAAGCCATTGAATATACACAATATCCCTGAAAATGTTGTTTTCGGCAGCGCCACGGCGTGTTGGAAAACTTGATCTATGTCAATTTTTTATATCATGTATAGTGTCAATATTTATTGACATACCCGGGAGGATTCTACATGCGCTTGCTCTTCGTACATCCAAACTATCGCTCTGGCGGCGCAGAGATCGCGGGCACCTGGCCCCCGGCATGGGTTGCTTATCTGACGGGCCATCTGCGCCAGTCGGGGTTTGACGATATCCACTTTATTGATGCGATGACAGATAACCTGAGCGACGCAGAGGTGGCGCAGAAGATGGAGGCGCTGAAACCGGATGTGATTGGTGTGACGGCCATCACGCCGTCGATCTACCGGGCCGAGGATGTCTTGAAAATCGCCCGGGACATTGTGCCCGACGCGGTGCGGGTCATGGGCGGTGTCCATGCAACCTTCATGTACAAACAGGTCCTGACCGAGGCGCCATGGATCGATGTGATTGTCCGCGGCGAAGGCGAGGAAATCCTGTCCGAGCTGATGCTGGCGATCCAGGACGGCCGTTTCCCGGCCGAACGCCGTCAGATCAAGGGCCTGGCCTTTGTAGAAGACGGCAAGATCGTTGCCACCCAGGCGGCATCGACTGTCAAAGACCTGAGCAAGATCAAACCGGATTGGTCGGTGCTGGAATGGTCGAAATACATCTACATCCCGCTCAATACCCGTGTTGCTATTCCGAATCTCGCGCGCGGTTGCCCCTTCACCTGCTCGTTCTGCAGCCAGTGGAAATTCTGGCGCGATTATCGTGTGCGTGACCCCAAGGATGTGGTGGATGAGATCGAGGATCTGGTCGACAATCATGGCGTCGGTTTCTTTATTCTGGCGGATGAAGAACCCACGATTAACAAGAAAAAGTTCGTGGCCTTCTGTCAGGAACTGATTGATCGTGGCCTGCCCAAGCGGGTCAAATGGGGCATCAACACACGCGTGACGGACATCTATCGCGACAAGGATTTGCTGAAATTCTACCGCAAAGCCGGGCTGGTTCATGTGTCGCTTGGCACCGAGGCCGCCGCGCAGATGAAGCTTGATATCTTCAACAAGGAAACCAAGGTCGAGGAAAACAAGGAAGCGATCCGTTTGCTGCGTAAGGCTGACATCCTGGTCGAAGCACAGTTTATCGTGGGCCTCGATAACGAGACGCCCGAGACGCTGGAAGAAACCTATCAGATGGCCTGGGACTGGCAGCCGGATCTGGCCAACTGGTCGATGTATACGCCCTGGCCCTTTACCCCGCTCTTTCAAGAGCTAAAGGATCAGGTCGAGGTTTTCGACTTCAGCCGATACAATTTCGTCACGCCGATCATGAAGCCCGCCAAGATGGAGCGCGGCGAATTACTGGACGGGGTGATGAACAATTACCGGCGTTTCTATATGAAAAAGGCGCTGTTTCATTACCCATGGCGCGGCACCGGGTTCCGGCGGCGCTATCTGCTGGGCTGTCTCTGGGCCTTCCTCAAGGCTGGCGTGGGGCGGACGTTCTACGATCTGGGCAAGGTTGGCTATACCGGGCCGCAGTCGAAGAACAAGCTCGACTTTCACTTTGACGAAACCCGCACCATTGCCGAGGCACAGATGGAAGACTGGGAAGCCTCGGCCGACAAGGCCGCCAAAGCCGCCGAGCGCCGCGAAGCCCTGCGCGCGCAGGGCAAAGAGCGCGCTATCGAGCGCAGCCGTGCCTTCAAGATGCCCAACGGGGCCGAGGTAAAAGCCTGCGGCGGCGGGTCTCAGCAGATGGAAGATGTCTAGGGGCACTCCACCCTCTCAAGGGCTGATTGGCCCCAATGCCATTCTTCAGTTCCTGCCTGTTCTGGACAATCAGAATGGGCCGGAATGGCGTGAAGGACTGCTTTTAAAAGCAGGCGTTCCCGACATTCCCGATGGTCAAAGCATGATCCCTGAAACGGACGCCGCCCGTGTGCATAAGCAAGTGCGCCTGGACGTGCCCGACCTGGCTCCGGACCTGGCCAGGCAAGCGGGTATTGCAACAGCGGATTACATTCTCAAACATCGCATACCACCTCCGGTGCAATGGCTGTTAAAGGCTTTACCAGCCAGATCGGCGGCGGCTGTATTGTCACGGGCGATTGCGCGTCACGCCTGGACCTTTATCGGGTCGGGACAATTGCGCGTCGCCGATCCCTGGACCTATAAAATCAGCGGCAACCCATTGATTGCCAACGAGAACAGCGATGTCTGCCTGTGTCATTGGCATGAAGCGGTGTTCGCACGCCTCTATCAGACGCTAGTCGCCTCGACCTGCACATGTCAGGAAACATCCTGCGGCGCGCAGGGCAACGGCCATATCTGTCGATTCGAACTGCACCGCTAACCTTGCCGATCCTTGGAACGACCCTTAGCCGCTGACAAAAGCGCCCTAAACGGCCAGCTTCTGATCCCACAATTCCGTCATCTGGTGTTTTGCTTCTTCGATGTCGCAGGCGATGCCATCCACGCCCATCAGTGACAGAATGGGCTTGATGCTGCGAATTCCCTGCCCGCAGACCACCAGCGGGGCGTTGGGGCAACAAATATGCAGCGCCACGATCAGACGGGACAGCGCATCAATCGAATGCCTGCCACCGATCGACAGACCTATGATGCTGCTGGGTGTCTGTTCCAGTTCGGACACCAAAGTGTCGTGATCTAATCCGACCTTCAGAGTGATCTCCCAACCATTCTTGCGAAAGATATCCGCGGCCATGCGCACACCCAATGTGTGATCTTCGCCGGGGGCCGAGGCAAAGACAGCGGATTTGTTGTCTGGCGAAAAGGGGTGCGTAAAGAGGTGCCGCATACCACGCATGATCGCAAACATCCGCCCGGTGCCAATGGTCACCTCGACAAAGCTGGCCCGGTCCTCGTTCCACCACTCTCCCAGCATGCGCGCGGCGGCGGCCAGGTATTTCAGATAAATCAACTCGGCAGACATACCCTCGGCCCGAATGCCAATAATGATCTCGGCTGCGGCTTCGTCGTCATCTGAAATCAGAGCGGTGCAAAACGCCTCCAATTCCTTGACGGATGGGGTTTGCGGAGACGCATCAAGTTTGCTGTCCTTCGAGGCGAGGCGTTGGATGACTTCGCGTGCCAACCCGGCGACAAGATCCTCGGGGAAGCTTTTCTTCAGGCGCCAGATGCTGGACGCACTCTGTTCATAAGCATCGACTTTCAAGCTCACAGATGACGCATTCGTGCTGTACAAGATTTGTCCTCCCATCGTCGTCTTGTTGGTCAATCGCAGAGCTGTTTTCGTACCGCTCTTGTTGATCGATCAACTTGCCACCTGTGCCTTTCCACACTCGATCCCGATCACAGAAACGCCCTATGGCCGCCAGATATGAGAGTGAAACCTCCTGCAAGACCGGCACCAAAACGCGGATTTGGCACCTGGGAAAGACTGACACTTGTCAGGCTCTCTTGTTGTCTGGCAGTGACAAGATCATCCCCTAAATCTTGTCAACGGCCCGCTCTCGACGGATGAACTTCCCCACACGTATCTTCTGGAGTGGCTTGCGCCTGTTGCCTGCAAGAGCACCAGACAAATATCCTTGCGCCCTTTTTGCTGGCTTCACTGGCAAAGCCCGCCGTCACTTATTGGCGGGCTTAGATTAATAAAACCGAGGTACAGACACTCACTCCGACTATCCTAATGGTAGTTCGGAGCACGCATCATGAGCTATTACGGATATTCCACTACGTAATTATACGTATGCTTTCGCGACCTCAGCCAACCATCCGGATCAGATCGGCAATACCACGCGCCTGCATCTTCTCGCGGATGCGCGAGCGATGAATCTCAACAGTCCGTTGGCTTAGGCCCAACACATCTGCAATCTCTTTGTTTAGCTTGCCCTGAAGCAGATGGTCCAGAACCTCGCGTTCTCTTTCCGTCAGCTTGGACAGGCGATCTGCGACGATCTTTTTCGGAACATCCGGAGGCATACGTTCAAACAACATGCCGCCTGCAAGATTAACCGCTTCGAGAAGGCGTTCGATCTCAGCCGGTTTTTCGATGAAATCAAGAGCCCCGGCCCGCATGGCCTGCACCGCGATTGGAACATCGCCATGTGCAGTGACCACGACAATCGGGATGCTGACCCGGATGTCATTCAGATGCGCCTGAAGCTGCAGCCCCGTCATGTCGGGCAAACGCAGATCAAGAACCATGCAGGCTTTGCGCTGCGGGTCGTAAACACTTAGAAATTCTTCAGCGGACTGGCAGGGAATGGTCTCGTGCCCATGCGCAGTCAGCAAAGCACATAACGACTTCAGCACCCCATCATCATCCTCGACCACATAAACCGCGAACTGTTGGTCTGAATCAGCCATCTTGATCCCTTCCCAGTGGCAGTTGAAAGATCATAACCGCGCCGGTGTTCGAGGGCTGCGACCAGATACGACCACCATGCGCCTCGACGATTGAGCGGCACAGCGACAAACCTATGCCCATTCCCTCGGTTGTCGAGGCATGAAACGGTTCGAAAAGGAGTTTTTGTTGTTCCGGCGCAATGCCATATCCTGTGTCACGCACCGACACCTGAACGTTTTTCTCGGATCGCGCCACTTCAACGGTCAGAATCTGTCTTTCGCGCGCCTCCATGGCTGCAATGCTGTTGCGCGCCAGGTTCAGGATGACCTGTGAAATCTGAACCGGATCGGCCAGAATCTTGGGAAGGTTCTGATCAAGGATCAGATTGACCTGCAGTTTCGACAGGTTGCTGGACACCAAGGCAAGGTCAATGCCCTGTTGGATCGCCTTGTTCAGGTCAATGTAATCCGTATTCAGGTCGCCACGTGAAATGAAATCGCGGACACGGCGCACCAGGTCACCGGCCCGTGCGGATTCGGTAATGGCTTCATTCAGAAGGTTTTCGGCCGGTTCGGGGATATCAATCCCGGCATTCTTGAATTCCTGGCGACAGGCGCTGACATAATTGGAAACGGCCGAGAGCGGCTGGCTCAACTCATGTGCAATCGCCGATGCCAGCTCTCCCATCGAGCTGGCTCTTGCAGCGTCCAGCAGGGCGTGGCGCAGGCGTATTTCTTCTGCTTCGGCGGCCTTCTGCGCTTCGAGGGCAGCACGTTCACGTTCTACACTGTTCAGGGCAAACAGGGCGCGTCTGAGGATGCGCAGCGCGTCCCGGTCAATTGCATCGAATGGTCGGCTGGTTCCGCGCCGTTCTTCTTGCCAAAGTGCGAAAGAGCCCCGTGGCGACAACCGTGTGATACCATGATCGTCCTTGGTTTTCAGTTTTCCGGGTTTGCCCGCCCAGCGGATTGTCTGATCAAACTGGCGACGCAGAAACACAAGATAGTCGCGCCCATCATCAGAAAGGTTCAGATACGCCGCGCCCGCCGCCGATTTCTGCTGGATTTTGTCCATGCTAATCACCGAGGCCAGGTTTGATGTGGTCGCGACACCATCTTCGACAAGGTCCCTCAGATCGGTGAAATCGAGCAATTTCTTCGGAACGTCGCCGAATCTTGCCAACTGATCGTCCAGCACCAGCAAAAGGCCCTGTGCGTCAATCATTTGCATCAGATCCGGTGCCTGTTGCCGGATCAGATCAATCAGCGGCATCCCCGAGCGTGCTTGCTGTTCGATGCGAAAGGCGGTCTTTTCCGCCTTGATACTTTTTTGCAGCTGATTGGTGTTTTCGATACTTTGCATCAGCGCCGAAATCGTCCCGCCCAGCAATTCGGCAAAGCGCAACCGGCTGGAGGTAATCTGACGCGTGCCATAGTGGTGACAGGCCACAAGCCCCCAGAGTTCGTTATTGGTGATCAGCGAAATCGACAGGCTGGCCCCGACACCCATGTTGTTAAGATACTCGACATGCACCGGTGCGACGGCGCGCAGTTTGCAATAGGTCAAATCCAGCGGATTGGCCGCGTCGGCATTGGCAACAGTGCCCGACTGGCTGAGGATAGGCACATGTTCGCTGTTGATGTCGGGGATCGAGCGCACGACATTCAGGGTGAAATGGCGGCGCGCAGGATCGGGAATATCCGAGGCCGGATAGTGCATCCCCAGAAAACTGTCAGGACGGTTGGTGCTTTCGGCGATCACCTCGCCATGTTTGTCTTCGGCGAATCTGTAGATCATCACCCTGTCAAAGCCGGTGACATCCCGGATGATCTTGGCACTGGCATCGGCTAGTTCGGACAGGGCCCCGGGTTTGACCAATTCAGAAATGATCCCGCGGCGCAGAATCTCGTCTTTCCAGACCGGTGCCGGGTCCGGTTCGGGCTGCATAAATTCCAGGATGATGTGCCCGTCATTGCGATGGGGCAGGCATTCGGCCGATATCTGCTCTCCGTTCGGCCCGCCTTTGAAGTCGATAAACCAGGGCCGCAGCAACTCCGGAGCCGAGGGAAAAAGCGGAAATTCAAGTAGGTCCGAGACGTTCTTCTCGCCAATCAGCGCCGACAGTTTCTGCCCAAACAGGGCCTCGGGAGGTGCGCCCAGAAAGGCAGCCGTATTTTGACTGGCATGGTCGATGATCATGGTTTCTGCGTTCACCGCGATCAATGCGCCATGCGGTTGGACAGCCCCGATGAAATGGATCGGCTCGCGGTCACATGTATCAAGATCGACACCGTTGCCATTCATGATCTGCCCGCCTCTCGTGTCAGGCCCGTGCGATCCAGTGGTTGTAACCACTCGGCAAAGGCCTGAAATGTGTCAAGGGCCCCGGCTGTCAGCTGATCAAGGACGTCGCCATGCGCCGGTTTGGTTTCAAGATACCGGATCATCGCTGACCAACGCTGTTTGCCATGAGACCGGCACCAGGCCCAATACCGACGGCCGTCGGGTTGATCATGGGTCAGCAGTTTTGCCGCCGCCCGATCAATTTGCGCCCCCCCCAGCGTGGCGCCTTCGATCACGTACAGCACGCCGCCAAGGGATGTCGTTGTGACGATCTCAGAAAGATTCGGGCATTGCGGCGTGTCATTGATCTGTTGGTCGCTGAACCCCAGGTCGCGCAGATCCTGGGCCAGAAAATCAGATCGGGAGACGTGATCATAGCACGCCGTTTCGGTCAGTGTTTCTGCAATAACCCGTTGAATCGCCGCGTCCAGCGGGGCGTAAAACCCATGCAGGCGCTGAGCAAGGAGACGGTAATCATCCAAGTCAAGCGTGCCATCGAACAAGGCGACAAAACTTGAGTGGTGATGCAGGTTTTCGTGACTCTCTCTGGTTTCGCCACGCAAGACGTCACGAACGGATACATCCTTCAGGGTCATGTGATCATCCAGCAAACTTCGCTCCAAGAAACCTGGTCTTGCGCGGCGTAGAGGGGCCACCTTCGGGCGATGATAGCGTGTTCTGGCAATGAGGGAAGCACGTTCCTGTCTGGCACAGATCCACCCAGCCGCCAGTCCCCGGATCTTTGCGGTTTTCAGGATCAGGCAAATATCTGTTCGGTGTGATGTTCGAGATAGATTTTCAGCCAGGGCGTGAATTTCTCCGGCTGCGCGTCGACCCGTCGGACCAGTTCGGCCATATCCACCCATTCTGTGTCCATGACTTCGTCAGGATTGGGTCGCACGGCCAGCTTTCTGGTCACCCGCCACAGGAACACGTCCACCAGTTCGTGCTCGATCAGGCCATTGCCAACATCGGCGCGGTACTCAAGGCGATCACGATAATCCAGCGTTTTGGCGCGTATCCCAAGTTCCTCATCCAGACGGCGCAGGGCGCAGTGTCTGGCGGTTTCGTTCCAGTGCGGATGCGTACAGCAGGTATTCGCCCACAGGCCCGGCGTGTGATATTTCGATTGCGCCCGACGTTGGATCAACACGTCATTTCCGTGCATCACAAAGACCGACACCGCCTTGTGACGCAACCCGCGCTGATGCACTTCCAGTTTGTCAACAGCCACCAGATCGCCGTCAACCCAGGCCGGTATCAGCATGTTCATGTCGTTTCCGCCGAGACCAGCCGGGTCAGATGAGCCAGATTCTTCAACCCGATCCGCAAATGGGCCATCGGGCGTGCCCGGACAAGCTTCTTGTTCATATAGGCCTCAAAGGTCAGCCGTTGGACATCGACATCGTGGCACAGCGAGACGAACCTCTCCCGCCGATCATCCGATCTGTAATAGGCGTTCTGCATCGAGGCCAGGACACGAAACACCATCTTGTGCTCGCGCATGAACAGCTGACGCGCCAGTTTCAGATCGCGCACCCGCCCCGAGGCGAGACAAGCGGATGCTGCGGTTGCCGCCACCCGTCCCCCCACCATCGCATAGTAAATGCCCTCGCCTGAACTGGGCGCGACAACGCCAGCGGCATCTCCGGCCAGAACGACGTCTTTGCCATTGTCCCACCGATCCAGAGGTTTAAGAGGAATCGGAGCCCCCTCGCAGCGCAGCGTCTTGCAGTCTGTCAGACCACTTGCCGCGCGCAGGTCCGCCGTGGCCTGTTTCAGATCCACCTCGCGCACCATTGACCCCATGCCGACGCTGGCGGATGTGCCATGCGGAAACACCCAGCCATAAAAATCCGGTGAGATTCGGCCATCATAGATCACGTCACAGCGCGCCGGATCATAGCTCTCATTGGCGGCCGGGGCCTCGATGATTTCATGATAGGCAATCACATATGGGATTTGCTCGGCACCGGGAACTTCGTCGCGTCCCACATTCGAGCGGGCCCCGTCGGCCCCGATGATCAGTTTTGTTTCCAAGGCGCGTTCTTCGCCACTGTGCTTGTCGCGGAAGATCACCGAGGTGTGGCCGTCTTCCCGTTCAACCCGCCGGTATGTTCCGACGAAAAGGTCGGCCCCGGCGGCAACTGCGCGCGCTCTGAGGAAGGGGTCAAACTCTTTGCGATCGACCATGCCGACAAACCCGTTCTCGATCGGGATATCGACCATGCGACCAGTGGGCGAGATCATGCGCGCGGTGTTCACTTTTGCACAGAGCAAGTCGTCGGGAATGTGAAAATCCTGGATAAGCCGCGGTGGTATGGCCCCCCCGCAGGGCTTGATCCGCCCCTCGCGGTCGATCATGGCGACCCGTTGTCCCGACCGGGCCAGATCTTCGGCTGCTGTGGCCCCTGACGGGCCGCCCCCTACAACGACGACATCATACATTGTCATTCTCCCGGTACGGCGGCCATGTAATGGCCTTTGCTATGATCAATGACCCACAGCGCCAGCAAGGCTGCGATGCCAAAAAGAGCGGCTTCCATCAGAAACACAGACCCGAAGGCTGTGGCGTCATTTGGTGTGATCAGGCGCATGACATCGACCGCTGCCGCCCCCAGCAATCCGCCGAAGCCCGCAGCCACGGCCTGGGCTGCACCCCACAGGCCCATGCGTGTCCCTTCCCGCGCCTCGCGTCCCTGGGCTGCAAGCGCCATCATCGATCCAATCGCCGCAACCGCGAACATGCCGTTGAAAAACCCAAGACAGACCACCGCATATGTCAGATTGACCGGTTTAGGGACGCTGCCCAGCAGGCTGATCATCGCCAGACTGACAGCTGACCCGATACATCCGGCAAACACCCAATTGCGCAGACTGCCCAAGCGCAGGCCAGTGGCCATCAGCCCGACCGTCAGCATGCCCAGGAACACCCCGCCATTCTGGGCCCCGCTCAGCGAGGTCGATTGCCCCGGCGTGAAGCCGAAAACCAACCCGGCATAAGGTTCAAGGATCAGCTCTTGCATGAAATAGGCGGTCATCGACAGAAAGACGAAGATGGTGAAGTTACGCGCGGCGGTTTCTGACCACACTTCGCGCAAACCTTGGAAAAAGGGTGTGGTGTCATCGGTCTGCAAGGGCGCGCAGACGTTGCCTTCAACGCCCCAGACGGCCAGCATCGTCACCAGAATCGCCCCTGTCGTCACAATCAGAACGATGCGCAGCAACAACGCCGGAGTGTAGGGGTCCAGAAAGGACCCGACCGTCCCGGCGGTGATGGCAATGCCCGCGATCATCATCAGCCAGGTGATGGTGGCTGCCGCCGCGCGCCGGTGGGGCGCGGTCGCGGTGGCCAGCAGGGCCAGAAGAGAGGTACCGGAGGCGCCGACACCGACACCGATCAGCGAATAGGCGACGATGGACAGGCCCATGGCCAGGGCAAAGCTGTTTTCAAACAGCACCACTCCAGCGGTGGCCCCCAGTGCGCCCAAGGCCAGGGCAACCATGCCGCCAATGATCCACCGGGTTCGGTGGCCGCTTGTATCCGACAGGAATCCCCATTTGGGTCGCGTGATCTGAATGCCGTAATGCAGGGCGATCAGAAATCCGGGCAACACGGCGGGCAAGGCCAGTTCGACCACCATCAACCGGTTCAGGGTGGAGGTGGTCAGCACCACAACAGCGCCAAGCGCCATCTGTACCAGGCCCAATCGCACGATTGCCAACCAGCTAAGCGTCATCCCAAACCTCCCAGAGTCCGGATTGCGAAGGCGGCGATCATCATGCCACTGACGTAAAGCGTGACACCCGTGGCGTTGTACCAGGGCGCGCGTGCCTCTGGATCAGACAGCAAAACGCGCATCGCCCAGAACTGAGCCAGAAGCACGGCACCAATCGCCGCCGCGTGCAGCGGGCGGTCCCAGAGCACCAAGGCCGCGATCACCGCAACCTGCGGCAGGGCCATGACCCAACAGGCCACGCGCGCCGCGCGTTCCGGCCCCAATACGACAGGAAGCGAGTTGACGCCGGTTTGACGGTCGCCCTCTAATGCCTTGAAATCATTCAGCGTCATGATGCCGTGTGCACCCAAAGCATAAAGCAGGGCAATCACGATGACCGGAAATGCGGGGGCACCTGCGACCATGACGGCGGCCCCGGTAAACCAAGGAAGGCCTTCGTAACACAGACCCACCAGCCCCGGTCCCCAGATGCCCGAGCGTTTCAGTCGAAACGGCTCGGCCGAATAAATCCATGCAGCAATCACACCAAACACAGTCGCGCCAAATCCCCACGGCCCAAGAAGCGAACCGAGACCCAGGGCCAGTCCGCTCATGGCGATGGCGATCCACAACCCCCATCGGCCCGGGATGGCCCCCGAGGGGATCGGACGGTTCGGTTCGTTGATGGCATCGACATGGCGATCACACCAATCGTTGGCCGCCTGGCTCATGCCGCAGACGACAGGGCCTGCCAACACCATCCCCGCCAGCAGCAGCCACGGCGAACTTGCCAGCGGTACGCCCGAGGAAACCACACCACACAGATAGGCCCAGATCGGCGGAAACCATGTGATCGGCTTGATCAGCGTCAACACGGCACGCGGATGAGGCGTGCGGCGTTTGGTATGTAAATCAAAAGTGACACTCATAGTGTCAATTAAACTATACAATCCGGATTTCGGAAAGTGTTTTTTAGGCCTGAACGATAATTGTGACGACTATTCCGGGGTCTCGTCGGATTTCAGCAGGCCATGTTTGCGCAATTTCACATACAGGCTTTGCCGCGACAGGCCCAGCATCTCGGCGGCCGCGGCCCGGTTGTTTGACGTCAGCTTGACCGCCGTTTCGATGCACATCTTTTCAATCACATCCGAGGTCGCAGACACCAATGTCTTGAGCGATGCCGTGCCCACAAGGTCCATAACATTCTGCATGGCTTCTTCGCTCATCGCCGAAGCGCCGTTGCTGGCCTCGGTCAACTCGCGCGGGGTGATGTCGCGAATGATCAGGCCAAAGCCAAGATCACCATCGCGCCGGTGCAGCCGTGTCGACGAGATATCGACATTCGCCCGCGTGCCCACCGCGCTCAGAACCTGAGTGGCGTAACTGCGCAGCCGCCCTTTCTTTTGGGTGGTTTCAAGGATCAATTTTAGATCAACCCCGCCCCGGACGAGGAAGTCACCCAGCGACTTGTTGCGAATGTCCCGGCTTTGGGTGGCATCGGTTAGAATCAGGAAGGCCTCGTTGGCGTCGCGGATCAGACCCTTGGAATCAATCAGGACAATCGCGTCGCTGGCCTCGGCGAACAAGGCAGCAAGGGATTGCGCCGATTCCGGCCCGGCTGCGTCAGCATCCTCGACAGGCGCCAGACGGCACAGCAGGAACAAATCCCCGGCAGCTCTGAAATACTGCGCATAGGCAACAAGGTCGCGCCCGCTGCGACGGGCGGCAATATCAACCACCTTCATCTCTTCGGCGCTGGCCGCATTCCGCAGCGCTTCCAGCAACCCACCCTTGCGACCGCCCTCCAGGGCCTGCACGAACGAGCTTCCGGCCAATGTCTCGACCTTCGAACCCAGCAAGGTGGCGGCGGCACTGTTCAAATCACGGATTCGACCCGCATCAGGCTCGATAATCAGCAAAGGTGTCTCGGATGCCTCCAGAACAACCCGGTAGAAGGTCTCGCCGCTGCGAATTTTCTGCTGATCACGGTCGCGGGCAATCTGTTCCGCGACAAGACGCTGCTGCACGTCTGCAATTGGCTGCATATCCCGGCCGAACAGCAAGAGCGATTTCTGCCCGGCAACCCGGTGCAGCGTATAGCAGACAGGAAACTCCCAATCCGCACTGTCCCGGTGATTGATGTGCAACGACCGCGGCACCAGATCGGGATCAGCCAGCATTGCCGCACTGCGTTCGGCGTATTTCTCCCGGCTTTCGATTGTCAGGAACTCTTCAAAGGGCCGCCCGACCCAGTGGTCCAGACTGCCCAGCGATTGGTTCTCAGAATTGACAGATATGCCTTCCACCACACCGCGATGGCTAACCACAATCGCAATGTCGGCAGCTTGCTCGACCAGACGGTCGACCCTGCCCATGATCGGCAGATCGTTCGTGTGCACTATATCCGTCCTAGGTTCTTGTCGTGCCAAACGACTTCCCCACTCAAATGCAATGTTCGACTCCGGCCAGCGGAGATACCTCAGCTGCGGTTGCGAGCCCGCAACGCTTTATAGCTTCTTTTATTGACTTAACCGCATAGTCTGCGCCTGTACACCGCGTAATTGATGTTCTGTCCCCGACAATACGCCCGCCAATGACAATCGGTGGCAATTTGTCGACAGTTGCACGCAGATGCGCGACCATCTTGGCGGTGCTTTCAACGGACTTCCAGGTGGCCAGACTAATCCCGATCATCGAGAACTGGCGCTCGGAGAGGATATTTGTCAGTTCGGCCTCAGACAATCCAACCGCCATCCGAACCCCAAGGCCATGGCGGCGAAGGCCATCGGCAACGACAAAAGCGCCCAACGAATGTTGTTCATAGTCCGGAATCACCATCAAGACCGACCCGCTGGGCGGCGCCCCCCGGCCCAGAAGCGGTTGAGTGTTGGTGGCATGAGCCCGGTCGTGGAAAAGCGCCTGGAGACGCGCGGCCCCCGTTGTGACACCCACAAAGCTTGCCTCGTCGCTCACCCATTTTTTGCCAAGATATCGGGACGCCTCGGGAATGTAGTCATGATAAAGCTGTTCCGCCGTGACCCCCGCAGCGACCAGAGAGGACAATGTCACCTGATGCGCCTCTTCCGAAGTTGACAGCAACGCGTCGCCCAGCTGTGCGATCCAGTCATCTCTGTTGCCAGGTTCCACGTCAGGCTCCTCTTGGGTCAGCGTCCGAAGGGCGGACTCAACCAAAAAACGAAGGGCCGGTTTTTGTCGTGTTGAAAGGCCGATAGTCTCATATCGGTCAGTCCCCCTTGGTCTGAAGCGGTCTTGCATGTGTCCCTCCCTTGGACGCACATCAATCAACGCCGCGCTCAGCGGTTCTATTTTCACAGCTCGAATGAGTGTAAGTCTGAGCGAAGAGTGGTATTTTGTCAATAAATGTTGACACCTTCGAAGCGCTCGATGAAATATGTCGCGCGGGCAGCTTCTTGATTTTTATTTATGCTCATGTAAATATGAAATATTCTTCAAAGTCACGATCTTTTCTCCATTTCAGATGGCGCAGATTCCCCTCTTACATACGCAATTTCAAATGTGTAAATTATAATTGACACTTTCGCATCTCAGCACGTAGCATCGAACCTGAACGTCACGGTTGCTGAGGGCAAAATGACACCACGCGCGCCGCAAAACTCTGAAAGCATCAGGCTCTACACCGACGTGCAGCGCGCCCGTCGCGATGCCACTGTTTGGACGCTGGTTCAGGGCATCTTGGCCCCGGCCCAATTCGTGGTCTTTCTGATCTCTCTCGGCCTGGTCCTGCGCTTCCTTCTGACGGGCGATGGATACGAGGTGGCGACCCTCTCGATCCTAATCAAAACCGGGGTTCTTCTGCTGATCATGGTGACCGGTGCCATTTGGGAAAAAGTTGTTTTTGATCAATATCTTTTCGCACCATCCTTCTTTTGGGAAGACGTTTTCAGCTTTGCTGTGATCGCGCTTCATCTCGCCTATGTCTGGGCCCTTTTGACCGGTGCATTGACGCCAGCCGGGCTGATGGTTCTGGCGCTAGCGGCCTATGCGGCCTACGTCATCAATGCGGGTCAGTTTCTACTTAAACTCAGGGCCGCCCGGCAACAGGCGGAGCGTGCCGCATGACCCGCCACGATGTCCCCGAAATGCCCGTTTCCGGCGCGGCGCTCAGCCCGCCCAAAACCGGGTGCCGCGACACACCGATTCTCAAGCAGCGCGGCCAACACGAAGTGTTTTGCGGACTGACAGGCATCATTTGGCTTCACCGCAAGATGCAGGATGCGTTTTTTCTGGTGGTCGGGTCGCGGACATGCGCGCATCTTCTGCAATCGGCCGCCGGGGTGATGATCTTTGCCGAACCCCGGTTTGGCACCGCCATCCTGGAAGAGGGCGATCTGGCCGGTCTGAAAGATGCCCAGGACGAGCTGGAACGCGTTGTGCAGGACCTGCTGGAGCGGCGCACGGATATTCGCCAGCTGTTTCTGGTCGGCAGTTGCCCGTCGGAAGTGATCAAGCTGGATCTTGCCCGCGCCGCCGAGAAACTGTCGGCGCAATACGCCCCGAAGGTCCGGGTGCTGAATTATTCCGGTTCGGGGATCGAAACCACGTTCACCGAAGGCGAAGATGCCTGTCTGGCGGCGATGGTACCCGCTCTGCCCGACACGGATGCACGCCAGCTTCTGGTGGTGGGCGCGCTGCCTGACGTGGTCGAAGATCAGGCGCTGGACCTGCTCGCCAAGCTGGGGATCGGACGCGTTTCCGTTCTGCCCGCACGCCATCTGGACAGCGATCTCGCTGTTGGCCCAAACACAAGCTTTATCCTCACACAGCCGTTTCTGGGGGGCACCCATGCCGCCCTGGAAAGGCGCGGGGCGCGTCACATACCCGCGCCTATCCCGTTTGGCGAAGAGGGCACCACTGCGTGGCTCTTGGCCGTGGCGCGGGACTTCGGCGTTGATCAGGCGCGTTTCGACGCCGTGACCGACGCGCCCCGTGCCCGTTCTCGCAAGGCTGTGGCCAAAGCGAAAGAAACGCTTTCCGGCAAATCCATCTTCTTTTTCCCCGACAGTCAGCTGGAAATTCCACTGGCGCGCTTCCTGACCCGCGAATGCGGCATGCAGGCCATCGAGGTGTCGGCCCCGTTCATCCACAAAGGCATTGTTGGTCCTGATCTCGACCTGCTTGCCGAAGGACCCACCATCGCCGAAGGGCAGGATGTGGAATTGCAACTGGACCGGTGCCGCGCGGCGCGCCCCGATCTGACGGTGTGCGGGCTGGGGCTTGCCAATCCGCTGGAGGCCGAAGGTCTGGCCACGAAATGGGCGATCGAGCTGGTCTTTACCCCGGTCCATTTCTACGAGCAGGCCGGGGATCTGGCCGGGCTGTTCTCGCGCCCGCTGCACCGCCGCGCAATGTTGCGGCTGGAGGCGGCGGAATGAAGCTGAGCGTCTGGACATATGAAGGTCCGCCGCATGTGGGGGCGCTGCGCGTGGCCACGGCCATGAAGGGGCTGCACTATGTGCTGCACGCCCCGCAGGGTGACACCTATGCCGATCTGCTGTTCACCATGATCGAGCGGCGCGATCACCGCCCGCCGGTGACCTACACCACCTTTCAGGCGCGCGATCTGGGAGCGGATACGGCCAACCTGTTCAAGACCGCCTGTCAGAATGCCTATGACCGGTTCAAACCGCAGGCGATGATCGTCGGGGCCTCGTGCACCGCCGAGCTTATTCAGGACGATCCGGGTGGCATGGCCGAAACCATGGGCCTGCCCGTGCCGGTGATCCCGCTGGAACTGCCAAGCTATCAGCGTAAGGAAAACTTTGGCGCGGACGAGACCTTCTTTCAGATTGTCCGCCATCTGGCCCGCCCGATGGAGCGAACACAGCACACCAGCTGCAACCTGATCGGGGCCACCGCCCTAGGCTTTCGTCATCGCGACGATATCACCGAGGTCACGGCCCTTCTGGAAGAGATGGGCATCTCGGTCAATGTCTGTGCGCCCTATGGTGCCACGCCCGAGGATATCACCCGGCTGGGGGCCGCGCATTTCAATGTGCTGCTGTACCCTGAAACCGGGGAAAGCGCGTGTCGCTGGATGGAACGCGAACTGGGCCAGCCCTTTAGCAAAACCATCCCCATCGGCGTTGGCGCGACACGAGATTTCGTTGTCGAAGTGGCCGCGTTAGCAGGGGTTGAGGCGCGGCTGGATACCACGCGCCTGCGTCTGCCCTGGTATGCTTCAAGTGTTGATTCCACATATCTGACTGGCAAACGCGTGTTCTTGTTCGGCGATGGTACGCATGTCGCCGCCGCCGCCCGCATCGCGCGCGACGAGATGGGGTTCGAGGTGGTTGGTCTGGGCTGTTACAACCGCGAAATGGCCCGGTCGATCCGGGCCCTGGCCAAAGAATACGGTGTGACGCCGCTGATCACCGAGGACTATCTTGAGGTCGAACGCTGCATTGAACAGCTGGCCCCCGAAATGATCCTTGGCACCCAGATGGAACGCCATATCGGCAAGCGTCTTGGCATTCCCTGTGCGGTCATTTCCGCGCCGGTCCATGTGCAGGATTTCCCGGCCCGCTATGCGCCCCAGATGGGCATCGAGGGGGCCAATGTCATTTTCGACACCTGGGTTCATCCTCTGGTTATGGGGCTGGAAGAGCATCTTCTGCATATGTTCCGCGACGATTTCGAGTTTCACGATGCCGCGGGTGCCAGCCATCATGGCGGTCAGGCCGTACCACCTGTCAGCGCCCCTGAAGAGGTGGACACCCCGGCGCAATCCGATGCCGAGATCATCTGGCTGGCCGATGCGGAAAAAGAGCTGAGGAAGATCCCGTTCTTTGTGCGCGGCAAGGCCCGGCGCAACACCGAACTGTTCGCTGCCAATCTGGGCGTGCAGGAAATCAGCATCGATACACTTTACGAAGCAAAGGCCCATTATGCGCGATGACGTTGTCATATCCCGCGCCGCACGCGCCTATAACGTCGTTATCCTGACGCTGGATTCCCACGCCGCGGGCCCGTGCGATCGGGTTGCCGGAGCGCTAGCCAAGGATTTCCCGGGTCTGAACCTTACTGTGCATGCCGCCGCAGAATGGGGCGAATGCCCCGATGCTCTGCGCGCCGCCAAAGAGGCTATTGCCACCGGTCATATCATCATCGCCAACCTGCTGTTTCTGGAAGAGCACGTAAACGCGGTTCTTCCCGATCTTGAGGCGCGCCGCACCGGGTGTGACGCGATGGTCGGCATCATCGCCGATGGCGCGATTGTCCGGCTGACCCGTATGGGCACACTGGATATGTCAGCGCCCGAAAGCCGCAGCAGAAAGCTTTTGAAGAAGTTGCGCGGGGCGGGCAAACCATCCGTGAACAAGGGCGCGCGCAAGATGAAGCTGCTGCGCCAGCTACCCCGAATTTTAAGGCTCATCCCCGGCAAGGCGCAGGATCTGCGCGCGTGGTTCCTGGCGATGCAATACTGGCTGGGCGCGTCAGATGATAATGTCGAAGCGATGGTGCGTTTTCTGGTGTCGCGCTATTCCAGCGTCGAGGATTGGTGCGGCGTCAAGGCGCCCGAGCCGCTGGCCTATCCCGACACCGGCCTTTACCACCCCGATCTGCCAAACCGCATCACCACCGATCTGGATGATCTGCCCGACGCGGCACCCGGCACTGCAACTGTCGGATTGCTGATGATGCGCAGCTATGTTCTGTCCGGGGATACCGCCCATTATGATGCCGTGATCCGCGCGCTTGAGGCACGGGGCCTGCGGGTTTTGCCCGCCTTTGCCGGTGGCCTTGACGGTCGCCCGGCCATCGAGGCGTTTTTCCAGGATGGTGATCTGCCCCGCATCGACGCCCTGTTGTCTTTGACCGGGTTTTCGCTGGTCGGTGGCCCGGCCTATAATGACAATGAATCGGCGATCAAGGTGCTGAAATCGCTGGATGTTCCTTATATCACAGCGCACCCGTTAGAGTTTCAGACACTGGGCCAATGGGCCGCTTCGCCGCAAGGGTTGGGACCGATTGAAACCACCATGCTGATCGCCCTGCCCGAGCTGGACGGCGCGACCAATCCCACGGTGTTTGCCGGACGGCACGGCGCCGAAGGGTGCGTTGGCTGCTCTTATGACTGTCGGAAAAAGTCGACGATCAAGGCGATGGCCCCCTGCCATGAACGGATTGACCATCTCGCGACCCGGGTTGAAAAACTGACCCATCTGCGTCGCTCGGATGTGGCGCAGCGGCGGGTCGGGATTGTTCTGTTCGGCTTCCCGCCCAATGCGGGGGCGGCGGGCACGGCGGCTTATCTTGATGTGTTCCGCTCGCTGCATAACACGTTGCACGCCATGGCCGCCCGTGGCTACGACCTGACCCCGCCCGCGACGGTGGAGGAGTTGCGCGCCGCGGTTCTGGAAGGCAGCGCACAGCAATACGGACAAGAGGCCAATGTCGCCGCCCATGTCGGTGCCGATGCCATCGTTGCCAACACGCCCTGGCTGGATGAGATCGAAGCGCAATGGGGCCCCGCCCCCGGCAAGGTGCAATCCGACGGGCGCGGCGTCTTTGTTCTGGGCACGCAATTCGGCAATGTCTTTGTAGGCCTGCAACCGGCGTTTGGGTATGAGGGCGATCCGATGCGCCTGCTGTTCGAGCGCGGCTTTGCCCCGACCCATGCATTCACCCAGTTCTATCTGTGGCTGAAAAACCAGTTCAGCGCGGATGTGGTGCTGCATTTCGGCATGCATGGTGCGCTTGAATTCATGCCCGGCAAACAGGCCGGGTGCAGCGAAGCAGATTGGCCTGACCGGCTGATCGGGGATATGCCCAACGTCTATCTTTATGCATCCAACAACCCGTCCGAGGCGACATTGGCCAAACGGCGTTCGGGTGCTGTGACCATCACCCACCTCACCCCGCCGCTGTCCAGTGCCGGGTTGTACAAGGGTCTAGCCGAGTTGAAAGACAGCCTGACCCGCTGGCGTGAAACCGCCCCCGATGCCCCTGAACGCCCGGAAATCGAAATCCTGATCGCCGAACAGGCCAGTGCTGTTGATATGGATGGCAGCGATGTCGAAAAACTGTGGCTGAAACTGTTGGAAACCGAGGATGCGCTGATCCCCGAAGGTCTGCACGTGGTCGGTGAGCCGATGAGTGCCGAGGCGCGCGCTGATTATCTGGCGATCCTGGCGGATGCGGATACCGAGACCCGGGCCCGTGTTGACCACCTGCTGCAACAGGATCACGAAATCCCTGCGCTGCTGAACGCGCTTGAGGCCCGTTTTACCGCGCCGGTGCCGGGAGGCGATCTGATCCGATCACCGGATATCCTGCCGACCGGGCGCAATATCCATGCGTTTGATCCGTTCCGCATGCCCACCGAGTTTGCCTGCCGCGATGGGGCGGCACAGGCGCAACTGCTGCTGGAGACGCACAAGACCCTGCCGCGCACCGTGGCGCTGGTGCTGTGGGGGTCTGACAATATCAAATCCGACGGGGCCCCGATTGCACAGGCCCTGGCCCTGATCGGGGCGACGCCACGCTTTGACAGTTTCGGCCGCCTAAGTGGGGCCGATCTGATCCCGCTGGACACGCTGGGTCGGCCGCGCATCGACGTGATCATGACCCTGTCCGGTATCTTCCGCGATCTGCTGCCGCTGCAGACCAAGCTGCTGGCCGAGGCCGCGCTGAAGGCCGCGCTGGCCGATGAACCGGTCGAACAGAATTTCGTGCGCGCCCATGCGCTGGCCTATGCCGATCAAATGGGCTGCGATCTGGAAACAGCCGCGCTGCGGGTCTTTTCCAATGCCGAGGGTACCTATGGCTCCAACGTCAACATGCTGGTCGACAGCTCGGCCTTTGGCGATGAAGACGAGCTGGCCGATGCCTATGAGGCGCGCAAAAGCTTTGCCTACGGGATCAACGGCAAGGCGCAACCCAACGCCGCCTTGCTGCAAAAGGTGCTGGGCGATGTGGATCTGGCCTATCAGAACCTTGAATCCGCCGAGTTGGGCGTGACCTCGGTCGATCATTACTTTGATACTTTGGGCGGCATTTCCCGCGCTGTGCGGCGCGCCCGTGGTGGCAAGGAGGCGGCTGTCTATATCAGTGACACGACCCGCGGGGTCGGCAAAATCCGCACCCTGGCAGATCAGGTGTCGCTTGAAACCCGCTCGCGCTCGCTCAACCCCAAGTATCACGAGGCCCTGCTCAAGCACGGGGCCGAGGGCGTGCGCCAGATCGAAAGCCATATCACCAACACGGTCGGCTGGTCCGCCACGACCCAACAGGTCGAACCCTGGGTGTATCAGCGGATTTCAGAAACTTTCGTGCTGGACGAAGAGATGCGCCAGCGTCTGATTGATCTGAACCCTACCGCCTCATCCCGCATGGCCAATCGCCTGCTGGAGGCGCATGACCGCGATTACTGGCAGCCTGACGAGGCCACGTTGAATGCGCTGCGCGATGCGGCGGATGCCATGGAAGACCGACTAGAGGGGGTGGCTGCCGAATGACCGCCTCATTCCCCAAACCACAACACCAGAAAGGGATCATATCATGAGCCCCCGCGATGACATTCCCCAACTCAGAGGCCAGGACGGTGAGGGGTCGGTGCAGGTGCATCAGGACCCGGCCGCCAAGATCGAAGGCGCCAAGGTGTTTTCGGTCTATGGGAAAGGTGGGATCGGGAAATCCACCACCAGTTCGAACCTGTCAGCGGCCTTTGCGGCCATGGGCAAGCGGGTGTTACAGATCGGGTGCGATCCCAAGCATGACAGTACCTTCACCCTGACGGGCCGGTTGCAGCCCACCGTGATCGACATTCTGAAAGAAGTTGATTTTCACCCCGAAGAGCTGCGTCCCGAGGATTTCGTGGCCGATGGCTGGGGCGGTGTGAAATGCGTCGAGGCTGGGGGGCCGCCTGCTGGCACCGGATGCGGGGGCTATGTGGTGGGGCAGACCGTCAAGCTGCTGAAACAACACCACATGCTGGAAGACACCGATGTGGTGATCTTTGACGTGCTGGGAGACGTGGTCTGCGGTGGCTTTGCGGCCCCTCTGCAACATGCGGATCGTGCCCTGATCGTCACCGCCAATGATTTTGACAGCATCTATGCGATGAACCGGATCATCGCCGCCGTGCAGGCCAAATCCGCCAATTACAAAGTACGGCTGGCCGGATGTGTGGCGAACCGCTCGAAAGACACCAACGAGGTGGACCGCTATTGCGACACGGTGGGGTTTAACCGCATTGCGCACATGCCTGATATCGACGCGATCCGCCGCTCGCGCCTGAAAAAGAAGACATTGTTCGAGATGGATGACGAGGAAGATATCGTCATCTGCCGCAAGGAATATGTGCGCCTTGCCGAGACCCTCTGGAACGGGACCGAACCCTTGGCCCCTGCCCCGATGGAAGACCGCGATATCTTTGAGTTGCTGGGGTTTGACTGATGTCTTATGATCGCACCCTCGCGTCGGTCGAAACCTATTTCGACAAGACAGCCACCCGCACCTGGGAACGGCTGACCAGTGATGCGCCGGTGTCAAAAATCCGCGAAACAGTGCGCCGGGGCCGCGACGAAATGCGTGCCTTGCTGCTGTCGCGCCTGCCCCAGGATCTGAGGGATGCCCGCATTCTGGATGCTGGCTGTGGGGCCGGGCAGATGACGGCCGAACTGACCGCGCGCGGGGCGCAGGTTGTGGCCGTCGATATCTCGCCCTCGCTGATCGACATCGCTCGTCAGCGTCTTCCGGCGGAATTGCAATCGCGCGCCGATTTCCGCACGGGTGATATGTCAGATCCAGCCCTGGGTCGGTTTGATTACGTGATCGCCATGGACAGTCTGATCTATTACCGGGCGGCCGATATCGCGCAGATTCTGGGCGCGCTTGGTGCGCGGACCTCAGGACATGTGAATTTTACCGTGGCCCCCCGCACCCCGTTGTTGATGGCGATGTGGCGGTTCGGCCAGTTGTTTCCCCGCTCTGACCGCTCGCCCACCATGGTGCCACATGCGCCTGCCCTGCTTCGCCGCGCCTTGCAGCTCTCCGAGACAGGCGGCGATCTGACACCGTTGGACCGGGTCAGCTCGGGCTTTTATATTTCTCAGGCGATGGAGTTCACTGCATGATCCGTCGCGCCCCCTCAGCCCTGGCCCAAATCTCGATGCGCTATCTGCCCTTCGCGGATGCGGCCAGTGAGGGACTGCCGATGGCGCAATTGCTGCGCCTGTCGCTGTTCCAGGTATCGGTGGGCATGGCCACGGTGATGTTGCTGGGCACGTTGAACCGCGTAATGATCGTGGAACTGTCGGTGCCAGCTACCATCGTCGCCTTCATGATCGCATTGCCAGTTCTGATTGCGCCGTTCCGCGCGCTTCTGGGGTTCCGCTCGGACACCTATCGCAGCGCGATTGGCTGGAAGCGCATCCCCTATCTCTGGTTTGGATCGCTGTGGCAGATGGGCGGCCTGGCGGTGATGCCCTTTGCGCTGCTGGTTCTGTCAGGCGAACAGACCATTGGCCCCGGCTGGGCCGGAGAAGTGCTGGCGGCACTGGCGTTTCTGATGACAGGGTTCGGCCTGCATATGACCCAGACCGCCGGGTTGGCGCTGGCCACAGACCGGGCTGATCCCGAGGCGCGCCCGCGCGTGGTGGCCCTGCTTTATGTGATGTTCCTGATCGGCATGGGCCTGTCGGCGGTGATCATCGGCTGGTTGCTGACCGATTTTTCCAGCCTGACACTGGTGCGCGTGGTGCAAGGGGCCGCCTCGGTCGGCATCATCCTGAACCTCATTGCGCTCTGGAAACAGGAAAAAGTGCGCCCGATGTCGCGCGCGGAACGCGCCGCACCGCGCCCGCTATTCCGGGATGCCTGGGCGGATCTGATCAACGGTGGTCAGGCAGGCAGGTTACTGGCGGTGGTGTTCTTTGGCACGATGGCGCTGAATATGCAGGATGTGCTGTTAGAGCCCTATGGCGGCGAGGTTCTGGGCTTGTCGGTCTCGGCCACGACGCTGTTGACCGCAGTCTGGGCCGTCGGGGCACTGGCCGGGTTCGCGCTGGCCGGTAGGATGCTGGCGCGGGGCAGCGATACGTTCCGCATTGCCGGTGCCGGGCTGGTCCTTGGGATCTACGCATTTTCTGCTGTGATCTTTGCCGCCCCGATGAATTCGACCGTATTGTTCTTCTGCGGCGCAGGCCTGATCGGGTTTGGTGGCGGGCTGTTTGCTGTCTCGACGCTGATCGCGGCGATGAACATGAAGGCCAACGGTGCCGCCGGGCACGGCCTTGCCCTTGGGGCATGGGGCGCGGCACAGGCCACTGCCGCCGGCCTTGCCATTGCGCTTGGCGGAGGCTTGCGCGATTGGGTCAATGCGGCGGCCACCTCGGGGGCGTGGGGCGAAGCGCTGAACACGCCCGCGACCGGCTATTCGTTTGTTTATCACGTCGAGATCGGACTGATCTTCCTCACACTGGTCCTTCTTGGCCCGCTTGTACGCAACGCGCGCCGCACGTCTCGAACGCAACATCGGAAATCGACATCCCTCGGGCTGGCCGACTTACCGACATGAAACACTGACAAGCAAAAGGAAACTGATATGACAGAGCCTTTTTTTGGAAACTTCGATTTGGTCAGCGTGACCCTGTGGCTGTTCTGGATCTTCTTCGCGCTGCTGATCTACTACATTCAGCGGGAAAATATGCGCGAGGGCTATCCGCTTGAGGATGACGACGGCAACGTCTCGGCCAATCAGGGGCTTTTCCCAGTGCCTGACGACAAGACCTTCAAACTGCCGCATGGCCGTGGCGAGGTCACGGTTCCCTCGGGTCAGACCCCGGAACGGGCAGACCTGCCGCTGGAAAAAACCGCCGCTGGCAATGGCTTCCCGTTCGAGCCGACAGGCGATCCGATGGCAGATGGTGTTGGCCCGGCCTCGTGGGCACCGCGCCGCGATATCCCCGAGCTTGATGGCACGGGCCACCCCAAGATCATCCCGATGGCCAGCAACAACCACTTCAACGTCGCCGCAGGCCGCGACCCCCGTGGGTTGCCGATCAAGGCAGGGGACGGTGCCATCGTGGGCACAGTCACCGATATGTGGATTGATGAGCCCGAACAATTGGTCCGCTATCTGGAGTTCGAACTGAATGGCGAGTTTGGCAAGGGCAAACGCCTTGTGCCGCTGACCATGGCGCGGATCTGGTCTGATCACGTCAAGGTCCGCTCGATCTTTGGCGAACACTTCGCGGGCGTTCCGAAACACGCATCACCCAAGCAGGTGACATTGCTCGAGGAAGACAAGATCTGTGGCTACTACGCAGGTGGGACGCTCTACGCGAGTGAAAGCCGGCAAGAACCGGTGCTGGGCTGATCAGGGGGACGCGCCATGAGCCATGATGATTTTGCTGTAGAACCAATCGAAGGGCTGCCGGAACTGCCCCCGGAGGGTGAGCATATTCTCTGGCAGGGGCGCCCGAACTGGTGGGCCCTGACCCGTGAGTCGCTGAACCTCTACTGGGTGGCGGGTTACTTTGTGCTGCTGACCCTCTGGCGGTTTCTCTCTCTTGTGGATCAAGCCGGTGTTGTCAGCGCCTTTGCGGCCTCTTCGCCGTTTCTGGTGATGGGCGCAATCGTCTGTGCACTGCTGTTGGTCGTCGGCTATGCCCAGGCCCGCACAGCGGTTTACACGATCACCAACCGCCGGGTCGCCATGCGGATTGGCGCAGCGCTGACGGTCACGTTGAACCTGCCGTTTACGCAGATTGCCAATGCCAGCCTGAAACTCAGCCGCGATGGCACCGGGATCATCGCGCTTGATCTGATGGGATCGACGCGGCTGTCCTATCTGGTGTGCTGGCCGCATGTGCGCCCCTGGGTCATGCGCCGCACGCAGCCCGCGTTGCGCTGTATCCCCGAGGCCGAAAAAGTGGCGCGCCTGCTGTCAGAGGCCGCCGAGGCACGGGTCTCCACGCCGGTGGTGACGCGTCGTCATATCCCAGCCACCGCCGTTGCAGCCGAATAAGAGGAAACCATGGTACAGATCGACACCCACCAGCCCACCAAGCTTGACGATAAAGAGCTGATTCCGCGCCGGATGGTGCAGGCCATGTTCGGGATGGTGATGGTCTGCCTGGTGATCGTCACGCTGGCCCGGATCACCGACACACCGCTGATTGCTACCCCACCTGAGGGCGCGGTGGTGGCCACGCGAATGATCCAACTGACTGTCGACACCAGCGGTGCCGCCATGGTGCGGGATCCCGACGGTGCCCTGATCGCCGATCTCACCCCCGAACAGGGCGGGTTCATATCGGGTGTGGGGCGCGTCATCGAACGCGAGCGCCTGAAAAACCGCATGCCGCTAGAAGGCCCGGTTCAGATTATCTGGAAGGACACGGGACGCATTTCAATTCACGACCCCAGCACAGGCTGGAGCGCCGATTTAATGGGATTCGGTGCTGATAACGCCAAGGCTTTTGCGCAGCTGATGGCACAATGAGAGAGGAGGCCAAAAATGGGATGGCTAACTAAGGAAATTGAACACGCACCTTGTACAGTGGAAATCAGTCACAAGTTTGAAAGTCTGCACGCACATGTCCGGTTCAACAACGGGGCGGTCGTTTATCCGGGCGACGAGATCAAAGTACACGGCCCCGAGATCATGGCCCCGTTTGGTGAGATCGTCAGCGAAGACCGCCAGGCGACCATCTTTCGCGCCTCGGCCCTTGAGCGGCTCTGGACCCGGCTGACCGGTGACTTTGAGGTGATGGAACTGTGCGAATTCTCGTTTTCCGAGGAGGTGACGCTATGAACGCCCATACCGGAAAACACACCGCCGATGCCACGACCGTCGAAGAAGGTCTGGCCATCGCCGAAGCGCAGGACAAGCAATACACCGATGAAATGGCCACAGAAACGGCCATGGCCAACACCCTGCTGACGCCGCGCTTTTACACCACCGATTTCGATGAGCTGGATGCGATTGACGTCTCGTCCGTGCGTCCCGAATGGGACAAGCTGATCGACCGGATGGTCAGCGATCCCAACAAGGGCCACTTCAAGAAAAATGAAGATTGGGACCATGTCGATTGGGAAAATATGGAGCCGGAACTGAAGAAGGAATTCATCGACTTCCTGATTTCTTCTTGCACTGCCGAGTTTTCGGGCTGTGTCCTTTACAAGGAAATGAAACGGCGCGGCAACAACAAGGACATCACCCAACTGTTCCAGCTGATGGCCCGCGATGAGGCCCGTCATGCGGGGTTCATCAACGACGCCCTGCGCGAAGCTGGCCTGCGGGTGAACCTTGGCTTCCTGACGCAGAAGAAGAAATACACCTATTTCCGGCCCAAGTTCATCTACTACGCGACCTATCTGTCGGAAAAGATCGGCTATGCCCGCTATATAACGATTTTCCGCCACCTTGAGGCCAACCCGGAACACCGCTTCCACCCGATCTTCAAATGGTTCGAAGAGTGGTGCAATGATGAGTTCAGCCATGGCGAGGCCTTCGCCCTGCTGATGAAGACGGACCCCAAGCTGACGCAAGGGCGTAACATCTGGTGGATCAAGTTCTTCCTCACGGCGGTCTATTCCACGATGTATGTCCGCGATCACCAGCGCCCAGCTTTCCACGCCGCCCTTGGCGTCGATCCGGATTGGTACGCCCATGAGGTCTTCACCAAGACGTCCGAGATGACCAAGCAGATTTTCCCGATCACCGTGGATATCGACCATCCGAAATGGCAGGTGAACCTTGAGAAGATGCAAAAGGCCAATGCCGATCTGGCGGCAGCGAAACAGCAAAGCGGACCGATTGCCTTTCTCAAACGGATAAGCGCCAGCGCGCGGGCGGCCAAGGCCTTTGCCAGCCTCTACTTCATCCCGGTCAAAAACCACGAGGTCCCGGCCTCGACACGATTGGAGCCCGTCTACTGATGACAAACCCCTGGATCGCCGCACTTTTCGCGCTCTTTATCTGGTGGTTTTCCACCGGGGCGATCCTGTGGGCTGTCCGCAAGGCGGATCAATCAGGCCGGGCAGCGCGACTTGCCCTGGCCGGCCTCACCCTGCCCGTTCTGGGTTTGGGCATCTGGGGGTTTATGGAAACACTGGACGATACCAGCAGCAGTGCCGCCTATTGGGGCTTTCTGGCCGCTCTGGCGATCTGGGGCTGGATCGAGACGGCGTTTCTGACCGGTGTGATCACCGGGCCGAACCTGCGTGACCTGCCGGATGACACCCCCGAGTTTGAACGCTTCATCCGCGCCTGGGGCACAATCGCCTATCACGAGATGCTGCTTGTCGGCGTGCTGATGGCGATGTGGCTCTATGGGCACGGGGCAGAGAATACATTCGGTTTGTGGACATTCACCGTGCTGTTTTTCGCGCGCATCTCTGCCAAGCTGAACCTCTATTTCGGCGTGCCACGGATCAATACCGAATTTCTGCCGGTGGCCCTGCGCCATCTGGCGAGCCATTTTCGCATCCAACGACTCAACTGGATGTTCCCTATCTCGATCAGCGCGCTGACTCTTGCCTTGGCGTGCTGGCTGGAACGGCTCTATGCCGTCGATACTGCAGGGGCCACAACCGGCTTTGCCCTGCTCACCGCCATCACGGCATTGGCCTTGCTTGAACACTGGTTCATGGTTCTGCCTTTGCCTGATGCCAAACTCTGGCGCTGGATGCTGCCCGCGCCCAAACCAAAGACAACAAAGACAACCCAAGCGGAGGGACATCATGGATTTTGATGGGATGTTCAATGCACAGCTAGGTGCGCTGAAAGATGAAGGAAACTACCGGGTATTCGCCGAACTTGAGCGGCAATGCGGCGCGTTTCCAAGGGCCAAGAGCCATGATGACAATGCCCCGGACGAAGTCACGGTCTGGTGCTCGAACGATTATCTGGGCATGGGTCAACATGAGATCGTCCGGCAAACGATGAAGGATGTGATCGACAGTTGCGGGACCGGCGCTGGCGGCACCCGCAATATCTCGGGGACAAATCATCACCATGTCGCGCTTGAAGCTGAACTGGCCGATCTGCACGGCAAACAGGACGCGTTGCTGTTCACCTCTGGCTATGTGTCGAACTGGGCGGCGCTTTCCACCCTTGGCAGCCGGCTGCCGGATGCGGTGATCCTGTCGGATTCACTGAACCACGCGTCGATGATCGAAGGCATCCGCCACTCCCGCGCACGCAAGGTGATCTGGAAGCACAATGATCCCGAAGATCTGGATCGCAAACTGGCCGATTTGCCCGCCAACGCCCCCAAGATCGTCGCCTTTGAATCGGTGTATTCAATGGATGGCGACATCTGTCCGATGGCGGAAATTGTTGAGGTGGCGGAAAAACATGGCGCGATGACCTATCTCGACGAGGTCCACGCCGTCGGCCTTTATGGCCCGCGCGGCGGTGGCATCAGCGAACGTGAAGGGCTGGCCGACCGGATCACCCTGATTGAAGGCACGCTGGGCAAGGCCTATGGCTGTATGGGCGGGTATATCGCCGGATCGGTCGCGCTGTGTGATTTCATCCGCTCGTTCGCGTCTGGCTTCATCTTTACCACCGCCCTGCCCCCGGCCGTTGCGGCGGCAGCGAAGACCTCGATTGCCCATCTCAAGACATCGCAGGTCGAACGTAAGCGCCAGCGCCAACAGGTTGCGCGCCTCAGATCGAAACTCGACGCGTGCGGCATCCCATATATGGACAATCCCAGTCACATCATCCCTGTGCTGATCAAGGACCCGGTCAAATGCCGGATGCTGGCCGATATCCTGATGCGCGACTATGGCATCTACGTGCAACCGATCAACTATCCGACCGTGCCAAAGGGGACGGAACGGTTGCGGTTCACCCCTGGGCCGCTGCATTCTGATGCGGATATCGACCGGCTGGTCGAGGCGCTGAATGTATTGTGGAAGCAATGCGCCATCGCGCATGCGGTTGCCTGATGGACTGAGAAAGCACGGACTTAGCAACGCTGCCCTGGCGTTGCAGCAACAAAAAAGAGGCCGCGCCGGAGATATCCTGCGCGGCCTTCTAATTGAGAGTGTTTCAGAGGGCGCGCGTCAGCGGCACGACACGTGCGGTTTGCCCCAGCGCGGCGCGCGCTGTGTCGGCAACGTCACCCGCCGTCATACCGGCGTCGGCATACATCTCGGCCGGGCTTGCCTGATCAATGAAACGGTCCGGCAAACAGACATTGCGTATGGCCAACCCATTGTCGAACGCCCCGTTGCGCGCCAATGAATGCATGACAATCGCGCCAAAGCCCCCTTGGGCGCCTTGCTCGACCGTGATCAGGGCCCGGTGCTTGCGTGCCAGTTTTAGCACAAGGTCGGTATCCAGTGGCCGGGCAAATCTGGCATCGGCCAAAGTTACGCTCAGCCCGTCCAGAGCCAGCAGATCGGCGGCGGCACGACACTCTGACAGATGCGCCCCGAACGACAGGATCGCAACATCCTCGCCCTCCTGCACAACCCGGCCCTTGCCGATCTCCAGAACCTCGCCCCGGTCGGGCAGCTCAACGCCCGTACCCGCGCCGCGCGGATAACGGAACGAAATCGGCCCCTCATCATGCGCAGCAGCGGTTGCCACCATATGCACCAGCTCGGCTTCGTCGGAGGCGGCCATGACAGTGAACCCCGGCAGATTGCCAAGATAGCCGATGTCGAAGGCGCCAGCATGTGTGGCTCCGTCGGCCCCGACCAGCCCGGCCCGATCAATCGCAAAACGCACGGGCAACCCTTGCAGGGCAACGTCATGTACCACCTGATCATACCCGCGCTGCAGGAAGGTGGAGTAGATGGTGCAGAACGGTTTCAGCCCGCTGGCAGCCATCCCTGCGCTAAAGGTGACGGCGTGTTGTTCGGCGATGCCGACGTCAAACACCCGCGCCGGGAACCGCTCGGCCATGATGTTGACGCCCGTACCGGATGGCATTGCCGCTGTGACCGCCACGATATCGGGGTCGCGCGCAGCCTCTGCGGTCAGGGCATTGCCGTAAACCGAGGTATAGGACGGCGCGCCGCCGCCCTTTTTGGCGGCCATCGCGCCGGTCTGGACGTCGAATTTCGAGACACCATGATACTTGTCAGCACTGGTTTCAGCCGGGTCATACCCCTTACCCTTGACCGTGCAGCAATGGATCAGAACCGGGCCTGTCGAACGCACCCGCGCGGCGCGCAGGACGGTCAACAGCTGGGTCATATCATGGCCGTCAATCGGGCCGATATAATCAAACCCCAGCTCTTCAAACACGGTCCCCGAGCCGGTCAAACCGCTTGCCAATTGCCGGGCCCGCTTGGCACCTTCGCGAATGGGCGCGGGCAACGCGGCCTCGAACCCCTCGGCCAGGGATGTCATCTTGGCCAGCGGCTCGCTGGCATAAAGGCCAGACAGATAGCTGGACATCGCGCCCACCGGCGGGGCGATGCTCATCTCGTTATCATTCAGGATCACAAACAGCCGGCGCCCCTCGGCACCAGCATTGTTCAGGGCTTCATAGGCCATCCCCGCGCTGATCGAACCATCGCCGATCACCGCAATCGCATCTCCGGTCGGTTGCCCCATATCGCGCCCGACCGCAAAGCCAAGGGCTGCCGAGATCGAGGTGGAACTATGCGCCGCGCCAAACGGGTCAAACTTGGATTCACGGCGTTTGGTAAAGCCGCTTAAACCACCCTTTTGACGCAGGGTGCGGATGCGGTCCCGCCGACCTGTCAGGATCTTGTGCGGATAGCATTGATGCCCCACATCCCAGATCAGCTTGTCCATTGGCGTGTTGAACACCGCGTGAATGGCCACGCTCAACTCGACGACACCAAGCCCCGACCCCAAATGCCCTCCGGTTTCTGATACAGCCGAGATCACCTCGGCCCGCAACTCATCAGCCAGCAGGGACAGATCTCGGTCGCTGAGCTGTTTCAGATCGGCCGGTCCGGCCACACGATCCAGCAGCGGTGTTTTTGGGTGTTCGGTGTGCATCATCTCACCTTCCTTTGGGTTGGTGGTGGACGCGTCGCCCACGAAACCAGGGCTTGAGGCGCGAACGCGCGATATGGTCCTTTTGATGGTCGGGGCCAGACATAACGCCCGGCCCCTGACCTATTCAATTGCTGTAATCGGGCTCACCGGTGGTGGCCAGTTCAGGCCAGTCGCCGATGACATTGGTGCCTTGCAGCGGTTGCTGATAGCCCTTGTGGCAGGTTTTGCAGGCTGCTTTTGGCGCATCCATGTGCACCGGGCCAAGCCGCTCGGGCGGATACTGATCCGCAAGCGGGATCAGGTACTCTTCGTTCATCTCCTGCACCATCGCGATACCAAGGCTTTCGGTGCTCCATTGCGGCGTCACCTCGGAGCCCTCATAGAAGGCGCGCGAGTTGTGGCAGAAGACACAGTTCACCCCAAGCGAGTTCGCGATATAGTTCATGAAGGCATAGGTGCGCTCGGCATGTTGAATACCAGGATAGCCATCCTGCCCCGGAATGCCGGCAACACGGCTTTCCAGATCATGTACCCCGATCACCTCATACTCCAGCAGATAGGTTTCCAGCGCATCCGACGGCAGCGAGGTAAAACTGCTGTTGAGGGTGGCCCTGTTTTGATTGGCCGACCAGCCCTGCGCGCGCATGTTCACCGGCGATATCTTGAACCAGATATCGCTGGGAACGGGTTGACCCCGGTGGCAGGTGTAGCAGGTCACACCGACCTCTTTATTGGCATTGACGTGACCATCCCAGTTTTCGTTGATGTTCTGGGTCATGGCGATCATCACATAGCCGACGCCAGTCTGGTACGAGTCCAGATCGTCGAACAGGTTCGGAATCCCGGTCCATTCGCGCATGGCGGTCAGCAGGCGATCATAGTTCTCGACCGTTAGATCCTCCAGCCCGGGTGGCACGTTCTCACGTGCGTCCCCGGCCGTCTCCTCGCCACCCACCGGTGGTATAGCCGCCGATGTCGTTTCGAGAAAGGACGCGATCGAAGGATCAGGTACCAGCCTGTCTGCATCGAACTCCGGAACGACCATGCCAGTCCCGCGAGGGCCCGTCTGCATGCTCTCAGTCGCGTAAGGCCCCCAGAGGATCGCCAGCGCCGCAACCGTGGCATATACAGCGCCACCTACTATGACGACGACAGTTGCAGGACCGGCGACATTGGTTGGGTTATCCTTTTTCCAAGTTTCGTACCATTTAGGTAACCACTTCCCAAACATGTTCAGTCCTCCCGTCCGATAAAGGCTTCGTAAGACCCATAGCTCTCGTAGCCGTAAGAGCCGTCATACATGGGTGCAAAGTGATGTTCCTGCGCCCAGATGAACCAGTTATCGACAACCGTACCGGTCAGCAGGATGCCGATACCACCGGTGATCGGGGTCAGCACCGCAAACCACCAGGCCCAGCGGTGAATGCCTTCCATCGTAGCGTTGAACCCCATGGTCCAGCGCCAGAACAGGGCCGCGCGTTCACTGGCGGTGCCACGATCTACGATCTGTTCCAGCTCGCGATCACCGCCAAACCGGGTGACCGCCAGAATGGTCGCGCCATGCATCGCAAACAGTAGGGCCGAGCCATAAAGGAACACGATCGAAAGACAGTGGAACGGGTTATAGTAGAGGTTGCCGTAGCGGATCGAAAACGCGGTTGTCCAATCCAGGTGCGGGAAGATGCCATAAGGCACCGCCTCGGACCATGATCCCATCAGGATCGGGCGGAACAGGCCCAGCACCAGGAACAACCAGATCGCCGAGCCAAAGGCCCAGAAGATATGCTTGCCCATCTTATGCTGTTGCGCCAGCAGATAGGTGCGCAACCACCATGTCATCACCGACACCAGCAACAAGAACGAGGCGATAATATACCATCCGCCATCCTGCAGGGGCGGCATTCTCAACCCGTATTCCGGGCTGGGCGGTTCAAGCGCCAGCCAAAAGCCCTGACGCAGGAATTCAGGGATCGACCAATCGACCTGCGCCAGCATGTTCAGCCCGATGATGTTCAGGCAAAGGATCATGGTTGCCGCCGAGACAAGCCCGGTCCAGCCCAGATAGATCGGGCCAATCTGCGCGTTGCCCATCCAGCCAGCCAGCGTACTGAAGAACGGCTTCACCGCGCGTTCTTCGGCCATGTTGTTTTCGTTGTCCAGACCCCATTCCGGAGGGCCCTGCACCTGAACCTGGGTAAAGATATTCTGATACTCGAACATGATCACATCCCTCCCTGACCGGGCCAGATTGGCAACTCAAGCCACCAGTTCCACCACTCAGGCCAGCCCTTGGTCCAGACCGGGCCGCTGATGATGATGCAGATGGCCGACCAGAACCCGGCATTCAGCGCCAGCAAAAGGCCGACACGGTGAATGCCCAACGTACCGACCGAGTAGCCGATGAAATCGCGGAAGAACGTGTCTTCGTGATCCGGTGTGCGCATCTCTTCGTCTTTTTCGGGGTTCGCCGCCGACAGGATCAGCCCGCCATGCAACGCAAGCGCGAAACATGTGGCGAAAAAGCAGGTTACAGCCAGCATATGCGCCGGGTTGTAATGGAAATGCAGATAGGCGTAGCCGGTGTTGCTGACCCAGTCGAGGTGGCTGAAGATCCCGTAGGGGAAGCCATGCCCCCAAGCGCCCATCAGAACCGGGCGGAACACAACCAATGTGACATAGGCAAAGATCGCGACACTGAACGCAAAGGGCACGTGAAACCCCATGCCCAGTTTGCGGCAAATCTCGACCTCTCTCAGGGCCCAGCTGCAGAACGCACCGATCGCGCAGATCGTGATGATCTGCCACAACCCGCCCTCCATCAGGGGCGCAACTCCCAGACCATAACTCAGGTCGGGCGGTGCGATATTGATCAGCCAGGGGTTCCATGTTCCCTGATGCGCCGCCCCCCAAAAGATCAGGATGGTGCCCAAGGCGGCAAAGAATAACGTCGTCACGCCAAAGAACCCGACGTAAAACGGCCCGACCCAGAAATCGAACAGGTCGCCGCCTATCAAGGTCCCTCCACGAATGCGATACTTTCTTTCAAAGCTGAGTAACGCCATGTGATGTCTCCGCATTTCGGCGGCCAGTCCCGTCGTCTTCGGCCGTCATCTTTTGAATTTTGGTTTGTCGCGGGCGACAGGCGCCGCCCGCAACTTTGTCGTCAAGAGCACATGCTCCTTGGATCACTCTTCGGCTGCAGCAGCACGCGACGCGGCTGCATTCTCGAACCAATTGACGCCATTCGACAGAACCACCAGGTGGATCATCGCGGCCAACAGAAAGAGAAAAGCACCCTGCGCAACGAATACGCGGCGCGGATCGAAAATGAGCCAGATCTTGTAGAACTTTGACATTTACGATCCCTCCTTAGAACCAAGGCGCCCAGATGTAGGTTGCGATATGTGCAACCAATGCGATCAGTGCGAACAGGTAAAGCCCGCTCATATACACCGAATGCAGCTCCTGAGCTTGCTCGTCCGTGAGACCTGTGAAGGACAGGTCGTGATTATCAGCCATAAACTTTCCTCCGGAACGTTACGCTGACGCCGCGTACCCCGCGGCCGGGTCCATCAGGGCGATGATGCCCGTCAGGTTTCTGTCCGCCCGTCAGGGCGTGCAGACAGATCTCGGGTTCTTCGCCAATTGGCTCAGACCGAGAATATGATTGGCGTCAGCCTGTCGGCTTCGGACCAGGCGCGCGCCATGGGCCCGGGCACATTCAGAGAACTTTGACGCCACACATCGCGGACGTAGCGAAAGTGGGTCGAAGGCAAGGCAAACAGGAAAATGATCGTGAAATAGACCCAAAACTCGATGGTGCGGCGGCCCTTGCAAGGGCGACGCGGCGTGTTTGATGTCATGTCAGTCATGAGGTGTTTCCTCCTTTTGGATTTCGGTGCTTTCAGGCGAAAGCGCCCGAACATATTCAAGTACGACGCGTTCAGCGCCCTGACGCAGGGCCGATTCCTCGGCGGCGTCACGCAGGGTTTTGGCCGCGGAAATGCGGGTCAGGATCGGATGGGTCGAAACGATCCGGTCCAGTTCTTTCTGAGCATCGGCGTCCCAGGGAAAATCGCGCCGAAGCGGGGTGGGTGTGGCCTGAACAGCGTCCATTTCGGAGGCCAGCGGCAGAATATGAAACAGCGCATCAAACAGGCCGTTGCAAATCTCCTGCACCAGATAGGTGGCCCCGGCATATCCCATCATCGGCGTGCCTGTGGCCCGGCGGATGGCAGCCCCCGGAAAGCTGGCAGGGATGAAGGCCGGTTTGGGACCATGTCCCGCTTCCAGCTCGGCAAGATAGATTTTCTCGTTGATGGACCCCATGAGGACCAGCGGCCTGTGCTGGGCAATCAGCGCACGCACCTCTTCGTTGTTGGTCTTGGTGCCCGCACAACGCGCCACCGCAAAGGCACAGGGCAATCCCATGTCGTTCTCAAGAAAATTGCGGATACCTCGGGCATAGGTTTCGTTCGCAACGATGCCAAAGCTGGCCGTGGCAAAGAAATCCTGTGTCACGCTGCGCCACAGATCCCAGACCGGCTTGATGGTCGAATGCTTCTCGCGGGCGATGAACCGCTCGGGGTCCAGGTCCAGCATCTCCCCCAGCTTGCGCAGGAACAACGTGGTGCTTTCGATGCCAATCGGCGCTTGCAGATAAGGCTTGCCCAATACTTCGCTCAGGCCGCGGCCGAATTCGCGGTACATGCAGATATTCACATCCGCATTCACCAGATTGCGCATATCCGCCAAATGTGCACCCAGCGGCAGGACCATGTTGACCTCGGCGCCGATGCCTTCCACCAGACGTCGGATTTCATGCAGATCGCTTGGCATGTTAAACGTGCCATACATCGGACCCAGAATATTGACACGGGGGGCGGCACCTTCTTCACGCTTCTTCTCGCGGGGCATACGGCCCTTGGTCATGCCAAACTCGGTAAACAGCCAAGTCATTGCCCGGTCCGCGGCTTCCCACTGATCTTCGTCAATCGTGCGCGGCAGGAACCGCTGGATGTTGGTGCCTTGCGGAGTAACACCGCCACCGATCATCTCGGCGATGGATCCTGTGACCACCACAGCAGGCAAAGCCGGGTCCAGCGTGCCCCAGGCGCGCTTCATCGCGCCCTCGGTGCCTTCGCGGCCCAGTTCCTCTTCACCCAGGCCGGTCACGACAATCGGCAATTCATGCGGTGGCAGCGCATCGGTGTAGTGCAGAACGCTGGTGACCGGCAGGTTTTCACAGCCCACCGGGCCATCGATCACAACCTGCAGGCCCTTGACCGCGCAAAACGCATAAACGGCCCCCCAATAGCCGCCTGCCCTGTCATGATCCTGAATCAACATCAGATCATCTCCTGAGCTTTGGCGGCGCGGGCCTTCTTCTCAAGCTTCTTGAGATTCAGAGCGCGGAAATCTTCCCGGACATTCGGGGCCCCTTCCCAGATACCCGCCGTGTCACCCTTGCCCACACCCTCAAAGAAAGCCTTCATATGGTCCATACGGTCCTTGTTGGCGATCGCGGCATTGGCCACCTCTGCCAGGCTGCCCGCACCGGCCGGACCCATCAGGGGCCGTGCCGAAATCAGGTTGGTAAAGTAGAGCGCCGGGATGCCCAGCTCTTTTGCCTTTTGCACAACCGGGGTCGTGCCGATCGCCAGGTCGGGGTTGATGCCTTCCATGGCGGCGCAATCCTCTTCCAGCGAGGCGCGGAATTTGACGGTCACCCCTTTGGCGCGCAGCCAGTCCGCATCTGCCTGTGACCAAGGTGTTTTGGGGCAAGCCGTGCCCACATAGGGCACATCTGCGCCGCTTTCGATCAACAGACGGGCCACCAGCAATTCACTGCCTTCGTAGCCGGACAGGGTGATCGTGCCCTTGACCGGTGTCGCGGCCAATGCGCCCTTGATCGCGGGCAGAAAGGCGTTTTGTGCCGCTGCGATCTGGTCTGCCGAACAGCCGAACGCGTCGCCGATATTCTTCAGCCAGTCGGCGGTGCCGTCATGGCCCACCGGGGCGCTGCCCACAATCGGGCGGCCTGCGGCCTCAAACTCGCGGATGGCCGCGGTATAGAACGGATGGATCGCGGCAACGGCCCCGCAATCCAACGCGGCATAAAGCTCGCGCCATTCGCGGCAGGGTACAACTGGCCCTGCGGCCAATCCCAACGGGGCCAGCATCGCACCGATCATCATCGGATCGGCCGGGAACATCTCGCCCAGCAGGCTGACGGTGGGACGATCCGATTTACCGCCTTCGGGCGCGGCCACCGGGCCTGCTTTCACTTCGTCGCGGGCGTATTTCAGCATCGCCCCGGCCAGAACATCCTTGGCCTCGGCATGGGTGGGGATGCCAAAGCCGGGCACATCAATGCCGACGATCCGCACACCGTTGATCTCATCCGGCAACAGCCGCAGCGGCACGCCGCTGGCAGTCGGCACGCAGAGGTTGGTGACGACAACCGCATCAAACCGGTCCGGATCGGCCAGTTCGTGAACCGCGTCGCGGATATCTTCAAACAGTTTGCCGGTGACAAGGGATTCAGAATTGAACGGCACATAGCCAACCGACCGGCGCGCACCGTAAAAGTGACTGACAAAGGTCAGGCCATAAACACAGCAGGCCGAGCCGCTGAGAACGGTCGCCACACGTTTCATGCGCAATCCGACACGCAGACTGCCAAAGGCCGGGCACATGCTTTGCGGTTTGTCATGCGGGCCCTGGGGATAATCTGCGGCGTATTGATCCAGAATGTCCGATTGTCCGGCGGCACGGGCCGCCTTTTCCATCTCGGACCCGGAATGACAGCCCAATCCGTCAACCGCGCCACCGGTGTCTGCCAGCGCGCTCGGCTTGCCCTTGATCACGTCAACCTCTGCGGCGGTGTCATATGTGACTTCGTCGGTCATGTGGCTCTGGTGTATTTGGTGTTATCACTTGGCGTCGCCGTCAGAATGTCGCGTAGAAGACGTTCAATCTGATCCGGGCGCGCGGCTTTCAGCATGGTTTGCACATCGTTCAGGGTCTGGCTGTCAGGCGTCGTCATAGATCACCTCCAGCGATTCCACGGGCTTGGCATTCTTGCCGCGCATATCGGCATCAGTGGCAGGTTCCAGCGTGACACCCGCCCCGGTTTCCGAGCCGTCAAACAACTCCAGCAGCCCATCCTGATCCAGTGGGCTGGGGCGCACAGGCGGGGCCTCAGACACTTCTTCGGCCAGCCCTGCAAACAGATTGCCCCACTGGCTGGCATCAGTACCAACAATCTGATAATTCGCGGATTTCTTGCGCAGATCGTCATCCTGCGGGATTGACGCCAGCACCGGAATGTCCACCGCCTTGGCAAAGGCCTGGGCCTCGCCCGAATGGTCATCCTTGTTGATCACCAACCCGGCGACACCGACATTACCGCCCAGCTTGCGGAAATACTCGACCGCGGAACAAACATTGTTGGCCACGTAGAGGGATTGCAGATCGTTCGAGGCCACCAGAATGACCTTCTGCGCCATGTCCCGCGCAATCGGCAGGCCGAATCCGCCACAGACCACATCGCCCAGAAAGTCGAGCAGCACGTAGTCAAAATCCCAATCGTGAAAGCCCAGCTTCTCCAGCAGTTCGAATCCGTGGATGATCCCGCGCCCGCCACAGCCGCGTCCCACTTCGGGGCCCCCAAGCTCCATCGCGAACACGCCGCCCCGCTTGAAACACACATCCCCAATCTGCACCTGCTCACCGGCAAGGTTTTTCTTGGTGGAGGTTTCGATAATCGTCGGGCAGGCCTTACCGCCAAACAACAGGCTGGTGGTGTCGGATTTTGGATCACATCCGATCAAAAGCACACGTTTGCCCTGTTCGGCCATCATATGGCTGAGATTGGCCAGGGTGAAGGATTTGCCGATTCCGCCCTTGCCATAGATGGCAATGATCTGGGTTTTGCTTGTCGGCTCGTCGGTGGCGATATCCGCCAAGTCCTGGCCCGCCTCATCCCGGAGGCGCTGGTCGAAATCTTTCAGATTTGGCACATCGTCTTTCACGCTGCGTCCTTCCAGTTGAGTATCATTTTCAGGCAAGCTGGATCCTCGAAGGCCGTGCGATAGGCGCCTGGCACATCGCTGCAATTTGCCTCGTGGGTGATCAGGCCGCCCAGAGACAGCGCGCCGCCTTCCACCAGATCCCGAACGGCATTCAGATCGGGGCGCGCCCATTCGGCGGCCACGCGAAACCGCGCCTCTTTCATGAAGGCAGGCGGAAAGGCAAAACTCAGCGGTTCGGCATAAAACCCGGCCAGTACGATTTCACCGCCCCGGGTCAGCCGCCCAATCAATGTGTTCAGTATCTCGGCATTGCCCGAAGCATCATAGATTGCCGTGTAGTCCCGGCGCGGATCACCCTCGGGGTCGATCACCAGATAGCCTTCGGCACCACTGCGGCGGTCGGGCTCGATCTCCCAGACAGTTGGTGCGGGCGCTCCGGCGGCCACGGTCAGGCGCGCCAAAAGCCGCCCCAAAACGCCATGGCCCACGATCAGATCCGGCACGGCCTTGTCCAGACCGGCAATGGCATGGCGGGCTGTAGCTGCCAGCGCCAGCAACGCGCCCTGCGCCCCAAGCGCCGGATCAATACGAATCACGCGATCATTAGCTGTCACCAACCGCGACGCCGCGCCCCCAAACAACCCGAACACACCGTCAAAGCAGTCAGCACCTGGAATGAACACATGATCGCCCGGGCGAAACCCGCTTGCGGCTCCGGCCTCGACAACTTCGCCAGCGGCCTCGTATCCCGGCACCAATGGATATCCCATGCCGGGAAAGGGCGGCATCTCACCGGTCCAGAACAGTTTTTCGGTGCCAGTGGAAATTCCGGAATAGGCGATATCCACAACCAGATCGCTGTCTCCCGGCTCTTTCAGCGGCAGCGTATCCAGGTGCAGATCTCTTGGACCTCTCAGATTAACGGCTCGCGCCTCCATTTGGGTCTCCCATCCCTCCGCCGCAGATCAGACTCAGCGGATGCGGCTTTTACCTAATGTAAGTTTATCGGGACATTAGTATGTGTCAAGTTATCTTTACACATTGAAGGAAAGCCTATGCTGGCTTCTCACAGGTGACGACACTGGTCACATAAGGGCGCAATGGGCGGGGGCTGCGCAGGTTTTCAAACCCGGCATCCCGGCACAGCCCGGCAATATCCGCTGCCGAGCGCACACGCCCCGTGCCCATCGCCATGGTGTAGAAGTTGAAATAGATATCACCTGCCGGGTCCGGCTTTGCCCCACCGGACATAGGTTCGGATACGATCAACCGGCCACCCGCAGGCAGGGCCTGGTGCACTTTGGACAGCAGATCAGTGACCGTCTCATCCGAATGATCGTAAAGCACCCGGATCAAAGAAATCGCATCGGCCCCCAGCGGCAAGGCGCCGTCCCGAAAGCTGCCGGGATGCAAGTCGACCCGCCCCTCCAGACCAGCGGCTTTGAAGGCCTCTTTGGCGGATGGAATAACCTCGGGCAGATCAAGCAGCGTAGCCTGCAGGTTTGGATACCGCCGCAACACCTCGGTCAAGAACGCGCCCGACCCTCCACCCACATCCAGCAGCCGCGTGACCCCCTTTAGCTTGACCATCTTCAAGGTGTCATGTGCCACCAGCAGCTGGGACTGGGCCATCAGTTTCGAATAGCGGCCGGCGATGTCTTCGGGCATATCCCCGGCCTGTCCGAACACGTAAGGCCAGAACTGCGCCAGATGCGTTTCGGTCTGCCCGCGCAGCAACGCCACCGGGTCAGCCATGTCGTCATAAAGCGCGCGATTGTGAAGGATCATCTGCGTCAGCCCCGGCACCCCAAGAATGGCCGCGCCGCGCCGTGCCAGCGCATACCTGCCATCACGCCTGCGCTTGAGCAGTTTCATTGCTGCCCCGGCCGACAGAAGCCGGGCCATTTGATCCTCGGGAACACCCGTGGCCAAGCCCAGCTGTGCAGGCGATGTCGGGGCATCCAACAAACGGCTCAGCACGTCCAGATCGATTAGGGCAAGCAAGGTCTGAGACTTTACAAAGCCCTGCAATATATCGAAAATTTCAGCACCGTCGCGACGCGCCAGCGACTTACCAAACGGCATCAGGCTGGCGAGTTTCTGAAAGTCGGCCCGCGCGACAAGGCGCATGAACCACAAGGATGGTGACATCCGAACCCGTGATGTCGGCCCCTCTGGCAACGCGCCGCCTCAGAGCCCGTGGCCGGCGGGAATCTTGGGCATGATCGATTGCGCCTTCATGCGCACCATCTTGGCCAGCGCCGCCTCTCCGGGGCAGGACGGAATCGAAGCGATCGCCCCCGCAAGTGTATCAGACAGGCGCTCAACCGCCCCTTCGACGCCCCATTCCGACACCGCGTTGGGGCGACCGTGCAGATCATCCTGACCGACGGGTTTGCCCAGCGTGTCTGCATCCATCAACGCATCGCGCAGATCATCTGCGACTTGAAATGCTTCGCCGATCAACGCACCCAGATCATACCAGGGCTCAGGGTCGTGCCCGGCCGAGATGGCACCCATTTCCGTTGCCGCCACGAACAATGCGGCGGTCTTCGACCGGTGATACGCACCCAGATCAATCTCGGACTCGCTTTCCCAGCCCTGCCCGGCACATATGCCATCGGGCATTCCCGAGCGCTGGGTCAGCGACAACATCATCCGAGCGGCACGAGCGCAGTCAATTTCGGCACTGCGCGCCAATGTCTCGAAGGCCAGGATGATCAGGCTGTCACCGGTCAGAACGGCCAAGGGCTCGGAGAAGGCGCGATGCACCGCCGGCTTTCCGCGCCGCAGATCAGCGTCATCAAAGCAGGGCAGATCATCGTGAACAAGGCTGGCACAATGCATCAACTCAAGCGCAGTTGCAGCCGCATCTGACAATGCGGGCTGATCATCGCCACAGGCCGCTGCCACCGACAACAGGATCGTGGGGCGAATGCGCGCCCCGCCAGGGAATGTCGCATAACTCAGAGCTTCGGACAGACGCTTTGGGGCCTGCCCTCCCTGCGCCGACGAAATGGCGCGGCCCATGGCCATTTCAATGCGTTCAGATAGCGGCATCTAAGCCTCCCGACTAAAACGTCATGCAATAATTGACACCTATAGTGTAAATCATACTGGACACATTGAGGCAACGAGTCAACAATCAGGCATGCCTGCCGACCGAAAATCGATCAGACTCAACACCCGCGCGCTTGTGATCGGCGCGGGAATTGCCGGGCTTGCCACAGCAGCCCGCCTTGCCCATGTCGGCCTGGATGTCACCGTCTGCGAGGCGCAGGCCACACCCGGCGGCAAAATGCGTTGTCTTCCCAGTGCCGCAGGGCCTGTTGATGCCGGCCCGACGGTTTTGACCATGCGCCCGGTTTTTGAACAACTCTATGCGGATATTGGCGAAACCCTGTCTGCGCATGTGACATTGGTCCGGCAGCGGATGATCGCCCGGCATTTCTGGCACGATGGCAGCCAGCTGGACCTGTTTGACAGCGAAGAGGCCAATATCGCCGCCCTTCAGGAGTTTGCCGGCAGCACCGCCGCCCGGCAGTTCCGCGATTTCAGCGGACAGGCGCGTCTTTTGTTTCAGGCCTTTGAGGCACCGATGATGCACGCCGCCGCCCCAAGCTTTCTCAAGCTCGCGCGCCATGTTGCAGCCCGGCCCCATCTTCTGACCCGGCTGGCCCCATTTTCCAGCCTCAACAGACTGTTACACCAACATTTCGACGACCCCCGGCTGATTCAGCTGTTTGGGCGCTATGCCACATATGTGGGCGGATCACCTTACCAGGCCCCTGCCCTGCTGGCGCTCATCTGGCAGGCCGAGGCTGCAGGCGTCTGGGCGATCGAAGGTGGGATGCACCAGCTGGCACAGTCCCTTGCCGATCTCGCCAAAGCACGCGGTGCCCAGTTTCATTACGGCAAGGCTGTCGACAGGATCGAGGTTGATGGCGGCGCGGTCACCGGGGTCACCCTGGCAGATGGAACAGGCATCACCGCGCCGGTGGTCGTCTATAACGGTGATCCCCGCGCGCTTGCTCTGGGGGCGCTTGGGCCGGGCTGCGGCGGTGTTGCCCCGCAGACAAAGCGCAAACCGCGCAGCCTCTCTGCCGAGGTCTGGGCCTTTGCCGCCCGCGCCTCGGGGCCAGAGCTTGCCCATCACAATGTGTTCTTTCGCGACGATCCAAAGCCCGAATTTGACGGGTTGGCCCGTGGCGAGATCAGCCCAGACCCCACCATCTATGTCTGCGCGATGGATCGCGGGATATCAACACCCACCCCCGAGATCGAGCGGTTTGAAACCATCGTCAACGCACCGCCCCTGACGGGCAAACCGAATACAGAGGATATATCACAATGTCAGAGCCGCACCTTTCAGACGCTGGCGTCATTCGGCCTGCAGTTCGACCGGATGCCGGACCCAGAAAGCCTGACAACGCCCAGCGATTTCGAGACCCTGTTTCCCGGCTCGGCCGGTGCACTTTACGGGCAGAGCCCGCATGGGCTGACGGCGGCGCTGCAACGTCCGCAGACGCGCACACCGATTTCGGGGCTCTATCTGGCGGGCGGGGGGGCGCATCCGGGGGCCGGGGTGCCCATGGCAACGCTCTCCGCACAGCACGCGGCCGAGGCGATCTTGAGCGACCGAATTTCGACCTCACCGTCCCGCCCAACGGCTATGCGTGGTGGTATATCGACGGTATCCGCGACGGTGGCGGACAGGCCATCAGCGTCATCGGGTTCATAGGCTCGGTCTTTTCGCCCTGGTATGCCTGGTCGGGGCGGAAGGACCCGCACAACAATGTGTGCATCAATGTCGCCACCTACGGGCCGGGTGGGCGTTTCACAATGACTGATCGAGGCAGATCGGCCCTACAGCAAAGCGCCGATACGTTTACCGTCGGCCCTTCATCCCTCAGCTGGCAGGATGGCAAACTGGTCATCCGTGTTGATGAAATCGGATCACCTCCCCTGATCTCGCGGGTGCGCGGGACGATCACGGTGACCCCTTCGGCCATCACCTCGGTCGAAATGCCGCTGACACCGGATGGCAGCCATATCTGGCGCCCCTTTGCCCCCACATGTGTCATCGACGTCGATCTTGAGGCGTCAGGTTGGCAATGGCAGGGTCATGGCTATTTCGATGCCAATTTTGGCACCCGCGCGCTGGAACAGGATTTCACTTATTGGACCTGGGGCCGCTTTCCGGTCACGGGCGGCAGCACCTGTTTTTATGACGCTGAACTGCGCGATGGCAGCACATTGGCCCTGGGCGCACATTTTAGTGCGGATGGCCAGGCCAATGAGGTCACACCACCGCCGCGCGCGCGCCTGCCCCGGACCCTCTGGGCGCTGGCGCGTGAAACCCGCGCAGATCATGGCTATGCCCCAAAGCAGGTGCAAAGCATGCTGGACGCGCCGTTTTACAGCCGTGCATCGGTCCAGACGTCGATTGATGGACAAGAAAGCATTGGTGTGCATGAGGCCCTTGATCTCAGGCGGTTCCGTTCGCCCCTGATCAAGCCGATGCTGGCCTGTCGCGTGCCGCGCCGGGCAAACTGGACTTTCGAGTAAGGTCAGACATGGCCCTTGTTGAGGCGCATGACCGAGAAATTCAGCGCCCCGGCCACCGATACCCAAGCCAGATACGGCACGAACAAAAGCCCTGCAATCCAGTCCACCTGCCACAAAGCCACCATCGCAGCGGCGACGGCAATCCACAAGCAGCACAGCACCAGCAAGCCCGCCTTGATCTTGCGAAGGCCAAAGAAGACCGGGGTCCACAAGGCATTCAGCGCGATCTGCAGTGACCATAGGGCCATCGCCAATCCGTTGTCCGGGGCGGCCGCCACGCGTGCGCCCGCAATTGCCATAAAGATGTAAAGCGTGGTCCAGGCCAGCGGGAACAGGACATTAGGGGGCGTCCAGGACGGCTTCTTGAGTTCGTCATACCAGGCCCCCGGAGAAAACATCGCACCCGTCGTGCCAGCCGCAAGACACGCAGTGAGGAATATTGAGAAATAAAGCCAGTTCAAATTGGTTTTCCAATCCCATGCTGGCGATGCACGCTGGCCTTGCCCTGGGCGATGTCGTTGGCTTTCAGCCCTGCAAGAGTTCCATACAACGTATCGCTCCAACCGCGCTCGGCCAATGCCGGATCGGCAGCGGCATCCACCAGGAATTTGGTTTCCGGCAGGGCGCGCGCATGAATAACGGGCGAGCGTGGCATCGCCATCGTCCCAGCCGCACGCGCGACTGACAAGGCCAGCCAACCCAGTTTCTGGGTCGTGTTGGTTCTGGCCCGATAGTCTATCGAATTACAGTTCAACCGCTGAAGCTCCCCGCCGATCCCGGCATAAATGTAACGTGCCGCAAATATTCCAGACCTGCTGCTTGCTGGCAATGCACTTATGCCGGCATCAGCGCGTTGATAAAGAGCCTTCGCGTCGCACAATAGGCGCGCAACACAGTTTTGAACCGCATCAGACATGCGCGGTGCAGCCAGGAAGGCCTCGGGGTCTAATCCGGCCTCGCGCATCCAGTCTGTCGGAATATAAAGCCGCCCCTCGCGGGCATCTTCGCCCACATCGCGCGCGATGTTGGTCAGTTGCATCGCGACACCCAGATCGCAGGCCCGGGCCAGCGCATCGCGATCGCGCACCCGCATCAGCACGCACATCATCGCCCCGACTGTCGAGGCCACACGCGCGGAATAGGCCCGCAAATCCGAAATCGTGCTGTATCTCTTTTCCATTGCGTCCCAAGCCAACCCCTCCAGCAATGCTTCGGGCAAGGCGCTAGGCATCTGGAACTCCTCGATGATCGCGGCAAAGGCGCGGTCTGCCGGGGCATTGCGAGGCCGTCCGGCATAAGCCAGATCAAGCCGCTCGTGCAGGCGCAGCACTGCCTCGGCCTTGGCCGGCTGCAGATCAACGGCATCATCGGCCAGTCGGCAAAAAGCGTAAAGCGCCAGGGCCGGATCGCGTATTTGGCGCGGCAACAGTTTTGATGCAGCATAGAATGATCGTGATCCATGCCGGATCGCCTCGACACAATGCGCCATGTCCTTAGGGTCAATCATTGCACCGTCACCTTCTGTGCATCCGGGACCAGCTTGGCCAGCACTTCGGCACTGGCCACCACGCTGGGCAGGCCTGCGCCCGGATGGGTCCCTGCCCCGACCACATAGAGACCATTGACTTCTTCGCTGATGTTATGGGGGCGGAACCACGCGCTTTGCAGGATGCGCGGCTCCAGCGAAAAGCCGGCGCCATAGGGGCTGAGATATCTGTCGCGGAACGTTTCGGGTGTGAATATCATCGACGCACTCACATGATCGCCCAAGCCCGGTAACAGCTGATCTTCCAGAACGTCCTGAACCTTTCGGCGATAGGTCTCGGCCATCTCGCCCCAGTTCACCTGCGTGTCGTGCCCCAGATGTGGCACAGGGCTGAGCGCATAGAAAGCGTCATCCCCTCCGGGTGCGGCACTGGGATCGGTCACCGTCGGGCGATGCACGTAAAGGCTCATGTCATCCGCCAGCGTACCCTTGGAAAAAATGTCGCGCAGCAATCCCTTGTAGCGGGGGCCGTTCAGGATGGTGTGATGGCCGACATCCTGCCATTTTTCGCGCGTGCCCCGGGTGCCGAAATACCAGACGAACAGGCTCATAGACCAGCGCGACCGTTTCAAGCGGGCCTGGGTCCATCTGCGCCGTTTGTACTTACGAAGCAAGTGATCATAGGTGTGGCCCGGATCCGCGTTCGAGACGACGATATCAGCTGTTACCATCTCGCCACTCTTTAGACGCACCCCGTTGGCCTGTTGGCCCTGCACGCAGATTTCATCGACTTCGGCATCCTGACGCACCATGCCGCCCTGATCCTCGATGACACCGCGCATCGCACAGGCAATGGCATCGACTCCACCAATGGCATAATGGACACCAAAGGCCTTTTCCAGATGATTGACTAGAATATAGACCGAGGTCACCTTGGTCGGATTGCCCCCGATAAACAGGGGATGCAGCGACAGCGCCATGCGCAACCGTTCATCGCGCACCCGCGCAGCCGCATGGGCATAGACCGACCGATCCGCGCGCAGCGCCGCAAAACCGGGCAAGGCCTTGACCAGCTCCCACAGCTTGTTCATCGGCCGCCGCCCCAGCCCCTCAAAGCCAAAATGATAGCGTTTCTCGCTGTCGCGCAGGAACCGCTCGTACCCCTCCACGTCCCCCGGGGACAGGCGGGCCACCTCGGCGCGCATCTCGTCATCGCCCTTGAACACCTTGAAGGCGCTGCCATCCGGCCAGCGGATCTCGTAATAGGGATCCAGCGGGGCCAGCGTGACATCGGCATCAAAATCCCGCCCACAGGCCTGCCACAGTTCGCGAAATACATAGGGCACCGTTACAATGGTCGGCCCCAGATCAAACCGGTACCCGTCCTGCCAAATGCTTGAGCCACGCCCGCCGGGGCTGTTCAGACGGTCCAGCACGGTCACCCGATATCCCTTGGTCCCCAGCCGCATGGCCGAGGCAAGACCGCCGATACCCGCCCCGATCACCACGGCATGAGGACGGTCATCTGTCGCCAGGCGGTCGGGGAGAAAAGATTCGGGGCGTGTCAACATATCCAAAGCTTACATGTGTCTAGTTTAGTTGACAATCATTCCCTGTAACGCTTTCTTATGGGTTGACGGCATGCCATCAAAAGGCACCCGAACCAAAAGGAGCGCTGTCATGCAAACTGTCTCGCTCAGTTTCTATCAGTTTAAACCCGGACTTAGCCGAGTTTGGGCTTTTGCAATGATGGGATTGGCGCGTCCTCAAATGCGGCGCGTGGACAGGATCGGGTTCTGGAAACTCTGCGGATCGGGCACAGGTGAGGGGTTTACACCGGTGCCAAACCTAGGCGTCTATTCCATTCTGGCAGTCTGGCCGGACGAGGAAACCGCCCGCCGCCAAACCCGCGAGGCAACCATCTTTCGCAAATACCTCTCAAAAGCCAGCGAATGCTGGACGGTGTTTCTCACGCCGGTGTCGGCGCGCGGCCAATGGTCGGGCGAATCCCCGTTCGAGGCACAGGAACCCGTCACCGGCGGCCCAATTGCGGCCCTGACCCGTGCAACCCTTAGACCCGTCACAGCCCTCAAGTTCTGGCGCAAGGTGCCCGATATCAGCGCGATGGTCGGCAAGAACCAGAATATCCTCTTCAAGATTGGCATCGGCGAGGTGCCTCTGATCCACCAGATCACCTTTTCGATCTGGCCCGACACGACGTCGATGGCACAGTTCGCCCGTGTCGATGGCCCCCACGCCTGCGCCATCCGCGCCGTCCGCGAGGGCAATTGGTTCAGGGAGGAACTCTATGCGCGCTTCCAAATTGTCGGAGAATGCGGCACATGGAATGGGATTAGCCCGCTAAGCAAACAGGTAGTGACTGCATGACGGTAGACTTCCCATTTTCGGCCATTGTCGGGCAGGGCCAGATGAAACTGGCCCTGATCCTGACCGCGATTGATCCCAGCCTTGGGGGTGTTCTGGTGTTTGGTGATCGCGGCACGGGCAAATCCACGGCAGTGCGCGCGCTGGCCGCCCTCTTGCCTCCGATCCGTGCCGTTGCGGGCTGTCCTGTGAATTCTGAAACACTGGCTGACAGCCCGGACTGGGCCGGGATCAAAACGGAAAAGATCGTCAGGAAACCCACGCCGGTGGTCGATCTGCCCCTCGGTGTCACCGAAGACCGCGTCACAGGCGCGCTGGATATTGAACGTGCGCTGACCCGTGGGGAAAAAGCATTTGAATCCGGCCTGCTGGCCAGCGCCAACCGTGGCTACCTTTATATTGACGAGGTGAACCTGCTTGAGGACCATATCGTCGATCTGCTGCTGGATGTGGCCCAATCCGGCATCAACGCGGTCGAACGCGAAGGCCTGTCGATCCGCCATGCGGCCCGGTTCGTCCTGATCGGTTCGGGCAACCCTGAAGAGGGCGAATTGCGCCCCCAGCTGCTGGATCGGTTCGGCCTGTCGGTCGAGGTTGCCTCGCCTACGGATATCGACGAGCGTATCGAGGTGATCCGCCGCCGGGATGCCTTTGAGAACGACACCAAGAAATTTCTTACCCGCTGGCGGCGCAAGGATGGCAAAATCCGCAAGGATATCCTTGCCGCGCGCGATCTGTTGCGGCAGGTGACGACCCCCGAGGACGTGTTGCGCGATTGTGCCGCGCTCAGCCTTGGTCTTGGGGCGGATGGTCTGCGGGGCGAGTTGACGTTGCTGCGCTCGGCTCGCGCGCTGGCCGCCTATGAAGGGGCCGCCACCACTGATCGGTCCCATCTGCGCAAGGTTGCGACCATGGCGCTCAGCCACCGTATGCGGCGCGATCCGCTGGACGAAGCCGGCTCGGCGACACGGGTCGAGCGCATCGTGAAAGATATTCTGGGATGAGTGGGCCCGCCTCTGTCGTCGCGCGCACCGCGCGGGCATTGGCGGCGCTGGCGATTGATCCGGCCGGGTTGAAAGGCATGTCGGTCCGGGCGCGCACGGGCCCTGTGCGTGCGGCGTTTGAAACCCTGTTACCGCGTTTGCCCAACCTTGTGCGCCGCATCCCCCCAACCGTGTCAGACACACAGCTTTTTGGCGGCCTCAACATCGCCGCCACCCTGGCCGAGGGCCACCCTGTCGCCGATCCGGGGCTGGATCAGACCGCTGCCCTGTTTGTCATTCCGATGGCCGAACGCATCCAACCGGGCGTGTCGGCGCGTCTGGGCGGCATTCTCGACAGGTCGCTGGGCCATGCTGTGATCCTGCTGGATGAAGGCGTGGAAGAGGATGAAACCATCCCCGGCGCATTGCGGGACCGGCTGGCCTTTCGCACCGATCTCAACGCATTGTCTTATCGCGAGGCGCAATTCCTTCTGCCCGCCCCGGCCGATATCAAACAGGCGCAAACCCGTCTGGAGGCGCTGCGCATCCCCCCCGACGATCTGGGCACGCTGACGCTGCTCGCGGCGCGCTTTGGCATCGACAATCTGCGGGTACCGACATTGGCGGCCCATGCGGCCCGCGCGCTGGCCGCTCTTGATCGCAGCGACAGCATCACCGAGGCGCATATCAGTGAGGCGGCCGAACTGGTCCTGCCGCATCACACTAAGATCATGCCCGAGCCCCAAGAGGATGCCCCCGAGCAAGATCAGAGTGCTGCCGAACCCGAGGTGACAGAGGCGGATGGCGAAACCTCAACCGGGTTGCCGGAAGAGTTGCTGGTCGACGCCGTGGCGGCCCTGTTGCCGCCCGATCTGCTGACGCTTACCGCGCGGGACAAATCGCCAAGGGGCCGGTCGGCTGGCAGCGGTGCGGGCGGGCGCCGACTGGGCAATCGGCGGGGTCGCCCCCTGCCCTCGCGCCCCGGCAAACCGGATGGGCGCAACCGGATTGATCCCGTCGCAACCCTGCGCACCGCGGTGCCCTGGCAACGGCTTAGGCGGGTGCAAAGCGACGACAAACGCACCGTCATTATCTATCCCTCTGATTTGCGCATCCGGCGTTACGAAGAAAAATCGGACCGGCTGTTGATCTTCACGGTCGATGCCTCTGGTTCGGCTGCGATTGCGCGGCTGTCCGAGGCGAAAGGCGCGGTCGAATTGCTGTTGGCGCAGGCCTATGCCAAGCGTGATCAGGTGGCTTTGATCGCATTCCGGGGCACCGGGGCTGAACTGTTGCTGCCCCCGACACGGTCTTTGGTTCAGGGCAAACGCCGGTTGGCCGGCCTGCCCGGCGGGGGCGGCACACCCCTGGCGTCAGGATTGCAGGCAGCGTTCTCACTAACGGATCTGGCGCAAAGTCGCGGCTTGACCCCGATGTTGGCCGTGCTAACCGATGGGCGCGCCAATGTGGGCCTTGATGGTGCGCCAGGCCGGGCAGCGGCACAAAGCGATGCCGCGACGCTGGCCAGACATATTCGAGGCGCGGGCGTCAAAAGCGTGTTGATCGATACCGCGATGCGTCCCGGCGCGCAGGCGGCGGCGCTGGCCGAGGATCTGGGCGCGCGCTACCTTGCCCTGCCCCGCGCCGATGCCCAGGGAATTAGTGCAGCAGTGGATCAGGGTCTGGACGGTTAGCGAATGAACTGGACACGCGATCTTCCCAGCTGGCCCTTGGCGCATCTGTCCCGTCAGATCGATCACCGCCCGCATCGCTGGCATGTGCAGGAGGCAGGCATGGGCGACACGATCCTCTTGCTGCATGGCGCCGGGGCCAGCACCCATAGCTGGCGCGATATCATCCCGATTCTGGCCGAGCAGTATCACGTCGTTGCGCTGGACTTGCCCGGTCATGGATTTACCCGGATCGGCAGCAAAAACCGCTGTGGCCTGACCGCCGTGACCCAGGATATCGCAGCCCTGTGCGCCAGCCAGAACTGGGCCCCGCGCGCCATTGTCGGCCATTCGGCTGGCGCCGCCATTGCGCTCAACCTGTCCACCACCCTGTCAGCGCCCCCGGTTGTGATCGGGATCAACGCCGCCCTGGGCCGGTTCGAAGGCGTGGCGGGGTGGCTGTTCCCGCTTCTGGCCAAACTTCTGGCGCTGAACCCGCTGACCTCGCATCTCTTCGCGGCAGGGCGCAACAGCGCGGCGCGGGCGCGGCGTTTGATTTCCGGGACCGGGTCGCACCTGTCGGAGGATGGCATCAGCTATTACGCGCGGCTGATATCAGACCGGGATCATGTGGAAGGTGCCCTGCAGATGATGGCGCAATGGGATATTGATAGCCTGCTGGATCGGCTTAGTGATATTCCCACCAGATGCCTCTTTGTGGTTGGTGAAAACGATCAGGCGGTCAAACCCGTCATCGCCGAACAGGCATGTGCCGCCATGACCAATGCCCGGATCGCCCGGATGACCGCCCTCGGCCACCTTGCCCATGAAGAAGATCCGCCACAAATCGCCCAGACCTTGCTTGATTGGATCTCGGCGGCGTAGTGCCCGCACGACACAACAGCACCAGACGTTGAGATCGATGTATTAAGGGAATCTCGGAATACTCCTGTGGTGCCATGTTCGCGTAAAGAAAACGAGCTGATGGGCGCGCATCGTGACGCCTTGATCCACAGTGCCAAGGAGACGTTGCGCACCAAGATGGAAGAAATCAGCATCGTTGTGCGCAATCAACACCACAAAAAAGCGGCATGAGTTGTGTTCATCCATCAAATGGATCGATTTGATGGGTAGTGTGTCCCAAGCCTTTCCAGCAGGCGGACTCCTCCAATTTCGGAAAGTGGTTTACGGTCAGCGCCAAGAGGCCAGCCCGGCCTTTTACTCTGACAAAGCAAATGAAGACGTCACACTGCAGATGATCCTTCCTTTGATAGAAGGCTTTTTTAGAGAGCAGCAGGTTCTCTACTCAAGCGCGTCCAAAACTCTTCCCTCGCGCTGCCGAGCCAGTCGTCTGACGCCCGTTTTGGGAAACCTGCACTGCAGCGGGGTTGATCGCGATGGGTCGCAGCTTTGGGCCGCTGATGCAGGTTATCAGGCAACGGCGCGCAATTCTCAGAGGTAATCAAAGGCCCATTCGTTGTAGCCCTGCTCCCCGCGGTACCAGAGCACTTTGTCTGCATCGGTTTCGCCGTGGTTCCAGCGTTGCTTCACGCCTTTTACCATCGCATCGCGCACCAATGCGCGTCGTTTCTGGCTGAGGCGGATTTCCCGAGACAACGCTTCCTCATTCCATTTTCCTGCAAGTTCGTCCTGGAATTGTGAGACCAGCTTCGCGTGTTTCTGATCGTAGGCCAGATTCGTAAGCTCATCGGGGTCCGCCGCAAGATCAAACATAAGAATGCCGTCCTGCGAAGAGGTGATGAACTTGTAGTTCCCTCGCCGGATCATAAAAATTGGCACCTTGGTCGCTTCAGCCAGATATTCAGCATAGACGGCCCGATCAGGGACAGAATTTCCGCCATCTATCAGCGTGTTCAAGTCTATACCTTCCAGCGGTTCTACATCCGCCGTCACGCCTGCGATCCCATTGAAGGTCGGCACAAGGTCAACCAGCGAGGTCAATTCTCTCACGCGTTGTGGATCAATCCCAGGACCTGACATGATGAGAGGGACACGCAAAGATTTTTCGAAGAAATGTTTCTTGAACCACATGCCACGTTCACCCAGCATTTCCCCGTGGTCTGACGTGAAGACGATCACGGTATTCTTAGCTGCCTCGGTGGCTCCCAGTGCCGCGATGACTTTGGCGACCAAACTGTAGATGTAGCTAATCGATCCGTAGTAGGCGCGAATGGCGCGCAAGACATCTTCGTCTTTGAATCGAATACCCAGCATGCCGAAATCCTTAAGTAAACGGACAGAATGCGGATCATGCTCGTTTTCGGACATAGCACCGACACGCGGCATAGGGATGTCTTTACCTTCATAAAGATCCCAGAACTCCTTCCTGCAAAGGTAGGGCTCATGCGGATGGGTATATGAAACCTGTAAAAAGAAAGGTCGCTCATCGTCACTTCTTGCCATGTCATAGATGTGTTGAACGGCCTTGAACGTCACCTCTTCGTCATAGTCGATCTGAACAGAGCGTTCGCAGATGCCGGCAATGCGCACCGCGCGCGGATCGTTGGTGTCACGTTTGCCTTCATTTTCCCAGTTCGGAACTCAGGCGAAATCACCGGGGTAAAGGTCAGCCGTCAGGCGCTTTTCAAAGCCGTGAAACTGATCGGGGCCAATGAAATGCATCTTGCCCGACAGTGCCGTCTGATACCCCGCGGCGCGCAAGTAATGCGCATAGGTGGGGATTTCTGCCGAGAATTCTGCCGCGTTGTCATACGCCCCTACATTCGAACACAGTTGTCCCGTCGCCATGGAGAACCGTGACGGTGCGCAAAGCGGGAAATTGCAATAGGCGTTTTCGAATACAACACCGTTCTCCGCTAAAGCATCTAAGTTTGGCGCGTGGCAGATTTTGTCACCATAAGATCGCAGGGCAAAAGCCGTCAGTTGGTCGACCTGAATGAACAGGATATTGGGTCGTTCGCTCACCGGCTCACCCTTTCCCAAGCAGGCTGCGGACATAGCCCACGGGGCCGGTCTTGTACCATTTCTTGTGACCGCGATCGCGCGAGGAGATGCCAAAGCTTTGCGAGGTGCGATCAATCACGATGGCGAGGAAGACGATGCCAAGGCCGCCCACGGTTGCCAGCCCCATATCGAGACGGCCAATGCCGCGCAACACCATCTGGCCAAGGCCAGTGACCGAGATCATCGACGAGACCACAACCATGCTGAGCGCCATCATGATAGTCTGGTTCACCCCGGCCATGATGGTCGGCATGGCGAGTGGCAATTCGACCTTGTAAAGCGTTTGCCGGTTCGAGGCGCCAAAGGCGCGTGCGGCCTCGACCATATCTTCGCGCACCTGCCGAATGCCCAGATTGGTCAGCCGCACCACCGGCGGCAAGGCATAGATGAAGGTCACAATCACCCCCGAAACGTTGCCAATCGAAAACAGCATCACGATGGGCACCAGGTAGACGAAGGACGGGATCGTCTGCATCAGGTCCAACAACGGCTGCAATACCGCCCAGAACCGATCATTCTTGGCCGAATAAACACCCAGCGGAATACCGATCAGCGAACAGAACACCACGCAGGTCGGTACAATCGACAGCGTGGTCATGCTTTCTTCCCAGGCACCCATCAATCCTATGGCCAACATGCAAGCTGCGGCAATTGCCCCAAGCCGACGCCCGCCCGCCTGCCAAGCGACCAGCACGATCAAAGCCAGGATAAGCAAGTCAGGCGCCTGTGTCAGGCTGTCTTCAAGGCCTGTCAGAACAATGTCGAACGGCACCTTGATGGCCTGGAAGATGAACCTGAAATTCGTCACCACCCATTGCAGAAGAGTTTCGACCCAGGCCCCGACAGGGACCCATTCCGTATCGAAAATATTCCAGATATCCATTGGCTTGCCCCTTATCCGCGCAACGCGGTCAGCGCGTCTTTGATGGTGATTTGCCCCACGGCGGCCTGATCCGGGCTGATCACCGTGACGGGCGATTGATCCTCCATGAAGAGGTCGATGATTTCGCCGAGTTCGGCATCGGGACGCACTGTCTTAAGTGTGATGTCCTGACCGTTTTGTGGTTTCATAATGGTTTCAGCCTTAACCAAAGCCACGCGACTAATGCCTTTCACGAATTCGGCGACGTAATCGTCCTTGGGGTTTGTCACGATCTCTTCAGGCGTTCCGATCTGTACGATTTCACCGTCATTCATAATCGCGATGTGATCGCCCATGCGGATCGCCTCATCCAGGTCGTGGGTGATGAACAGCGTGGTCTTGTGCATGTTCGCCGACAGGCTCAGGAATTGATCCTGCAGCTGGCGGCGAATGAGAGGGTCCAGGGCCGAGAACGGCTCGTCCATCAGCAGGATTTCAGGATCGGCGGCCAAGGCCCGCGCCAGCCCAACGCGTTGCTGCATTCCGCCAGAAAGCTGGTCCGGATAGTGGTCAATCCAGCCCCCAGATCCATAGCGTCAAGCGCCCTTACGGATGCATCAAGGCGTTCCTTCGGATCGATGCCGCGCACCTCAAGGCCAAAGCCGACATTCTCGCCCAACGTGCGGTGCGGCCACAGGGCCATGTGCTGAAATACCATCCCGATGGTTTCGGCGCGCAATTGGCGCAGCTGTTCTTCGCCCATGGTATCGACACGATGCCCGGCCACATGGATCTGTCCTGAAGTCGGCTCGATCAAACGATTCACATGGCGCACCAATGTCGACTTACCCGAACCGGACAAGCCCATGATGCAAAAGATTTCACCCTTTTTGACGCTGAAGCTGGCGTTGCGCACGCCCAGAACGCAGTCAAACCGATCACGGACCTCCTCCTTGGACAGCCCTTCGGCCAGAACGGCCCTCATGGCTTCTTCGGACCTCTTGCCATAAATTTTCCAGAGATCCCGGCATTCGATCTGCGCATCGCTCATCACGCATTCCTTTTCGAGAAAAAAGAGGCGCAGACTCGCGTGCGCCTCTCAGGTTCAGGGAGGATCAGTTGGCAGCCGCTGCCGCCTCGACAACCCAGGCGTCAAATTGCGCCTGATTATCAGCCACCCAATCGGCTGCGTGACGTTTAAAGTCGTCCAGCGTGTTTTCGCCATCGCGCAGTTTGACCTGCGCTGCATTCACCGCACTGATGGGAATATCCACGAGTTCAAAGAACCTGGCCGCCGCCGGGTTATCTTCGAGGAAGTCATTATTTGCGACAATGTAGACATCGTTGACTGCAAAGCCTGCCTCCATGTCACCGTCTGCCTGCACGCCGATCTGTAAGACATCGGTTCCCGGGACCAGAACATCGCTGATCCAGTTTGGGGTCCAGGTGTAGTAAAGGATCGCGCCACCTTCGTTATAACGGGTAATCGTGTCGGCCATGATGGCAAAGTAACTGCCCTGATCGTGCTGTACGGTGTCGCGCAGATTGAGCGCGTCAAGGTGATCCTCAATCGCTATCTCGCACCCCCATCCCGGATTGCAGCCCGAGAGATTTGCGCGCCCATCACCATCCGCATCAAACAGCGCCGCGACGGCAGGATCGCTCAGTTGCTGAATGCTGGTGATACCATTGGCCTCGGCGGTTTTCTTGTCGATATAAAACCCCTGGCCGGCCCCCGTTATGGCCGCGTTCACGCGGGTCATGACAGCCTCGCCCCCGGACTTGTCAAAAAAATCGTTGTGCAGCGGTTTCCAGTGATTGAACGTGTAATCCGCATCACCCGACCCCACAGCAAGGTGAACAGCCGGGAAATCCGCCTCAAGCGTTTCCTCCACGTCGTAACCCAGCGCCTCTAGCCCCTGCTGCACCACCATATGCTGGAACCAGGCATTCGCAGGAGATCCTTTGATCGGCGATACCTTGACTCCGTCTCCGGGCAAATCGGCGGCGTGCGCTGGTACGGAGACAGCGATAGCAATCGCGGCGCTCCAGGCGAATTTCGAAATCTGGCTCATAGTGTCCTCCCAACAAGTCAGGCCAGCCATGATGCCAGCCTTTTTAAATTTGAGTAATTCTCCTAAAGCGCCGCTGATCTGTGAAGTTCCAAAATTCGAACCAATATGTTAACTATTCTGTTATGGTAAATCTTCGCAAAACACTTACAAAATTGCCGTATCTGGTGACTTTTGAGGCGGCAAGCCGAAATTCAAACTTTACACGGGCAGCGGAAGAGCTCGGCGTAACGCGCGTATCCGTCAGCCGCCAGATTGCCGATTTGGAACGCGAAATAGGCGCACAGCTCTTCTATCGTGACCACCGCAAGGTGACCCTTACGCAGGCAGGCCGCGCGCTCGAAGCAGATGTGTCGCCAGCGCTTCACCAGATTGCCGGCGCGTTGCGGCGTGTTTCCGAAACGGCCGGCGACGCCCGTCTTACCGTTACGACAACATCAGCCTTTGCTACCTACTGGTTGATGCCAAGACTTGTTGATTTCAGCAACCTTCATCCCGAGATAGAACTGAATCTTGTTGTTTCGGATCGAATGCTCGATCTCAGGGCAGAAGGTGTTGATATCGCCATCCGATATTCAAAAAGCCCGCCAAATGAGAGAAACGTCACAAAGCTTCTGCAAGAGAGAATTTTTCCTGTTGTCAGCCCCAAGTATTCCGCAAACACAAAACTCGACTCTCCGCAGGACTTGTTGAAGGAAAATCTTCTTCATCTTTCGGGCATCTACCGACCCGGCGCGCGCTGGCCCAACTGGTTCAGAGCGAACGGCATATCACCTCCAAAAGAATCCAGCGGCGGCGTCCTGAACACCTATATCAACATGTTGCAGGCGGCGATCGAAGGGCAAGGTATAGCTCTGGCTGGTAATCCGCTTGTCGATCCCTATCTGGCTGACGGATCGTTGTATAAACTCGACGGGTTCCTCGAATTGGAACGAGACCACTTCTATCTTATCAATGCGACGGTCGGTCGCGACGATGCTGTTTGCTTTTGTGATTGGTTGCTCAAGCAATCGCAGAAATGAGTTCAGTATGATCAGCTGCCCGCGCGTTTTGATCCAAACTGCACAGGAGAGCTACGACCTAGCCTTGCGCGGGATTAGCTGGCAGCCAGCCGATTTAGCGATATCGGTTCGGACCCACCGAACGCACACCTCGTCCCAACGAGAAAGCCGACGTTGATGAGTGATCGTATCACAACGAGCGGAACACTCGTCCAACTGTGCCGATCTTTTCAGCCACCAATTTCCAGAGCATCCAAGCTGTTCCTAGCTCCGCGTCCGCGGTATCGCGTGATCCGGATCATAGAGGCAGGGTTCCACCACAGTTGCCCGAGTGCTTTTGCCGATCAGCAATACGCTGAGCTCTGTTCCAACGGACGCAAAGGCCGGGTCAAGATATGCCATCGCAAGGTTTTTCCCGACGCGATACCCCCAGGCCGCTGACGTGATCGTCCCGACGGGGCGGTCGTCGTCAAAAACCGTCTCGCCAGCATGGGCGGGTGTGGTCGTGTTGTCGATCTCGATCAACACCCGATTACGGCGATCACCCAGAGCGATTTGACGTATCAGCCCGTCTTTGCCGGGAAAGTTCTTGCCCATATCAACAAAGCGTTCAACTCCGGCCTCCAACGTCGTGCCCTCGGCGGTTCACACGGCCATCAATCAGGTTGAGGGCGCATTTGGCCTGCAGTTGACGACAAGAAGCCGTGCAACGGGCATTTCCCTGACGGCCACCGGTCGGCAGATGGAGCCCAAAATTCAAAGCCTCCTGGATGACTACGAAAGCCTGATGCAAGACGGCAATGACATGCGGACGCAGCCGAAAGGCACCCTGCGGATCGGCTATTACGCGCCCGCTGCTCCGGCGTTTATGCCCTCGATCATCGCGCCTTTGCTGTCTGGAAGCGATGACATCTCGGTCAAGTTCTTCGAATGTGAGAACCAACGGGCCCAGGACGGTCTGATCTCGGGGGATTACGACGTGATCGTTTGCGTTGCGAATGCGATGAAGCCCGGCATTACCTATGAAACGCTCCTGGAGGTCCCTGCATACGCGTTGGTGCCGCGCAGTCATCCCTTTGCAGCCCGGTCCAGTATCGCGATGGAAGATCTATCCGAGGAGAAGCTCGTGCTGCTCGATTTGCCCATCATCAGCGAGTATTACGCGACCCAATTTGACCATGCGGAGATCGCGCCGAATATCGTTGCAACAGCAACATCATTGGAAATGGTTCGCAGTCTTGTTGGCCGAAATGTTGGCTGCTCGGTCCTGCACATGGTGACCGCCAATGACGTGACCTATGCAGGCGACAAAGTCACCGCGGTACCACTGCGACCTCCCGTTCAGCCTTTCAAGATCGTTGCCGGCCACTTATCAGATAATCCGCGCCGTCTGGTCAAAGCCTTCGTTGACGAGTTGCGCACTTACTTCAAACAGCCGCGGGCACAAAAGCTACGTATCCTCGCCGACATTAACTGACGCACGGCATTACGTTGAGGGCCTGCTCTGCAGAAGCCCTGGCGCGGCAGCGTCTATAGTCGTGAATGTCGGCTAACCAGGCTGTCCTTATGGTCAGCCGCTTGCGCTTCCCCTGCCGGAGCGGTCCTTGGCAGCGGCGGTTCCTTCTTTGCCTCAGCTGGCCGAAGACTGAATCCAGATTGTCTTGGTCTGCATATACTGTTCCAGCGCCTCTGTACCGTTATCGCGCGCAAGCGAGCCGGACTGCTTGTAACCGCCGAATGGTGTCTTGATATCACCTTCGGAGAACCCGTTAACCGATACGGTTCCGCAGGGCAATGCACGGGCCATGTGGAGCGCACGGTCGATGTCCTGCGTGAAGACAGTGGCATGCAGCCCGTACTCGGTATCACTGGCAACAGCCAGGGCGTCTTCGGCGGACTGCATTGGCATGATGCCCAGCACGGGGCCGAAGATTTCTTCGCGTGCGATTTTCATCTCGGGTGTGACGCCCTGGAAAACCGTTGGTTCGACGAAATAGCCCGGCAGCTCGCTATCGCCGCCCATCACCTTCTGCGCGCCGTCGTCGATGCCACTCTGGATATAGCTCATCACCATTTCCTTGTGGCCTTTCGTGATCATCGAACCAATATCGGTGGCCGGGTCCAGCGGATCCCCCAGCTTGAAAGCCTTGACGCGCTCCATGATCCGCGCGGTGAATTCCTCGACCAGAGGGGCCGCGATCAGCTGGCGCATATTGGCAGAGCAATTCTGCCCGCCGTTCCAGAACGCCGACATCGCGGCATGTTCGATCAGGTCGTCGCTGATCCGCGCGTCATCCAGCACGATAAAGGGGCTTTTACCCCCCATCTCCAGCCCCACGCCCTTGAGGTTGCTGTCACCGGAATAGCGCATGAACATGCGTCCGACCTCGGTCGATCCGGTGAAGGACACGGTGTCGATGTCATTGTGCAGACCAATCGCAGCACCCGCGGTTTCGCCAAAGCCCGGCACGATGTTGATGACACCGGCGGGCACACCGGCCTCTAGCATCAGCTCGGCCAGCCGAATGGTTGACAGCGGTGTCTGTTCCGCCGGTTTGATCACCGCCGAGCAGCCGACCGCAAGCGAAGGCGCGATCTTCCAGGCGGCCATAACAAGTGGGAAGTTCCAGGGTAGGACGGCACCGGCGACACCGGCAGGCTCTCGCGTGATCAGCGCCATGGCTCCGGGGCCGGTTGGGGCGATCTTGCCAAAGGTCTTGTCGGCCAGTTCGGCGTACCACTGGAAGAATTTCGGAACCTCTCCGCCAATTTCCTCCATGCAGTCATTGATTGTCTTGCCCGTATCAAGGCTTTCCAGAACGGCCAGCTCATGGGTGTGGTCCCGAACCAGTTGAGCGACCTTCAGAAGCACCTCTTTGCGCTCTTCCGGCTCCGCACGCGACCATGTTCCATCGTTGAATACGCGCCGCGCCGCTGCAACAGCGCGATCAACATCCGACGGTTTGCAATGCGCAACCTCGGCAAGGACCTGACCAGTGGCCGGATTGGTCGTCTTGAATGTGTCACCATCCGCAGCATCGCAGAACTGGCCATCGATAAAGGCCTGGCCATTTGGTTTCAGATTGCTGGCGATAGCCCGATATTCGGCATGGGAAAGCGTCATTGGTGTCTCCGTCGGATCAAGTGCGCAAGCTGCGCGCGAATGTTCGAATGTCGTTCAGAAGCATCTCGGGCTCTTCCATCGCCGCGAAATGACCGCCGCGGGGCATCTCGGTCCATTGGGTGATATTGTAGATGCGATCGGCGTAGGATTTCGGCGGCCAGCGCAGCATTTCCGCCGGGAATACCGCACAACCGGTTGGCACTTCGACGCGGCGGCCCTCAGGCGACAGGATGCGCCCGCCTTCCTCGCGCCGTCCGTAGTAGATCCACGAAGCCGTATTGAAGCTGCGCGTTGCGATGTAGATCATGATGTTGGTCAGCAATTCGTCCTTGCTGTGCGCCTGCTCAATGCCGCCCACTGGCACATCGGACCAGTCGTGAAACTTCTCCACCAGCCAGGCGGCGATGCCCACGGGGCTGTCCATCATCGCATAGCTCAGCGTTTGGGGCCGAGTGGCCTGTTGCGTGCGATATCCGTTCTGCATGATCTGGTCTGTGTCGAATTGCCTGTCCCAGTCGATCTCCTCAGGCGTTTGCGGGCCATCCGGGTGGCGCATGGTCAGAACGTTGATGTGGATCGCCTGGCAGGCCGGGGCATGTTCAAAGCCAAGCCAGGAACAGATCGCCCCTCCCCAGTCGCCGCCCTGGGCAAGGTAGCTGTCGAAGCCAAGCGTCTTGGTCATCAGGGAATTCAAAACACCCGCAATTCTACGCGGGCCGTAGGGGCGTGGAGGCCGCCCGGAAAAACCAAAGCCCGGCAGCGAAGGCGCGATAACCGTGAAGGCATCGGCCACATCGCCGCCGAACCGTTCGGGATGCGCCAGCGGTTCGATCAGGTTCAGAAACTCGGCAACTGAACCCGGCCAGCCATGGCTGATCATCAGCGGCATCGGGTTTGGACCGCTACCCACCTCGTGAATGAAATGCATGTCGATTCCGTCGACATTCGCACGAAACTGCGTAAAGGCGTTCAGCCGGGCCTCCTGCGCGCGCCAGTCGAATTCGCCGACCCAATAGGCGCAAAGCTCTTTCAGGTAATCCAGATTGGTGCCGTAATCCCAACCACCGTCATCCGGCATCTCGTGCCAAGGGAACTCAGCCACACGAGTCCGGATCTGGTCCAGAACGCTGTCGGAGATGTGGCATTCGAACGGGGTCACCGGGGTGTCAATGGTCATCGGATCCTGTTCAACCGTTTCAACTGTCATGACTTGTTCCGCGTCGCTGTGATAATCGTGATGCAAAGCCAGTTAACTGCTTCGCTTCAGATACGGCGAGAGACAGGTGATGAAATTCGAAGGGACAGTTGGTCAGGGAATTCAGAGTACGGCCCGTACTTCTTCGGCGATGATCTTTACCCCCGCTTCCAGTTTTTCGACTGGCACATAGGCAAATCCAAGGCGGAAACTGCGGCAGTCATTCATGCTCAGGTAGTAGTCCTGACCCCGATCCACCAGAACGCCCTTTTCGCGCAAACGCACGGCCAGGGCAGAGGCATCAAAACCCTCGGGCCCAGTCAGCCAGAAAGACGTTCCTCCTTCCGAATCGGTGCGTCGCAACATGCCCAGATGCTTGGTGATGGCGTCGTTCATGGCGTGCCAGCGCTTGTTGTAGCGCCGCTCGATGTTACGCAGATGGGAATCATAGTGCCCAAGCTGGAAGAACAGCGCGACGATTTCCTGCACGATGGTGGGCGGATGGCGCATCATCACGCCGCGCGCGATACGGGCTTCGCGGATAATGTCACGATGCGCGACGATAAAGCCAAGCCGGATGCCCGGTGACACCGTTTTCGATAAGCTGCCGACATAGATGACCCGGCCCGTCTCGTCCATGGAACGCATGGAGGGCGACGATTTGGCGACGTAGTTCATCTCGGCCTCATAGTCGTCCTCGATGATCAGGAAATCCTTGGCAATGGCAGCCTCCAGTAACTCTTCGCGCCGCGCCTGGCTCATGGTGACCATGGTCGGGAATTGATGGCTGGGTGTTGTGAAAACAAGCTGACAGCCAGACGGAATGGCACTGGGGACAATGCCGTCATCGTCGATGGCGACGCCGATCAGGTCGCTTCCCGCCAACCGAAAGGCATTGCGCGCACCGAAGAAGCCGGGATCCTCCAGCGCGATGGGTTTTCCGGATTGAGCAAAGATCGTGCCAAGAAGATACAGCGCGTTCTGCGATCCGAGGGTGATCAGGATTTCATCATCATCGGCATAGATGCCGCGCGTGTTCAAAAGCCTCTGACGCAATTGTTGCACCAACTGCGGGCTATCGCTTTCGACGGAATCGTTGGCCCAAAGCGGCATCTGTTTGCGCCCCAGGGCCTGCCGGGTGCATTCGCGCCAACCATCTACCGGGAACAGGTCCGGGTCGATTTGATTGTAGATGAACGGATAGGGATAGGCATTCCAGTCCAGCGGATTGACCACGGGCATGAGGTTGTTCGGCGGGAAATTGACCGGGCAAGGCACTTGCCGTTTTGCCATCGCCCCGCTCTTGAATTGCGCCTTTCGCAACTCCGCCACTTGCGGCGCAGCGAAGTAACCCGAACGATCGCGCGACACCAGGAGTTCCAGGTCAACCAGGCGGTTGTAAGCGGCAAAAACCGTGTTCCGTGACACGCCCAACTGGTTCGCCAACTCGCGGCATGACGGCAGCGGCCGGTCGGAAGCCAGAGATTCAGACATGATGGCCGCACTCACAACTTCGCAGATCTGATCGCGTAGGCTTAGAGGAGAGTTTTTGGGCAATTGAATGAACTTGGGGGTGACAGGGGCCAAGGTCTACCTCCTCTCGAATTCGGACAGGACAGACTCTAGAGTCTCTGGGGACAGTTTGTCAGGTGCAATCCGATCTGTCCCTTTCATTCAAAGTATCTGTCACTTTCTTTGACCCTGCCTCCAGTGAAAAATAATCGCAACGAACAAACCAATGATGGGAGTAATGAAGATGAGACTGAAATCCGTAGGAAAAGTTTTATGTCTGGCCAGCGCCCTGGCACTATCGGCCGGGATTGCCAGCGCCGAGAAAGTACTTAAGCTTGGCACCGTGGGCTTTATCGGGATGCCAATCGGGGATGCCATCGATCAGGCGCTGATCCCGACCTTGGAAGAGGTTTCGGGCGGGCAAATGAAAATCGAACCGCATTACCGCAAGTCACTTTGCAGCGAGCAAACCTGTGGTGAACAGGCCAACCAGGGTCTGCTGGCCCTATGGACCAGTTCCACCGCGAATTTCGGCAATTTCGGCACGTCGCTCGCCATTTTCGACCTGCCCTACATTTTCAAAAGCATCGAGGATGCCGATCGCATCTCGTCCGAATGGCTGGCTGAAAAACAGTGCCAGGTGGCGGCCGAGGAGGCAGGACATGTCTGTCTGACGGTCTATTCGTCGGGCGGTTTCCGGCAGTTGGGCAATGCCGCCGGTCCGGTTCGCGTCCCTGCGGACATGGAAGGTCTCAAGTGGCGCGTGACCAAGAGCCCGATTGAATACACATTGGTCAAGAACTGGGGCGCTGTCCCGGTGCCCTATGATTGGGCACAGCTGTATCAGGGCCTGCAAACCGGTGTTGTTTCGGGCCAATATGTAGCCACGCCCTGGCAACACGTGGCGAAGCTGCACGAAGTCGCCCCCTATTTCACCGAGATCGGCGGATCATGGTCCGGCAACCAGCTCTCGATCGACAAGCGTCAGTATGATGCGCTGAGCGATCAGGAGAAGGAATGGCTGCATGCCGCGGCCAAAGCGTTTGGCCAGAAGGTGCAGGAACTTGACCGTGCCTGGGTCGAAGCGGGCGAAGCCGCCATCAAGGAAACCGCGAAGGACTGGTATGTGCCGACCGAAGAGGAACTGACGCTCTGGCGGGCAGGCGCCATCGACGCCTGGCTCAATGCCAAAGGCACCTATGACCCGGCAACCGCCCGCCGCGTTCTGGAAGAACAGGGCATGACCGACTTCATCGCCCAACTGGAAGAAGCAGGGGCGCTCTAGTCCACGAGCGTCAAGATTGAAACGAGCATGGGCGCGGAATCGGGTTCCGCGCCTTTTGACGACACCCAAGCCGCAACGGGGCAGATTGAATGGAAAGCGTCGCACTACTGACCATCCTGGTCGTGATGATCATGCTGGGCGCCCCCGTGGGCTTCGTGATGATCCTCATCCCGGTGGTCTACATCCTGATCACCGATGCAGCACCGATGATCCTGATCCCAAGCCAGATGTTTCAGGCCATCGACTCGGTCCCGCTGACGGCCATTCCCTTTTTCATGCTGACCGGCGAGCTGATGACCTCTGCCACCATCACCGACCGTCTGGTTGATCTGAGCCAGCGGATCATCGGGCGGATGCGGGGCAGCATGGCGCAGGCGAACGTTCTGGTCAGTATGTTCTTCGCCGGCATGAACGGCTCGGTCGTGGCCGACACGGCGACAGTCGGCTCACTACTGGTGCCGGGGATGAAAAAGGCGGGATACCCTCCGGAGTTCGCCGCCGCCATCACCGCAGTCAGCTCGACCATCGGCGGGATCATCCCGCCGTCAATCATGATGATCGTGCTGGCCAATGCGGGCGGTATTTCTGTTGGGGCCTTGTTCGCGGGTGGTATCATCCCTGGCCTCATGATCGGCGGGCTTCTGATGGTCATCAACTACATCATCGCGCGTCAGAAGAATTTCGAACGCAGCGATCAGCCCTTCAGCCTCAAAGGCATCGTCATTGCCGGGTACAAATCGTCCTTTGCACTTCTGATCCCTGTGGTTTTAGTTGGTTCGGTTGTCTTCGGCATCGCCGGTGTGGTTGAGGCGGGCGCGCTGACGGCAACAATCGCGTTGTTTGTGGGTCTCTTCATCTACCGCACGATCACCTGGACCAACTGCAAGAGCGCCTTCGTGCGTGCCTTCCGCAACTCTGCAATGGTCTTTATCATCATCGCCGCGTCCGGGCCCTTCAGCTGGCTTCTGACCTCCCTTGGAGCCATCGGACAGCTTGAGAGCTGGCTGTTAAGCTATACCTACAACCCGATGGTTTTCGCCCTGGTCCTGGTGCTCTTCATCTGCTTGCTCGGCATGGTGATGGACTCAGCGGCCAACATCATCGTCGCGGGGCCTGTGCTGGTCGATGTAATGGTCAAGGCCGGATATGCGGATGTGCAGGCAGCCCTGGTTGTGGTTGTCGGCTTCCTGATCGGATCAGTGACGCCGCCGGTTGGTGTCGCGTTCTTCACGGCAGGTGCGATTGCGGAGGTCCGGCTTGAGAAGGTCGCCATTGCAATGCTGCCTTATCTCGTCGCGCTCTTCGTGCTGCTTTTCGTTCTGATAGTCGTGCCAGACTTCACCATGTACCTGCCACGCGTCCTGGGCTTCGCGAGTTGAGAAAGGAGACTGCTATGATCGCCGTCATCAAGTTCATCGACAGCGCAGCCAAGAAGACGCTTACTGCCTTATGCGCCGTACTGCTTCTGGCGATGGTGGCCTTCACTGTCTATTCCGTCGTGATGCGTTATGTCTTCAAGGACCCGCCTATCTGGGGCGATTTGCTCACAGTGCTCAGCAATATCTGGCTGGTTTTCTTTGCGCTTGCACTTACGGTCCGCGACAAAGATCACATCGCTCTGGACCTGATTTATAACTGGCTTCCCCAAAAGGCCGCATTCTTCATCCAGCAATTCTGGACGGCGATCATCTTTTGCCTGGGCCTCGTGATGATCATCTGGGGGTTAGAGGCTGTAGCGACCATGGGCGGCAAATACTGGGAGATGTGGTATTTCGCCTGGGAAGACGGTGGGATCGTCTTCAAACCAAATTACATGCCGAAAAAATACGCCGTCGCTATCGTGCCGATCTCGGGCTTTCTGGTTTGCCTGGCCGCGGTTGCCTCGATCATCGAGGACAGCCTGCGGCTGAAGGCGGGAACCTACAAGCAATCCCAGGATATGGAACCGGACAACTAGCGGCGCAAATCGGAATATCTGATCATTGGCTTTGCGGACCTTCGTCCATCTTGCGGAGTCGGGTAAGGATCTCACTCAGGCCTGCTGTGAGCCTGCTTCGACTTCGCCGCCATATCGCGTGGCACTCAGCCCAAGGACACAGGCTGCTCCGTTTCACAGGAGCAGCACCGTTTTCTTTAACGCCGAGGTTTTTCAGAATCAGCCCCTAGCTGTCAGGGAAGCTTGGAACACCTGACCAACAGGGCACGTAAAACTCTTCCTCTTCGCTGTTCTGGGCGTGGCATTTGTTCAGCAACCAGGTTTTGGCCCCGGGACCCGAACCGCCTTCATAGCTTTTCGTGGACCGTCCCAGCGACAGGAAGCCAGCCACCAGCGCAGAGGCCGCCGAGGTGCCCCCAAACCGGCAGAAATACGAGCCGAACTCCCGCAACGACCCATCTTTGGTCGCATGATGGTAGGGGCTGTCAGAATAGCCTGCCGGCCCCGGCACATCCGTGCTGATGACATCGTAGCTTGAGTACTTGTGGTTGGAGTTTTTGACGGGAACGCCGATCGGATCGTAAAGCGGGTCCTGCTCATCAAGACGGACCTCTGCCGCGTCAAAGGCTTCGCCGTCATTGCTTGGGGCCATCACGGTGATGTTGCGTGTCACGGAATAGCTGCTGCGAAATCCCTTGGCGTTCACCGACCCGACCGAAATGATGCCATTATGCTCGGACGCCAGATTGGCCGGGTAGATGGCGTTCTCTTCATTGGCATTGCCTGCAGCGCACACAACGGGACGCGTCTGCGAGACATTGACAATCAGCGCAGCAAGCTCACTCCACAATTCAGCCTCTTCCTGGGTTGCCGAGGTTTGGCGCACCAGATCGGTCAGGCTTTCATCGCCCAGATGAATATCTCCCAATTCCGGCACAAAACGATACGGATCGGAAATGTTGCGGGGCAAGAGCACAACGTCGGCGCCAATTAGCTCGGCATAGAGAAACGCCAGGATCAGCCCCTCCGGCTCCGGATCAAAATTTGCAGAGATCTGCACGATTTCGCACATCGGGTCGACGCCAGTGTAGGGCAAAGGCAGCGGCACAGGTTCTCCTTTGGGCGTAAGCTGCGTGGTGATACAGGGCCGCGCCCCTACAAGGCCCGCGATACTGGTCCCATGCGCCGAGAAAAACGGAGATACACACGGCTGGATATCCTTGAAATGCGGTTTGGCATCGTGTGACAGCCGGTCAACCAGTTCTGCAAGCAATTGCACCGTGTGCGGAAGCCCATCCGCGATATCGGTTTCCCAGTTCAGATCAAGATTTCCAAGCGTTTCCTGATCCTTGGGCAGATAAGGAAAAGACCCCAATCGCGCCGAAAAGAAATCGAGCGAAAGACTTTTGTTGATCACACCCTGCAGATTTGGATGTTGAACCGCCGCGGATGTATCAATGACGGCTATCCGCGTTGGTTTGACTGGTGGGTTGACCGACCAGTCAACGGGCGCATCGTTTTCATCCAGCACACCGAGCGTTCGCAGATGCCACAGCGCGTCATATTGCGGATAAGCCTGTTGGCCGGTGATTTGAGCTTCGGCTTTTGTCATCAGATCCACTCCGATTGCGCTGCAAGCATTGGTTTTTCAAGTACCTTTTCCAGAACCGGCGCAACCATCCGCGCCAATTGGTAACCGGCTTCCGTGTCGGACGCGTAGTGCAGCCCGGCCCATTCCCGGTTCTCGGCAATTCGGCGGGCGCTGTTAAACATCTCTGAACTGGCCGGGTGCTCCGGCAGCATGCGCGAAAACAGGAATGCGATCGAAAACGACTGGAATGAGTGATTTGACGGGTAAGACTGATGCGCCGGGTTTGGCAGAACCGGGCGCAAACGCGGCTCGACCTGGTTTGGTCTGAGCACGTCAAAGCGGTCCTTGTAGCGTAGCCCGATCTCGTCCGTGAGTGCGAGGATGAGATAGAACAGCGCCTCGGTCGCTTCGTAGCCCCCCAGTTCTTCCACGCCCAAGGGACGCAGGTAACCGGAGAGTTCGATATTAGCCTCGCGGAAAATCTCTTCGATTCGATGGACTTCCTGAGGCGTTTGGCGCAGCACCTGCTTGACCAGAAGATCCACCGCTTCATGACGCAACTGTTCGATTGTCGGCGGAAGCGGCACCGGCAGATCAATCCATTCGCCAAGCAGCGCGTGCAGCTTTTCGCGCTCTTTCCAAGGCTCCAGAATGTCGCTGGCCACCACATCGAGGTTCCGGTTGCGATTTCTGTTGCGGTTCCTGTTCCGATTGCGATTTCTATTCCGGTTTCTGTTGCGATTGCGGTTTCTGTTGCGGTTGAGCGCCAGCAACGACAATACGGAGCCCCCGGCCGCCCCCACGGCCGGGTTCTCCACCGGTTGTGCGGTCGTATCGTTCAACCGCAGGCCGGTCTGCGTAACAACAAATCGATTTTCTGCAAGTATTTGATGAATATCCACTTTCCCCTCCTAGGTGGTAAATCGTCTGATTGCCTCTAACAGCTCGGATTGTTGGCTTTTCTCGGCAATTCTAAAGCGCTCTTTTTGCACCTCGATATCAATGAATTCGGGATCGCGAACCAAAAGCTTTTTGTGGATGTCGGCCGCTTCGGCCTCGCGCCCCGTCTTGGCAAGATTGACCAGGAGGTAGCGCATCGCAGCCGTGAACTTCGGTTGTTTTTTCAACGCATTCCTGCTGGCAACAATCGCTTTTCGATGATGGCCCAACATGGTCGATGCCATGGCAAGCGTGGTGTCATAGCTATAGCTGATAGGGCTGTAGCTGCCTAAATAAACAGCGCGTTCAGCCGCCTTATAGGCCGCATCGTAGTCACCCGTATAAAGCTTGTTGAGGGCGTAGTGATCCCAGACAAAGGCCTGATTCTGGTTGAGCTTCAGCGCACGCTCCAACAATTCGCAGCCCAGTTCGTAATCGCGGAAAATATAGCCCATGGTATGTCCCAGGCACGCTAGCGAGATGGAATTGAACGGGTTCTGGCTTAACACCTCGCGCGCCAGTTGGTCTGTCTCGGCCTCGGACGTCGCATCAAACGATCCCAGGTTTTCGCCGATCTTGAAACTCGTCGCATATGTCTTCAGCGCAGCGAACAGGGCCTCGTTCTGACTGCTTTTTTGCGCCAGCAGAGCTTCCGCGTTCTCCAGCGCTTTGTCATCCAGCCGAAACATCATGTTCAGCGCGGTGTACCCGGCCACAAGCGGTTTGGGCTCGGGGGCGCTCTCGCTCAGAACGCGCTGTTCCAGACTGCGCGACACACGGTCCGTGTTCTGCGTGACAAAGCCGGACAGAAGGTAGCTGTCCAGATTCAGGGCCTCGTCAACCGTGGTCTGAACAGATTGGCTCCACTCCAGCGACATGTTCGCAGCGGTGTAGAAGAAAAAGGTAAGCGTAAGCGACTCTCTGATCTGAAGGGCGCGGACACGAACGAAATAATCCGTATTGCTTGCCCCAATCAGGGTGTCGGAATGGCCTGTGGTGTCACGCAAATCGAACACGTCGATCGGATGCAGTTCTTTCAGGCTTTTGACGATGCCTTCAAGCAGATGGTCGGGCACAAAGGCTGTCGCCGCATCACACCCTTGTTGAATGCTGGGCAACACCCCAAAAGAGACGCGGGGCTCGGGTGCGGGCCCAAAGCTGAAGTTCTGATATGCACTGACGGTGGACGACCCCGGGCGATCTGGCGCTTCGGCTGCACGCGTGAAAAGGTCTTCCGATTTGTCGCGCCAGATTTGTCGCTCAAGCATAAGCCAGTCTTCAAATTCTTCATCCTGAACATCTATGCCCTCAAGCAATTCAGCCTCGGGCGAAATTGACAGGGCTGCCAGTTGCGAGGGATCCTGTTCAAACGCATGGTAGTCGATCCATATCGCGTTGGATCGAAACGTGACGGAATGGCGATCCACCTGAATGATGCTGTCAAACAGCCAACCAAGATCGCGGCGAAGCTCAAACAACAACTGTCGCAGACTGGTCGAGGATTTCCGTTCGCTGCTTTCGCTCCAGAGTTTGTCGCGCAACCAGACCCGCGTGCGCTGACGTCGTGGTGCAAGCGCAAGCAAGGCCAGCAGGGCACAGGCCTTTTTGCTGCGCGGCGTGAAAGAGTTGCCAGAGGTGTCAGTCAGCTCCAGCGGTCCAATAACAAATAACTTTGCTACAATTTGATTTGTGCCAGTCATGTCCGAAGCATGCTCAAAATTGGGTGTATTTGGAAGGGACTTGGGAGAAACAGGTGTGGCAAAAACCGCTGCGGTCGCGCCTTCGGAAGAGTTAGCGGCTGACCGCAACGAACACGCGCCGGATACAAAAACCCTTTTTGAAATAGAGACTTTGGTCATAAAAACGATTTTCCACTTCCCCTCCAAATACGAGAATCAGCCTAGAAAATCCGGCGTTAGTGAATCGTTAACGAATTTGGGTACTGGCCTTCAGAAACCTCGCCAACAGCGCCAAGCACCGACGCAATGCGCCTGTATTTCAAGACAGAATTGACAGTTTCGCAGGCTCAGATTCGGCATCAGGACGGCCCTGTCAAACCAGCCCAACCTCAGAGACATTGGCGCAGTTCTTAACGAATCGAATAGCTAAAACTGGCCGCGTACCGCTTCGGTCAGGCCTTGGTGAGGTCTTTGGTAAGTGATCCGATTTTGATCCGTTGAATCTTGCCCGAAGGCCCCTTGGGAAGATCCTCAAGCACATGCACCATATCGGGACATTTGAATGTGCCAAGCTTTTCGCGGCAGATCTCGATCAGCTTTTCGGGCCCAAGCTCGGATCCTTCTCTGAGCTTGACGGCAGCCTCCACGCGCTCTCCGTAGGTCTTGCAGGGCAGGCTGAACGCCGCGGCCTCTATCACGTCGGGGTGTGAATAGAGCGCCTCGTCAATTTCGCGCGGGGCGATGTTCTCACCCCCCTTGATGATCAGTTCCTTCAATCGTCCAGTAACAAAGAAGTAACCGTCTTCATCAATGTGCCCCAGATCACCGGTACGTAACCAGCCATCGGGAGTGAAGGTATCCCGCGTTGCGTCTGGATTCTTCAGGTATTCGCGCATCAGGTTGGGGCCGCGCACGGCGATTTCACCCTGGGTGTTGGGTGGCAACGGCGTCAGGTCAGCCGACAAGATACAGCCTTCGTTACCATAGGCCTTTCCGGGCGAGCCGATTTTGCGCACTCCGGGTGGCAGCGGGTTTGACAGGATCTGGGCGGCCGTTTCAGTCAGCCCCATGGTTTCCACGATCGGCACGTCAAAGCGGGTTTCAAAACTGGTCTGCACGTCCGGCGCCAGAGGGGACGACGCCGAACGCCCGAACCGCAGCCGTGCCCGGGTTTCAGGAGTGGGAGAGGTGTCGGAATGCAGCAGGTGCGAGATAATTGTCGGCACGACCGAGAACCAGGTGGCCTGCGCCGTTTCGCATTGGGTCCAGAACTTGCTGGCCGAAAACTTCTCTGCGATGGCCAGCCGCCCGCCTGTGATCAGTGTGCTTATCACCGACACGCAAAGCCCGTTGATATGATAGATCGGCAAGACACAAAGCCCGCAATCCTGCGCCGTGAGACGGTGGGCAACCGCCGGCGTCCAGCCTCCAGCCAGAAGGCTGGAATGGCTATGAGCAACACCCTTGGGCCGTCCCGTGGTGCCGGACGTATACATCAGCAAGGCGTCGTCATCCGGATCGAGCGAGTGCAGTTCGATGTCAGCGGAGGCATCTATGTTTTGAAGGGTGGTCAGTCCCGATGGGCGCACACGCTCGAACAGGGCCTGCTGAGCCTTGCCAACAAGGGCCACGGGCGCTTCGCAATGTTCAAGCGCATAGCCAATCGCCTCATCCCCCGCCACGAGGTTCACGACCGTGGCGCGGAACCCGCCGTAAAGTGCACCAAACAGACACTCGATCGCGTCGCGCCCGTTGGGCTGCAGGATGGCAACACTTGCCCCTTTAGGTAACCCTTGTACGGTAAGATGGGCGGCCATCGCCTGTGCCCGTTGCCGAAGAGCCGCCCAAGTCAGAGGGGCGTCTTCGTCAAGGAACATGTATGCGGTGACATCACCGGACAGCCTTGCGCGCTGATCCAGCCAGTCGCGAACGGTTCCCTGAGGGGGTGCATTTAGGTCCATGTTCACTGCCCTGCGCGGTCCCAGTAATCTGCGAAAATGTCCTCGACGGCGGGTTCGTTCGGCGCGATTTCCCGGATCACCTTGGTGGTTTGGATAAAGTGCTTCCAATGCAGATTCTCATCGATGGAATTGCCGCCCCAGCTGCCGCATCCCATCGACAGGGAAAACGGCATGCCATTGGTGAACGACCCACCGGTCGCAAAGGTATGGGCCTGATTGACGACAACCCGACAGGTCGGCATGGCCCGCCCCAGTTCAACCGCGCGTTCGTCTATAGCGGTGTGAACACCCAGCGAATGGCCTGCGCCCTGATAGTCCAGGATACGGGCCGCGATCTGGCGTGCCGCATCATAATCCGCCGCACGGTAGAGCGCTGCCACGCGGCTCAGCTTTTCACCGGAGAGCGGGTGGTCCGCGCCGATACCCGCCGTCTCGACCGCGAGGAACTTGGTGCCAGCGGGCACCTGCCCTGCCATGCCGAGCGCCTCCAGCATTTTGTCGGCATCCTGAGCGATAACAGCGCGGTTCAGATGCCCGTCCGGCCAAAGCTTTGAGACGATCGCGGCCTCATCGGTAACACGCGCGCCGCCTTCTTTTGCCAGCGCCTCCACGAAGGCGTCATAAACCTCGTCGACCACGATGATTGAATTCTCGGAGGAACAGGAGGTCGCGTTGTCAAAGGTCTTGGAGGCCGTGATCTTGGCGGCAGCGGCGGCAAGGTCGGCTGTTTCGTCCACAATTGTTGTGACATTGCCTGCGCCCACCGCCACGGCCGGGGTGCCGCAGGTCTGCGCGCGGTGCACGTTGTTTTGACTGCCCGTGCAGATCACGCGATCAGACAGCTCCATCATGGCCTGGGTCTTGGCCTTGGAACCGGGGGGCGGGATCATCTGAACCAGATCGTGGTCCAGGCCGATCTTGTCGAATTCAGTATGGATATAGCTCAGCAATTGTTCGCAACTCGCGACACCCTTGGGCGACGGGGCCACAACAACCGCATTGCCGCATTTCAGCGCGTTGATGATGTTATTGGCAGGGGTCGCCGCAGGGTTGGTCGAGGGCACAACAGCGCCGACCACCCCCACTGGACGGGCAATCTCGGTGATACCGGTCGCGGGATCGTCTGACAGCACACCGCAGGTTTGCACATTCTTGATGTCACGCATCAGGCCAAGCGTCTTGCGATGGTTCTTGGTGATTTTGTCGGGCACATTGCCAAGGCCTGTAGTCTCAACCGCCAACTCAGCCAGAGCGCGATTTCTGCTTGGTTCCATAATGGCCCAGGCGGCGGCAGCGGCGGCATGGTCATAACGCTCCTGCGTGGCATCGCTCTCATACGCTTTTTGGGCTGCGCGCGCGCGGGCCATGATCATCTCGACCTGGGCAATGTCATCATGGGCGTTCATCATGGAAGTCCTTCTGAGATGGACAGGGCGACCATCGCCCTGCCCCATTGGTTTGGCAATCAGAGACCGGCCAGAAGTTCTTTGAGGGTCTCTTCCCGTGCGGCCCACATTTCGATGACCTCATCGCGGGTCATGATATGCATGGGCGAGCCACCGGCCTCCATCTTCTTGGCAACACGAGCGTTCCTGAACATCTCGGGGACCGAGGCGGCAAGCTTGTCGATCACCTCTTGCGGGGTACCTTTCGGCACCATGATGCCACGGAAGTTCACGCTGGCATTGTCGATGTCATATCCCTGTTCTTTCAGCGTTGGTACATCGGGCAGAAACGCATTGCGCTCAAGGTCAAACACCCCAAGGATTTTGACATTCCTGGCTTCTTGCGCGCGGAACGCATCCGAGAGGTTGTTCACACCGCCCATGACCTCGCCAGCAATCACGGCTTTCATCGCTGCCGCACCGCCACCCTTGGTCGGGATATAGGCCATCTTCACGTCCGCCGCTTTCTCAAGCTGAAGCGCTGCGATGTGGTGGCCAACGAACAGGCCCGCGCCGGAAAAGGTCAGCTTGCCGGGGTTTTCCCTTGCGAAGTTCACCACGTCGTCCATCGAGTTCATCTCACTATCTGCAGCAACGACAAACACCGCCGGATCGGCGCCCCAGTTGGCGATGGGCTCGAAGCTGTCTGTCGAATACTGCACACCGCCTTTGATCGACTGGGCGATGAAGTGCGGTACATTATAGGCACCCAGCGTATACCCATCAGCATCGGCCTGCGTTGCGAACCAGTTCCAGCCGACACGGCCCCCGGCCCCGGGTTTGTTGATGATGGCAATGGGCATCCCAAGGGCGTCTTCATTGCCTGCGGTCATGGTGACAATGCGCGCCTGAAAGTCGGTGGCACCGCCCGCCCCATAACTGACCATCATCATCACGGGACGTTCGGGGTATTCGTCGGCTATAGCCACCCCTCCACCCAATGTTGTCAGGGCCAGTGCTATCCCTGCTAAAAGTTTCTTCATGGTTAAATCCTCCCTTGGATCATTTTTTATTTTCAGTTTTCAGAACAGTATCTCTGCCGGCGTGTAGACCTTCAGCAGCTTGGCGAAGAGCCCGTACATGATCGCCAGATAGCAGGCCGTGATAATCCCGCGCTTGACCCAGGTGCGGATCTCGCGATGGGGGGCCGGGTCATAAAGCGATAACAGTATAAAAAAGGCGATCCCGCCCGCCGTGTAGAAACCCAGCGTTTTTGCCGCCCAGAAGATATAGATCAGCGCAACCACGATGCCGGGCAGGAGATTGGCAAAATCATAGGTTCCCAACCCGTGCCCGACCTTGGTCCAGCCCAGCAGCGCCTTGATGAAGGTCCAGACAGCCAGCACAACAAAGACGGTCGAGATCAGCCTGGGGAACAGGAAAGCTTCGGACGGCTGTTGCGTATAACTGATCCAGGCCACCCAAGCGCCGACCACGGCGATGATCCCTGAGGCGACGATATGCTGAAGGCGGGGAAGAGACGGCGTATTCATCCCATGATCTCCTCTTTTGAGGTGTAACGACGCGAGCGTATTTCCATCCAGGCCGAGTAGATGATCGAGGCGATCACGGCGGCGATCAGGACGATGTTCAGTGTCCCGCTGAGGAAGTACGTTCCCAGCCCATCGGTGGCATTGGCGATCATGCTGCCTTGAATGAAGTTCGCTTCGGCAATCGGCCCCAGGATCAGGCCCAGCACCAGCGGTGCCGCCGAAAAACCGAACCGTTCGAGAAAGTACATCATCACGCCCAGCGCGGCCATGACATAGACATCGCCCATTGAGGATTGAACTGAATAGCTCCCGAACACCGCAAGCCCCAGAACCACCGCAGCCATCACGCATTGCGGCACCTGTGCCACGCGGGCGGCAAGACCTGCGACATAAAGGCCAAAGATGCACATCAGCACCTGGCCGATCAGCATCGAGTTGATGAAGGTCCAAGCCACATCCGGGTGATTGTCAAACAGGTCTGTGCCCGGAAAAATTCCGTGGATCAGCAGGCCACCCAGAAGGACTGCCGCGGTCGGTGAGCCGGGGATAGACAGGGTCAGCAGCGGCACGAGGCTCGGGCCGACCATCGCATTGTTGGCGGCTTCTGCTGCGATTACGCCCTCGGGATGCCCTTTGCCGAACTTGTCGCGCTCGGGGCTGAACTTCTTGGTCTGATCATAGGCCACAAGCCCCGCAATCTGACCGCCAACACCCGGGATCAATCCAATAATCGCCCCCGTGATCGTCCCGATCGAAAGGGCACGGGGACGACTCGCCACCTCGCGCATTGCATCGGTAACGGAATGCTTTTGGACCTTTATCACCTCGGCGCCTTTCACCCGGCGCCCCTTGGCGAACATGGTCAGGACCTGCGGAATTGCGAAAAGACCAATAAGTGCGGCAATAATGTTGATCCCCCCGCCCAATGAAGGATGGAAGATGAACCGCTGTGCGCCCATGATGTCGTCAAACCCGATCGTGGCAAGCCACAGACCGATACACCCCGAGAGCAGCCCTTTGACAACCGACGCCGTGTCCAGCGAGCCGATCACGGTCACCCCAAGGATTGCCAGCCAGAACAGGTGACTTGGCCCAAAGGCCAGCGCCCATTGGGCCAATACCGGTGTCAGGAAGATAAGCAACAGAACCCCGATCACGCCCCCCACGGCGGATGCCAGAAAGCTGAGCTGCAGGGCTCTTGCCCCCTCGCCCTGCTTGGCCATCGTGTGGCCATCCAGAGTTGTCGCGATATTGGCGGGTGCGCCGGGAATCTTCAAAAGGATCGCGCTGACGGCACCACCCGCGACAGTCGAGGTATAGGCCGCCCCCAACAGGATCAGGCCCTGGACCGGCTGAAGGTGGAACGTGAACGGGATCAGCAAAGCAACCGCCATGGTTGGCGACAGGCCAGGGGTTGCCCCCAGAATCAACCCGCCAATGGTGCCCAAAAGCAAAAGCCCAAAGGACACAGGCGTGAAGACATCGCCGAAGTAATAAATGAATTCCAAGTCGCCACCCTGACAGTTGTCTTTGATTGACAGTCAAGCGTAAGTCATGAAAATAGTATTGCAAACGTTTTCATAAATTTCTGATTTTGGAATATCAAGTGTCTGAAATAAATAAAGGAAAACCAGATATTGTCGATGTTGCAAAGGCAGCGCGCGTTTCGATCTCGACCGTCTCGCGCAGCTTCAACCACCCCGAGCTGGTCAACCCGGCGACTCGCAAAAGGATAGACCGGGCCGTCCAGAAACTGGGCTACATCCGCAACCGCGCAGCACAGGTGATGCACGGTCGGCGCAGCGGCACGATCGGACTGGTGGTGCCCACGATCGACAATGCGATTTTTGCCGAACTGATCCAGTCCTTTTCCAACGCGCTCGACAATCGCGGCTTCACGATGCTGATCGCCTCGCACGGGTTTGACCTTGATCGTGAGTACGCGATGCTGCGCAAGCTGCTGGAGCACCGCGTGGACGGGCTGGCCTTTATCGGCCTCGAACACTCAGAAGCAACCTACCAGTTGATTGATCAGCAAGGAATCCCAACCGTTGCGATCTGGAACTATAGTGAATCATCACCAGTCTCTTGTGTCGGCGTGGAGAATACCGAGGCCGGACACCTGGCGGCGCAGCATCTGATGTCTCTTGGCCATCGTGATATTGCCCTTGTTTTTCCCTCCACACTTGGCAATGACCGCGCCCATGATCGATTGCAGGGTGCCCTGTCGTTACTGCGCAGCGAAGGTATCGAGGTTCCCGAAAAGTGGCGTCTTGATGCCCCCTACAACGTGACCCAGGCAAAACGCGCCTGCATCGCGCTGTTGGAACAACCCGAACGTCCCACCGCCATTCTGTGCGGCAACGATATCATCGCGCAGGGGGCACTCTACGCGGCCCGACATTTGAACCTTCATGTACCGAATGACCTGTCGATCATGGGTATTGGAGATTTCCATGGGTCGGCAGAAATTGAACCCTCTCTGTCGACCGTACGCATTCCGGCAAAGAGTATTGGCGTTCTGGCTGCGGAACAAATCGTCGAAGCAATCTCGGGGCAGCATTCCGGGGTTCGGACAAACAAGTGTGACCTTCGCTTGATTAAAAGAACCTCAACCGCTGCACCCGCGAAACACACGCTTCGTTAAGAGGTGTGATCCAGCAGGTCGTTTCCGATCAGTTCCTTCAACGGTTATGCACAATATCCATGCTTGTCAGTCTGAGAGTTCATCGGCCAACCACGCCAAAAGCTGCTCTGTCCGTGGGTGCTGATCGCGTGACGTACCGCGGAAAACGGAAAGCTCTGTCGGCCGCGCCACAAACTGTGTGCAAGGCCGGATCAGTTTCGAATCAGCGATCAGACCTTCGGTGGTCCGGCGCCATCCCAAAGCGATGCCCTGACCCGAAACCGCGGCTTGTAGCGCAAGCGGGTAGCTGTCGAAAGGGACGATCCTGGGGCGTTTTGGAAGCGCGCCGCCGACACCCTCGAACCAATGCTGCCATTCCATCCAGTCTTGCGGAACAACGAGGTGAGAGAGCAGAGGAAACGCAACCAGATCGTGCGGTTCCAACGGCAGGCTGCGCTCCGATACAAGCGAGGGTGCGCAGACCGGAAAGATGTCATCTGCCGCCGTGAAGGCCAATCGCGCCGAGCCAGACGCGCGACCCGACGTCTGGATGGCAACATCAAAGGCCTCGGATGCCTTGGTCAAAGGATCAAGGGTGCTTACCACCCGCAGTTCAACGCCGGGGTGCTGTTCGTGGAAGCGGGCAAGCCGTGGCATCAGCCAGTAGAATGCCTCGCAAAGCTGACAGTGGAGTACAAGTTCGCCCGAGCGTCTGGCGCCACGCAAAAGCGCTATTTCGGCGGCAACCTCGGACAGCGCCGCACCAACCACCTGCCCGAGCCTTTTTCCGGCGTCTGTCAGGAAAACCGCCCTGTTGCGCCGCTCGAAAAGATGTATCCCAAGTTCCTTTTCCAAAAGACCAATTTGCTTGCTGACAGCCGTCTGGGTCATGCCAAGTTCAGCAGCGGCCAGTGAAAAGCTTTCATGCCGCGCTGCGGCCTCAAATGGTTTCAGACGCGACATGGGTGGAAGAAGGCGACTAGAATTATCCATAACTTTAACTCATGCAAATAAGACAAAAACTCTTTTTTCATCTGAGGTAATACATGATTTCTGAGTGATGTTGAACCATATAGAAAGTTTGAAACGACATGACAGTCACGGCAGAAAGAGACACGTCACGACACGCCGTTCCGGCGATCATTTTGTCCGTTGCCGCCCTGTCGCTGGGCGACGCCGTTATCAAGGCGACTGGCCTGTCGTTGCCCTTGTGGCAGATGTATATCCTGCGCTCTGCCCTCGTCGTTCCCGTCCTGTGGTGGCTTGCCCGCAGGCGGGGTCCGATCACGCTCACCGCGCCGTTCTGGATTGTTATGCGCAGCACGTTGTTGGTCATCATGTGGCTTAGCTACTATTCCTCCCTATCGCTGATGCCGTTGTCACTGGCCGCGGCAGCCTATTACACCGGGCCCCTGATGATCGTGGCATTGGCCGCCCTTGTCGCCCGTCAATGGCCACCAGCCCGCGCGATCTTGGCGATCGGATGTGGGTTCGTGGGCGTGCTGATGATCATCCGGCCCGACACATCTGGCTTCGCAATCGGCACCTTATTCCCGGTCATCGCCGCTTTGTTTTATGCCTGCGCGATGGTGCTGACATCGACCAAGTGCCGTGAGGACGACCCTTTGATTCTGGCCCTGTTTCTGAACGTGGCCTTTATCATCGGCGGGGCTGTCCTCAGCCTTTTTTCTGGTCGCGACGGATCGCTGTTCTTTGGTCCGTGGCAACCAGTCGATCTGCGACTTCTGGGAACTGTCTTGGCTCTTGCAGCCCTGATCCTGATCGGGAGCGTAGGGGCCGCGTTCGCTTACCAGAACGGGCCGCCAGCCACGGTTGCCGCATTCGATTACAGCTATCTCGTGTTCAGTCTGGTCTGGGGCAGTTTGTTCTTCGCTGAGTGGCCGGGCACGATCGCCCTGATCGGCATCGCCATCATCCTGGTTGCAGGCCTTCTGGCGCTGCCAAGTCGGAATAAACCTGCGAAGTCAGATGCCTTCCGGAACGAGGTTTGATCTGTCAAAATGCATCAGAAGGTGCCGCTTGATTCTTTAGACGCGTAGGAGAGGGTTTGCCCTGACAAACTACGGGCGCTCATCCTGCCATCAGCTGGCGCGGGGTCACCCTCAGCCGTGCATGGATTATCGACCTGTCGCAAAATGTCTTTGGTTGTCGGAAAACTCCACCGCTTGCCAATAAGTTACCCACCATAACTCAATGGGTAGACCTACTTCTTTGCGACCCGAAGCCCGTGCCGGTCTGTGAGATATGGCAGTCGAGCCTGTGCGGCGGCAACTTTGTCCAGGTCAAGGGTCGCATAGATCACCTCGGAAGCAGCACCGGCCCGCGCCAGTTCGTGGCCGTCAGGCGCCGCGACAAAGCTCTGGCCCAGAAATTCTAACCCGTTTTCGATGCCCGCGCTGTTGGCATAGGCCAGGAATACGCCGTTCTCATAGGCCCGGGTCGGGACCATGCGCTGTGCCACCCATTCCCACTGCGCTCCCAAAGCGGTTGGCGCGAGGATCAATTCGGCGCCCAGCCCCGCCACATGGCGAGCGGTTTCGGGAAATTCGATATCGTAACAGATCAGAGTGGCGATACGCACATCCCGATAAGTGAACAGGGTGCAACCATTCCCGGCAGTGAAGTAATCCCGCTCAAACCCCGGCGGAACGCCCAGTTTGCGATGCCCGCCCAAAACGGTGCCGTCCGGGCCAAAGCATTGGGCGCTGTTGAATATCGCGTCCCTGTCGCTCTCGACAAAGCCGTAGTGAATGGCAACGGAATGCGCCTTGGCCAGGCTGGCAATCGCAAGGGCCAAGGGGCCATCCGCCGGTTCAGCGCGCTCTGCAATAAGATCGCCGATATGATACCCGGTCGCGAACAACTCGGGCAGCAAGAGTAGGTCCGCGCCCTGCCTTGCCACCTCCGGCAATATGCCGGTCAGCCAGTCCAATCGCGCCTGCGAGGTGGACAGCGCGGCGGGGGATTGGCCAACAGCCAAGCGGAAGGTGCGGCCCATCGCTATTGATCCGTCACCAGCAAGGTGCGGGGATAGTCGGTGATGTATTCAAAGCCCGTTTCGGTCACCACAACCGAGTCCCCGATCCGCCCAGCGGTCACACCATCCACGGAAATGCCTCCATCCACCGCAAAGGTCATGCCTGCCTGCAACACGGTTTCATCGCCAGCCTTCAACTCGGGCGCTTCGAGATATGCCACTCCAATTGAGCGGCCCGTACGGTAGCCGGTTTCATATCCCCTCTCGGCGTAAACCTCATTGGCGGCGGCAGCCACCTCTTGCGCCTGAATGCCGGGGCGGATCGCGGCAATAGCGGCTTGCTGTGCGGCAATCGCTGCCTCCTGCACGCGTGCGCCCTCGTCCGAGACCTCGCCAATATGGAACATCCGGTCAAAGCCCAGCTTGTACTGTTTGAACTGCGCCATATTGCAGAAGCAGAAATAGACCGGATCGGCGCGTTCATAGGTCTTCACGCTGGCCCGGCGATGCACCATCGAGGCATCCCGCCCACTTTGCAGGATTTGCAGGTTGTGGATCATCGGCGAGACAAACCTGTCCCACCCCTTGTCGGTCAGGAACGTTGCCGCCTTGCGCGATCCGGCCTCGATCACGGCCAGCGCGCTTTCATATTCCTGCGCCCCTTCCCGCAGGCTGTGATGGGCCGCTTTCATCATCGCACCTGCGATCTGGCCTGCTTCTTTCATCACCTCAATCTCAAACGGTGTCTTGATCACGCGCATCTCGCCCAGCACCGGCGAGATATCTTTCAGCGGGACGCCGGGATAGGTCTCGTCCAGATGGTTGCGCACGATGGCAGGCAAGGTGCCGCGCTCGATCCAGATTTCATCCGGTGCATCGCCCAGCGCCCCGGCCAGTGCGCGGCCCCAACTTCGCTGACCCATATCCTCCCAAACGCGGATATCCTCGACCCATGTCATCGCGCCGACCATTTCGGATTCCATCAAGGGCGTGATCACGATCGGGGCCTCATCGACGCTGACCACCAACATGGTGGGGCGGCCAAATTCGATACCCAGATAGCCCCAGAATCCGGCCAAATAGGCGATGGACGATTCATCCGTGAAGACCGCGCGGGTGATGCCCTGATCCTTCATCCGGGTCTGCAGGGCAAGGGTGCGGATTTTGGCTTGGTCAAGCATGAATCTGTCCTCGCATTGTTGAGTCGAGTTGTCCCGATTTTTCTAAGCTGTATACAGCGAATGAGTCAATGATAGTGAAATGGCGGCTAATTGCGCAGAAACTGCCATTGATGTATGCAGGGTGCGATTGAGAGAGCGTGATGACCCACAGCACATATTCTGATGATGCGGATAAAAAAAGCACGGCTGAGAGCATACAGGCCGACATCCTGCAGCGCATTTGTTTTCTCGACTATCCCCCCGGCACCCCCTTGAAAGAGGCGGAACTGGCGGCTGAGTTTGGCGTTAGCCGCACACCGGTGCGCGACGCGATCGGCCGGATCAGCCATCTGGGTCTGGTTGAAACACGCAACGGGGTGGGCAGCGTGGTTGTGGCCCTACCTGCCGCCAAAATCCACCACGTCTATGCCATGCGTCTGGAGCTGGCCGGGTTAATCGGCACCATGTCGCCGCGCGCGATAAATGACGCGGATTGCCTTGCAGGCCATTCGTTGCTTGATGCGGCCACAGCATTGGCGAACCAGTTTGATCCCCGGCTTTATGTTGAGATCAATCACCAGCTTCACAGCCTCATCGCCAGCCTGATCGGCAACAGCGCGCTGCAATCCTTTTGGTGGCAGACCTATTATCAGGCCGCCAGCACCTGGTATCGCATGGCCAATCAACGGGGCCCGGATATGGCCGAGGCCCTGATCGGCGAGTTGCGCGACATCACCACCGCCCTTGATAACGGCGATTCCTCCGCCATCGGGTTCATTCAGCGCACTCATATCGGCTATGGGTATCAGCGGATCAAAACCCACCTTCTTGCGCCTGAGACGGCATAGCCACGAAAAAAACCCGGCACCTGTCGGGGCCGGGTTTTCAAACACTCAAGCGTTAGCTGGCTTATGCCATTGTGCCGCCCTGCGGAATGCGCAGACGCTGTCCAGGGTAAATCTTGTCCGGGTGGCTGAGCATCGGCTTGTTGGCCTCGAAAATCTCTTCGTAGCGCGCACCGTTGCCAAGGGTTTCGGTGGCAATCGCCCAAAGCGTGTCGCCCTTCTTGACCTCGTGGAACACCGGATCATCGCCGCCCGCGTTGTCTTCGACCGCGGCCACACCAGCGGCATTGCCCACCGCCATGATCACCTTTTCCTTAACTTCCTGGCTCACGGCCGTGCCGGAAACCTTCACTACATCGCCCTCGACAGCGATGTCTAGACCTGCAGTATCCAGGCCCAGTTCCTCGACCTCTTTTTGCAGGGCTTCCGCTTCGGGCGGCTCTTCTTCGCCCTTCCAGAAATTCCAAAATCCCATCGTCCGTACCTCTCTGATGTTCTGAACAGATGCCAACATCATCGCGATCACGGCTTTGCGAACAAGGGGGAAAACGCTCTACGCTGCCTCAGACCCGGTGAATTGCAGCCGTGCCAGGCGCGCATAAAGCCCGCCTTCGGCGACCAGGCTGTCATGGGTGCCGGTGGCGACGATGCGCCCTTCATCCATCACGATGATGCGGTCTGCCTGCTTCACGGTGGCCAGCCGGTGGGCCACGATGATCGTCGTGCGGGTGCGGGCCATCGCTTCGACCGCCTGCTGCACAGCGCGCTCGCTTTCGGCATCCAACGCCGATGTGGCCTCGTCCAGCAACAGCACAGGCGCATCCCGCAGGATCGCACGGGCGATGGCAATGCGTTGTTTTTGCCCGCCCGACAGCATCACGCCACGTTCACCCACATAGGTGTCATAGCCCTGCGGCATTGCACTGATAAACTCGTGCGCGGCAGCAGCACGGGCGGCCTCTTCAACCTCGGCGTCCGTGGCATCCAGGCGGCCAAAGCGAATGTTGTCGCGCGCAGAGGCGGCGAAAATCACCGGGTCCTGCGGGACCAGCGCCATGGATTTGCGGAAGTCCTCCCGCCGCATCTGCTGCAGCGGCACTTCGTCAAAGGTGATCTGCCCGGCATCCGGGTCATAGAACCGCTGGATCAGCTGAATGATGGTGGTCTTACCGGCCCCCGACGGACCAACAAGGGCGACCGTTTCACCCGGCGCAATATCAAGGTCGAACCCATTCAGTGCCTTCGTCTCCGGACGCGCCGGGTAGTGGAAACTGACATCCTCAAACCGGATCGCGCCCTTGGTAGGGGTCGGCAGCGCTGTGGGGTTGGCAAGATCAACGACCTTGTCTTCGGCCTGCAACAGCTCGACCAGACGCTCGGTAGCGCCTGCGGCGCGTTGCAACTCGCCCCAGATCTCCGACAGGGCCGCGACAGCCCCGGCCACCATCACCGAATAGATCACGAACTGGATCAGCATACCCGGCGTCATCGTGCCCTGACGGACTGCGTTCGCGCCCATCCAGAGCACGCCGACAATGCCAGTAAAAACAAGGAAAATAACGATGATTGTCATCAGGGCGCGCGTGTTCACCCGGCGGTGCGCGGCACCATAACTGCGCTCGGTAATGTCGGAAAACTGCGTGCGACTGGCGTCCTCATGGGTGAAGGCCTGCACGGTCTGCACACTCAGCAGCGCCTCTGATGCATTGCCCGAGCTGGCGGCGATCCAATCCTGGTTCTCGCGGCTAAGGCCTCGCAGTTTCCGCCCCAGCACAAGGATCGGTACGATTACCAAAGGCACGATCAAAAGCACCATCCCGGTCAGCTTGGCCGAGGTGAACAGCATCAGGATTAATCCGCCCACGAAAATCAGCAGGTTGCGCAGCGCAATGGATATGGACGAACCGATGACGCTGAGGATCAGCGTCGTGTCCGTGGTGATCCGGCTGAGCACTTCGCCGGTCAGGATGTTTTCGAAATAGGCCGGGCTCATCCCGATCACGCGGTCAAACACCGCCTTGCGGATATCCGCAACCACCCGTTCGCCTAAACGCGTGACCAGCAGATAGCGCAGCCCGGTACCAACCGCCAGCAGCGCGGCAATGCCCAGGGCAGCCGTGAAGTAGTAATCCAGGATCGCGCCATCCTCGACGCTGAAATTATCAACCACCCGACGCACGGCCATCGGCAGGATCAGCGACACCGTCGCCGTCAGGACAAGCGCCAGTACAGCGGAAACCACCAGTACGCGGTAAGGCTTCAGGAACGGCCATAGCTCGGCAAGCGCGCCAATCTGCTTTGACTTGTCCCGATCCAGACTTTCGGCCCCTTCCGGGGATCTGCGGACCATGGTGTCTCCCTCGTTCCGTAAACTGCACGCGTTTTGGCGGGCAACGCCAAGGGCGTCAATAGCCAGATGTGTCACAGGAGATTTTGGCTTGGAGCGGGCGGCGGGAATCGAACCCGCGTCATCAGCTTGGAAGGCTGAGGTCTTACCACTACACAACGCCCGCACTACGGGTTGAGCGATTACTTGATGGGGTCTGGCGCGTCAAGTCGGACCTTTGGCAAAGGCCCTTCGGATCGCAAAAAATGCAACGCTTCGCTTGATTAAAGTCAAACACTTTTTCGCCCCGATCAGGCACAATCTGGGGTGGAAATCATGCGATTGTCGAGAACGGAGGCAAAAGGTGGTTGAGCGCTCGACAAGACGCGCTTTTTTGCGTGGACGCTTTCAAGATACAAATGAGATACGTCCGCCGGGTGCCGCGCCTTGGCAAAGCTTTCTGGACACCTGTACGCGTTGTTCGGATTGCGCAAACGCCTGCCCTGAACAGATCATCACGCTTGATACAGACGGTTTGCCCGTCGTTGATCCCCGGCTCGGGGCCTGCACGTTTTGCGGTGCCTGCACCGAGGCATGCCCGACCAAGGCACTGACCGCCGGACAGCCATGGCTCTGGCATGCTGCAATCGCATCCACCTGCCTGTCAATGAACGGAGTACAGTGCCGCGCCTGCGAAGATTACTGCGACGACCGGGCGATCCGCTTTCGCCTGGCTTTGGCCGGCAAGGCCTCCCCCGAGATCGACCTTGAGGCATGCACCGGGTGCGGTGCCTGCGTCGCCCCCTGCCCGGTCAACGCCGTCACATTGGCCCGCGCGCCCCAGCCCATAAAGGAGACCGCGACATGCTGAATATCTGCGGATGTCTGGTTCATGCCATGCCCGAACGGGCCGAGGACATCATCACCGCCATCAATGCCGCCGAGGGCAGCGAAGTGCACGCCCACGAGGACGGGCGCATCGTTATCACCGTCGAAGACACCGAAACGCGCCGCGCCTCCGAGCAGATCATGGAGCTGCACCAGATCCCCGGCGTGCTGACTATTTCGCTGACATACCACCACTTTGAAGAGGCCGAGACCCCCGACGCCCCTATCCTGCAACACTGAGCCTGGGAGGCTAGCCAGATGACCACATCCCGCCGTTCTTTCCTCAAAGCCACCGCCGCTGCGGCCACCGCATCCGCCGCGGGCATCAATATGCCTGATCAGGCCGCTGCACAGGCACGCGCCTCGGATATCCGCTGGGACAAGGCCGCCTGCCGGTTCTGCGGCACCGGGTGCTCCGTGCTCGTAGGCGTCAAAGATGGCCGCGTTGTTGCCACCCAGGGCGACCCCGAAGCGCCGGTAAACCGGGGCCTGAACTGTATCAAGGGCTATTTCCTGTCCAAGATCATGTATGGCTCGGACCGGCTGACAACGCCGCTTCTGCGCAAATCAGGTGGGGTTTATGACAAGGAAGGCGAGTTCGAGCCGGTCAGTTGGGACGAGGCCTTCCAGGTCATGTCGACCAAGTGGAAAGATGCGATTGCCAAGAAGGGACCAACCGCCGTGTCGATGTTTGGCTCGGGGCAATGGACCGTCTGGGAAGGCTATGCTGCCGCCAAATTCATGAAGGCCGGTTTGCGCAGCAACAATATCGACCCCAATGCGCGTCACTGCATGGCCTCGGCCGTGGCCGCCTTCATCCGCGGCTTTGGCATCGACGAGCCGATGGGGTGTTACGACGATCTCGAACATGCCGATACGTTTGTGCTCTGGGGCTCGAACATGGCCGAGATGCACCCGATCCTGTGGTCACGCCTGACCGATACGCGCCTGACCAAGCCGGGCTGCGAGGTGCATGTGCTTTCGACATTCGAACACCGCAGCTTCGAACTGGCTGACAACGGCATGATCTTCACGCCACAGACCGACCTGGCGATCCTCAACTATATCGCCAACTACATCATCCAGAACGGCGCGGTGAACGAGGAGTTCGTCAAGAACCACGTCAATATCACCAAGACGGCGACCGATATTGGCTATGGCCTGCGCCCCAACAACCCGCTGGAAGAGGCCGCCACCAACCCCTCCCATGAGGGCAAGCACGGCAAGCTGACCAAGATCACTTTCGAGGAATACGCCGAAGCCGTCAGCGAATACACGGTGGAGAGAGTGTCAGAGCTTTCGGGCGTACCCGCAGCCAAGCTTGAACGCCTGGCCCAGCAATATGCCGACCCCAACCGCAAGGTCATGTCGCTCTGGACCATGGGGTTCAACCAGCACACCCGCGGCTCTTGGGTGAATGGGCTGATGTATAACGTCCACCTGCTTGTGGGTAAAATCTCGGAACCGGGCAACTCACCCTTCTCGCTGACCGGGCAACCCTCGGCGTGCGGCACTGCGCGCGAAGTGGGCACCTTCGCCCACCGTCTGCCTGCCGACATGGTGGTGATGAAGGAAGAACACCGCGACATCTGCGAAACCGCCTGGGGTATCCCGAAAGGCACCATTCCGGGCAAGCCGGGCTTCCACGCCGTGTTGCAGCACCGGATGCTGAAGGATGGCAAGCTGAACTGCCACTGGGTGCAATGCACCAACAACCTGCAGGCGGCGCCCAACATGAATGACGAAGGGTATCCGGGCTATCGCAACCCGGAAAACTTTATCGTCGTGTCCGATCCCTACCCGACCGTCACGGCCATAAATGCCGACCTGATCCTGCCCACCGCCATGTGGGTCGAGAAAGAAGGGGCCTATGGCAACGCCGAACGACGCACCCAGTTCTGGCGCCAACAGGTGGCCGCACCGGGCGAGGCCAAGTCGGATGTCTGGCAGGTCATGGAATTCTCGAAATACTTCAAGACCGAAGAAGTCTGGCCCGCCGAACTGCTGGATCAGAAACCGGAGCTGCGCGGCAAAACCCTGTTCGAGGTGCTGTTCGCCAATGGGGTGGTCGACAAATACCCGACCTCCGAAGTGGCAGACGGGTTTGACAACGACGAATCCAAGGATTTCGGTTTCTATGTCCAGAAGGGTCTGTTCGAGGAATACGCCGCCTTTGGCCGCGGGCATGCCCACGACCTGGCCGATTTCGACACCTATCACGCCTCGCGCGGTCTGCGCTGGCCGGTGGTGGATGGCAAGGAAACGCTCTATCGCTTCCGTGAAGGCTATGACCCCTATGTGGAGGCTGGCAAAGGCGTTCAGTTCTACGGCAAGCCTGATGGCAAGGCCAACATCATCTTCGCGCCCTATGAAGCCCCTGCAGAATCCCCGGATGAGGAGTTTGATCTGTGGTTCGTTACCGGCCGTGTGCTGGAGCACTGGCACTCGGGCTCGATGACGCGGCGAGTGCCGGAACTGCATCGCTCGTTCCCCTTCGCGATGGTGTTCATGCATCCCGATGACGCCAAGGACCGCGGCCTGCGCCGGGGTCAGGAGATCGAGATTTCCACCCGTCGCGGCTCGGTTCTGAGCCGGGTGGAAACCCGGGGCCGGAACAAGATGCCCAAAGGTGTCGTCTTCATGCCGTGGTTTGACGAGGGTCAGCTGACCAACAAGCTGACTTTGGATGCCACCTGCCCGATCTCGAAAGAGACCGACTTCAAGAAATGCGCCTGCAAGGTTGAACGCGCATAACGACACCACTTCAAAAGGCCAGCACAATGTCCGCCAGCTTGACCAAACCCCGCACCGCCATGAACCGGCGTCGCTTCCTTCAGGATGCGGCCCGGGCGGCGACAGGGTGCAGCCTGGCGGGCGCTGGCCTTGCGTATTTTGTAACCGACGCCCGCGCTCTCCCAGCGCAGGCGTTGCGGCCCCCGGGGGCCCTGCCCGAGGCGGATTTCCTGGGGGCCTGCATTCGCTGCGGGCTATGCGTGCGCGATTGCCCCTATGACACGCTGTCCTTGGCCGAGCTTGGATTTGACGGCCCGGCCACAGGTACGCCCTTCTTCACCGCACGCGATATCCCTTGCGAGATGTGTGACGACATCCCCTGCGTCGTCGCCTGCCCGACCGGTGCGCTGGATCCCAACCTGACCGATATCGACGATGCCGACATGGGTGTGGCCGTTCTGGTGGACGAAGAAACCTGCCTCAACGCGCTCGGACTGCGCTGTGACGTATGTTACCGCGTCTGCCCCGCGATTGACGAGGCGATCACGCTGGAACGCAGCCACAACGAACGCTCGGGCCACCATGCCATGTTCATGCCGACCGTGCATTCCGATGCCTGCACTGGCTGTGGCAAATGTGAAAAGTCCTGCGTGCTGCCCGAAGCCGCGATCAAAGTGCTGCCTCAGCGCCTGGCCAAGGGTGCAGCCGCCGAACACTATAAACTGGGCTGGGACAACCCCGATCCGCTTGTGGATGAGTTGATCGACCTGCCCGACCGCCTGCCGGGACCGGGCACCGACAATCTGGCAGCGCCCGGCGGGTTTGAACCCACTTTCAAACTGCCAACGGGAGGGGCGGGCCAATGAGCACCAAGACCTCCCTTCCCACCGGGCAAGAGGCCATCGCCGTCAAAGGCTGGATTGGCGCGCATCGCTACCTGTTGCTGCGACGGGCCTCACAATTGTTCTTTCTTGCGCTCTTCCTCTTGGGGCCATGGGCCGGGATCTGGTGGGTCAAAGGCAATCTTGCCGGGTCGATGACCTTCGATTTTCTTCCCCTCACCGATCCGATGATCCTGCTGCAAACCGCCCTTGCCGGGCATCTTCCCGAGCTTACAGCCCTTATCGGCGCGCTGATTGTCGTGCTGGCCTATGCGCTGATTGGCGGGCGGGTCTACTGTAGCTGGGTTTGCCCGATCAACCCGGTCACGGATGCGGCCCATTGGCTGCATGTGAAACTGGGCATGCCCAAAGGCTGGCAGCCCAAACGCAGTACGCGGTACTGGATTCTGGGTATGGTTCTGGTCGTCTCGGCGATCACCGGCACCGTGGCATGGGAGGCGATTAACCCCGTCACCATGGTGCATCGCGGATTGGTCTTTGGCCTCGGGATGGCCTGGGCGGTTATCCTCGCGGTCTTTGCCTTTGATGTTTTTGCCGCGCGGCGGGGATGGTGCTCGCATCTCTGCCCGGTGGGGGCGTTCTATGGTCTGCTGGGCCAGAAACAGCTGCTCCGCGTCAGCGCCCCAAACCGCGCTGCCTGTGACGATTGCATGGATTGCTTTGCCGTCTGCCCCGAAATGCACGTGATCACCCCCGCCCTGCGCGGCGGAGACGATGACACCCCGCTGATCCTCAGCCCCGATTGCACCAATTGCGGGCGCTGCATCGATGTCTGTTCCGTCGATGTCTTCGCCTTCACCCACCGTTTTGACACTTCGCCAGCGCCAGGCCGCGTCGCGCCGACCCGTTCTGACACTTCCAAGGCCAACTACGCGGCCTGACCCATCAACAGGAGACGCTCCAATGAAGAAAAGCGCCAGCATCATCGCCATCGCCTCGCTGCTTGCAGCCACTGTCACGATCGCTCAATCCGCAGACACAGGGGTTACGACCCTGCGCAACGGGGGCGTCGAGGGCACTGTTCCGCTTGAGAACACGTATCGCCAGGACGAACAACGCTTCGTGCGTAACTATCGTCAGCAACCGCCGCTGGTCCCCCATGCGGTGGATCAGTATCAGGTCGACCTCAAGGCCAACCGCTGCCTCAGCTGCCATGACTGGAGCAATGCAGGTGAACGCAACGCGCCCACCCTGTCGATGACCCACTATCTGGACCGCGATGGCAACCAGCTGGACGTGGTCGCAGGCACCCGCTGGTTCTGCAGCCAGTGCCATGTCCCGCAGGTGGATGCCCCTGCCCTGATCGATAATGAATTTACCCCCTCGCACTAAGTGTGGGACGCATAAAAGAGGACGTGCACCATGTCTGCTGAAAATCCCGGTTTCATTCGCCGCCTGTGGCGGTCTTTCAGGTCCCCGACCGGGGCCTACTCGCTTGGCTCTCTGCTGATCGTCGGTTTTGTGGTCGGGGTTGTGTTCTGGGGCGGGTTCCACACGGCGATGGAAGCCACCAACACCGAGAAGTTCTGCATCTCCTGTCACGAGATGAAAGAAAATGTCTTTGCCGAGTATGAGGGCACGATACACCAGAACAACCACTCGGGCGTGCGCGCCACCTGCCCGGATTGCCACGTCCCCAAGGCCTGGGGGCCAAAGGTGGTCCGCAAGATTCAGGCCACCAAGGAACTCTATGGTCACTTCATCGGCATCATCGACACGCCCGAGAAGTTTGAAGCCCACCGGCTGGAGATGGCGACGCGGGTCTGGGCGGCGATGAAACGCACCGACAGCCGCGAATGCCGCAACTGCCACAACTTTGATTACATGGACCTGACTCAGCAGGAAACCCGCGCCGCAGACAACCACCAACGTGGATTTGACGCAGGCCAAACCTGCATCGATTGCCACCAGGGGATCGCGCATGAACTGCCCGAAGACTGGATGGATGGGTATGAGGGGGTGCTGGACGATCTGGCCAAGGCCGACCTTTTGCCGCCAGTGCCCTCGCACGATGTGGCGCAGGCCGATGACATCCGCAGCTATGTCGGGGCTGACTAAGCCTTTCGGAACCGGGATGTAAGCGTAAAGGGCCGCGCAGCAAAAGCTGGCGTGGCTCTTTTATGTTCTGCCCCAAAGCTGAGGCCGCTCAGGACTTTCCGCGATTTTTTGCGCCGCCCGGTTTGCGTGTCTTGCCTTGCCCGCCCTTTGCGGTCTCGGCCTTTGCTGCCGCTCGGCGTGCGCGGTTCTTCTTGCTCGATGGTTTGCCCACTGGGGGTTTCGGACCTTTCCAATGCCCGTCCTTTCCGCCCGAACGGTCGGATTTTCCGTCGCTCGACTTGCGCGGTGTCCATGGGTCCTCCCCGGTGCCAGCGCGCTGGGTATCCTTGCCGTGGCGGGGCTTTCTCTGTTGGGCAGTTTTTGCACCGGGCTTTGGCTTTTTCACCCGTGGTTTTGGATCATCGTTCCACTCGACCGGCGTGGTTGTTCCAGGTGTCTTACCCTTTGAAGCCGTTTCATGCTGTCGCGGTTTACCCCGCTTTGGCCCCGAAGGTTTTTCTGACCTTGGTCCACGATCCAGTTTCGGTGGTTTAGCCAGACGCGTCAGTGTTGCACCCTCTTCCAACGTCATATCCGGACCAATAGCCGCCAGAAAACCCTCGACTGCCGTCTCCCGTAACTCGATCAGAGAGGCGTCGGGCTGAATGCGAATGGCCCCGATGTCCTCGCGCGAGACGTTGCCCATCTTGCACAGCATCGGCAGCAGCCTGCGCGGCTCGGCCCCCGCTGCCCGCCCACCGGCTAGCGAAAACCAGACGCTTGGCCCAAAGGGCGCGCGCGGTTTGGCCGGCTCGTTAACATCTGACAGATCCTCGGGCGCTGAATGGCGTTCGCGGTAGAGCCGCAGATACGCTGCCGCGATTTGCTCGGCACTGAAATTGTCCATCAAGCGGGCGACGGTGGTGCTGTCAGACTCGGCCACCGGTTCATGCCAGTCGGGATTGGCCAGCATCCGCTCTTCATCTTTGGCCGACACCGCCTCGGCCGACGGGGCCTCACCCCACTCGGCAGACAGCTTGGCCCAGCCCAGCAGCCGCTCGGCCTTGCGCCGGGCTGCGGGCGGCACGATCATCGCACTCACCCCTTTGCGCCCGGCGCGGCCCGTCCGGCCCGAGCGGTGCAACAGCGTTTCCTGATTGCTTGGCAGCTCCGCATGGATCACCAGATCGAGATTGGGCAGATCAATGCCGCGCGCCGCCACATCCGTGGCCACGCAAACCCGGGCACGCCCGTCGCGCATCGCCTGAAGGGCGTGTGTGCGTTCAGACTGAGACAGCTCGCCCGACAGGGCCACAACGGAAAAGCCGCGATTGGACAGCCGCGTGGTCAGCCGGTTCACCATCGCGCGGGTGTTGCAGAACACGATGGCATTGGGGGCCTCGTAAAAGCGCAGCACGTTGATGATCGCATTCTCGCCATCGCGCGGCGAGACCCGATAGGCGCGATACTCGATATCGGCATGCTGGCTTGACCCGCTTGTGGTGGCGATGCGCAACGCATCCTTTTGATAGCTCTTGGCCAGTTTGGCGATGGCGGGCGGAACCGTAGCGGAAAACAGCAATGTCTGACGCTCTTCCGGAGCATTTTCCAGAATGAACTCAAGATCTTCGCGAAAGCCGAGGTCCAGCATCTCGTCCGCTTCGTCCAGCACGACGGCCTTCAATGCGCTCAGATTGATCGAGCCGCGCATGATATGGTCGCGCAGCCGTCCGGGCGTCGCGACAACGATATGCGCCCCGCGTGCCAGAGCACGCCGCTCGTCCCGCATATCCATCCCGCCCACGGTCGAGGCCACAACAGCCCCGGCCTTGGCAAACAGCCAGGCCAACTCGCGCTTGACCTGCAACGCCAGTTCGCGCGTCGGGGCAATCACCAGCGCCAAGGGCCCATCGGCGGCGTCAAACACATCGCTGTCGCCCAGCAGGCCGGGTGCAATCGCAAGGCCAAACCCAAGGGTTTTGCCTGATCCGGTTTGCGCCGAAACCAAAAGGTCCTTGCCTGTGGTGTCGGGTGCGGTGACCGCCTCCTGCACCGCGGTGAGGGTGGTATATCCGCGCGCATCCAGCGCCTCTGCCAAGGTCTTCTTCACAGCCGTTCCAAATCCGTCATGTTTCAGGGGGGATGCAGGCCCTTTATCGCGAAGCCTGCTGTCAAGGGGCCGCATCTAGCCCTTTGGCGACGGGATGTACAGGTCTGTTACCGTGTTTGGTTCAACCAAATGCGACAAGCACGCATGAAAAATGGGCTGCGTTCAGCAAAGATCACACGGCTTGACCTGCTGTGTTTCATATGTTTCAGTTTCCTATGTTTGGAAAAAATTGCTACAGAAGCCGGCCATGACCTCTCAGGCGGTTTCGGATCGGCTCACAACTGAAACGTTGAGATCGCTCAGCCCGCAGCTGCGCAAGGCCGCGCGATATGTCGTGGAACACCCCGGCGAGGTTGCGACGCGCTCACAACGCCACGTCGCGCGCACCGCCAAACTGTCGGCCCCGACCTTCACTCGATTGGCCCATGCCATCGGCTATGACAGCTATGACGAACTGCGCGACCTGTGTCGCGCCGAGGTGATGCAGCCACGCACCCTTTTGGCCGAAAAAGCGCAGACACTGGTCGAGGCAGGCAGCGAAACACCCGATAAAACAGCGTTTTTTACCCAGCACGCTTTGGCCGGGGTGCAAAACATCGAGACGTCACTGGGCCATCTGGACCATGACGATCTGGGTGCGCTGGTCACGAGATTGGCCAAGGCGCGCCGCGTCGTTTTGGTCGGGGTGATGAGTGCCCGGCCTATTTTGGAATACACCGCCTATATCGCAAACATGTCGCTGGGCGGGTGGTCTTTGCTGGGGCGCGACGGGGATGGCGCAGCAGGCATACTGGCCGATCTTGGCCCCGAGGACGCCGCGCTGGTGTTCAGTATCGCGCCCTATGCCGCCACCAGCGTTGCATTGGCGCGACACCTGAAAGCGGCGAATGTGCCGGTGATCGCGGTGACGGACAACCACCTGTCTCCACTGACCGAGGGCGCACAGCATTGCGTCTATCTCAGCACCGGCAGCCCACAGTTTTTCCCATCGCATGTTGCCGCGATGGTTTTTTTCGAAGCGGTAATCGGTATGGTTATCAGAGAAAGAGGGGGCGACTCTCAAAGAAAAATCGCCCGCGTGGAACTTCAAAACCACGAACTCGGAGAATACTGGCAGGACAAACCAGCCAGAGACAAGGGAGACTAACACCATGAAAAAGACACTGACCACAGCGGCCAGCGCCCTGGCACTGACCGCGATGACAACAAGCGCGGCTTTCGCCGAATGCACCAACGAGCGTTGGAATTCGGTGATGGAGCGCGGCACATTGGTTGTCGGCGTGAAGGCCGATTACAAGCCCTGGGGGTTCCGCGATGAAAGCGGCAACATCGTGGGCATGGAAATTGACATGGCCGCAGACGTCGCCCGCGCCATGGGCGTGGAGCTGGAATTGGTGGCGGTGCAATCCTCCAACCGGATGCAGTTCCTGGAGCAAGGCAAGATTGACTTGATGATCGCCACCATGTCCGACCGCGCCGACCGCCGCGAGATCGTCGGTATCGTGGGGCCAAACTATTACACTTCGGGCACCAACGTTATGTCGCCCAAGGCACTGGGTTTCACAGAATGGGAAGACTTGCGCGGCAAGCCGGTTTGTGGCAAGCAAGGTGCCTTCTATAACCAGATCGTCGAAGAGCGCTATGGCGTTGAAATTGTGGCCTTTACCGGAAATGCCGAGGCGAAACAGGCACTGCGCGACAAGAAATGCGTCGCCTGGGTTTATGACGACAGCTCGATCGGCTCTGATCTGGCCTCGGGAAACTGGGACGAGTTTGAAATGCCGCTCAGTTCGGAAGACGACAACCCCTGGGGTCTGGCCGTTCCCATCGAAGAGCAGGATTGCGTCTTTGGCAACTTCATGTCGGGTATGCAGTACAACTGGCACCGCGATGGCACGCTCATAGAGTTGGAAGCCAAGTGGGGCATCAAACCCACCGCCTACCTGGCCGATAAGGCCGAGCGGTATGGCGATTGGCTGGCTGAGTAATCCGGCCCTGCAACGGCGCCCTTCCCCAGCGGGAGGGGCGCAAATGATTGGATCCCCCCCGAATGGAAGATTTCTTCCGCGAACTGGCTGCTGATGCGCCGCGCTGGAATTTCGTCTGGATGTATGACGAACGCCAACAGGGCAAGGTGCTGGCCGGGCTTTGGATGACCATCAAACTCAGCGTAATGTGCCTGATCCTGTCGGTGATCATCGGGCTGGTTGGGGCGTGGATGCAAGGCGCGCGTTCTGCCGTTATCCGCGCCATTGTTCAGGGCTATATCCAGTTCTTCCGCAACACGCCCCCGATGGTCCAGCTGCTGTTTTTCTACTTCGCACTTGGGCAATTCACACCCGTGGTTACGGGCGAGGATGGCTGGACGGTTCAGCCCATTATCTCAAATGTTGGCTGGGCGGTGATCTCGCTCAGCCTGTTCGCCGGGGCCTTCAATGTCGAGATTTTCCGCGCCGGGATCGAAGCGGTGCCTGAAAGCATGATCGAAGCCGCTGAATCCCTCGGCTTCAGCCGATTGCAAATCTATCTTTATATCGTGCTGCCACTGGCCTTCCGGGTGTGCCTGCCGGCGTTGAACAACAACCTTGTGAACCTCGTGAAAACCACAACGCAGGCCTATGCAATTGCGGTTCCTGAGCTGCTTTACCATTCGGTGTCGATCTGGAACGATTTCCCCTCGGCTCAATACCCGACCATGCTGCTGGTCTTTGTCTCCTACATCCTGCTGGTGGCCATCCTCGTCTTTGGGATGAGCCGTTGGGAACGGGGCATGAGAATTCCGGGGTATGGCACATGAGACGTATTCCTGGCATCAACGCGCCCGGCAGCGACATGGCCGTGCTCAAACCTTTCGACACAAAGGCGCATGTGCCCGATGGCTATATCTTCACCCGCTGGGTCGCAAACCTGCCGTGGTGGACCCCGTTGGTTCTGTTGATGGTGATGGCCGCGTGGCCCTCGATTGCCTACGCCCAAAGCCGGTTCAGCACGGGCGAGGCCTTTGGTGCCTTGTGGCGGTGGATGCCGTTCCTGCTCTGGTCGGGTTTCGTGTTCAACGTGGTCATTTCGCTTCTGGCAATGGCCATCGGTACGGTGGCGGGTGCGGCGCTTGGACTGGCGCAAATCTCGCCGCTCAAACCCCTGCGCTATGCGGCGTGGTTCATCACGCAACTGTTCCGCAACTCACCCTGGCTGGTGCTGCTGTTCATTGTCCTCCTGGCCTTCCCGTTTGAAATCAACGCCTTTGGCATGACCATCCGCATCCCTGACTGGATGAAAGGGGTGATCGGCCTGAGCTTGCCTGTGATGGCCAACATTTCCGAGGTGGTGCGAGGTGCTGTGCAATCCGTACCCACCGCACAATGGGAGGCTGCCGAAAGCCTTGCCTTCTCACGTCGCCAGATCTTGTGGCAGATCATCCTGCCGCAATGCTACAAGCGCATGTTGCCGCCCTGGATGAACTGGTACGCAATCCTGACCATGGCCACGCCCTTGTGCAGCCTGCTTGGCATCGAGGAAATCATCACCCTGTCGCGTCAGGCGATGGAGGCCGAAGACAACCATCCCGAACTTCTGGTGCCCTTCTTCGGTTTCGCCCTGATGATGTTCTTTCTCTACTGCTATCCCATCGCCCGGCTGACCATGCGGCTGGAACGTAAATTCGCCGTGAAACTATGAGGACACGCTATGACCTGGACCTCTGACCAACCGATCATTTCGCTGAAAGGCGTTCATAAGTCCTTTGGCTCGCTTGAAGTACTGAAAGGTGTCAGCATCGACGTGATGAAAGGCGAGGTGATCTGCATCATCGGCCCTTCCGGATCAGGGAAATCGACGCTGATCCGCTGTATCAACGGGCTGAATGACATCCAGCAAGGCTCGATCACCGTTGAAGGCCAGGAAGTGCATGACGTGAACCTCGACAAGCTGGAACTGCGCAAAAAGGTCGGGATGGTGTTCCAGCAGTACAACCTGTTCCCGCACAAGACGGCGCTGGAAAACGTGATGATGGCACCGATCAAGGTGCTGAAACAGGACAAGGCCGAGGTAGAAAAGCGCGCCTTGGAACTGATGAAAAAAGTGCGACTGGACGGCAAGGAACACAGCTATCCGGGCGAGTTGTCAGGCGGGCAACAACAACGCGTTGCAATTGCCCGGTCGCTGGCGATGAACCCCGATGTGATGCTGTTTGACGAGGTCACGGCCGCGCTGGACCCCGAGACGGTGAAAGAAGTGCTGGTCACGATCAAGGATCTGGCCTCTGAGGGAATGACCTGCATCCTTGTAACCCACGAAATGGGATTTGCCCGCGAAGTGGCCGATCACATCTATTTCACCGATCGCGGCGTCATCGTCGAACACGGCCCCCCGGCAACGTTCTTCACCGAAGCCAGCGATCCGCGTACCCGCGAATTCCTCAGTCAGATTCTTTAAATCATCACGTCACACAACGACTTAGCGGCAACAACAATTGCAGTATTGCGGCATTGCGCATAAGGTTAACTCGACGGGGTAAGTGGTTAGGACGTGATTGGCACAACAAGGACGGCGCTTTTCCGCGTCTCCTTTTGTCTGCCTTTCGACTGTTTAACCTCCCAAACGCACCCCTTGAAATTAGACCATCGGGACAGGAACCCATATGAAGCGCATCGAGAATCTCGATATGGTCCGCACCTCGCTGTTGTTACGCAGCCTGCCGGATGAGGCCGTTGATACTTTGCTACAGGATGCATCCGTACGCACGGCCACGCGGGGTGAGACGATCTTTCTGCAGGGGGAGCCGGCAGATGCGATCCACATTGTCGCCGAAGGCTGGGTCAAGCTGTATCGCGTGTCGCCCAATGGCAACGAGGCCGTGGTGAATGTCTTTACCCGTGGCCATAGCTTTGGCGAGGCGGTCGCCTTTCGTATGGGCACCTACCCTGTATCAGCGGAGGCCGTGACTGACTGCAAACTGCTCGCGGTCTCGTCACGCACTTTCATCAACCTGCTGAAACACGACCCGGAGGTGGCAATTGCGGTGATCGCCTCGACCTTTGCGCATCTCAACCAGTTGGTCGGACAGGTCGAGCAGATGAAAGCCCAGACCGGCGCGCAACGTGTGGCCGATTTCCTGCTGGAGCTTTGCGATTGCAAGACTGGAAGCTGCACGGTCACCCTGCCCTATGACAAGGCGCTGATCGCCGGGCGTCTGGGGATGAAACCCGAAAGCCTGTCGCGTGCCTTTACCAAGTTGAAACCGATCGGCGTGGGCATCACGCGCAATCACGCCACGATCAAGGATGTCACCGCCCTGATGACCTATGCCGAGGAAGACCCGGCCTCGGCCTGGGGGAAGGCGTTATGAGCCGTCTGGACGCGGCGCTGACCGCGATTGACGCCGCTAATGCCCATGATCCCAAGCAGGAAGACGGCCAGCCCGAAGCACAGCTTTATGGCCACCGGATGAGTGAAGAGATGGCGCGGCTGTTTCCCGGGGCGTCCGAGCCTCTGCAAATCGCCGCCCGAGGGCAGCATATCGAACGCTGGGTCTTGCAGCGCAAAGACTTCCCGGAAGGGCGTGCTGGCTATCTTGAATGGCGCAGTGCGCTGGCCCGCCATCATGCCAGCCGTGTGGGAGAAATCATGATCGCCGCCGGCTATGCGCAGAACGAGGCCGAGGCCGCAGGCCGGATGATCCGCAAGGAAGGCATCAAGCGCGACGCCGAGGTGCAGGCATTGGAAGACGTGATCTGTTTCGTCTTCCTGAAATGGTACTTCGCCCCGTTCTCAGGGACGCAATCGCCTGGAAAACTGGAAAGGATCGTCGCAAAAACCGCGCGCAAGATGTCGGCCGAGGGCCGCGCACGGGTGTTGCGGGAATTTGACCTGCCTTCACCCTTCGCGGAGGCGTTTGGCGGCTGACGTTAAAGCAGCGTTGGCACCAGAAAAAGGCCCAACAACACCAGACAGAACAGCCCCAGCGCGATGTCGAAACCCCGCTGCCAGAACGGAGCATTGCACAGGCCCAGATAGCGCGAGAGGATCACCCGCGCCTTGGCCCAGGCGAGGCACAGGATCACACAGCCCGCCAGCCAGGTCAGGCTCTCGGGCCAAACCCATAGCGTGATCGCAGTGGACCCAAGGCTCAGCCCCACCAGCCAGATCCAGGCGCGCAAGATGGACGTCGCTTTCATCCTCTTACCGCAGCAGGTAAATGACGGGAAACAACAGCACCCAGACCAGATCGACCATGTGCCAGAACGCGGCGCCTGCCTCGATATTGCGCGGTGCATCCTTCCACGCGATCAGCAACAGCACGACGACCCCCGCCACCACATGGGCGGCGTGAAATCCGGTCAGCAGGTAGTAGAACGTGTAGAAGGGATGCGTGTCCCACGCGATGCCCAAGCTGGCCTTGTCAGCATATTCCACGCCCTTGATGATCAGAAAGACAATGCCCAGACTCGCCGCCGCGATCAGGGCCAACCGGGCCACGCCACGGCGGGCGTTTTCACGCAGATAAAGCGCCCAGGCCGCCAAGGCCCCGCTGGTAACCAGCACCACGGTATTGATCCCGGCACCCGTGCGCGACAGGGCATCCTGAGCCATGGCAAATCCCGTTGGATCACTCACGCGCACAGCCATAAACGCCGCCAATCCGGCACCGAACACCAGGAGTTCGCTGATGATCAGCACCCAGATCATCAGATCACCGGGCAGATCATCAAACACGGTTGTGTCGCTCATGCACCAACCAGTTCGCGGTAGATCATCGGCAGGGCTTCGGTCAGCTTTTCAGGCCTTGGAATCACATGAAATCCGCCCTGACCAAACAAGCGCGGGAACCAGCTTTTGGCCTGTTTGTCGACCGTCACACCAAAAACGGAATGCCCGGCTCGGCGTGCCTCCCGCACGGCCATGGCGGTGTCTTCAATGCCGTGCCGCCCCTCGTAGTGATCGAGATCGTTGGGTTTGCCATCGGTGATCACCAAGAGCAGCCGGCGCTTGCGGCTTTGGCGCGCCAACTCGGCCGAACTGTGCCGGATCGCGGCGCCGACGCGGGTGTAAAAGCCGGGTTTCAGCCCACCAATCCGTGCCTCGACATCACCGTTCATCGGCTGATCAAAGCTCTTGCATTGCTGGATATAGACGCGATTGCGCTTGAGGGACGAAAACGCGTTGATCGCAAAATCATCACCACAGGCATCCAGGCCCCAGGCCAATGCGGCCAATGCCTCCCGTTCGATATCAATCACCGCACGATCCCCGACCGCGCTTTCGGTTGACCGGGACACATCCAGCAGGATCGACACCGCCAGATCACGCTGGATGGGCCGCGACTGTCGCCAGATGCGATTGCTGCCCGCGCCATTGGCCAGAATATCGACGCGCGCACGCACGGTGGCTTCCATGTCCAACTCGTCGCCGTCCAATTGACCGGGCACATAAATGCGTCCCGGGCGCAGCGCCTCGAACTGGCGTTTGACATGGGCGATCCGGCGCGCGGCCTTCGGGTCTTCGCGGAAAGACGGGATGGCATCATCTGGTTCGGCAACGGAATGCAGCACGCGAGCATGATCGGGCAGGTAAACACCGGCGCGCGCATCCCATTCCGGATAGGTGCTGATGTCTGACAAGCGTTCACGATCCACATCTTCAGGTGACAGATCAAGATGCAGTTTCAGCCGCGTGGCCGGCGCTTTGGAAATCTGGCCCAGCCCGATTTCCTCCTGATCATCCGCAGCCTTCTTGGCGCTGTCGGGGTCGTCGTCATCGACCCGGCGGTTGAGGTTGAGAAACTCGGCCCAGCTCAGGATCGCCTCGAACTTGTGCAGGATCAGGCTGTCCTTACGCTCGGCCTGATCAGCATTGCGACGTTGTGCGCGGTGGGTCTTTTCGCTGCCCTCTTCGGGGGGGCCATCGGTATCGCGGGTTTCGGTCTTGGTGGCGGCGCTAAAGGTGAGCGGTTTAAGATCGGGCCAGAGTGGCACCGGCAGGAAAGGGCGATAGCCACGCGGGGCCGACAGATCGTCCAGCCCCTCCTCCATCGCCATCAGGAATTCCTGCGCACGGGGCGGCAGATCGGCAGGATCGCCAAGCATCTGGCGGATCAACGCCTCGATGGCCGCCTCATCCGTCGGCAGGCTTCGGGTGTCGCGTTGATGCAGGGTTGCGGAACACAGGCCCGTATACAGATCGCGCAGGCCGGGCGCGGCCTCAAGCGCGGCGTCACACATCTGGCGCGCTACGATCAGCGCTGTCAGGTCGGCGCGCAGCGGATCGGTTTCGGGGCGATGGGCCGGCGCATGGGCCAGCGCGGCCACCAACCACAGATACAGCGCGCCATTGGCCTCACGCATCGGAAAGACCGCCAGACTGTCGGGCAGACGCAGGATTTCGCCATCGAAGCTGGCGCGCGGGGTCTGTTCGGCCTCGGTGCCCAGACGGCGGCGCAGGCCAAGGCGGTGGTGGCTGGTTTGCGGCGCGACGGCGCGCAACTCAATCCCATGCCCCCCGCCCAGTCCGCGAAAAAAAACGGCCAGCCGCCCGCTGACCTCGGAGAGGTCAACAGCGGCTCCATGATGCACCTCGGGCGCATCCAGGCGGCTGGCAAAAGCGTGCCACAGTTTCCCGATTGTTTCTTCGGGTTCCCATGGCTCGATGTCGATCTTTGTCATGGCCATGCCTCACCCAAAGACGGCTGTAACCAGATCGAGGAGCCCGCGTTTGATATCTTCGTCATCGGTCAGCGGCGCGATCATCGCCGCCTCGACAGCCCGCTCAACGGGCATGCCAGTTGCAATCAGGGTCGCGGCATAGATCACCAGCCGGGTCGAGACCCCTTCTTCAAGGTCCTGCCCTTTCAGTGCCCGCAGTTTCCCTGCCAGACGCACCAACGCCTTGCAGCGATCTGCCTCAAGCCCGCTTTCCTGCACCACGATCTGTGTCTCAAGGTCGGGGTTCGGAAAATCAAACTCCATCGCGACAAAACGTTGCCTTGTCGAGGGTTTGAGGGTTTTCAGGATGTTCTGATAGCCCGGGTTGTACGAGGCCACGAGCATGAAACCGGGTGCCGCTTCAAGCTCTTCTCCGGTGCGATCAATGGGCAGGATGCGGCGATCATCGGTCAACGGGTGCAGCACCACGGTGACGTCCTTGCGGGCCTCAACCACCTCGTCGAGATAGCAGATCGCGCCTTCGCGCACCGCGCGGGTCAGCGGTCCATCGACCCAGACGGTTTCGCCCCCTTTCAAAAGGTAGCGCCCGATCAGATCCGAGGCCGACAGATCATCATGACAAGCCACGGTGTAAAGCGGGCGGTTCAGACGGGCGGCCATATGGGACACGAACCGGGTCTTGCCGCAGCCGGTCGGTCCTTTCAGAAGCACCGGCAGATCATTATCGCTGGCCGCCTGAAACAGCGCACATTCGTCGCCCTGGGCCAGATAGAAGGGGGCGGTGGCCGCCCCCCCCTTGTTTTGTGGCAATGTGCCGTCCATACCACTCACTCCGCAGCAACCGGTTCGGCCGGTGTGATGATCTCTTTACGCGGTACAAGGATCGCGTAGAGGTACAGCAGCACACCGAGAAGAACCACGACGCCAGCTCCAAAGCGCATCCAGTAGAAGATCGAAATCGCATCCTGAACGTCCATGAAATAGTCCCCCTCCACACGTTGCATGTGGGTTTGGACAGTGCCCGCAAAGGTCAGCACGAAGGTCATGAAGACCATCCCGCTCGATATCAGCCAGAAGCTTGCCATGTTCAGCACCTGATTATAGGGGTCGCGATTGCGCAGAATCGGCATCGCATAGCTGAACAGAGCCAGGTTAAGACAGACATAGGCACCGTAGAAGGCCAGGTGACCGTGGGCGGCTGTGATCTGTGTGCCGTGGCTGTAGTAATTCACCCCGTGCAGCGTGTGCATGAAGCCCCAGACACCGGCGCCGAAGAAGGCCAGAGTGGCACAGCCAAGGCTCCACAACAGGGCGGCCTTGTTGGGGTGGTCCCGCTTGCCTTTCCAGACCATCACGAAGGCGAAGGCCATCATTGCAAAGAACGGGATCACTTCGAGGCTGGAGAAGATCGAGCCGATCCACTGCCAGTAACCCGGTGAGCCAATCCAGTAATAGTGGTGCCCGGTGCCAAGGATGCCCGAGAACAGCGCGGCCGCAACGATGACATAGAGCCATTTCTCAACGATTTCGCGGTCGACGCCGGTTAGTTTCAGCATCAGGTAGGCCAGGATTGAGGCCATGATCAGTTCCCACACGCCTTCGACCCACAGGTGCACAACGTACCACCAGTATTGCTTGTCCAGCGCCAGGTTTTCAGGGTTGTAGAAGCTGAACAGGAACAGCAATGCCAGACCCCAGAGACCCAGAAGAAGGATGTTGGAAATCGCGGTCTTGCGCCCTTTCAGCACCGTCATCGAGACATTGAAAAGGAAGATCAGCGCCGCCACGACGATACCGGCCTTGACCCATTTTGGTTGCTCAAGGAACTCGCGCCCCTCTTTGCCCAGCAACCAGTTGCCTTCAAAAAGGTTGAAGACATAAGTCAGCACCACGCCCAGCGTACCGACCACGAGAATGATCAGTTGCAGATAGGCCAGTTTGGTCGAGTGCAATTCCCGCTCGGCTTCTTCGGGGATCAGGAAATAGGCGGCCCCGAAAAACCCGAGCAGCAGCCACACGATCAACGAGTTGGTGTGCAGCATCCGTATAGTGTTAAATGGCAGAAGTTCAGACAGCGTGTTGGGCATGACGTAGACCCAGCCAGCCAGAAGGCCGCCAAGAATCTGAACCGCGAACAGGGCCATTGCCACGGCGAAATAGGCAAGAGCCACTTTTTGAGATTGATATTTCATGGTTGTGGTCCTTTCTCAGCCCGCATCATTCGGCGGCCAGCCCTGTGCGTCGATCTTGTCGACCCAGATCAGGAAATCGGACAGCCCCCGGGTTTCTTCCTCAGTGAGCTCGAAATAGGGCATCTGACGGCGCCCCTCGACTCCACTGGGTTGGGATTTCATCCAGCCATCGAGCGTCTCAAAAGCCCCTTCGGGATCATCTACAACGCCCCAGCGGGTCATCACATTGGCCAGTTCGGGGGCAAAGTAGGCCCCTTCGCCCATGATTGTGTGACAATTGATGCAGGTGTGACGTTCCCAGACCTTTTTGCCCAGTGCGACACTTTCAGTCAGGTTTTCAGAGTTTGAGGAAGTGTTGACGATATACAGGTGCGAGTGCACCGACAGCCCCAGAAATATCAGGATGAAAAAAAGTGATCCCCCATAGAATATGTTCCGGGCCATGCCTTTTGTCATGACGTCGCGCATGCATGTCTCCTTTGCGCGTTGAGTTAGATAGACCGATTGTGAGGCCCGGAAGCGGCGTGCTCCTTGACTATTGTCAACGGCACCCGAATTCAGCGAAACAAAGACCTGGCCACAAACCGCAGATCAGCTTGCATCGGTCAGGCGGGGGCCGGTCAGGGCCGGCCAAAGGGCGACCAGGTAAAGCATGAAGGCCGAAATCCAAAGGCCACCGGTCAACAGAACGGCCGGGAAATACCAATCTTCACCCAGCCCCGTCGCCAGCCAGCGCAACCCGGCCGCCAAAGCAATCAACCCATAGGCCAGCGCAACAGCCGAAGGGGCCTGCAACGCCCGTCCGGTATGCCCCAGAACGGCACGGCTCATCACCGCAAGGGTCATACCGCCTACGGCCCCAATGCCCAGAACATGGATGGCCGCCACCTCGCTGCCCGCTCCAAACAGGCTTAGGCCCCAAAGGACCATACCCAGCCCCAACATCAACATGGCCAGATGCAGCGCCCAGAGAATCGGTTGGTTCAGCGTCCAGAGGGGACGCCAGAACAGAACCCGCACCATCTGGGCGATCCCGGCGACCAACGCCACCGCCCCCACCAGCATGTCAGGCAGGCCAAACAGCAAACCGGGTAATAAAAGCGCCATTCCCGCCATCGCCACCATATCAACGGGTTTGCGGCTATTGGGCCAATCCGCCTCGACCACGCCAGCCTTTTTCATGGCATTGCGCGTAAAGGCCGGTGTCACACGTCCCCCCAGCACCGCGATCATCAGGCACAGCCCGATCAGGCCAACGCGTAGTCCGTTATATAGGGTATCATCACTCAGCCCCATCCACTCCAGATGGACCATCAGGTTGCCCACCCAGATCAGGCTGAGGAACACCAGGAAGGCCACGTTTTGCCGCTTGGGCCGCTTGATTAGCATCAGCGCGATTTTCAACCCCAGCAATGGCAGGAACGCCAGGTCGATCACCGCCACGGCCAAGGGCGGCAAGGCCCCGGACAACCACATCACAACGCGTCCGGCCAGCCAACACGCCACGACCAGCCACACAAAAACATGCCCGACGGCCTTCGAGCCGGTCCAGTTCGGCACGGCGGTCAGGAAAAAACCGCCCAAGGCCGCGCTGGCATAGCCAAAAATCATCTCATGGGCGTGCCAAAGATGCGGTGGCGGCGCAAATGGCAAGGCCAGAACCGAACTGCCAGCGGCCTGCGCCCCCAGCCACGCCTCCCAGACCAAAAGAGCAAGAACCGCGTAAAGCCCTGCACACAGGAAGAAGATACGGTAGGGCTCGCCCAGGACGCGCAACAAGGTGGATTTCATCAGATCAACCTCCGTTTGATGAACGGCACGATCCAGAACCTGGCAGGAGGTGACAAAAAGCATCGCCACCGGACAGCTTGGACGCATCGCGCGGGTATTCATGGGCAATGCTCCTGCTGGTTCCTTGGCGATCAATCGCTTCGATCACGGAACGCACGGGCCAGGGCAGCGCCTTCGCTACCACACAGCATCGCTTCATCTCCCCGCGATCTCGTTGACAAAAGTCAAGGTATGGCTCCGTGGATGATGCCAGTTTTTCAGGAAGTTGAGAGAGTGCAAAGGGAGACCCCGAAATGACCCTAGTGATCGCCACAGGCTGCGTCATCATTTTGTTCAGTGTGACCATCGCCTTCGGTCGCCTTGCATCTGCCACATGCCCCAGACGCATCACGTGACGACCTCCCCGTCCTTTCCACTTGTTTGACATCCATCCCTCATTCGCCCGCCGCAAGGAGCCAGCAAAATGACAGAACCCGGTAAAGTTTATCTGATCGGCGCAGGCCCCGGAGCACTGGACCTGATGACGCTGCGGGCGTTGCGTATGCTCGAATCGGCGGATGCGGTTGTTTATGACCGTCTGGTCTCGCCCGAGATTCTGGAAATGGCACCGACAACGGCGCAGATGATCCCCGTGGGCAAGGCCCCGAAATGCCACACGGTACCGCAGGATCGCATCAACGAAATTCTTGCCGAGCTGGCCCAGCAAGGTCTGACCGTTGCTCGCCTGAAGGGCGGCGATCCGTTGATTTTCGGACGCGGCTCGGAAGAAGCCGCGCATCTGAGCGATCTTGGCATCGCCGTTGAATACGCCCCCGGCATCACCGCCGCGCAGGGCATGGCCGCCGCAACCGGCGTGCCGCTGACCCATCGCGGGCTGGCCACGGGTGTGCGTTATGTGACCGGCCACCGCGCGCGCGATCAGAAGCTTGATCTGGATTGGGCCAGCCTCGCCTGTGAAGACACGACGCTGGTGGTCTATATGGGAGTGGCAAACATCGCCGAGATCGCCCTTGGACTGATGCGCGAAGGCATGCCCGGCAGTCTGCCGGTGCTGGCAGTCTCCAACGTCACCACCCCGCGCGAAGGGCGATTGATTTCACGGCTGGATCAGATCGGTCTGGACATGGCGGCCCGCCCCATGCGCGCGCCGGTGCTGTTCGTGATCGGACATGTTGTGTCGCTCTATCGCGAGGATCACTCGGCGTGTGAACTGGGCGAAGAGATCCCGACGCACGCAGTGGCCATGGCGGGTGAATAGACAACCCTTCCCGATCCTGCGCCCTTGTTGGTCTGGGCAGACGCGCGTATCGCGTTAGGTTATGATGCCCGCACCCTAGAGGAACCCATCATGCCCGGACCCGACACGCCCACAGCGCGCTGCGCGATTATCGTCAGCCATGGTCAGCCCTCGGACCCTGACCCGGCCGAGGCCGGGTTGGCGGCCTTTACAGCCGATGTGGCCAAGGCCCTGCCCGGCTGGCGCATCGAAAGTGCAACTCTGGCAGCCCCCGGCGCTCTGGATACTCAGCTTGAGGCGTGCCCGCCCGATCCATTGATTTACCCGATGTTCATGTCGCAAGGCTGGTTCACCGGCGACAATCTGCGCAAACGGCTGGGCAGCCATCCTGCACAGCTGCTCTTGCCTTTCGGGGTTGACCCTCACCTGCCCGATATGGCCGCGCAGCTGTTACAGGGCGTGCTGGACAAGGCCACATGGTCCGCGGCCGAGACACAGCTGTTCATCCCCGGACACGGATCCGGGCGCAGCCCGAATTCGGCCCGCGACACATACGCCTTTGCCGAGGCGTTGAAAGAACGCATTCATTTTGGCGAACAACGCGTCGGATTCGTCGAACAAGACCCCTCGCTGGTCGATATGGCCACCGGGCTGGGCCCTAAATCCATCTGCCTGCCCTTCTTTGCCGCGCGCGGCGGGCATGTGGTGGATGACATCACCGAGGCGCTGGAAAAAGCCGCGTTCAGCGGCATTCGCCTTGATCCGATCGGCTGCGCACCCGAGGCTCCGGCCCTTGTCGCCCGGGCATTGCGGCGCGCCCAGGTAAAAGAGGCAGCCGCATGAGCAAACAGACCAAAGTCACCCCCAAACTATTCCTGCTACTATACCCATTTACGGCACTGGCCGTGGCGATCAACCTCTTCATGCTGGGGCTGATGTGGCAGACCGTGGGGCTGCCCATGATCTCTCCTGTCGCCGCATTGATCGCGTGTGTTCCCTTGGGCCTGCCCGCCAATTGGTGGATCACCAGATGGGTTCAGGGCCTGATTGACGAAGCCGAAGGGCGCTCCTGACCAGCCAGGCGGAACCGGCTTTGCCAGTCTTTTACTCTCGTTGATCAATAAGTCAGCGCCGACCTGCGCGCCGGTTTTAGGGCAACCGATAACTTTCCGAAGGCATCCGGCAAGAACGACCATGCTGCGTGCAATGCATCGCCCCAAGCCTCTGTTTCCAAGAGAATTTTGCAACCTACCCTATAGGGGGTAGTCCGGCCTGATCCGCGTCATGTTCGCTTGACAGACTGCCCTCCAGCGCCTTTGATCAAAAAAATGGCGATCGGGGGGGCCTGCCAGTGATCGAAATTGAAAACGTGACGAAAATCTTTGGCGACGGCAAGGATGCCTTCACTGCCCTTGATGATGTCTCGGTGACGATCAAGTCGAACGAGTTTTTCACCCTACTTGGTCCATCCGGCTGCGGGAAAACCACGTTGTTGCGGGTCATTGCCGGATTTCTGGACCCGACACGCGGCGAAGTGGCGTTGGATGGGCAGGACATCCTGCCGATGCCCCCTTACGAGCGTCCGGTGAACACCGTGTTCCAATCCTACGCCTTGTTTCCCCATCTGACGGTGCGCCAGAATATCGCCTTTGGGTTGGAAATGCTGAACCGTCCGAAAGCGGAGATCACCGAAACCGTCAATGAAATGCTGTCCCTTGTGCAGATGGAGCCGATGGCGGATCGCAAAACCTCGGAAATCAGCGGCGGGCAACAACAGCGTGTCGCTTTGGCCCGCGCTTTGGCCCCACGCCCCAAGGTTTTGCTGTTGGACGAGCCGCTGTCGGCGCTGGATTTCAAACTGCGCAAGGAAATGCAGCTGGAACTGAAACGCCTGCAGCATGAAACCGGCATCACCTTTGTCTTCGTCACTCATGATCAGGAAGAAGCCCTGACCATGTCCGATCGCATCGCAGTGATGAAGGGCGGGACCATCCGCCAAATCGGCGGGCCGCGTGACATCTATGACCACCCGGCAGAGCGATTCGTGGCCGATTTCATTGGCGACACGAATTTTATTGATGCCGAATTGCTCTCGACCGACGGCACCACCGCACAGGTCAAACTGGCCTCGGGCATGGAGGTTGCCGCCAGCGCCTTGGGCGGCGAAGGCACAGGCAAGGTCACTTTGGCCATCCGCCCCGAACATGCCACGCTTGATGCAGCGGAGGGCGCGCTGTTGCCCGGAACCTTGGCCGATGTGGTCTATTTCGGCACCGACACGCATTATCACGTTGATCTGGACAGTGGCGGGCGCTTTGTGGTGCGCCGTCAGAACCAGCCGGACCAGGCCCAGGCCGGGGCCGTGGGCGACAAGGTGGGCGTTAATTTTGCCCCCGGCATCGGCCAGGTTCTGAGGGACTAGCGGCATGAGCGAGCATATTCTCAACCGCCGCCGCGAAGAACGCCGGGCTCGCTTTCTTCTGCTGGCCCCGGCGATGTTCCTGCTGCTGATAGCTGCCAGCGGCCCGTTGTTGATCGTGGTGGTCTATTCTTTCCTGACCCCCGGTGACTATGGCGGGGTGGTGTGGGAGTTTTCCGCCAAAGCGTGGTTCAACGTCGTGGCGCAGATTGATTTCTTCACCGACGAACTGACATTAGCCGATGCACATCTGGCGGTGTTCTGGCGTTCGCTCAAACTATCTCTAATCACCGCGGCCATGTGCCTGGTTGTGGGCTTTCCCACAGCCTATTTCATCGCCACACGCCCCGCGGGACAGCGCGATATCTGGATGCTGCTGATCATGATCCCGTTCTGGACCAACCTGTTGATCCGCACCTTCGCGATCATGGAACTGATCCGAAACGAGGGCACCGTCAACAGCCTTTTGATGGCAATGGGGATCATAGACGAACCCATTCAGATGCTGTTCACCGAATTCGCGATCATGGTGGGGATGACCTATGTCTATCTGCCGCTGATGATCCTGCCGATCTATGCCTCGATGGAGCGCTTGGATTTCTCTCTGGTCGAGGCGGGATATGACCTCTACGCGAACCGCTGGAAGGTCCTGCGCAAAGTGATCTTCCCATTGGTCAAGCCGGGCGTCGTGGCCGGGTCGATCCTGGTCTTCGTGCCGTGTCTTGGAGCCTATGTCACGCCGCGCGTGCTTGGCGGAGGCACGCAGCTGATGCTGGGCAATCTGATCGAATTGCAATTCGGACAGCTGAGAAACTGGCCGCTTGGGGCCGCGCTGTCGCTGACCCTGTTGATGGTGGTGATGGTCGCGCTGATCTTCTATGTGCGCGCCGTGGGCCGCGAGGAGCAGCACCATGGCTAAACGTGGCTTTGATGTGCGCCGCCAGACCGGCTTTACCACGATCGCGTTCGTCTGTTTTGCCCTGCTTTATCTGCCGATCGTGCTGCTGGTGGTCTACTCCTTTAACGCTGGTGAATCGATTGCGGTCTGGGAAGGGTTCTCGCTGCGCTGGTATCAATCCGCCTGGGAGAACGAGAAAGTGCAGGGGGCCACGATACGATCCCTGATCATCGCCTGTGCAGCCTCTCTCATTGCCACCTCGGCCGCCGTTCTGGCCGCCATGGCAACAACCCGTGTGAAACCCTGGAAAGGCCAGACGATTGCCTTTTCGCTGATCAACCAGCCATTGATGGTGCCCGAAATCGTGACCGCCGTGGCCCTGTTGATCTTCTTTGCGATGATCAAAACGGCCACCGGTTACACCGGGCTGTGGTATCTGATTGTTGCCCACTCGGCCTTTTGTATTCCCTTCGCCTATATGCCGATCCGTGCGCGATTGCAGGGTATGGATTTGAGCCTCGAACAGGCAGGGGCCGATCTTTACGGCTCGCCCTTCAAAGTGTTCCGCCGTATCACTCTGCCCCAGCTTTGGCCGGGTATCCTTGCCGGGGCAATGCTGGCCTTCGTGATCTCGCTGGATGACGTGGTGATCACCGAGTTTGTGAAATCCGCCGGTCAGGATACACTGCCCACCTATATGCTGGGTCAGTTGCGCCGGGTGATCACCCCCGAAATCAACGCCATTTCCACCGCGCTTCTGGCGATATCCGTGGCCATGGTGATCGCGTTTTTCTTGCTGAGCCGGAAAAAGACCTAACAAGATGCGGGATCAACCCGCCAAAATCCAAATCAAACAGAGGAGATACAAATGAAAAACCTACTCGGAACCGCCACGGCGCTCTCGCTGATCGCCGGCATTGCCGCCGCCGAGGGCGAGCTGAACATCTATAACTGGGGCAATTACACCAGCCCCGAGATGATCGAGAAATTCGAGGCCGAAACCGGCATCAAGGTCACCATCACCGATTACGACAGCAACGACACCGCGCTGTCTAAGATCAAGGCCGGTGGCCATGGCTTTGACATCGTGGTGCCCTCCAGCACCTATATCCCGATCTGGGTCGGCGAAGGCCTGTTGATGGAATCCAAGCCAAACGAGATGGAAAACTTCAAGCATATGGACCCGCGCTGGGTCGATGTGGAGTTTGATCCAGGCCGCAACTACACCGTTCCGTGGCAATGGGGCACCGTGGGCATCACCGTGAACACCTCGGTCTATGGCGGTGATGTCAACACCGCCGCCGTGATCATGGACCCGCCGGATGAGCTGAAAGGCAAGATCAACGTCGTGCCGGAAATGAACGACGTGATGGGCATCGCCATTAACTATGTCGGCGGCGAGCAATGCACCGATGACAAGGAAGTGCTGAAGAAAGCGCGCGATGCGCTGGTCGCGGCCAAGCCACACTGGCTGTCGATGAACTATGGCAATATCGAAAGCTTCGTGAAGAACGACGTCTCGGCTGGCGTCTACTGGAACGGCGCTTCCTTGCGCGTGCGCCTGCAGAATGAAGATGTGGTCTATGGCTACCCGCAAGAAGGCTTTCCAATCTGGATGGATAATGCCGCCGTGCTGGCCGACGCCAAGAATGCGGACAATGCCAAGACCTTCCTGAACTTCATCATGGCCCCTGAAAATGCCGCGATGATTTCGAACTTCGCGCGCTATGCCAACGGCATCAAAGGCTCGGAAGAGTTCATGGATGAAGTGATGACAACCGCCCCCGAGGTGGTCATCCCGGCGGAATTGGCCGATGCGGGCTATGTCGCGAAAACCTGCGATCCTGCCACGCAGAAGATCTACAGCGCGATCTGGACGGAACTGACCAAATAAGCGCCACGAAAAACCTCGCGTGGCCGCACGTTCGCTGTGGCCACGCGTTTTCTTTTTTCTACCCCGGAGCACCCTCATGGCCCATCCCGCAGATATCGTGATCCTCAATGGTACCCTGATCACTTTTGATCCCGCACAGCCCAAGGCCGAGGCACTGGCCGTCGCGGATGGCATGATCACAGCCGTGGGGAGCACTGCCGACATCCGTGAACTGGCAGGGCCAGCCACCCGCGTGGTGGATGCAGGCGGCCATACGGTTCTGCCGGGGTTTATCGACAGCCACGTGCATCTGTTCGGCGGCTCGGTCGAGATGGGGTATCTTGACCTGACCGACGTGGTTGGGATCAATCAACTGACCCCTCTGGTGCGCGATTGGGCTGCCAAATGCCCGGACGAGACGTTGGTTTTTGCCGTTCAGGCGGGCTATGACATGATGGGAGAAGGACGCCCCACCACCCGCCACGATCTGGACGCGGTTCTGCCGGATCGTCCTTTTGCCTGTTTCTCGCCCTGTCACCACACGGTCTGGGCCAACACCAAGGCGCTGGAACTGGGCGGTGTGCTGCACGGTGGCAAGGTCGATGCCGGGGCCCAGATTGTCATGGGAGAAGACGGTCTTGCTGCGGGCGAGTTGCAGGAGCCCTCGGCCTATGCATCCGTTCTGCTTCATACCCGTCACGGCGGGCGTGACATGGCCGGGCTGACCAGCGGTGCCAGCCCGGAACCACCTGCGACCGCCGCCGAACGTGCGGCCGATAAGGATGCCATCGAGCGGGGAATGAAACATTGCGCCAGCCACGGCATCACTGGCCTGCATCTGATGGATGGCAATTTCTATCAGGGCGAATTGCTGTCTGACCTCGAAGAAGAGGGGCGCATCCTGTGCCGCAGCCAGGTTCCGTTCCATTACAAAAGCTTTGATCCGCTGGACCGTTTTGCCGAAGCCGCCGAAATGCGCACCCAGTTCAACAGCGACTGGGTCTGGACCACCAATGTGAAGATGTTCATGGACGGGGTCTGCGAAAGCCGCACGGCGCTGATGCTGCAACCCTATCCCGGCACCGATCATATTGGCGATGCTGTGTTTGAGGCCGATCATTTTGCCGAGGCTTGCGTGACTGCCGATGCGATGGGGTTGCAAATCGCCACCCATGCGATTGGTGATCTTGGGGTGCGGGTCACGCTAGATGGATACGAGGCTGCGCAGAAAGCCAATGGCGTGCGCGATTCCCGCCACCGCGTGGAACATATCGAGGTGCTGCATCCCGATGATCTGCCCCGTTTCGCCGAACTTGACGTTGTCGCCTCGATCCAACCCGGCCATGCGCCCTTTGGCGGCATCTTTCCGCCCGTCGGTATGGACGAAGTCCTGCATAAGCATCAGATCCCGCTTTGCTTTGCCTGGCAGGACATCCGCAACAGCGGCGCGAAAGTCGTGTTCTCAACCGACTGGCCGGTGATTCCTGTCGATGTGATGCCCAATATCAAAGGCGCTGTGGCGCCTGTGCCCATCGAGGGCTGGCGCGATCAGACCCAAAGCCTGATGGACACGCTGGAAAGCTACACCGCAGGCAATGCCTGGGTCGAGTTCAACGAGGGCCGCAAGGGACAGCTGAAGCCGGGCATGATGGCCGACATCGCGGTGATGTCGCATGACCTTGAGGCGATGGAGCCTGCAAGCATCGATGCCTCGCGCGCCGTGCTGACCATTTGCGGCGGTCGGGTGACTTACGAGGGATAAAGGCGGGTTGGGCTGAGCGCGGCGACCAAGTCAGGCGCGAGTGTCGGTGATTTCTCCAGACAAAGCTCTGCGGTCAATGCCCCCAGCGCGGGCGAGGTCTGCACACCATAGCCGCCCTGCCCGGCCAGCCAGAAAAAACCCGGTGCATCCGGAGCAAAACCGCAAACCGGCGTGCGATCCGCCACGAAACTGCGCAAGCCTGCCCAGCTGTGCACAGGGCGTACAAGAGGGAGATCGACCATCTGCGAAAACCGGTCCAACCCTTCGGCCAAAACCATGTCATCGGGGTAGATATCCTGCGCCTCGACCGGGTCTTCATCCGCCGGGGAAATCATCAGCCCCGGCGCTTGCGGTTTGGCATACCAATCCTCACTTATGGATCCCACCATCGGCCAGTTTCGATGTTCCGGAAACTCGGGCGGCACCGGCATGATCACGGCTGAGCGCCGCATCGGTTGCAACCCAATCGGGCGCACCCCGGCCAATGCGGCAACATGATCGGCCCAGGCCCCGGCGGCGTTGAGCAGAATGGGCGCGCTTACATGATGCGCGCCCGCCCGCACCCGCCAGCCATCGGCCGTCGCAGTGATCGCACCGACCTTCGCACCGGTCAGAACCGTCCCGCCGCACGCGCGCAGGTGCCGCGCGTTGATCTGCAACAGGCGATTCACGTCAATATCCTGCGCATCGCGTTCCAGCAGGGCCGCCGCGATCTGATCACGCCGCAGCACGGGGATCAGCTCCAACGCATCATCGGGGCCGAGACGCTCAAGGCCGTTGCCCTCTTTCATCTGCGCGTCCAGCAAGTCCAACTGGTCCTCGCGGGCCAGCAACAGTTCACCGCGCGGTGACAACACAGTTTCGCCGGTTGTCGCCCCGTTCAGCGTCGGCAGCGAGGCTGCATTCAATCCTCGCAGCGTGGCATTGCCGTAATTCAGCACAAAAATCGCCGCAGACCGCCCGGTGGAATGATAGGCCAGTTGGGCTTCGGCCTCGATCACGGTGACGCGCGCCTCTTGGGCCAGGGCAGCCGCTGCACTGATCCCGGCGATGCCGCCGCCAATTACAATGATATCGGGCTGGGTTTTCATCCGTGCGCGAAGACGTCAAGAATACTGGTCAGATTGTCGCCCAGCGCGTCGCTAAGATACCCGCCTTCCTGTACCAGAACAGTCGGCAGGCCAAGCCCGGCAATCGCCTTTCCAATACGGGCAAATCCGGGCGTGGTCAGGCCCATTCCCTTGAACGGATCACTCTCATGGGCGTCAAGTCCCAAGGCAACAACCAGAGCAGTACAACCAAACGTCTCGATCCGGGCCAGCGCAGTGTCCAAGGCTTTCAGATAAGCGTCATCGCCGATGCCCTGTTCAAGTGGGAGGTTCAGGTTATAGCCCTGACCCGCGCCCTCGCCCCGTTCCTGCGCATGGCCCCAGAAGAAGGGATAAAACCCCTCTGGATCGGTATGCAGTGACACCGTCAGCACATCACTGCGTGCATAGAACATCCCTTGGGTGCCATTGCCGTGATGCACATCCACATCCAGAATGGCGGGGCGATGGCCCGCCTCCAGCAATCGCTGCGCGGCGACCCCGGCATTGTTCAGAAAACAAAAGCCCCCCGACTGATCACCAAAGGCGTGATGCCCGGGTGGACGGCAAAGCGCGTAGGCGGCCCATTCGCCCTCACAAATCACGTCCGCCCCGGCAATCGCACATTGCGCCGACCAATAGGCCGCCTCCCACGTATGTGCCCCAATCGGACAGGCTGTATCGGCCTGATGATACCCCGCCTGCCCCACGGGCGAGGTCGGATAACTGTCAGTGCGGCGACGGGGATGAACATTCGGGATCACCTCAGGGCCTGCGCCCTCCATCTGTCGCCAGCGTCCATGGATGGTTTGCAGGAAATCGAGATATTCAGGCGAATGCACCGCCGCAATCGAGGCCAGCCCGGCATCCGAGGGTTCGCGCATCTCGCATCCTGCCGCCTTGGCACCGGCCAACAGGCGGGCAATCCGCTCGGGTTGTTCCGGGCTGGGTTTCGCGACACCCATTGACAGGAAATGCTGGGGATCATGCTGCCACTGCCGATCATCAAAGAACGCTTTCATCTGCTCTCCCTCAGACGACAAAGGCGGGTCCGATGACCCGCCTTGCCAGAGTTAATCCACTGCGCATCATTTGCGCAGGAATGCATCTCCAAAGCCCATCGCGCGGACGCGTTTCAGGGCCGAATTCAGCTGAGCTTGTGACTGGAACGGACCGGCGACGACCACACCATAGGTGCGCCCGTTGCGTGTCGCTTTGCCCAGCTTCGCGGGCAGACCTGCATTCGCGACACGTTGGGCCGCACGCTGTGCGTTGCCTCGGTCAGCGAACATTCCCGCCTGAACATAGCGATGGCTGACGGCACTTGGCTGGGCCTTGCGCACGGTCGAGCGTGACGAGACAACCGCCGTTTTCTGCGCCGGTTTCCGGGCCTGCTGCTGCGCTTGTTCCTGCTTGCGCAAAGCGCGACGTTGCGCGCCTGGATTGGCAGCTTCAACCTGACGCTTGGCCTGTTGAACCTTTCCACGGCTCGACATGGTTACCTGCGCCTGTTCTTGCTCGGCATAGCTCAGATGCGGATATTGCAGGCCGGGATACATATCGGCCACCTCACGCCCACTCCTGCGATCCACCAACCGGCGCGGCACCGTATTGGTCCAGACCAACTGCATCTGCGCGCGTCCAGAATAGGTTTGATAGGCGCGTCTGGGGTTCAGGCGGTCGTCATCCCACGCGGCCTTATAGCCTTTCGGGATATAAACGCCGCGCGTGCTGGCCACCCTTTCCTCATAGATACGGCGCGGCACGATGCGGGTCGAAACCGCCGTGACGGTTCCCGTACCATAGGTGCTGGCGTGCGTGGCGCTGCGTTTCAGCGGCACAGGCTGCGTATAGCTGGGGCTGTTGCTGACCGAGGTCGTTCGTATCACACGCCCCTGCCCGTCTTTTCTGAGAGTGGCATGGGTTGTTGCCTGCGGTCCGCAGCGCACATTCACCCCGGAAGCGGCTTTCAAATACTGGCTGGAAATCGCGCTGGCACCCCGGCACGCGCTTTGACGCGGAGGCACCGCGGTTCTCTTGACCACTTTTTTAGGTGCGACCTTTTTGGGGGCGGCTTTGACAACTTTCACGGTTTTCGGCTTGGTGGCGACTGTGGGTTGCGTCGGCGCGGGGACCCGTACGACCTGGGGTTTGGGGGCGGCGGCCGGTTTTGCAGCAGGCGCGCGTGCCACTGTCGCAGTCGTGGATTTCGGTTTCGCGGCAGGTTTTGCCGCCGGTGCGGTCGACGCCGGAGCAGCGGCCGGCGCTGTCTGCGCCGGTGCCTCGGTCACCTGCGTTGGACGCGCGATGCTGGGCTGGAAACCGCAAATCACTTTGCGATCCCGCGACACACGCGGCACCCATGTCACATTGCCGTCGATCCCCGCACGGACGAAAACGCACCCGTTACTGTCAACATATTGTCGACCCGTAAAGGACGATGGCGGAAACTCTGCCGGTGCCTGAACGCTGGAAATTGACTGGGCCTGAACCTGTGAAAACCCAAGGCCCGATGAGGCTGCGATAACTGCGATCGCGATGTAACTGCTGACTCTCACTTTTATCCCCACGGTTTTGTGAGAAAGAGTGCCTTAATTCAGGTTCTGAGTAAACCGTTTATCGCCATTTCAGGAACAGTTTGTCCCCATTTTGAGGGTAAATTTTAGCTTATTTAGTGCCAAACATCCGATCACCCGCATCACCTAGCCCCGGCAGGATGTATCCGATCTCGTTCAGTCGCTCGTCCAGAGAGGCGGTTACGATGGGCACATCCGGGTGGTTTTCTTTCATCTTTGCAACGCCTTCCGGAGCCGCCAGAAGGCACAGAAAACGGATGTCCTTGGCCCCGGCCTCTTTCAGCAAATCGATCGCCGCAGAAGAGGAGTTGCCCGTCGCCAGCATTGGATCGACCACGATCACAAGACGTTCATCAATATGGTCCGGCACCTTGAAATAATACTGAATGGGCTGAAGCGTCTCTTCATCACGGTAAAGGCCGACAAATCCGACCCGCGCCGAGGGAATCAATTCAAGCATGCCATCCAGCAATCCATTGCCCGCCCGCAGGATCGAGATCAGCGCCAGTTTGCGCCCATCCAGTACCGGGGCGTCCATTTCAACCAGCGGCGTTTCGATGGACTTCGTGGTCATCGGCAAGGCGTGGGTGATCTCGTAAGCCAGAAGCTGACTGATCTCGCGCAGAAGCTGGCGGAAGACAGCGGTCGAGGTGCCTTTCTCGCGCATCAGCGTCAGTTTGTGTTGCACAAGGGGGTGTTTGACGATGGTCAGATGCTGGGTCATGTCCGCTCTTCGATTGGCTGGCGTTGATGTCCTGTCATCTCAGATCGCGACGCAAAGGGCAATCTGTCAATCGGGCAGAAAGCTGGTTCCCGGTCCGCGCTCGGGCAGGTCAAGGTGATCTGCAATTGCAGCAGCCACATCGACAAACCCGACCTGTCCGATCTCACCAACGCCTTTACCCGCCACCAGCACCGGCACCCGTTCACGGGTGTGATCTGTGCCTGCCCAGGTCGGATCGTTGCCATGATCGGCTGTAATCAAAAGCATGTCACCGGCGCGCAATTGTCCCAGAAGACGGCCCAATTTGCGGTCAAACCATTCAAGGGCTGCAGCGTATCCTTCCAAATCTCGGCGGTGGCCGTACTCGCTGTCAAACTCGACAAGATTGGCAAAGGTCAGGCTGTGATCCGCAGCCTCCGCCACGGCAGCATGCAGATGTTCCATCAAGGCCGCATCGCGCCCCTTCACCGCATCGTCGATCCCCTGCATCGAGAAGATATCGCCGATCTTGCCAATGGCATGGACCGTCCCACCTGCCTGCTGCACCCAATCGCACAGGCCCGGACTTGGCAGAGGGCGTGCAAAATCCTTGCGGTTGGCGGTGCGGGTAAACCCCTGCTCGGGATTGCCCTTGAAGGGGCGCGCAATCACCCGGCCCACATTCATCGCATGAAGACGCGGGGCGATCTCGGCACAGAGGGACAACAGACGCTCGAGACCGAAAACCTCTTCATGGGCGGCGATCTGGAACACGCTGTCGACAGAAGTGTAACAGATCGGCCAACCGGTGCTCAGATGCTCGGCTCCCAACCGGTCGAGGATCTCAGTGCCCGACGCATGGCAATTGCCCAAGATATCTTGCGTACCTGCCGCCTCGGCCACCGCGCGGGACAAATCATCAGGAAACGCCGGGATATCGTTTGGGAAATAATGCCACGCGAAGGGCACTGGCACGCCAGCCAGTTCCCAATGGCCCGAGGGTGTATCTTTGCCCGGCGACACCTCGCTCGCTGCCCCCCAAAGGCCTGTGATGTCGCTTTTCAACCCCGGCGCGTCCTCGCCGGACGCCAGATGCACCGCGCGCCCCAAGCCCAAACCGCTCAGATGTGGCAGATGCAATGGCCCGCGCGGCAAACTTGCGCAGACCTGTGCTATATGTCCCACCGTGTTGGCGCCCGTATCAGGCAAATCACCGTTGAAAAACTGATCTGCATCCGGCGCGCCACCGATTCCCACGCTATCCAGAACAACCAGGAAAGCGCGCGGCATCACCCCACCCTTTCATGCAGCAGGGGCGGCAGATCGGGGGCATCGGGCGTAACTTCAATTGCAGCGCGCAATGCGGCCTCGGCCCGTTGGACGTGATCCTCGCGCGTGGCATGGATACGCAGCAACGGCTGCCCCCGGCGCACAGGCGCGCCCAGAGGCAATACATCGCTCAGCCCGACCGAGGGCTCGATCTTGTCGGTTTCGACCTGCCGTCCGCCGCCAAGTGAGATCACCACCAATCCCAGCGCCTCGCCGTCCATCGCGCCCACATAGCCATCCCGATCGGCCACCAGCTCATGGATCACGGTGGCCTCAGGCAAAAACCTGCGCCAGTTCTCGACAAACTGCACCGGGCCGCCCATCGCGGCAACCATCTGGCCGAACCGGTCCGCCGCACGGCCATCATCCAGTACGTCCGAGATCGTCTCGGCCCCACCTGCCAGATCATTGGCCAGCCCTGCATTCAACAGCGCCAATCCCCCCAGGGCACAGGTCAAATCAGCCAGCGGGCCACCCTTCCCGGCGGTCAGCACCTGCATCACCTCGGCCACTTCCAGCGCATTGCCAATGGCTGGCGCAAGGGGTTGGTTCATATCTGTAATCACGGCGCTGGTTCGACACCCGGCGGCATTGGCCGTCTCAACCAGCGCCTCGGCCAGCGCGCGCGCCTCGGCAGGGGTTTTCATGAAGGCCCCGCTTCCGGCTTTGACATCCAAAACCAACCCATCCAAACCCGCGGCCAGTTTTTTCGACAGGATCGAGGCGGTGATCAGATCAAGGCTTTCGACCGTGGCGGTCACATCACGCACCGCGTAAAGCCTTTTGTCCGCCGGGGCGATCTGCCCCGAGGCGCTGACGATGGCACACCCAGCCCGCGCCACGACCTGTCGGAATTTCGGCTCGCTAAGGTCAGTGCGCAGGCCAGTAATCGCTTCGATCTTATCCAACGTCCCGCCGGTATGGCCCAGTCCACGGCCCGAGATCATCGGCACATAGGCCCCGCAAGCCGCCAGCGCAGGGGCCAGGATCAGGCTGACACAATCGCCGATTCCGCCCGTTGAATGCTTGTCGATGACCGGGCCATCTTCCATCCCCCAATGCAGGGTGTCGCCGCTGTCGCGCATCGCCAACGTCAGTGCCACGCGCCCCTCGGGGCCCAGCCCATTCAGCAAGGTCGCCATGGCAAAGGCCCCGGCCTGCGCATCACTGATCGTCCCATCAGCAAGACCCGTGGCGAACCACGTCAGTTGTTCGTGGCTGAGTGGGCGCTTGTCCCGCAAGGCGGCGATGATGGCGCGGGCGTTCATGGGCTATTCCTGCTCCATATGACGACGCCCAAACGCCCCGGGCAGCAGTTCGGCCAATGTCATGGTCAGGCTTTGCCCGGCGGTGGTAGCCATGGTAACGGGTACATCCGCATCCCCAAACTCCGCCAGCTTCTGCCGGCACCCTCCGCAGGGCGTCACCGGCTCGGGACTATCGGCAATCACGGTGATTTCGTGCAGCGTGGTTTCCCCGGCAGAAATCATGGCAGCAATTGCACCCGCCTCGGCACAGGTGCCTTCCGGGTAGGCCACGTTTTCCACATTGCACCCCGCATAGACCTGTCCCGATCCAGCGCGCAGGGCCACCCCCACCTTGAACCCCGAGTAAGGCGCGTAGGCGTTCTCGCGCACATCCCGTGCAGCTTGCAGCAACTCATCGCTCATGGTTTCGGGGCCCATCCTTTTGATTGTCAATCATTTCAAGATTGCGCGCAGGGCCGCCAAGATGCAAGCTGCTCGGACAGACCGGACTGGTTGGCCCGCTTGCATCCCGTCCGAAATTTAGTTTAATACTAAACTATATTCCCCAGGGAGACGATTATGACCGACAGCCAGAACGAAACGCTCCGCCAGGCATCGCTGCTTTATCATGAGTTTCCCAAACCCGGTAAGCTTGAGATCCGCGCCACCAAACCTCTGGCCAATGGCCGTGATCTGGCCCGCGCTTATTCCCCCGGTGTCGCCGAGGCCTGCCTGGAAATCAAAGCCGACGCTTCCAATGCCAGCCGCTATACCTCGCGCGGGAACCTGGTGGCGGTGGTCTCCAACGGCACTGCTGTTCTGGGCCTTGGAAATATCGGCGCACTGGCCTCCAAACCGGTGATGGAAGGCAAGGCCGTCCTGTTCAAGAAATTCGCCAATATTGACTGCTTTGATATCGAGGTGGACGAACCCGACCCCGAAAAACTCGCCGAGATCGTCTGCGCCCTTGGCCCCACCTTTGGCGCGATCAACCTCGAAGACATCAAGGCACCCGACTGTTTCATCGTCGAGAAAATTTGCCGCGAGCGCATGGACATCCCGGTTTTTCACGACGATCAGCACGGCACGGCGATTGTTGTCGGGGCGGCGGCCACCAACGCGCTGCACGTGGCGGGCAAGTCATTCGAGGACATCAAGATCGTCTCGACCGGCGGCGGCGCGGCGGGCATCGCCTGTCTCAACCTACTGGTGAAACTGGGCGTGAAACGCGAAAACATCTGGCTCTGTGATATTCACGGGCTGGTCTATGAGGGCCGGACCGAGGATATGAACCCGCAGAAATCGGCCTTCGCGCAAAAGACCGATAAGCGCACGCTGGAGGACGTGATTGACGGGGCCGATCTGTTCCTAGGCCTGTCGGGTCCAGGAGTTCTGAAGCCCGAACAAGTGGCCAAAATGGCCGACAACCCGATCATCTTTGCACTGGCCAACCCAACGCCCGAAATCATGCCCGATCAGGTGCGCGAGGTGGCACCCGGAGCGATCATCGCCACAGGGCGGTCCGATTTTCCCAATCAGGTCAACAACGTGCTGTGCTTCCCCTTCATTTTCCGGGGCGCGCTGGATGTAGGTGCGACTGAAATCAACGATGCAATGCAAATCGCTTGCGTTGAGGGCATCGCCGAACTCGCCCGCGCCACGACCTCGGCGGAGGCGGCAGCGGCCTATAAAGGCGAGCAACTGACCTTCGGGGCCGACTACCTGATCCCCAAGCCGTTTGATCCGCGGCTGTCCAGCATTGTTTCAAGCGCGGTCGCCAAGGCGGCGATGGAAACCGGCGTGGCCACGCGCCCGCTGGACGATCTGGATGCCTATCGCGCCAAGCTGGATGCCTCGGTCTATAAGTCCGCCCTGCTGATGCGCCCGGTCTTTGAATCCGCCAGCCAGGAGGCACGCAAGATCGTCTTTTCCGAAGGCGAGGACGAGCGGGTTCTGCGCGCCGCACAGGCGATCATGGAAGAAACCAATGAGCAACCTATCCTGATCGGGCGCCCTCAGGTGATTGAAACGCGTTGCGAGAAACTGGGTTTGGAAATCCGCCCGGACAAGAACGTGCATGTGGTGAATCCGGAAAACGATCCGCGCTACCGCGACTATTGGGGAAGCTACCACGAAGTGATGCAGCGGCGCGGTGTGACCCCCGATCTGGCCCGGGCGATCATGCGCACCAACACCACGGCCATTGGTGCGGTGATGGTGCATCGCGAAGAGGCCGACAGCCTGATCTGCGGCACGTTCGGCGAATACCGCTGGCATCTGAATTACATCACACAGGTTCTGGGCAATGACAAACTGCGCCCGCAGGGGGCCTTGTCGATGATCATCATGGAAGATGGCCCCCTGTTCATTGCTGACACCCATGTGCGCGTCTTCCCCTCGCCCGAAAACCTCGCCGAATCCGCGATTGGTGCGGCACGCCATGTCCGTCGCTTCGGGGTCGAACCGAAAGTCGCTTTCTGCTCGCAATCACAGTTCGGCAATCAGGGCGAGGATTCAGGCAAACGCCTGCGCGCAGCACTTGCCATTCTGGACAGCGAACCTCGGGATTTTGTTTATGAGGGCGAAATGAACGTTGATACCGCCCTGGACCCTGAGCTGCGCGAACGCCTGCTGCCCGGCAACCGCATGGAGGGCGCGGCCAATATCCTGATCTTCTCGAACGCGGATGCGGCCTCGGGCGTGCGCAACATTCTCAAGATGAAGGCTGGCGGTCTGGAAGTGGGACCGATCCTGATGGGCATGGGCAACCGCGCCCATATCGTCACCCCCGGCGTCACGCCGCGCGGGTTGCTGAACATGGCGGCGATTGCAGGCACACCGGTGGCGAAATACGGGTAAAAGCCACCCGCCGAAAGGCATTAGTTTGCATTAAAAAACTTTGCAGATTTGCAAAGCAATGGCATTTCGCGTCCAAAGCTGCCCATAAAAAGGGGTTTGCAAAAATTTACACATCAATTCTTACCAATATTGCAAATGTTTGCGATAACCTATGCTGTCGCCCATCCAAGGCCCTTGCCGCCCTGTCACCCGATCCGTAACACATCTTCAAAGGTTCGGAGGAGGACAGTATGGGATACAAAGAGGTATATGACGGCTGGAAGGCCGATCCGGAAGCGTTCTGGATGGAAGCCGCACAGGCGATCGACTGGGACCAGAAACCAACCAAGGCCTTGTTTGCTGAAAATGCCCCGCTCTACGAGTGGTTCGCGGACGGTATGGTCAACACCTGCTGGAACGCCGTGGACCGCCATGTCGAAGCCGGGCGTGGCGATCAGGTGGCGATCATCCATGACAGCCCGATCAGCGGCGTCACCCGGCGCATCACCTATGTGAACCTGCGCAATCGCGTGGCCCAACTGGCCGGGGCGCTGCGCGCCAAGGGCGTGGAGAAAGGCGACCGTGTCATCATCTACATGCCGATGATCCCCGAGGCGCTTGAGGCGATGCTGGCCTGTGCCCGACTGGGCGCGGTGCATTCCGTGGTGTTCGGCGGATTTGCCGCGAACGAGCTGGCCGTGCGGATCGACGATTGCGCGCCGAAATGCATCATCGCAGCCTCCTGCGGGATGGAGCCGGGCCGCGTGGTGCATTACAAACCGCTGCTGGACGGCGCCATTGAAATGGCAGAGCACAAGCCCGAGTTCTGCGTGATTTTCCAGCGCGAACAAGAGGTTGCCCATCTGGAAGAGGGCCGCGATTACAACTGGCACGGTTTCCAATACGGGGTTGAGCCTGCGGAATGTGTGCCGGTTGAAGGCAACCACCCGGCCTATATCCTCTATACGTCCGGCACCACTGGCGCGCCCAAAGGCGTCGTGCGCCCCACAGGCGGCCATCTGGTGGCGCTGAACTGGACGATGAAGAACATCTACAATGTCGACCCGGGCGACGTGTTCTGGGCGGCCTCAGATGTCGGCTGGGTCGTGGGCCATAGCTATATCTGTTACGGGCCGCTGATCCACGGCAACACCACGATCGTGTTTGAAGGCAAGCCCATCGGCACCCCCGATGCGGGCACGTTCTGGCGTGTGATCGAGGAACATAAGGTCAAGACCTTCTTCACCGCCCCTACTGCTTTCCGCGCCGTGAAACGTGAGGACCCCAAGGGTGAGTTCCTGAAGAAATACGATCTCAGCAACCTTGATGGAATCTATCTGGCCGGCGAGCGCGCCGATCCGGACACGATCGAATGGACCCGTGAGATGACTGGCAAGCCGGTCTATGACCATTGGTGGCAGACCGAGACAGGCTATACCATCGCCGGGAACCCTGCAGGGATCGAGGCGCTGCCTGTCAAGATCGGCTCACCCACCGTGGCGATGCCGGGATATGACGTGCAGATCCTTGATGATGCAGGGCACGAAGTGCCCGCCGGTGAATTGGGCGCGATTGCCATCAAGCTGCCCCTGCCCCCCGGCACCCTGCCGACGCTGTGGAACGCCGAAGAGCGGTTCAAGAAATCCTATCTCAACACCTTCCCGGGCTATTACGAGACCGGCGATGCGGGCATGAAGGACGAGGATGGCTATCTGTGGATCATGGCCCGAACTGATGACGTGATCAACGTGGCCGGGCACCGCCTGTCCACTGGCGGGATGGAAGAGGTTCTGGCCTCGCACCCTGATGTGGCAGAATGCGCGGTGATTGGCGTGACCGATCAGCTGAAGGGGCAATTGCCGGTTGGTTTTGTCTGCCTCACCAGCGGCGTGAACCGCCCGCATGAGGAGATTTCAAAAGAATGCGTCAAGCTGGTCCGTGACAAGATTGGCCCGGTGGCCGCGTTCAAACTGGCCGTCGTGGTGGATCGTCTGCCCAAGACCCGCTCGGGCAAAATCCTGCGCGGCACGATGGTCAGCATCGCCGATTGCAAACCGTTCAAACAACCGGCCACGATTGATGATCCCGCCATTCTGGATGAGATCAAGGACGCGTTGCAGACCATCGGCTACGCAAACGCCTAAAAGCATTCCCCCTGCGCCTGATGGCGCAGGGGGCACACCTACCGTAAGGGTTACCCATGCGCGTCCAAACCAGTAACTGAGACAGGCGCGACAAACAGACTTTTTACCAGATCCACCTGACGCTCTTTCACCTCTCCGGTTGGAGAGGGCAGAACCGTTCCGGTGGCAATCAATACCGCCAGTACCAAAGACCTAATCGCATATTGCGCCTGCATGGGTGTTCTCCTTTGTCCTCGCTGACATTGGCAGGTGCACCCATGCTGTTCACCTGCGGCCCGACAAACAATAACAGGGGGATGTTATCAGATATCATTAAACTTTATTGTTTTAAATCTGGTACTTGAATAAATATCACCTTCAAAGAGAGACGTCCGAACGGCTTGCACAGCAACCGCATTTCCGCCCCATAAGTGAGACCAATCAAAAGGCAGAATCGGGCACGGTCTGGATTTTCATCCCGAGTGCGCCATCTATTGATCAGACCCGGGGATCATCATGCCGTTTCACATTTTCAAACCTGCCCTGGTGGCCGCCATGTTGATCTGGCCCAGCCTTGCCATGACGGAGGATTGGATGATTGACCTGCCCCTGGCGGAACCAACCAAGTGGCGCTATTTCAGCGATCAGGTGATGGGCGGTGTGTCCGAAGGACAGGCCCGGATGGTCTCCGAAAACGACCAACCGACCCTGCGTTTAACGGGCGATGTCAGCACGGCAAATCGCGGCGGGTTCGTTCAGGTGCGCTATGATCTGGACAATCCCCTGCCTGCCGGGGCGCAGGGCGTATTCCTGACCGTGCACGGCAATGATCAGCCCTATTTCGTGCATCTGCGTACCCGTGGCACCGCCCTGCCCTGGCAGTATTATCAGGCGGAATTCGACGCGACCGGACAGTGGCAAGAGGTGCGCCTGCCCTTCGCGGCTTTCAGTCCATCAGGCGGACTCTTGCGCAACACGCCGAAACCGCAAAGCATTCAAAGCCTTGGTATTGTCGCCTACGGGCGTGATCATATCGCTGATGTGTCGATCAAATCGGTCGGATTTTACTAGGCCCTAGCAGGCCATGTAGACGCCCAGATCACACGCCTTATCAAAGTATCGATCCGCCGTGGCTTCGTTGGCGGCAACACCGTCACCCGCCAGGTACATCTTCCCCAGATTGCCGCAGGCCGACCCGCTGCCGCCCTCACAGCCCTGTTTGTAATACCCAAGCGCTTTCTCGCTGCTCTGTGGAAATCCGGTGCCCGTGTAATGCATCCACCCCAGATTTGCGCAGGCGCGATAATAGCCCTTCTTACAGCCATTCTGAACATAGGGTTTGGCCTTTTCGACATCCTTTTCTACGCCCAGCCCGACAAGATAGGCCATTCCAAGATCCGAGCAGGAAATGACATTCTCCAGCGCGCAACCTTTGCGGATGAATGTCAGCATCAGGGCATTGTCGCCCGCTGCCTGTGCCTCACGCGTCCCTTGCAAACAGGCTTCCGTGTCACCGCCCGCACAGGCCGCCATCAGGCCCGTATCCTGCGCCATCACCGGCAAAGCCATCACAACGAGCGCCGCTATATATCTGAAAAACCTCATCCCCCCACCGTTACACAAACTGTTCGCGCAAAAGCCGTTCTTCCAGCCCGTGGCCCGGATCAAACAACAGCCGATGCGCGATACTCGGCTCGGTCTGGATTTCCACCCACAGAACGTCACGCACTGATTGCCCATCGCCCTCGGCCATCACCGGGCGTTTTTTCGGATTGATCACGTCAAAGCGCACTTTCGCCGTTTTGGGGATCAGGGCCCCACGCCAGCGCCGTGGACGAAAGGCCGCCACTGCCGTGATCGCCATCACATCCGAGCCGATCGGCAGGATCGGCCCATGCGCGCTGTAGTTATACGCGGTGGAACCCGCCGGCGTTGCCACCAAGGCCCCGTCACAAACCAACTCGTCCAGACGCACGCGGCCATCCACAGTGATGCGCAGCTTGGCCGCCTGCGGGCCTGCGCGCAGCAACGAAACCTCGTTGATTGCCAGCGCCTCAAAGACATTGCCCTCGCTATCTTCGGCCTTCATCGACAAGGGATTGACGATCTCTTCGTTGGCGGCCTCCAGCCGCTCCATCAGGTCGTCCTCGCTATATTCATTCATCAAAAAGCCGACCGTGCCGCGATTCATCCCATAGACAGGCGCGGCCAGCCCCTGCATCCGGTGCAGGGTCTGCAACATGAACCCATCACCGCCAAGCGCAACAATCACTTCGGCCACGGCCTCGTCCGTATTGCCGAACCGCGCGATCAGCGCATCGCGTGCGGTTTGGGCGATGGGCGCATCGCTGGCCACGAAGGCGATATTTTTGCGCATTGCGGACTGTCCCATCTTTTATCTTTATCTTATGAGGTTGATCGAAGCACAGATCGACCGCCTGTGCCAGCCTTGACGGTCCTTAAGGCAGAATTGTCGCTTTCTGGGCTTTTACCAAAGAGGCGTTTCCTATAGGAAACCCTTCAAACGCAATCCTGTTGGAGCTTTGTCTTATGTCTGATTCCGGTTTCTTCACCGAGGCGCTGTCCTCGCGCGATCCTGACCTTCACGCCGCCATCACCAAAGAGCTGGGCCGCCAGCGGGACGAGATCGAATTGATCGCCTCCGAGAACATCGTCTCGGCCGCCGTGATGGAGGCGCAAGGCTCGGTCATGACCAACAAATACGCCGAAGGTTACGCCGGTCGGCGCTATTATGGCGGCTGTCAATATGTTGATATCGCAGAAGAACTGGCCATCGAACGCGCCAAGCAGTTGTTTGATTGTGGCTTTGTGAACGTGCAGCCCAACTCTGGCTCGCAGGCTAACCAAGGGGTCATGCAGGCGCTTCTACAGCCCGGCGACACCATTCTGGGGATGAGCCTGGATGCAGGTGGTCACCTGACCCACGGCGCCGCGCCCAACCAGTCGGGCAAATGGTTCAACGCCGTGCAATACGGGGTACGCCGCGACAACCTGAACGTGGATTACGATCAGATGGAAGCGATGGCCAAAGAGCATAAGCCCAAGATGATCATCGCGGGTGGTTCCGCCATTCCACGTCATCTCGATTTCGCCCGCATTCGCGAGATTGCCGATATGGTTGGCGCATATGTGATGGCCGACGTGGCCCACTTCGCCGGTCTGATCGCGGCGGGCGAATACCCCTCGCCCTTCCCGCATGCCCATGTGGCAACCACCACCACGCACAAAACCCTGCGCGGTCCGCGCGGCGGCATGATCATGACCAATGATGAAGCCCTGGCCAAGAAATTCAACTCGGCCATTTTCCCCGGCATTCAGGGCGGCCCGCTGATGCATGTGATCGCCGCCAAGGCCGTCGCTTTCGGCGAGGCGCTGCGCCCCGAATTTAAGGCGTATCAACAACAGGTTAAGGCGAACGCAACCGCCCTCGCTGATCAGTTGATCAAGGGTGGGCTGGACATCGTCACCGGTGGCACCGACACACATGTGATGCTGGTTGACCTGCGCCCCAAGAATGTGACGGGCAACATCGCCGATGCCGCCCTGGGCCGCTCGCATATCACCACCAACAAGAACGGCGTGCCGTTTGACCCTGAAAAACCCACGGTCACCAGCGGCCTGCGCCTGGGCACACCGGCGGGCACCACGCGTGGCTTTGGCGAGGCCGAGTTCCGCCAGATCGCCGACTGGATCGTCGAAGTGGTCGACGGGCTGGCTGCCAATGGACCGGACGGCAACGGGGCTGTTGAAGAGAAAGTGAAGGGCGAAGTGGCGGGGATGCTGAAAAACTTCCCGCTTTACCCAAACCTCTGATCTAAAAAGGCTTTTACCCCGCGTGACCCACAGGTTGCGCGGGGTTTTCTATGCTCAGATCATGCCTTGCCAGCGCAGCAAAATAACCAGCAGCGCGATGATCACCATCAGATTAAACACCTGACCGCCCAACCAGTTGAGCAGCTTGCCTTTGCGTCGATCAGCAGGGTCGATGGTTTTGAGATGCGCTGTGATTTCCTGATAGGCCGCTTTGACCGGGTCAGGATCTACCGTTAGCGCCAGCCGGGGGTGGGCCGCTTTTTTCTGCGCGTCTACAATGGTTTGCCCGGCACGATGCAGCCGTTTCGGCAGGGTCCGGCCCGCTTGCGACAAGCGGGCCTCCAGCGTGCGCCCCCGAACGGAAAGCTTGCTTCGCAGAAGCTCGCTCAACGTGTCGACTTTCTGGTTTAGCTCTTTTGGATCAATCACTTGGTTATCTCCCGCAGCGCACCATACAATCCCCGATGCGCCGCCTCAATAGGGCTGGCCCCTGATTTTTCCCTGCGTTAGAACAGGCCATGCTGAACATGATCCGCCATGGCGCACCGACCGACCAACCTGGATTGTTGATTGTGCACGGACTTTACGGCTCGGCGCGCAACTGGGGTGTGATTGCCAAACGGCTGTCTGACACCCGCGAGGTGATCGCCGTCGATCAACGCAACCACGGCTTAAGCCCCTGGAATGAAACGCAATCTTATCCTGACATGGCCGAGGACCTTGCCGAGGTGTTGGGCAATCTGACCGGCCCGTTCGACGTGTTGGGCCATTCCATGGGCGGTAAGGCCGCGATGGTACTGGCGCTTCTTCAACCTGAGATGGTCAACCGCCTGATCGTGGCGGACATCGCACCGGTCGGATACACCCATTCCCAAATCCAGTTCATCAAGGCGATGCGGGCCGTGGACCTAGGTAGTGTTGAGCGGCGCTCGGATGCCGAGGCGCAACTGGCGAGCCATGTAGAAGACCCGATCCTGCGAAGCTTTTTCACCCAATCACTTGATGTGAAAGAGAAAAAATGGCGACTCAATCTGGATGTGCTGGCCGATGAGATGCCCAAGATTCTTGGCTTCCCTGCGGTGAGCGGGGAATTCGACAAACCAACATTGTTCCTGTCGGGGTCCGAGTCCGATTACGTCAAGCGCGAGTATCGACCTGACATAAAAGCGCTTTTCCCGCAGGCGGGTTTTCTGAAAATCCCCGGCGCGGGGCATTGGCTCCACGCCGAAAAACCTCGTGAATTTGAAGCGGCGGTGCGGGCCTGGCTGGATCGATAGCCCGCCTCAGCCCTCTTCATAGAGCTTCTTTGCCACCATCCAACTGATTGGAAACGCTGCTAAAAAACCCACAAGCGCGGCAATAATGATCATCTGTACTGTATCCTGCCCCGCGACCAAAGTCGCGATCACGGCGGACCCGGCGAGGGTGGAACCGATGAAGAGATGCAAGATCAAAGCGAGCCGAAACATGAGGGCCTCCTTAGGGCGTTGATGTTATGGGCAAAAGCTATCATCAAGGCGCGCCGGGGACTTTGATTTGGGTCAGATTGGGGGGTGCGATAGGCAATTCACAAGATGTGACCTTCTTGCCCACCGACAGTAGAAAACTTCAAAAAGCACACAAGATTTTGTTGATCCCGGAATCGTTAAAGTATACCCAAAATGTACAGGTGCAAGACGCGGTCGCATTCTGACGGCGAGGTCCGGTTGCCAAGGGGCGGCGGGCCTCGTTTCCTTTTTTGGGGGCTGGAATCAGTAAAGGCGCCAGGTGCTCAGACGCGGTCTTCGCATTCTCCTGACGCCTTCCTGAACTGATCAGACCCGAAGGCCGTATCAGATCAATGCTCGGGTTCCGAAGAACCGTCGCTGCCACGCGCCCCGAAGGGTTTGTGACGACCCTGTCCCCGAAGGAACAAGGCTGCATTGGGTCCGAAAACCCGCCGCTGTTACCTCCCCGAAGGACGGTAACCGCCCGAATTCCCGAAGGAAACCGGACATGTCACGCGGGATCATAAGATCCTTTGCGACCCGCTCTGCCCTTCTGTCCTGCGCCGTCTGCCCGATCCATCCGAAGATGGTCCGAGGGTCTGACACAGACCATGGAAGCGTATCGAAGGTCGTTCACCCGAAGGTTCGCAATCTCCGCATCGGCAACCCGGCCAGCGCGTCCTGCTGAGGGTCCGAAAACCCGCTGCAGTAAAGGTACTTTCGCCAATGATCCGGGTCCGGGCAAGAAAATAGCAGTGCAGCATGAAAATTTCTTGGGGATAACATGTTGATATCACTCCGGAAACTCCTGTGGATAAATCGGAATTTGCATGGATTTCAGCAGGGTTGCGCTGGGGGTAAGTGGCGTTTTGGTGAATTTCCCGTCCAAGGCGGTTTTTCTGCACCTGCAAAGGCGATTTCTGGCCATTCCTTAACGCACCGCGCGATGCGGGCAGAATCGCTTTGTACATTTCGGGGTAACTCTGACGGCCCCAAAACCCATTTTGTACAGAATTCAGGAGGCTGATTTTGGACTATGGACCCTCGTTTTCCGTGTCGACCTCGGCGGCGCGGGACAGGTTATCGGCGATCATCACGCAGGTGCAGGACCCGCGCTCGACCGTGATCCTGACGCGGCACGGCAAACCGGTGGCGGCGGTGGTGTCGATGGCCGAGCTGAAACGCATCTGGAAGGAAGAAGAGATCGAGGACATCGTGCAAAACGGCCGCCGCCCGGCGCGGTTTATGTTCGGACGCGGGTTGAAGGCGAAAACCGCGCATGAGGCGGCGGAACAGGTGCATCAGGTGCAGTTGGACCGGTTGATGGAACGCGAGATTTTGCAAAGCGTCGGGATGGAGCCAATTCCGGGTGGGGAGTTGATGACGGAGGTGGGGGAGCCGAGGCGGACGCGGCGGTGGTGGGAGAGGTTTAGACGGCGTTAACCATACGCGCGGCATGGTAGGGGCATGTCGAATTATCGCAGACCAAAGATCACAGGCGCGCGCGTGTTTTTCACCGTGGCGTTGGCGCAGCGCGGATCGTCCTTGTTGGTGGACGAGATTGTGCGGCTGCGGGAAGCGGTGCGGGTGACGAAGGCCGAGCGTCCGTTTGAGATAGATGCGTTCGTGGTGTTGCCGGATCATGTGCATTGCGTTTGGACATTGCCAAAGGGGGATGCGGATTTTTCAACGCGATGGCGGTTGATCAAAAGCCGGTTTTCAATGTCCGTCCGTAGGGCGGGGTTCACCCCGCCACCCCGTTTGCCGGTTGTCGCATCCGGAAGGTTTGCCGGGGTGAACCCCGGCCTACGGCATGACAAGGGTGAGGTGGGCATTTGGCAACGGCGGTTTTGGGAGCATCACATTCGCGACGAGGCCGATTATTGGGCGCATGTGCGGTATTGTTGGATGAACCCGGTGAAGCATGGGTTTGTCGCGCGGCCCGAGGAGTGGCGGTATTCGAGCGTACATCGGGATACGCGGTATATGCCCGGCATGGATATGGCGATGTAGGGCGGGATTTCAGCCGGCCAATATGGATTTGATGATGTAGGGATGAGCGCCGGTTCGGGCAACGCCCGGCAAACCGTCCGGGGGACGGTTTGAGGCGGGAACGGGCGGAGCCCCGGGCGTGATTTCACGCACCAATGCGCCGGTTCAGGGGGTGGGGTGGTGCGTGCAAACACACGCCCTACGCTTGCCAGAGCACGCCTCTAGCTTGCAGGTCGGCGAGTTTCTGCTAGTTTATCGGGAAAAAGCGCAATGCTAGGTCATTGCCGCAGGCAATTGATTAACGAGCATCACTGCATGGATATTGTTGAAGTATTAAAAGAGGTAAGAGTTCTCGCAGAGACCTTTTCGTTTACCAAATGGGAACTATATGCCGTTTTACTGCTGGTACTTGTCACTCTAAGATTGCGAACGATCTTGACACATGTTCGCGAAATGGCCGTAATTAGGGCGGAATCTGCTCGTAAGAGTAAACTGCTTGATGCGAAAATTCAGCGCCAAAAGAAAAAGCGGTCGAAACGGGTAGAAAAGGGAGACAACAAATGATCATGACGGTCATCGGTTGGGCAGGCTTCGCGGCTGTGTCGGTGGGTACAGTAATTGTATTCACGATATATCTCCGTGCGCGCTCAATTTCCAACAAGCTGCTCGTCTCTTCATCCGAGACGTTTTTTGATTCATGTGACAGCCTATTTAAGACTCCAGATGAGATTCCCGACTCGGTAGTGGAAATGATTGAGATGATGAATAAGTCCATTTCATCCAAACGAGGACATTGGGCTCTTCTAAGAGTACTAAAAGCGCGTGGGAACGGCCCCACAATTGATGTCGAACAGATAAAAGCATTTGACCGAGACGTTGATGGAATGAGGCAAGAATTGCGCGATATTTTTAACCGGGTAGTGGTCTCATGGTTGACCTATCTTGCTCACCAAAACGTTTTTACCCTAATGCGTATTGCATTGACAGTAATGCGTGTGAGATCAACCGGTGTTGGTCCAAAGGAAGCAGAGGAAACCGCTGGGCTAAGTTTTCTCAGACGTATGGAGCCATGCTAGTTAGCCTAACTGACATCTACCCACGGCTCTGCACCACTCTTCCACCCATATCTGGCATGTATCTGGCATGAGATCGGCGTCTCTCCAACATCCAAGGCGGGGTGAACCCCGCCCTACGGCAGGTTGGAGGGGTCACTCATCCATCTTCAGCGCCGAGATAAACGCCTCTTGCGGGATATCGACTTTCCCGAACTGGCGCATCTTTTTCTTCCCCGCTTTCTGCTTGTCCAAAAGCTTGCGCTTCCGGGTGGCGTCGCCGCCGTAGCATTTGGCGGTCACGTCTTTGCGCAGGGCGGATAGCGTCTCGCGCGCGATGACCTTGCCGCCGATGGCCGCCTGGATCGGGATTTTGAACATGTGGCGGGGGATGAGGTCTTTGAGCTTTTCGCACATGGCGCGGCCACGGGTTTCGGCGCGGTCGCGGTGGACCATCATCGAGAGGGCATCGACCGGCTCTTCATTGACCAGCACCTGCATCTTGACGAGGTTGTCCTCGCGGTAGCCCTCCATCTGGTAGTCAAACGAGGCATAGCCCTTGGTGACCGATTTCAGGCGGTCGTAGAAGTCAAACACCACCTCGTTGAGCGGCAGATCGTAGACCACCATCGCGCGGCTGCCCGCATAGGTGAGGTCAAGCTGAATGCCGCGGCGGTCCTGGCAGAGTTTGAGCACGTCGCCGAGGTATTCATCCGGCACCAGGATCGTGGCCTTGATGCGGGGTTCTTCGATGTGATCGACCAGCGTCATGTCGGGCATGTCGGCGGGGTTGTGCAGGTCGATCTTGGAGCCGTCGCGCATGTAGACGTGGTAGATCACCGAGGGCGCGGTGGTGATCAGCTCGATATTATATTCGCGTTCGATCCGGTCGCGGATGACCTCAAGGTGGAGCAGCCCAAGGAAGCCGCAGCGGAAGCCAAAGCCCAGCGCCGCCGAGCTTTCCATTTCCGAGGAGAAGGACGCGTCGTTGAGGGCGAGTTTTTCAATGGCGTCGCGCAGGTCCTCGAATTCGGCCGAGTCCACGGGGAAAAGGCCACAGAACACCACGGGCTGCGAGGGTTTGAAGCCGGGCAGCGGTTCTGTCGCGCCCTTTTTCTCATGCGTGATGGTGTCGCCGACTTTGGTGTCGCGCACCTGTTTGATCGAGGCGGTGATGAAGCCGATTTCGCCGGGGCCGAGCTGGTCGACGGTCTCCATCTGCGGGCGGAAGACGCCGATGCGGTCGACACCGTATTTGGCCCCGGTCTGCATCATCTTGATTTGATCGCCTTTTTTCAGGGTCCCGTCCATGATCCGCACCAGAACGATCACGCCGAGATAGGCGTCATACCAGCTGTCGACCAGCATGGCCTTGAGCGGGGCATCCGCGTCGCCCGTGGGGGCGGGCAGGTGTTGGACGATGGCCTCTAACGTCTCATGAATGCCCTCGCCGGTTTTGGCGGAGACGGGGATGGCACCAGAGGCGTCAATGCCGATGACATCCTCGATCTGCTCGGCCACGCGGTCGATGTCGCTGGCCGGCAGGTCGATCTTGTTCAGAACCGGGACCAGTTCGTGATCGGCATCAATGGCCTGATAGACGTTTGCCAGTGTCTGGGCCTCGACGCCTTGCGTGGAGTCCACCACCAGCAGTGAGCCCTCAACCGCGCGCATGGAGCGGGAGACCTCGTAGGCGAAATCAACATGGCCGGGGGTGTCGATCAGGTTGAGCACATAGGCCTCGCCATTCTCGGCGGTATAGTCGATGCGGACGGTGTTGGCCTTGATGGTGATGCCGCGTTCCCGCTCGATATCCATGGAGTCGAGCAGCTGCTCTTTCATATCGCGTTCGGCCACGGTGTTGGTGGACTGGATCAGGCGATCCGCCAGCGTGGATTTCCCGTGGTCGATATGGGCCACGATGGAGAAATTGCGGATATGGGAAAGCGGTGTCATGGTGAGGGGATATGGAGTGGTTTGGGGGGGTGGTCAAGCGTCGGTTGAATGGTAAGCCGCAACGGCTATGCTGCCGGAGAGAGAGGTGAAGGAAATTGGCTTGGCAATTAAGACCCGGAAAGAATTCGAGACGTGGCTGAGAGCACAATCACAGGAGACTTGCGTCTTGTTTGTAATGCGGGCAGCGCTGCGGGGTTTTCCATTTACGGCGCACATTTCGAAACCATCTAAGGAGCAAAAACATCTTGCGCTCTCGTCAGTGCGAGCCATTCTGACTTCGGGGGTTTCGGCCAAAATGCCAACCCCCAAGGTCAGAGCCGCCGCCGATGCCGCCTATGCCCTCAGTGCCGCCGACGCCGTCGATGCCGTCGCCTATGCCGCCTATCCCGCCGTCTATCCCGTTGCAGCCGGTGCCGTGGCCTGTACGGCCACCCTTGCCGCCGCCAATGCCGATACTGACATCAGATTTGAAGACCTTTTTCAGACCGCGTTGTGGCACCAGCTAGGTGAGCCGGACTGGCTGGCTTCGGCATTGATAACCAATAGCAATCTGCTGGAGAGCGGCCCAGAATGGTCCTTCTGGCGCGAGTGGTATCAAGGGTTTCTCGATGGAAAGCCGATGGACTGGAAGCTTCAGCGGCGGGTTGCGTTGATTGACGATGCCATCTGGGAGGCCGGGCCGGAGAAGGTTGCGGAAGAGATTGAGCGTATCAGGGCGGCGTTTGAGGTTGAGACACGAGCCGGTGATCTACGGGAGGCTGCGTTTGTTGCTGCCGCTCCTTCGAGAGGGATTGGGGACAACAACCCACCGGACTCGATTGATGACGCAGTGAAGACCCAAGATGGGGTGACCATCATATGGGCGGCGGCGCGGGACCTTGAGGAGGAAGCCGCCTCGGACACGCCCAACCTAGAGCGGGTCAAGAAAGCCATTGGTGCTATCATCGGTGTGATGAAGGCGGCGGGCATTTGGGCAGCTAAGAAGGTCGATAAGGCGCTGACAGCTTTCGTTGTAACGGTGGGGGCTGCAGGAGGAACGGCCAGTGTTGCGTGGCTTACCCAGAATTCTGATAAGATTGGCGAATTGATCGAGGCAGCAGAACGTTGGTGGAAGTTGATGCAGTGATGGCGGGGTGAAACCCCGCCCTACGGGTGTTGCCGACGATAGTGTCTGAGCAGCCAGCCCGGTTAACAGGCGCGGAGCGCCCCGGGCCATCGTCCGTTGACCGAAAGGCGATTGCAAAGCAATCGATGCAGGTGGCCCCCTCCTTTGGGCTGGCGATTGGTTGAGGGTAGCGCGCCAATTCTTCTGTATACGGATTTTGCGGGAATAAAGTGCTTCGCAACTCCCGTCGGGATCGCCATCCCGGGGGCTGACGATGGCCCGTGCGGGGTGGACAGGCCACGCGGATGGGTTAGGTGGGAGGCAAAGGAGGTCCGACATGCAGATCATCTGGCTTTATCTGGCGACAGCATTCGTGTTTTTCGGGCTCGATTTCTTTGGGCTGCGCTATCTGATCAAGCCGGTGTTTGATCGCTATGTCGGTGAGTTGCTGGCCGAGTCTGTGCGGATTGGGCCCGCGTTTGCGTTTTATTCGGCGTATATTGCCGGGGTACTCTATTTCGCCTCGCTGCCGGCGCTGAAGGCGGGTAACCCGACGATGGCGCTGGTCAACGGGGCCATTCTGGGCGCGCTGGCCTATGGCACCTATGAGTTCACCAATCTGGCGACGCTGAAGCACTGGAACTGGCACATGGTGGCGGTGGACCTGACCTGGGGCACGCTGTTGACGGGGGTGTCGGCCTGGGCGGGGGTGATGATCGTGCGGGCTCTGAGTTGAGCGCCCGGCCCGGATTTCGCAGCCTCCCGCCATCTTGTGAATTGAAAAACCGCGCCGGATCGGGCAAAACCATCATAACGGTATAGGTGAGCAGGCATATGAGGGCGAAACGCCCCGACGCCGACCGGGATAAAGAGGCGATGTTATGAAGCAGGTCATTTTACTGGTACTGATCTCGGCCCTTGCGGGCTGTGGGGGCTATCACAAGGCCCGAAAAGGGGGCGCGCCCAGACCCGCGCCCATATCGGCGCCGATCCCGATCACCCCGACGGTGGTGGGGGTCACCACGCCGGGCGTGGCGCAGAGCACGCCGACACAAGTGGCCGTGGTGCCCGTGGCCAAGCCCTTTGCCAGCGGGCCGCTGCAAAAGGCCTGTATGGCCTCGGAACGCAAGGCACGCTCGCGCGAGCTGTGCGGCTGTATCCAGGCGGTGGCGGACAACACGCTGAGCAATTCGCAACAGCGCATGGCAGTCGGGTTTTATGACGACCCGCATCGCGCACAGGAAATCCGCCAGTCGGACAATCCCAGCCACGAGAAATTCTGGAAGGATTACCGCGCTTATGGCGATGCGGCCGAGCGGACCTGTCGGTAAAGCCGTTACGCCTTGAGCCGCGTGCCGCGCGCGATCATTGCCCAGCCCAGGATCGAGATTGCCAGCGTGGCCGTGACCGCCACGGCCAAGCCCAGCACCGGCGCGCTGTCCGAGACACCGATCATCCCGTAGCGCACCCCGTCGATCAGGTAGAAGATCGGGTTGAGATGGGTGATTTCGTTCAGCACCGGCGGCAGATCCTGCACCGAGTAGAACGTGCCCGACAGGAAGGCCAGCGGCGTGACGATGAAATTGGTGATCGCTGCCATCTGATCGAACTTGTTGGCAAAGATGCCTGCAACGATGCCAAGCCCGCCCAGAAAGGCCGATCCCAGAACCGCGAAGCTGAGCGCCCAGAGCGGGTGCTGTGGCACGATCCCGAGGAACAGCGCCAGCCCCAGCGCGATCACGCAGGCCACGAGAACCCCGCGTGCAATCGATCCGGCCAGGTAGCCCAGCACGATTTCGCCCGCTGACAGGGGCGGCATCAGCGTGTCGACGATATTGCCCTGCACCTTGGAGATCACGATCGAAGAGGAGGTATTGGCAAAAGCGTTCTGGATCACCGTCATCATCAGGATGCCGGGGGCGATGAAGGTGGTGAATTCGACGCCCATCACCTCGCCTCGGCGCGGACCGATGGCGATTGAGAAGATCAGAAGGAACAAGGCCGCCGTGACCAGCGGCGCGCAGATCGTCTGGGTCCAGACCGACAGGAAGCGCTGCACCTCGCGCGAGGCCAGTGTATAAAGGCCCAGCCAGTTCACCCGGCCGAAGCGGCGCGTGCCCATTTGATCGGTTAGCATATGCGGGTGCCCTTCGCGTGATTCGATGTCTTGTAACTCAGGCGCGGGTGATTAGAATAGGGGACTGAACGAATTTTGGTCAAAGGCGGCGCTGAGTGCCGCCTTTTGAGATAAGGATGAGCGTATGTCCTGGAGTGACGAGCGCGTAGAGCTGCTGAAAAAAATGTGGGGCGAGGGCCAGTCGGCCAGCCAGATTGCCAAGGAACTGGGCGGGGTGACCCGCAATGCCGTGATCGGCAAAGTGCACCGTCTGGGCCTGTCGAACCGGTCGGGCACCGGCAAGAGCGATGCCACCAAGGCCAAGGCAAAGGCCGATGCCAAACCGGCCGCCAAGGCAAAACCGGCGGCCAAGGCCAAGCCAGCGGCAAAACCGGCCGCAGAGGCGCCTGCAGCCGAGGCCCCTGCCCCGATGACCCGTGCCCGCGCGGCGATCATACCGGCCGGTCAACGCCTGCCGCCGCAGCCCTCGGCCAACGAGATTGACCCCGCGGCGCTGGCCAAGGTCAACGAGATCGAGAAGAAGGCCAAGAAGCTGAACCTGATGGAGCTGACCGAGCGGACCTGCAAGTGGCCCGTGGGCGATCCCGCCACGGAAGATTTTTGGTTCTGCGGGCTGCCGGTACAATCGGGCAAGCCTTATTGCGAGGCCCATGTGGGCGTGGCCTTTCAACCGATGAGCAGCCGCCGCGACCGCAAGCGGTAGCGGCAACGCGCGCCATGACCATTGGTGTGCTATCTGCCGAACCGCGGCTTTGAGCCCTTGGTGGTCATCCCCCCGCGCGGAATCAAGGCCGCAGGCTGCCGCGCGATCGTCCGTTGACCGAAAGTCGATTGCCTTGCAATCGACGCAGGGGGGCCGCCCGCAAGGGCTGGCGATTTGGTGAGGAAGGCGCATCGTTTTGATCTTGTACGGATTTGGCGGCCATAAAGCGCCTCGCACAGAGGTCGGCTCGCCATCCCGCGGTCTGGCCATCGTGCGGCTGATCAGGGTGTCCGCTTTGTTCCGCCAGCCAGACATCCAACCATCTAAGACCGTCGGCTCTTACTCCAGCTCCTGCGCTGCAAGTGCGCGTTGGATTTCGCGGCGAACGAGTTTGCGCACGTTGCGGGTGATGCGTTCGCCCAGTGAGCCCTGCAGCTCCTGGCGGACAATCTCGGTCACCAGATCGCGCAGCGTGTCTTCGTCTATGATCGCCTCGGCGCCTTCTTCCAGAAGATCGTCTTCCGCAAGGAACGCATTTCCGGGTTTCGCGGCCGGTGCGGGATCGTCGGCGACAACCTCTTCGGCATAGAATTCGGCATCATCCGACGGATCATCCTCGGGCACGAACGGGTCCAGACCTTCGGTTTCCGAGGCCGCCATCGGCCCCTCGGGTTGTCCTGTGTCAGTGGCAAGGTGATCCTGCCATGGCAGCGCGGTCATGGGCTGTGCGGCGTTGTCATCCCCGATCTCACCATCGGGTTCCCAATCATCCTCGCGGGCGGCAACGGCATCTTCAATCTCGGCAATATGCGCTGTCAGAACCGAGGTTGCACCCGGAATTTCACCCGCGTCGACAGCGCTCTCTTCAGGGTCCCCGGCGATCTCTTCCTCAGGATCGTCGTCAAGGCCGTCATTCTGGGGGGCATCGCTTTGCGACGTATCCTCGTCATCAACGCCACCGTCGTCCCAGACATCTTCGGGCACGTCGTGATCGCGCGCCTCGCCTGTATCAACACTCTCGTCGGCCGCATGCTGATCGTCTGACGCGGCATCAAAACCCGCCTCATCCGCAACGCTGTCATCAGATTCGGGCGCGGTGTCATTGTCCACGCGCAAGGCAGGGGTCAGCACCAGCTTGTCAGCCGCCGCATCCTCTTGAGGGGCTTCTTTTTCAGGGCGATCATCCGCCGAAACAAGCCGACGGATCGACGACAAAACGTCTTCGATTTCCACATTCGTGACGGGATCGGACATATCTTTTACCACTCTTGCCTGCGATCAGTTTACCTTTGGGCGCCCAATCGCACAACCTGTTAGGAAAGGTTTTAATTTTGCCAGCCAAGCACATATGCCGGGGTCAAAGCACGCGTCACGGGCATCCAAACCCAACGCAATGGACATTCACAATGACCGGATGATCACAGCCGGGTGCCTTGCGCGGCAGGTTACTTCTTGCCGAGCGATTCAAGCACCTTGTCCAACTGACGCCCCTGCCGAGATTTGGCCACAGGAGCAGTTCTGACAAGGTTGTAATAGGCGGTTGGATCATAGGTTTGCACGTTCAGACGCAGATCTTTCGCCGTCAGTTCACCCATCGCCGACAACACGGCATATGAGGCGATGAAGGCATCGGCCTCGGCAGAGATCAGATTGGCCTCGGCATCCAGCAGATCCTGTTCTGAATCCAGCACATCCAGCGTTGTACGCGCGCCCAGCTTGGCCTCTTCGCGCACCCCTTCAAAGGCAACGCGCGCGGCGCGCACCTCTTGCTGGCTGGCGGCCACTCCGGCACGCGCAGCCCGCAGGCTGGCATAGGCATTGCCGACATTCTGCATCACGTCGAGACGCACCAGATGCAGCTGCGCCCGCAGGTTGTCGCGCTGCGCCATCGCCCTGCGCTTGGTCGCAGACAGCGCACCGCCCTGATAGATCGGGCCGGTGACCGACAGGCCGACGCTGCCCGTGCGGCTGTAATCATCGCCATAGACCTCTTCGCCCGCCGCCAATCGGCCGGTCAGGCTGAGCGAAGGTTTCATCGCCGCATCAGCCGCCAGAATGTTCAGTTCAGCCGCAGCGATATCCCGCTGTGCGCGCAATATATCGGGATGCTTGCGCACGGCGACGGCCTTGGCCGCCTCAACATCGCCCTTCAGATTGGGAATACGACGGGGCACCTGCAGGCTGCCGGGCTTGCGGCCAACGGCCGAGCGAAACTCTTCGATAGCCTGCAACAGATCGCCCTGCGCAGCGGCCAGCCCGCTTTGGGCGCTGGCCAGCCGGGCTTCGGCGAGGGCCACATCGGTGCGGGTCACCTCGCCCACTTCAAACCGGTCCCGCGCCGCGCGCAGTTCCTGATTGAGCAAACGCAGGTTGTTTTCGCGCAGCGATACGAACCGGCTGTTGCGGCGCACATTCATATAGGCCTGCACCGCGCGCAAAAGCACCTGCTGTTCAACGCTGACCAGCGCCTGGCGTGTCGCAAGCACGGTTTCCTGCGAGGCACCGATCTGAAACTCCGTGCGTCCGAAATCATAGAGCAGCAGGCTGGCGGTGATGCCGATATTCGCATCGGTCGATCGAATGCCTGTGCGGCGGTTCGATGTGCTGGTTTTGCCAAACGTTCGGGTCAGATCCGCCGTCCAGTTCAGGATCGGGCGCAACCGCGACGTCGCAATCGCCACGTCTTCGTCCGCGGCCCGCAACAGGGCGCGATTTTGTTCCAGAAGGCCGCTGTTGTTATAGGCCGCCGCCAGCGCATCCGCGATGGTTTCCCCCCGTACGGGTGCCGCCAGGCACAAGGCCACAGCCGCACCAAGCATGGCCGATTTCATCAAATGTTTCATTCCCTGCCCTTTCAAATCGTCTGCCCAACGCCTTGAAATACCTAGAGCGTAAAGGCCGCATGTTTTTCAAAGCCCGGCAAAACCGGTGCTCCGGCATTGAACGCAAACCGCCAGCTTATGTCGCCGTCGATTTTATACCCTATCCGCACAACGCCCAGAGCACCTTCCATAAAGAGACAGGCAATGCGTCCTCCCTCTTTCAACTGGTCGGTGATCGTCTCGGGCAGATGCTGAATAGCACCCTGCACGGCAATCACGTCGTAAGGGCCATGCTCGCCTGCACCGGCGGTCAGGGCCCCGTGATGAACAACCACATTATCAGCGCCGTTTTCGGACAACAGCGTCTGGGCCTCGGCGGCCATGCTGTCATCTTCTTCGACACCCACGACCAATTCGGCCATGCGCGCCATCACAGCAGTAGAATAGCCCAGTGCACAGCCAATATCCAGCACCAGCTCATCCCCCTGAATTTCCAACGCATCCAACATCTTAGCCAGGGTGCGTGGCTCAAGTACAACACGTCCCCCGCCCAGGGACACGTTTTCGCCCACATAAGCGGCTTCGCGCAGGGCGCGGGGCACAAAGGCCTCCCGCGGGACACTGAGCATGGCATCGATGATTGGAAACTTGGTCACATCCGAGGGTCGGATCTGGGTATCAACCATCATGGTGCGGCGCGTGGCATAGTCGGTCATCAGCTAAACTCTTATGTTCATGATCCTGTATCAGGGTTGTGACACAGAACCCCGCGCCGGACAATGGCCGAAGGCCGCGCAGAATGGCTTGCAAGCGCCGGGACGATCAGATAATCGGATGCGACCACGAGCTGAGGCGAGTTGGCGGAGTGGTGACGCAGCGGATTGCAAATCCGTGTACACCGGTTCGATTCCGGTACTCGCCTCCAATAAAATCAATGACTTATGGATTTCTGCTGTCATGGGGTATCACCTCAGGTATCAGTTTCTCGTTCTGTGCTTGTTCTGTTCGCATGTCATTTGCGCTTTGCTGCGGCCTGACGCGCAAGCATGATTTGCCGCGCCTCACCTGCATATTTGACGATCATGGCCTTGGAAGTGTGTCCACTAAAGCTGGCAATCTCGTCGTCGGTACAACCAGCCCACGCCAACTCCATCACACCACGATATCGCAATGCGTGTTGGTCAAAGGCCATCAGGCCCAGCCGCTTACGCTCTCGCACCATCACCCGCGCCATCGCGTGATAATCCATCGCCGAGCCGTCCGCCCGTGTCAGGATGTGTCGCAAGGGATGTGGAACGAACCCTAGTTCGGCCTTCGCCCGGTCCAGTGCGGTTTTCAACGCCTCAGTACAAGGCAGGAGCAAAGGCTTGCCAGTTTTGTTCTGGCGTAGCTTCAGGGTTTCGCCATCATAATCGCCCCACTGGAAATCCACCCAATCACCGGGGCGCTGCACACTGCCCACGCCGATCTCGAAGATCAGCACGGGCAACGGCTCTCCCTCATCACGCAGCTTCTCCACCGCCCAATCAGTCCATGGCACATGTGGCTTTTTACGCGCCTTCGGAACTTTGAGCGGCTCGATATCAATCGCAGGATTATCCTTGCGCCACCGTTTGCGGATCGCCAGCTTGGACAACATGCTGATCGCAGTCGGGATGTAATTTGCGAACCGAACCCGATGCTTGTTCTTTTCCATCGCATCGTAAATATCGGCTTGTGTCAGGCGCACCACGTCCGCTTTGCCAATCTTTTCAGTCAGATATGTAAAAACAGGTTCCAGATCCTTGCGATACCGAGGCGAAAAATTCGCCCACTTATCAGTTTCGCGCATTGCAGCAATCAACGCGGTCCATGAGGTTTTCGCCTCCGCTCTCTTGCCGCTCACGATTTCCCAATACTGATGGTCAAATTCGGCAGTGTCTTCCTTAGCCGTGATGCGTCCAAGATAGATCATCTTGCCATTGACGCATTTACGCACGTACCAGCGACCGGACGAATGCTGCCACAGATATTTCTTGCGCCGACTTACCATTCAATTACCTCGCTCCCGTCGATAGCATCGCCACGCGCAATGGATTGCAGCTGCTCAACATCCCATCGTTCAAAATCACCGATCCTCATCGGTTTTGGCAAAACGCCCTCACTGACAAGTCCATGAAAATCTTTCGGTTTCAGGTCCAACAGCGCCGCCGCATTCCTATCGTTTGCAAATAATAGAGTTGGGCGCTTCATGACTTCAGCCCATCTATAGTCTGTAGCTGCGCCTTGTTTTTGCTTTGCATCGCAAGCGATTCCAGCCGCATCATTTCGTCAATATGTTCTGGCAGAAGCATCATCATTCGACCCAGCGAATAATACTGATCATATTCACGCGCTTTGGAACGAATTGTCCGGGGCGAGATCAACACACCTCTTGCCTGAAGCTTCAGGCTCCACTCTTCTGGTGTAAGTGCTTTTTCAACGATCTGAGACACGTTTTTTCCTCCGATTGAGGACACTCAAACGCAGGAAAAAAATATCGACAACTCATTTTTGCTACACTAAGCATTAAGTGCAACATGCTGCACAAAAGTTGATATGTAGGATTTATAACAATGGCTAATTTCCTCAAAGGCACCCAAAATTGGGATGAAAAGGAGTATTACAGAATGCTTGGAGAGCAAGCCGTTGCGAATGACGAGCAGGAAAGATTCGAAAAGGTTCGCCCCGACATCGGATTAAAGTTCTTTCGAAGCTGGAAAGGTTTGTCGCAGGTTGAGATGGCGACGGTCATGGACGTCTCGCGGAGAAGTTACATCGATTATGAGCACGGGGAAAAGCCGATTCCGAGTGTTGCACTGGCGCGGCTTCTGTCCAAGTTCGATTGCGACCTCAACGTGCTATTCACCCAGCAACCAGCACCGATTACCGCCGCACAAGGCGCGAAATTCACCAACCGGGCGATAGACCTCACCATTGAACTCATGCAGCTCTGCAAAGGCATGGATAAAGAGGATGCAAGAAAGGTCGTCGGTGCCATAATTGCGGATGAAAGCGACCCTGCCTGTTGGGACGAAAAATACATTCTGGATTATGTCGAAACCTATACCAACTATTTTCCCTCTGCAAAAGAACGGAGAAGCTGGCCCGAATACCAATAGCTATACGCCGGGCAAGATGGATTACGCGAAAATTGACCCTCACCATCTGTCGCAGTTTACTGATCGACCGCTCGCAAAATAGCTTGCCAATTCTGGCTTGCGCCAAGGACACGCAAGACGGCAAGATGATGATCCTCAATGCAGTACACAATCAAATGTTCAGCGCTCGGATGGATGCGCACTGGCGGGTTAAATTCCAGCCGCTCACGGGCCATTTCCGGCATAAACACCAGACGATCCAAGGTGTCTTCCAAGATATCAGCATACCGATCAGCCTGCGCGGCTGACCAATTCTGCATCGTGTAATACCAGATATCTTCGAGATCATTCTGAGCCGCTGGCGTGAGCCGATACCCCGTCAGGTTATTTTCGGACATGTCGTTCGCGCATCCGTGCCTTGAAGGTTTTGAAGTCAAATTCCTCTGGCGGACCGCTGTTCACGCCTTCATCAATTGCGGCCTGCAAAGCCTCAATTGCCTCCTCACGTTCTTGATCACGGCGGATCAGATGTCGGACATAATCACTGGTATTGCTAAAGCTGCCCGCCTCAAGCCGTCCATCAATCCAAGACTTCATCGGATCAGGAAGAGAAACATTCATCGTTGCCATGGGTCATTCTCCGTTGCTGGTGCTTTGTAGCACGAATGCACGAGATTGTCAAAAATTATGGCAAACTTTGCCATGCATGCGTGTGGTAACAAGTTATTCCGTGAACCATGATGTCGCGACAATTTTACTGCCGTGACGAAGCCTTACATACAGTAATTATAAATATTTGAAATTGTTTCAAAATAATTATCTCAACTGGATCGCACCACAGTTTACACCTCCCTGTGAGTTGGAAAGTCATTGCATGGCTTAGAAGCCATACTTCGTTCGCCGGGTTGTAAATGCTTGTTCTCCACCCTCGAGCAAATCCTTGATCAGTTGTTGAACCGAGGCCTTGTCGATTGAGCCACAGTTTTCGTCGGTGACTTTTGTGCGATCAACAGCGTCCTCTACTGTTGGTGTCAGCCCAATGATTTGGTCAGCATCACCCAGCACCGGAATGTTCGGGTTGTGGCTTGAGAAAATAAACTGCCTCCGCTTCTTACCACCGCGCATAATTGGAACCACCCGGCCAGCGATGAATTGGTTGTCTAAATCATCTTCAGGCTGATCGATTATCAATGGCGCATCCGCATCCAGAAGAAGGAGAAGTAGAACCGCAGTGGCTTTTTGCCCTGCTGACAGGTTTTCAAGCCTTTTCCAATTATCTGCACCTTCACGCCCTACATTCAGCTCAATTATTGCTTCTGGAGGAATCCGGCACTCTTCTACCTCAAGAGCAAGAGTTTCACCCGCATCAGCGATCTTTCTCGCCCCGATTTCGGTGAAACCATACTCCGCCATCAGGGTGTCGGCCCCATCGCGAATATTATCCGCAAGCTGAGACATAGAAAGCGCTTCAATCTCTTCCAGTTTTCCAAGTGCTTGACTGATGTTTCCATCAACATGCCCTCGAAATACATCTCGAAGTGGTTCAATCGCTGCGCTTGGCTGAATTACTGCCTTTACGGTCCCCTTCAATTTCTTCGAAACCCGCTTTGCTGCCCTCTCAAGCTCGCCGAAAGCGCGAGAATCCGCCTTCTCCCATTCGTCGATAATACCCTGACGGGTGTGCCGGGCCGCTTCCAGTTCACTTTCAAGGGCGGTCTTTTCGGCTTGCCTTGGCTCCAGCCGCGCGACTTGGTCATCGAGACTAACATATTCATCAGGGTTGTAACCCTCTTTGGAAAGTTCCGATTTGACATCTTCGAAGCGCTTATTTGCAGCCTCGCGAAGAGGTTCCCAGCTTGTTTTAATTGCTTCTAGATCCTGTTCTGCCTTTTTGTGCGCTTCCGCTACAACTACCGATGCCGCCCTCAATGCATCATGCAAATCCTGAGCAATTTTCTGAATTGGCTCCAATGTGGAGCGATGCGGGAGATTTTGATCGGCTTCAGCTGGCAAAAAAAGATCGGCCTCTTCTCGGGCAGGTTGTAGCTGCTGCGCTTGCGTTTCAATCCCTGCCACCATGGCTGACATTGCTTCAAGCAACCGAGCCTCCGCTTGAACCGCTGTCTTTTCTTCTGCGTGTTTTCTTAAGTTAGTGGCCTGAAAGCGTTTCAGCTTTTCACGAAGCCCCGGCAAAGCCGCCAGAGCTTCATCGAGCTCTTCGATTTTGCGACGGGTATCCGCAATTCCGCCACGTGATGTTCTGAGCCTCGAACGGATACCGTCCATCGCGACGTTTTCTTTGTCTTCTTCGCCGATAAAACGCTTGAGAATACCTGCTAGTTTGGCGCGGTCCCGCGTCAACTCGGAAATCTCATGCTGTCCGTAGACTTCAAGCCCCGGAATAAGGTCTAGGGGCTTCAGGCTCGGGATAATATCACCATTTTGATCTTTGACCCGTGGATCTTGTCCATAATTGCGCTCCACAAGATAGTAACCGGGGGACGGCATTGGGGAATGTAGCAAAATCGCGACGCTGGCCTTTTGTCCCATCAACTCTTTCATCATTGCCTTATGAGTAGACGATGCATCCTTGCCCTTCGGCTCAAGCCCAAATGCGTAACGGATACTCTCCACAATGGTGGATTTGCCCGCTCCGCGCCCGCCAATCAGCACGTTTAAGCCTGCATTAAGCGCAATTGATTGCTGGGACAGCAAACCACGGTCCCAAGAAAGAGCAACAAGCCGAATATATTCGGCGGGTATCCCGTCCGAATTGAGCAGGATACGACCTTCCGCATCAAGGAACGCCTGCTTTAAGCCCTCGATTGAAATGTCCGTCATCTTCACAAGGCATGTTGCCCCATCTCTTGCGAAATCAACCGGCTGTGAAATATCCGCTGCATTCAGGAATGCGACTGGACGGCTGCGTTGATAGTCAGGGTTTTTGTTCTTGCATATCTGCGACAACCCGTTTGGGACATCATCGACTGGACCTGGAATGGCAGCTGCCAGATGGTGCTTCGAAGTCCAAGCATTCATTCTTGAGGTGCCATTCAAGGTCGTTAGTAAGCCAGCGCTCAGCGTCACGTGGGCAGAGATTGCAATTCCCCCACGCTCTTGCACGAGCTGAAACAGTTGTTCACAGGTTTTGTTGGAAATCGGAGAGTCCGCCTTTGGATCGCGAACGTCGCACGCTCCAATCAAAGCATTCATTTCCGAGGCGGTTGTGGCGGGGGGGAATAGGCATAGGATGTGGACTCCTTCCGCAGAGTTCGCCTCAAAGCCGGGAAAGACGGTGATGCCATCAGCTCTAAGCCGGTCTGCAAGGGTAATCGATGCATCGAAGCGAAAATGGTCTGTGATTGCAACAACCTGTACGCCGTTTTCGCGACAGGCCTTAGCCATCGCATCGTTGTAGTCACTTTCTGACGAAAACTCTGCGCCCTTAGCGTGTCGCTGACCATATTCAAACGGGTTCACTTGAAAAGCACAGCGATAGAATTGGCTTCCCTTTGGCTTTTCCAGAGCCTCTACAATGCCTTTGGGCGTTCCAGCATGGGCGATTAGGGTTTCGAGATTTGGATCGCGTGGCTCTGTCATTTTAATACCTTAATCAATCTCTAGCCCCGGCAGGCCATTCACAATTTTCATCGTCTCAAGACTCACGGTGATCACGCGCTGGAACAATTCCAGTGGGTAGCGCGGGTTGCCAACGGTTTCGTTGGCGTAATCGTTGGCGTCGTTGACGATGCCGCTTTTCTTGTCGGTTTTGACGATTTGGCGCTCCATCACCCATTCCAGCGCGGGTTTGCCGTTGACGACGTAGCCATAGGCCTCCAGCGGGATGTTCTGGATGGTGATGTTGTCGTTGTAGATCACCGTGGACAGGTCTTTTTCCTTGCCCTTGCCGCCCCATTTCCACTTGTTCGTGTGTTTGACGCGATAGAAGGCGACGGGGTCTTCCTGCGCCTCGGGGATCAGGCGGTGGTCGCCTTCTTTGAATGTGGCCATGTATGGATCAACACTCTCGAAATTCACATGAAGATCACCAAGGGCGCGGCCCGCATCGCGGAAGGCGGCGAAGTCATCAAAGCTCTTGACCGCTGGAATGCGGGGGAGCTGTTTGGGTAGGTTGTTCTTGTACCGCTTGCGATAGTCAGGCGAGTGCAGAAGACCGTAGATGTAGAAGAACAAGTCCTCTTTGCTAATCTCTTGTCCCGGATATGACACTTCAAAATGAGCCAAACCCTCATCAGTGATACCGTCTCGCCGAGTTAGCCCATTCTCGCTTTCGTCGACTGCAAACAAGTCATCATCAGGACTAGACATTTCATAGACGTTGAGGGGGTAAAACTCACTACAGTCCATGCTTGCCAAGTATAGACCCGGTATCTGCGAACACATCATCACCGAGAACTCACCGCGATATCCTCTGCTCGAAACACCAATGGCAAGGTTTTGCGCGTCGTTTGACGGGAAGAGACGTCCCGTCTTATAGGCGCTCCAGTTGAGGAAATTATCCGTATACAGCCAACTTCTCGAAAAGGGACGTGCATCTGACAAGAACAATCGGGACTGGTCCGGTTGATATTGCACACCTCTCTCGGCTGCGGATTTCGTTTTCTGACACCAGCTAAACTCACGTGCGTCTGAGCCTGTAGCGTCATTCTGAACGGCATACCTATTGTAAGCTGCAGTCGCTTCTTGAATCAGATCCCAAAGATGCTGTTTGGAAGCGTTAAAGCACCACGCGTCGCGATTGGTTTTGACCCCGCTGGTATACATCCCGAAGACTGTCGGAGCTTTGCTAGCCTGATCTTTGCTGCCAATTTCAATGAAACGATCAAAACTCCGATCAACCTGATCAAGCCAATCACTGTTTTCATCAGGCTCAATTGACTGCCATTCGTTTGCTCGTGCAATACCACCAATGGACTGGAACTCACGAATGATGGCCAGCTTTTGTTTTTGATCCAGATAATCACCAATGTCGTGAAAATGGATGTTGCCATGCCCGGGGGCATCCGGGTTCTTTACGAATACCGAAATCGCAATCGGGGCGCGGCTACCGGAGCCGAAAATCTTGCCCCCTTCTTTGCGAGAAGTCTCGCCCGATGTCCGTTGGTTTCCCCGCAAATGGAACACGTAGAGGTCGCTGAATTCCTCGGCCAGACATTTACGTAGACCGTCCGCCGCATTGCCGTTTACCCATCCAGCGTTAGAGACATAGGCCATGACACCGGCATCCCCGATCCGGTCGCTCGCCCAACGGATTGCGCGAATATAGCTATCGTACAGAGCGCGTTTATTCGTTGTACTTGAATGCGCGGCGTAGGTTTCCCGTATCTTCGCATCCAAACTCGTGTAGGTAATATTCGCCGCGTTGTCGTTGGCGCTACCTTGCCCCGCCGAATAAGGTGGGTTGCCGATGATGACGCGAATATCCAGCTCTTTCTGCCGTGTGCGGCGTTCTGAGTTGTCCGGCAGAAGATTGGCGATCATATCGCGTTCCTGCTCGTACATCTGAAACGTATCGGTCAGGAGAATGCCCTTGAAAGGTTCATAGGGGGTGTCGTCGCTCAGCGCGCCCTGAGCTAGTTCGTGATAGACTGTTTCGATATTCACGGCGGCGATGTAATAGGCGAGCAACACGAGCTCATTGGCGTGAATTTCGTGCTTATATTTATGCTCCAGCTCTTCGGGCGAAATCAGTCCCGATTGCAGCAGGCGTGTGATGAAGGTGCCCGTGCCGGTGAAGGGGTCAAGGATATGTACGCCCTTTGATCCAAGCGTCTGGCCGAACTGGGATTTCAGCACGTCATTGACGGAATGCAGAATGAAATCCACCACCTCAACCGGGGTATAGACGATGCCCAGCCGTTGGGTCAGCACAGGGAACGCGCCCTTAAAGAAGCTGTCATAGAGTTTCAGGATCAGTTCCTGACGGCCATGGGCGGTGACAACATCAGCGGCGCGGCGTTCAACACTGGCGTAGAATTTGGCGAGGCTTTCGCTTTCCTTCGCCAGATTGTGTTCATGGAGCTGGCCCAGCACGATCTCCATCGCGCGGGATACCGGATTTTCCTTGGTGAATTCACTGCTTTTTGTCTGACGTCAGCGTCGATGGGACAGTTTAGGGCGATTTGATAAGGGAGGGTTTCTGGCCCATCGTAACCACCAAGGAGTGGAGATGAGACAGAAACCCGGAACACGTAAGAGCCACGGCGAGAAGGTCGTCAAGGACATCCGCCGCGCGACGCGCAAGCAGTATTCGGCGGAAGAGAAGATCCGGATCGTGCTGGACGGTCTGAAGGGCGAGGACA
>NZ_JBGEHK010000005.1:0-377679 GCF_041403425.1 Roseovarius conchicola | reverse complement strand
CTCGGATGCGGGATACCTCATTCGTCGTCGTCCCCATCCGCGATCATGCTTTTTTTGAGCAGCCGCAGTTCCAGTGCCTGTTCTGCCACGACCTCCTTCAGATCTCGGGCTTCACGGCGCAGGCCTTTAACCTCGCTCGACGTCGCTGCACGCGCCGTATCACCCGCCAGGCGCTTCTTGCCAGCTTCAAGAAACTCCTTCGACCAACTGTAGTACAAACTCTGGGCAATCCCCTCACGGCGGCACAGTTCGGCAATGCTGTCCTCGCCCTTCAGACCGTCCAGCACGATCCGGATCTTCTCTTCCGCCGAATACTGCTTGCGCGTCGCGCGGCGGATGTCCTTGACGACCTTCTCGCCGTGGCTCTTACGTGTTCCGGGTTGGGGATCACGATCGCAGGATCAAAAACCCTTTTTTCTTCTGGGCACTGCTCTCTTCCTCTTCACCGCGACAGCGTTGGGTGTCTTTCTGGCGACGATCGCGCGGTCCATGGCACAATTCGCCCTTCTGGTGATGTTGATCATCTTGCCCATGTTGATGTTGTCAGGTGGGGAAACACCCGTCGAAGGGCAGCCCGACTGGCTACAGATCGGCACTCTGATTCTGCCGTCGCGCCACTATATGGCAGCCAGCCAAGCTATTGTTTTTAAAGGTGCCGGGCTAGAAACTGTTTGGCCGGAGTTCATGTGGATGGCCTTGTTGGGTGCCACACTTCTGACGATAAGCCTTGTGCGCTTCAGGCAATCCGTTGTGCACGACGGCTAGGACCGAGGCCAAAGTTGTTTTGGCATTGGAAGGTTGGCAGGCAATAACCGCGATAGGCAAGTGGAGGTTAGCTGGAAGTTTTCTGTTGATGTGACCCCGTGTCCAGAGCTCTTGCCACCTTGTGTTTGTGTGCCAAAGCGTAAGTTCAAGCACAGGCTTGTTTTGCTTGTGCAGCTAATGGCAGCAATATGGACTGCGACCGCAGCATCCAGACCGGGCGCTCAACGTCTGCTTTGGGCCGTCCCTGAAACTTTGCAAAGTCTGCATTCTGCGCATTACCACCATCCACCAATCATGCAACACACGACAAGATTGGGCTCAAAGCAACCTCAAGAAAACAATCGACCTTGACCAGCCAGCAGTTAGTTAAAGCCCCAGCTTATCCCGCATAAAGGCCAGCGCCACCTGCAAGCCATCCGGCGCGATCCCGTGGCCGGTGCCCTTCATGATATGGGCATAGACATCCTGCCAGCCCGCGTCCTGCAATGCCTCGGCCGCCTGAGGCAGCGATTGGGGTGGCACAACGTCATCCGCATCCCCATGGATCAGGATAACTGGCGGGCGACTGACCACCTCATCCTTGAGCAGTTCTGGCGAGAGTAAGCGCCCCGAGAAGCCCACCACTCCGGCCACCTCGTCTTCGCGGCGCGGAGCCACGTGCAGCGCCATCATGGTGCCTTGGGAAAAGCCAAACAGAACCACCTGTTCGGGCAGCACGTCCTCGTCCACCATCAACGCATCAAGAAAGGCATTTAGGTCTTCGCTTGCGGCCATCAGCCCGCGTTCAGCCTCTTCCTCGGAACTGCCATCAATCCAAGGGATAGGAAACCATTGCAACCCGGTGGGCATCATCGGGATCGTCTCGGGGGCATCAGGCGCGACAAACAGCGTATCCGGCAGATGCTCGCCCAGCACATCGGCAAGGCCCAGAAGGTCGGCACCATTGGCGCCGTACCCGTGCAGAAACACCACAATCGAGCGCGTCGTCCCAGAATGCGGCTCTTTGCGGCCCGCTTGCAAAACCCGTGTCATCTGATCCCTTCCCTGTCTTTCACCACCCGGTAGTAGGCCCAAAGGATACGTGCCGCAACCGATCTCCATGGGCTCCAGGCCCGGGCCATGTCACGCAATGCACGTTCCTTGGGACGTTCGGGCAATTCGTAGAGCACGCGTGCCGCCTCTTGCAGGGCCAGATCGCCGGGCGCGAATACATCCGCGCGGCCAAGTGAGAACATCGCATAAATCTCGGCAGTCCATTGGCCAATACCGGGCACGGCGGTCAGCGTGGCAATGACATCTTCGTTGGTTGCAACCTGCAGGCTGTCGTAATCAATCGCGGCCTCGGCCAGTGCTTTGGAATACCTGATCTTCTGACGGCTCAACCCAACCGCGCGCAAGTCATCCTCCGTCGCTTGCAGAACCACCCCGGGCTGATCCAGACCTGCCTTTTGTATCCGCCCCCAGATGGCGGAGGCCGAAGCGACACTGACCTGCTGGCTGACAATCGCGCTCAGCAATTCGCCGAACCCATCAGGTTTGCGGCGCAGGGGCAGCGGCCCTGTCAGGGTGCGTGCGTGGGCCAGCCGTGGACAGATCAGGGCCAAAGCCTCGGCCCCCTCTTCGACATCGTCCAGAGTTTCGATAATTCGCCCGCTCACAGTTTGGCCACCCACTCCAACGCCTCGGCCACGGTTTCGACCCGGCTGCCATCGCTGCTGGGCGGGCGCGCCAGAACCGCGACTGGCAATCCCAGTTCCCGCGCGGCAATCAGTTTAGAGCGTGGTGCCTCGCCGCCCGCATTCTTGACCACCAGCCAATCCACCCCAAGGCGTTGAAACAATTCTTTTTCTTCTTCGACCGAGAAGGGCGGCGTGCCAACAAGAAACTCACCATTGGGCAATGGAAAGGGCCGCGCCGCCGGGTCAAGACGCCGCACGATCAGGTGACGACCCGTCAGATTACCAAACCGCTCCAACGTGTCGCGCCCTGTCGTCATGAAAACCGTCGATCCTTCGGGAATGTGATGCACCGCGTCTTCTTCGCGTGCCAGCGTAACCCAACTGTCGCCCGGTTCCGGCACCCATGGCGGGCGCAACACCTGACAATAAGGCAAGCCCAGATCAACGCAGATGCGTTCGGTGCGCAGGGTGATCCGCTCGGCAAAGGGATGGGTGGCATCCAGAACGGCGGTGATATTTTCTTCTCGCAGATAGTCGCGAAACCCTGTTTCTCCACCGAAGCCCCCCAGACGGGTGGGCACGGCAAGCGGGCCGACCTCGCGTGCCCCGCCGGAAAGCGATGCCACGACCGCGACGCCTTTCACCGCCAGCGCCTTCGCAATCTCGCGCGCCTCCAAGGTACCGGCCAGTAAAAGCAGGGTCATCGGCGTAGTCCGGCAGCATGATCGGAAAAACAAGCATCATCAAGCATATCCGGCGCAGGTTACGCAGCCTAGCCGGACTTGCCAATCGCCAAATCACACGGCTGTTCACGCCCTCTTGCGGGGGAGTACGAACAGGTCTAGCACTCGTCCCATGACCGACGCAGCCCTCCATATCGATGACACCCGCGCCAAGCGGAACGTGACCGTTCTGGTGCTTGCCCAAGCGATTCTGGGATCGCAAATGGCAATGATGTTTGTCGTCGGCGGCTGGGCCGGGCAATCGCTGGCCAGTAATGTCTGTTTTGCTACTTTGCCGATTTCGCTGATCGTCGTGGGGTCCATGCTGGCGGCCAATCCGCTTTCGATGGCGATGCAGAAATATGGCCGCAAGGCCGGGTTCTTTATCGGGGCTGGAGCCGGTGCGGTGGGCGCCGTTGTCGGGGCCTGGGGGCTTTACGTCGCCTCATTCCCGCTGTTCCTTCTGGGCAGCCTGATTTCCGGTGTCTACATGTCAGCGCAAGGATTTTACCGCTTCGCCGCTGCCGACACCGCCAGCGAGGCCTTCCGCCCAAAGGCGATTTCCTATGTTCTGGCCGGTGGTCTGGCCAGCGCCATCATCGGCCCGCAACTGGTGAAAGTAACCAGTCAGGCGATGGTGATCCCATTCCTTGGCACCTACATCGCAATCATCGTGCTGAATATCGTCGGTGCATTGCTGTTTCTGTTCCTTGATATCCCCAAACCACCCAAACCTGCCGAAGACAGTCCACGTGGTCGTACACGGTGGGAGTTGATCACCACTCCGCGTATTGCCGTGGCGGTCATCTGCGCGATGGTCTCTTACGCGTTGATGAACCTTGTAATGACGTCGACTCCACTGGCCGTAGTGGGCTGCGGTTTCACCGAGGGTAACGCAGCCGACATCGTCACCGGACATGTGCTGGCGATGTTCGCGCCTTCGTTTTTCACGGGCCACCTGATCGCCCGTTTCGGGGTTGAGAAGATCATGGGGCTGGGGCTGTTGATCCTTGCGGGTGCGGGTGCCGTGGCGCTTCAGGGTGTTGGCCTTGAGAATTTCTTTATCGCGCTGATCCTTTTGGGGATTGGCTGGAATTTCGGTTTTATCGGTGCCACCACCATGCTGGCCGGTGCCCATGAACCGCATGAACGGGGCCGGATGCAAGGCCTCAACGATCTTTTGGTGTTCGGCGGGGTCACCGTCGCCTCGCTCGCCTCGGGTGGGTTGATGAACTGCTCGGGCGGGTCCGCCGAAGCGGGCTGGATGTCGGTCAACCTGGCGATGGCACCGTTCCTGGTGCTGGCCGGTGGTGCGTTGATCTGGCTGGTGCTGCGCCCGAAAACAGCCTGACCACACAGCTGTTGCCCAAAGCGCCATTCATTTCTAGACTCAGGAAAAACCACGACAGGAGGTATCATGTCCCTCGCCCGATACGCAATTCTGGCGGCATTTCTGGCCGGCCCAACCCTTGCCGAAACATATCATCTTGATCCCACCCATACCGAGGTCCGGTTTCTCTACAGCCATGCGGGTGTTTCTGAACAATCCGGCGAATGGACTCGCGTCGACGGCACGGTCGATTTCGACCCCGCGGATTTGGCCGCCACTTCGGCTGAAATCACCATCGAAAGCGGCAGCCTTCACACCGGGGTCAGCCCGCTGGACGATTATATGAAAAGCAGCGCCTTCTTTGATGTGGATCGCTTTCCCGAGATCACCTTTGTGTCGACAAGTGCCGAAGATATCGGTGAAGACCGGCTGCGCATGACTGGCGATCTGACCGTGAAAGGTCAGACTATGCCGATCACGCTTGAGGCCGAACTGACCTTTATGGGCGAGCATCCGCTCGGTAGTGGTTTCGCCTATTTCAAGGGGGATTGGATTGGTGTGCGCGTCACCGGCCTTCTCAGCCGCTCCGCGCTGGGATTGGGTACATTGCCCCAGCTTGCCGGAGACGAGGTCACGCTTCGGATCTCGTCCGAGCTTCGCGCCGGCGGGTGGTAGCCCCACCAACGGCAACGACATCGATGCGCTCTGGCAGGATTACCACCGTCCGCTGCCAGCCCGGGCGATCAGCCGAAGACGGCTGGCAATAGGCGAGATATCCAGCCGTCCCTCTGACACCCGCATCGGAGAGGCAACGGCCCGGCGCAGGATTGCGCCGGTTTTCCACGCTGGCAGCAAGGCAGGACGCGCCTCTTTGGAAATCTTTCTGCGGGCTTTGCGGGCCGAGTGGAGACGCGCCAGCCCTGTATCGGCCAAGCTGCGCACAGTATCAGGGCGGCCATCGACCAATGGCACCCTGCCCGCCTCCTCAAGCGCAGGGATCGCGCGCAGCAGATTGCCGAGGCCATGAGCATAGCCCGCGTCGAGCACTACGCCTTTGTCGGCCTGCCCCAAGGCGCGGGCAGCGGCCAACATTAAGTGGCCGGAGGTGTTTGTGATATAGGTGTCAAACGCCGCCACATCCTCGAACGGATCGCGGTTGATATCCCAATACCGTGCGATGATCAGGTCATCGAGCAGGCTTGCCCCTTCGGCATCCAAGATTCCGGCCAGGGGCGTGACCACCTCGTGACGCCGCACAAAGCCGCCCGCGCGGATTTCTTCCAGCGCATCGCGCCACCACTGCAGGCGCATTTCGGCGATCAGCGCCTCTTGTGTTACCCATGGCGCACGGGCCACTTCGACGTTGAACGCATAAAGCGGGAATAGGATTTGGCGCGCTGCAACTGGCGCGGCCATCGCAGCCATGAACCGCTCCGGATCGCCCCGGCGCACCAGATCGGCACAGGCGTTCAGATCGTCAGGATTCACGCAGAAGCTTCCAGTTTATGGCATCCAGCAGCGCCTCAAAGGACGCATCAACTATGTTCGGGCTGACCCCGACAGTGGACCAGCGCCGTCCCTGCCCGTCTTCTGAATCGATGATGACACGGGTTACCGCCTCGGTCCCGCCCTGGGTGATGCGCACCTTGAAGTCGACCAGTCGCATATCCTCAATGGCGTTTTGATAGCGGCCCAGATCCTTGGCCAGTGCCTTGGACAGCGCGTTAACCGGGCCGCGATCACTGCCCGCCTCGTCCATCGACTCGCTGACCGATAGTTTCTTTTCGCCGTCCACCTTGACCACGACGACCGCCTCGGACAGCGATATCATCTTGTTATACTTGTTCTTGCGCCGCTCGACCGTGACCTTGTAGCGCTTGACCTCGAAAAAATCGGGCAGCTCGCCCAGTTCGGCGCGCGCCAACAGCTCGAAACTCGCCTGCGCGCTGTCATAGGTATAGCCGTGGTCCTCTCGGGTCTTGATCTCGTCCAGAATGCGGGCCAGCGCGGGGTTGTCTGGGGCCACATCCAGCCCGGCTTCGGCCAGACGTTGGCGCAGGTTGGATTGCCCGGCCTGGTTGGACATCGGAATCAGGCGCGTGTTACCGACCGCCTCAGGGTCGATATGCTCGTAGGTGGTGGGGTCTTTCAGGATCGCGCTGGCATGCAGCCCGGCCTTGTGGGCAAAGGCCGAGGCCCCCACATAGGCCGACTGTTTCAGCGGTACCCGGTTCAGGATTTCATCCAACTGGCGGCTGGCTTGGGTCAGCGTCTTTAACGCCTCGGGTGTGACGCCGGTCTCATACTGGCTGGCATAGGGTTCTTTCAGCAGCAAGGTCGGGATCAACGCGGTCAGATTGGCATTGCCACAGCGTTCGCCCAACCCGTTGAGCGTGCCCTGAATTTGCCGCGCGCCTGCATCGACGGCGGCCAATGCCCCGGCGACGGCGTTTTCCGTGTCGTTATGGGTATGGATGCCCAGCCGGTCGCCCGGAATACCCGCCGCGATCACCGCCTTGGTCACGTCATGGATATCGTGTGGCAACGTGCCGCCATTGGTGTCGCACAGCACGATCCAGCGCGCGCCGGCCTCAAGCGCGGCATGCAGACAGCCAAGCGCGTAATCGGGGTTGGAATGGAAACCATCAAAGAAATGTTCGGCATCAAACAGCGCCTCGCGCCCCTGCCCAACGATATGGCTGATCGAGGCGGCGATGTTGGCGGTGTTTTCGGCCAGCGAGATGCCAAGGGCCTTTTCGACATGAAAATCATGGGTCTTGCCGACCAGACAGACGGCGGGGGTGCCCGCGTTCATCACAGCGGCCAGCACATCGTCGTTTTCGGCGCTACGACCCGACCGCTTGGTCATGCCAAAGGCGGTCATCGTCGCGCGGGTTTGGGGGGCCGCATCGAAAAACGCACTGTCGGTCGGGTTCGCCCCGGGCCAGCCGCCTTCGATATAGTCGAGGCCCAGCGCATCCAGCGTTTCGGCAATCGCCTGTTTCTCGGCAGTTGAGAACTGCACCCCTTGGGTTTGCTGTCCGTCGCGAAGGGTGGTGTCGTAGAGGGAGAGGCGGGCGCGTGTCATGATCGCACCCCAGCTGTTACCGGGTTGCCAGGAGCGCAGCGACGGGCCGCGCCCGACCCTCCCCCCGGGAGGGCGCATTTCGTGCCGTCATGCACCGAAGCACTGGTGCGATAGCTGCACTGTTTCATGCTGTACTGACGATGCAAGCGCCCACCCAGGCTCGGGCGCATCCCTTGTGCTTGGAGGATCATTTGAGGGCCTCCAGCTTGGCAGGGTCGAAGTCGGGCCCCCTAATCAGCTCCACCTCTGTCTTAGACATACGCACTTCTACTCCCGCGTCACCTAACGCCTTTTTGAGGTGGTCAACGGCGGAGAAATCTTTTGTGTCAAGCGCATCAATGCGCATTGCCCACAAACGGCTTTTTATCTCATCGAGCAACCCACCAATATGGAATGCTTTCTCAACAGAAACCCGGACTCCATCTCGCCAATCTGAGCCAATACCTAAGAGTTCTAAGGTCGCCAGGAAGCGATTTACGTCTTCTCTGTTTTTAGCTTCTTTGAACTTTCGGTGTAGGAGCGAGATCGCCAGAGAAGTGTTGAGGTCGTCAGCCAAAGCATCAACGACTTCTAGATGCGGGCGCCTTTGACGTTCTGCACCATCTGTGAACTGCCGCCATTTCCAAAGTGTATCTTTGGCCTCTCTCGCCTTCTCAGCCGTCCAGTCCATCGGCTTGCGGTAATGGGTACTCAGGAACACAAAACGGATCACCTCGCCGGGGATGCCTTGGTCCAAGAGATCACGGACGGTGAAAAAATTGCCCAGTGACTTGGACATCTTCTTGCCCTCAACCTGCAGCATCTCGTTATGCATCCAGACCTGGGCAAAGCCGCCCTCGGGGTGGGCACAGCAGCTTTGGGCGATCTCGTTTTCGTGGTGGGGGAACATCAGGTCGTTGCCGCCGCCGTGGATGTCAAAGCTCTCGCCCAACAACTCATAGGCCATGGCCGAGCATTCGATGTGCCAACCGGGGCGGCCCCTGCCCCACGGGCTGTCCCATCCGGGCAGGTCATCGCTGGAGGGCTTCCACAGCACGAAATCCATCGGGTCTTCTTTGTAGGGCGCCACCTCGACCCGGGCACCGGCGATCATGTCATCGACCGAGCGGCCAGACAGACGGCCATATTCCTTGTAGGATCGCACGCGGAACAGCACATGGCCCTCGGCCGGATAAGCATGGCCATCGGCGATCAGTTTTTCGATCATCGCCACCATCTGCGGGATGAACTGTGTGGCGCGTGGCATGGCATCGGGCTCCAGAGCGCCCAAAGCGGCCATGTCATCGAGGAACCATTGCGTGGTCTCGGCGGTGATGTCGCCAATGGCACGGCCACTCTCGGCGGCGCGAGCATTGATCTTGTCATCTACGTCGGTGAAATTGCGCACATAAGTGACGTGATCGTCGCCATAGACATGCCTAAGCAGCCGGTTCAGCACATCAAACACCACCACGGGCCGTGCATTGCCCAGATGCGCGCGGTCATAGACGGTGGGGCCACAGACATACATCCGCACGTTTTTCTCATCGAGGGGCGCAAACTCCTCTTTCTTGCGTGTCAGGGTGTTGTGCAGCTTGATCTTAGTCATAAAGCCCTCGTTGGCGCGCAGGTGTCCCGCGGCGGGCTTAGCAACTTAACGTCGTGGATGGAATAGAAGACCGGCCCGCCTGAGAATTCTCAGCGGGTAATGCAGCAAATGATGATGGTTGCGTTGGTCATGGCGCGACCATACGCCCCGGCCCCTTATCCGGTCAAGCCCATGGGCGCTACGGGCATCAGTTGTGGCGCGCAAACACCTCGGACCGACCACCAGTATGCACCAGCAGCGTCTCGAACGGCTCGCGCGTATCCCCCATTTCCATGCCGGGAGAGCCGACCGGCATCCCGGGTACGGTAAGTCCCAGCGCGTCGGGACGCTCAGTCAATAGGCGGCTGATATCCTCGGCGGGCACATGGCCTTCGATCACGTAGCCATCGATCATGCCGGTATGGCATGAACTCAGCTCATCGGTGATGCCGACACGCTCTTTCAACTCCCAAAGCGCCGATTGCGTGACGTCGCGTGTTTCAACGTCGAAGCCTGCGGTTCGCATCGCGTCAACCCAGGCGCCGCAACACCCGCATGTCGGAGACTTGGCAACCATCAGGCGCGGTGTGTCTGCAAGTGCGGTACGCGCCAGAAGCGGCAGGGTCATCGACATGGCGATAAAGAGTCTACGGTTCATGCGGGCCTCATCTATGTTTTGGCTTTTCGTTACCGAATCCAAGTATGGCGGAGAACCGGACCTTCCTCAAGACAGAGCGGTCCTTGGCCTCGTCCACCTGTGACAGATAAAAAAGCAGGATCAGGGGCATCACTCATACTCCACCGCCTCAAATTCGATCCCGTCGGGGCCATCGAAGTAAAACCGGCGGCCCGGCTCATAGTCCCCGTGGCTGTGCGGTGTGAACCCGGCAGCTTTTACCCGCGCCTCGGTGGCCTCGATGTCATCGACCACGACGCCAACATGGTTCAGCCCCGCGGTTTGCTGGTAGGTATTGCCCATCGGGCTGAGAGTGACATTGGGGCGATAGAGCGCCAGATAGCTGTCATCATCGCCCACATGTACGGTAAAGCCGTTGTCCTTGGCCTCACCTTGCCAGCGGATATGCCAGCCGAAAAGATCACACAGGATCGCAGCACTGGCGGATGGATCGGGGACGGTGATGTTTACATGTTCCAGTTTCACGGGCTTTCCTTTGTCATTGAATCACTTCGGCATCCAAGGTAATTCTTCAAGTATACTTTAAGACAAGAGGAAAATTTCGGATGGCATCAAAGGCCCTTGCCAAACGTAGTCTGACCATTGGCACCGTGGCGCGACGCACGGGGCTGGCCACTTCGGCGATCCGCTATTACGAGGATGAAGGGCTGGTGCATCCAGATCGCAACGACTCAGGGCATCGCCGCTATGAGCGTTCAGACCTGCGCCGCCTGTCCTTCGTGATGATCTCGCAGGATCTGGGCTTTGGCATTGCCGAGATTCGCACCGCATTGAACAGCCTGCCGGACAATCGCACGCCGACCAAGGCGGACTGGGCGAAAATCTCGAACCGGTTCGGGGCCGAGTTGGACAGACGCATCGTCCGGATGCAAAGCCTGCGTGAACGATTGGACAGTTGCGTCGGATGCGGCTGCCTGTCCCTGAAAACCTGTACTCTTTACAACCCCGAGGACCGCGCGGCGCGGCGCGGCACGGGGCCAAGGTATTTGATGGGGGATACGCCGGACAACGGCCTACAAGGCGAATCCGATTGACAATCCGGCACCACTTTGGCCACGTCGCCGGATCAGGCGGAGGTAGGGCATGAAGCTTTCAAACAGGATCACCGGGATCAATGCAGGCGGCTCGGACGGTTGGGGCATCTATATGATGGCCCGGCAGATGGAGCGTGATGGCATTGACGTCACCCATCTGACAATCGGCGAGCATGACATCAAAACCGACGCGATCATCCTTGAAGCAATGTACAAGGCCGGCCTTGACGGCCATACCGGCTATGCCTTTGGCAGCGGCAATCCCGGCCTGCGCGAGCGCATCGCCAAACGCGTGAGAGAACGGACCGGCGTGGCCACAACGCCCGAGAATGTGCTGGTGGTTCCTGGTGGTCAGGCCGGGCTTTTCGCGACCCATATGGCGTGTTGCGATCCCGGCGACAGGGCGATGTTCATCGACCCCTATTATGCCACCTATCCCGGCACGATCCGCAGCGTCGGTGCCGTGCCTGTCCCTGTCCGGGCGCGTCCCGAGCGGGCGTTTCAACCCGATGCCGCCAACCTTGAGACGCAGGCAGATGGAGCATCATCGCTGCTGATCAACTCACCCAACAACCCGACGGGCGTGCTTTATACCCGCGAAACGATGGACGGCATTGCACGGGTCTGCTGCGATCATGAAATGTGGCTCATCTCGGACGAGGTGTATGACACGCAAGTGTGGACCGGCACCCATCTGAGTCCCCGCGCCCTGCCCGATATGGCAGAGCGCACATTGGTCATCGGCTCTATGTCAAAAAGCCACGCCATGACGGGCAGCCGCATAGGGTGGGTCGTCGGCCCTGCCGAGGCGCTGGAGCACATGGGACATCTGGCCACCAACACTACCTATGGTGTCGCAGGGTTCGTGCAGGAGGCGGCCAGTTTTGCGCTGGATCAGGGCGAAGTCTTTGAAGAGCAGATCGCCGAACCGTTCCGCCGTCGTCGTGATTTGCTGCTGGAATTGGTCGAGGCACAGAACGTTGTACGTGCGATCCCCGCGGATGGGGCCATGTACATCATGCTTGATATGCGCGCGACGGGTCTGACAGGAGAAGAGTTCGCAACCGGGCTGCTGGAAACCCACCATGTGGCGGTGATGCCTGGCGAAAGCTTTGGTCAGGCCGCAGCGGGCCATGTGCGCGTGGCCCTGACAGTCAACGACGAACGTTTGGGCGAAGCGGTCCGGCATATTTTGGACTACGCCGCCCAAGTGGCAGCCTGATCGAGATGTCGCTTTCGGCCCTCGGGTCGCAAACAGACTAGACAGCGCAGAGTGAATCGCGTCCCCTCCCAAGACCAAGAGGGAGAGACCGGCATGACGCCGTGTTGCAAAATCGCTGTGATCATTCGCACCATCGGTGCGCAGCGGGGCCGTGCGGCCCGGGGACGTCCGGCATTGGTGTAAGCCCACATCTTTGCCAACTTATCCCACGTACAGGACCACAAACATGAATGATCACACCCCCCGCCGCTCTGGCGGTCGTAATGCCCGCCGTGCCAGCCGTGCCGCCCCTCTGGAAGAGGCGCTGCGCCCCATCCGCCCTGGCCTTGAAGGCGGCATGTACAAACCCCTGACCCAGGCCCAGGTCGAACGCATCCACCAAACCGCGCTGGACGCGCTGGAACAGATCGGCCTGGCCGATGCTCCACCAAGCGGGATCGAGTACTTGACCAGTGCAGGCGCGATCCTTGGCGATGACGGGCGCATCCGCTTCCCCCGCGCACTGGTCGAGGACATGCTGACCAAGGCGAACCGCTCGATCACCCTGCATGGCCGCGACCCGCAATACGATCTGGAACTGTCGGGTGCCAAGGTACATTACGGCACCGCCGGGGCCGCTGTGCATATGGTTGATGTGCATGGCAATGAGTATCGCGAAAGCACATTGCAGGACCTGCATGATGCAGCCCGGATCGTCGACAAGCTCGACAATATCCACTTCCTGCAACGCCCGATGGTGTGCCGCGATATCGTGGATAATATGGAGATGGACCTGAACACGGTCTATGGCACCGCAGCGGGCACCACCAAACATATCGGCACCTCGTTCACCGAACCCCACCACGTGGCCCCTGCCCTGGAAATGCTGCATATGATTGCCGGGGGAGAAGACAAGTGGCGCGAGCGCCCCTTCATGAGCAATTCCAACTGTTTCGTCGTTCCGCCGATGAAATTCGCCACGGAGTCTTGCGAAGTGATGGAGGCCTGCATCAAGGGCGGGATGCCCGTGCTGCTGCTCTCGGCAGGTATGGCCGGGGCAACAGCCCCTTCCACCGTCGCGGGGGCCATCGTGCAAGCCACGGCCGAATGCCTGGCCGGGCTGGTCTATGTTAACGCCATTGCTCCGGGGCATCCGGCGATCTTCGGCACCTGGCCCTTTGGGCTGGATCTGCGCACCGGGGCGATGTCCATTGGCTCGGCAGAGCAAGCGTTGCTGACGGCCGGCTGTGGGCAGATGCACCAGTTCTACGATATCCCCGGCGGGGCCGCTGCAGGCGCCTCGGATTCCAAGATGCCCGACATGCAGGCCGGGTGGGAGCAGATGTGCACCAATGTGATGGCGGGCCTCTCGGGCGTGAACATGGTTTACGAGGCGGCCGGCATGCATGCGTCGTTGCTGGGCTTTTGTCACGAGTCGCTGATCCTCGGCGATGACATCATCGGCCATGCCCTGCGCTGTGTGCGCGGCATCGAGGTGGATGATGAAACCCTCGCGCTGGACCAGATCAAAGAGGTCTGTCTGGGCGGCACCGGCCATTACCTCGGCACCGGTCAGACACTGGCGCGGATGCAGTCGGATTACGTTTACCCGACCCTGGGCGACCGGACCTCGCCCAAGGAATGGGCCGAGTTGGGCAAACCCGCCCTGCTGGACAAGGCCACCGCGCGCAAGGAAGAAATCCTGTCCGAACGCTCGGCCGCCCGGTTTGATCCGATGGTGGATGCGGAAATCCGCAAGGCGTTCAACATCTATCTGCCTGCGTGAGCTGAGATCATCGGAAAGATGGCAGGTATTTCCTGCCATCTTGCCATCCACCCCGAGGCCTGATGCTAGCGGCCCTGCTGCTTTTCCATTTCGTCAAAGGCGCGCGTCCACTGCCGGTCGCGCAGAAGCTTGCGAAAGGCACGCTCTAATTCAGCCACGCCATTGCGCTCATACCATTTCCCATGGGCGATGATGACGCGGCGAGGACCCCAGTCGATCATCTGTTCGATATCCTCACCCAAAGCGTTTTTATCCCTGTAAGAGCGGCGAATGATCGGCGGCATGCGCCCATCCACATCCTCAATCCCGTTCAGCCACACCCAAGGGCGGCAATGCGCCGGAAGCTTAGCGGTTTCAAAGGCTTGCAGAATATCCGTCAGGATCAGCGTGCTGCTGGGACGATGAAAAAACACCACTTCATTGTGCCATTTACTGCCCCGGACGAGCAATTGGTCGATCTGCTCCGCCCAAGGTCTCTCTGCCTGATCCGCTTGCAACGGCTGATCCTGAGGCAAGGTCAGCCCGTGCTTGGCTGCGCGCTCCACCACACCGGGGGCTGCCCAGAATTGCGCCTCGGGAAAGGTCGCCTGCCAATCATTCAGATGGGTGTAATGGAACTGGTTTGGCGCAATAAGGTGCCGGACCGGCCCAAGCGCGTCCAGTTCAGCATGGAGGATTTCGGTCAGTTGGGTCGGCGAATGCACCCAAAGATCACCGCTTTCCAGCCGCACCACAGTGGCGCGGGTGGAAAACGGAAAGCCCGCGACCTTGATCGCGGGCCCATCAATCAGCCAGAGCCCCTCAGCCACCGGCTTGAGGGTGTTGAGAGGCTCGTAGCCGGTCATGGCTTACTCGGTCACAGTGACCGAGGTCATCACATCGGGCTTGCCGGTCACAGCGCCGCTTTGGCCCTGCCCGCGTTTGATTGCATCGACAACGTCCATGCCATCGGTCACCCGGCCCACAACGGTGTATTGGCCATTGAGGAAGTAGCCTTCAGCGAACATGATGAAGAACTGGCTGTTGCCACTGTTTGGATCCTGCGAACGGGCCATGCCGACAACGCCGCGATCATAGGGCACATCCGAAAACTCGGCCTTGAGGTCAGGCTTAGAGCTGCCGCCCATGCCCGCGCGGCGCATGTCACCGCCCTCAAGCTTGCCGAATTCCACATCGCCGGTCTGGGCCATGAAGCCTTCGATCACGCGGTGAAAGACGACTCCGTCATACGCGCCCTCGTCGGCCAGCGCCGTGATCTGGGCCACGTGACCCGGTGCCACATCTTCCAGCAGGTCGATGGTGATGGTGCCATTGGCCTCGCCGGCCACTTCGATGGTCAGGCCCGTCGCCAAGGCGGGGCTAGCCAACAGGCTGAGTGCCAGAGCGTATTTAAACATCTGCGGCCACCTTCATGCTGACCATACGATCGGGGTCGGCAGGCGGCTCGCCCCGGGTGATGGCATCGACATGCTCCATACCTTCGATCACGCGGCCATAGACGGTGTATTGACCATTCAGGAAATGGTTGTCCTTGAAATTGATGAAGAACTGGCTGTTGGCCGAGTCCGGCATCTGGCTGCGCGCTGCACCAATGGTGCCGCGATCATGGGGCAGTTTGGAGAACTCGGCCTTGAGGTTGGGCAGGTCCGACCCGCCGGTGCCCGCGCGCCCGAGGTTGAAATTCTTTTCCATGTTGCCATTGGCGACGTCGCCGGTCTGAGCCATGAAGCCATCAATCACCCGGTGAAAGCAGACATTGTCATAGGCACCTGAGCGGGCCAGTTCTTTCATCCGATCGCAATGGCCGGGGGCCACATCGGGCATCAGCTCAATCGTGACGGTGCCGTTTTTCAGCTCCAGCAGAATGGTGTTTTCGGGGTCTTTGATCTCGGCCATGCCGCACTCCTTTATCATCAGTTGGCAAATACCTATGCCGTTGGTTCCGGATTGCCAAGGGGCAGAGGTTGACGCCCCAGCATGATCACGCCAGAAGGGCGCCAAAGACGGCGCAGGAGGCCAAGGGCATGAGCTGGAAAACCCTCGACGATATGGAACTGGCAGGCAAACGCGTGCTAATCCGCGTGGATATCAATGTTCCCGTTGAGGATGGGCTGGTCAGCGATGCGACGCGGATCGAACGGATCGTCCCCACCATTACCGATATCCTCGCCAAGGGCGGCAAACCGATGCTGATCGCGCATTTTGGCCGCCCCAAAGGCAAGGTCGTGCTGGACATGTCGCTGCGCGTGGTACTGCCGGCTCTAGAAGAGGCATTGGGGCGCAAGGTCACCCTGATCGAGACGCTGGAAGGAGCCGAGACCCTGACGGCCGAAGCCCTTGCCGCTGATGTGATCCTGCTGGAAAATATCCGGTTCTATCCGGGTGAAGAGGCCAATGACCCCGAATTCGCAGCCCGACTGGCCGGTCTTGGTGACATCTATTGCAATGATGCCTTTTCGGCGGCGCACCGCGCGCATGCCAGCACAGAAGGCATCGCGCGTCACCTGCCCTCTTGCGCTGGTCGCCTTATGCAGGCCGAGTTGCAGGCGCTTGAGGCCGCACTTGGCACCCCCAAACGCCCGGTTGTGGCTGTGGTTGGCGGGGCGAAAGTGTCGACCAAGCTGGACCTGCTGGGCAATCTGGTGGGACAGGTCGATCATCTGGTGATCGGCGGGGGGATGGCCAATACCTTTCTGGCCGCACAAGGGCTGAACGTGGGTAAATCGCTGTGCGAACACGATATGACCGACACCGCGCGCGAGATCATGGTCAAGGCGGGCGCATCGGGCTGCGAGATCATTCTGCCTGCCGACGTGGTGATTGCGCAGGAATTCAAGGCCGGGGCCGCCCATGAAATCGTGCCGGCACATGCCTGCCCGGAAGACGCGATGATTTTGGACGCCGGACCCGCCAGCGTAGCGCGTATCACTGCGGCTCTAGACAACGCGAACACCCTGATCTGGAACGGCCCTCTTGGCGCGTTCGAGATTGAGCCCTTTGATGCCGCCACCAAGGCCGCCGCTGCCCATGCCGCGCGTTTGAGCCGAGAGGGTAGCCTGATTTCCGTGGCGGGGGGCGGTGATACCGTAGCGGCTTTGAACCAAGCGCATGCGGCGGATGATTTCACTTATATTTCCACCGCCGGGGGCGCGTTTCTGGAATGGATGGAAGGCAAACCTCTGCCCGGTGTCGCGGCCCTGTCCGCGGACTGAGGTAAGGTTTTCCATACTGTGGATCACAACCGCGTGTGCCTAGCTTGAGGGATAGCTTTAAGCAGAAGGATATCCTCATGCGCCCTTTGAAATCTGCCCTTTATGCCACCTGCCTTGGACTGACCCTGTCCGCCCCCGCCCTGGCCGAGGGCGATCCCAAGCCCGGCATCCTAGATATCATTACCCCTGATCGTATCGCCGAATCGGTAGCCAGCATCATCTTATCCTCGCTGCGCGTGGTGATGGAGGTTGAGTACGAGCATCTGAGTACCGATGTGATGCGCGGCACGGTATCCCTGTCCGGCGTGACCCTGCGCCCGCAACTGCCCTATGATCGCGCCCGCCAATGCGAAATCACCCTGCAACAGGCTGCGTTTGACCTTGGCAAGTTCCGCCCCGAACTGTCGGCCAGCAACGCCTCGATCACCATTGTCGGTGCCAAGGGCAACATCGCCTGCCTGCCGCGTGACGCCGGGTTGATGATGCGGTCGGCCGGGTATAGTGAGATCGAAATTGACCGGCTGAACTATGAAATTGATTACATTCACGGCACCGGTGAAATCCGCACGAATGGCTCGGCCGCGATCAATGATATGCTGACGCTTGATCTGGCGGTGGCCGGTGCGATCCTGCCACGTCTCGACGAGTTTGGGAATCCTGGCGACCCGGCAATTCGCATGAAACACGCGGTTCTGGGCCTGCAGGACACTGGCGGCTGGGACCGTCTGTCGTCGCAAATCCCTGAAAACCTGCGTCAGCCCGAGGTGGTTCAGGCGCTTGGCACCGAGGCGATCATCGACGCGCTTGGCAATGGCGGCACCCGCGCACTGACCGCAACTGAACGTCTGTTTATCGACGATCTGATGGCACATGTGGCCGATTTCATCCGCGATCCCGGTGAGATCACCATCGAAGCACAGTTGCCGCCGGGCGGCATCGTTCTGGAGCCTGAGATTTACGAAATGCCTGAACAGTTGTTGCAGGCGCTGGCCCCCGATGCGCGAACCGCGCCCCGCGCGCAATCAGACCTGTTCGATCCCGGCCTGCTGGCACGGATTAACGATGATCTGAGCGGCCCCGAACTGATCGAACTGGCCAATGCCCTAATTTCGGGCACAGGTGTACCGAAGGCCGAGGCGTTGGTGCCGGGCCTGCTGCAGCCCCTGCTGAATTCCGATGCCCCCGAGGCAGCCGAGGCCGCGCTGCTGACCGCCCGTGCGCAAATGACCGTTGATGCCTCAGCCGCTTATGGCAATGCACTGGCCGCCAGTTCGGCCCGCCTGCCCGGTGCCGTGTCGCTGCTGGATGCACTTGAGGCGCGCCTGACCACCGGCGAGGTGATCGCGGCCCAGCTCGCTCATTTGGGTGCAACCAGCGTTGCCGACCCCACCGAGGCACTGCCCGAAGACAATGACGTCCGTGCGGTGCGTGCATTGGCCTTGTCGCATTTCACCGGCCTTGGTGCGCCACGGTCATATCAGCTGGCGTATTACTATGCACTGATTGCTGAAGCCGCTGGTGATATCGGCGCGCGTCCGCTGCGCGAGGATATCGAGGCGCGCTTTGCCAACCGCGGTGCAGAGGTGGATGCACTTTGGGGCGATCTGCGTCTGGGCACGCAGGAACAAGCGCTGTCTGATTGGATCGCCATGGATATGGCCAGCCGGTTCGACCGCGGCGAATAAGCGCGGGCACTGGGCGAAACCTCGTGCTGAAACGGGGTTCGTCCAGCCCGTTAGCGCCACCAGAATTGCAACCTGCTTAAGGCTCGCCTAGAAGCCCCCCAACAGAGGATAAACGGGGGCAGATATGTCGAAAGAGCAACAGGCACAGCAGATGCGCAACAGCGGCGGGTTCGTCGCAGCCTTGGATCAATCCGGCGGCTCTACTCCCAAGGCCCTGCAGCTTTATGGGGTCGAGGCCGACGCCTATAGCTCAGATGCCGAGATGTTCGACATGATCCACGCCATGCGGGCCCGCATCGCCCAGGCCCCGGCCTTTACCGGCGACAAGGTGATCGGCGCGATCCTGTTTGAAATGACCATGGATCGCGAGATCGCGGGCAAGCCATCGGCGCAATTCTTGTGGGAAGAGCGTGGTGTGGTGCCGTTTCTGAAAGTCGATAAGGGCCTGGCCGATGAGGCAAACGGCGTGCGCCTGATGAAACCCATGCCGGATCTGGACGCCCTACTGACCCGCGCGGTTGGTGCCGGCATTTTCGGCACCAAGATGCGCTCGGTCATCGACGCCGCTGCGCCCCGTGGCATCGCGGCCAACGTAGCCCAGCAATTCGAGGTCGGCGCGCAAATCCTGGGTCACGGTCTGATCCCGATTATCGAGCCGGAAGTGACCATCTCGATTGCCGACAAGGTCGAGGCAGAAGACATCCTGCTTGGCGAGCTGACCAAGCATCTTGATGCGCTGCCGGGCGATCAGCAGGTGATGTTGAAACTGACCCTGCCGGAGACGGCTAACAAGTATAAATCATTGGTCGATCATCCGCGCGTGATGCGTGTTGTTGCCCTGTCCGGAGGGTATTCACGGGACGAGGCCAACACCCGCCTGTCGCAAAACACCGGCATGATCGCCAGCTTCTCACGCGCCCTGAGCGAAGGGTTGTCAGCCCAGCAATCGGATGATGAATTCAACTCCACGATCGCGGCGAGCATCGACAGCATTCACGCCGCATCCGTGGCGGGCTGACACGTCGGCGCGGAAAGCAGAAGGCGTTGGCTTCGTAAGAACAAAGTGAGCGGTCCCGGCGCATGCGCCAGTGACCGCCACCAGAGCGACTACGACGCTCGAAGGCTTTCGATCTGCCTGTCAATCCTGTCGAGTTGATTCTGCTTTTGCGTGTCAGTCATAAAGGATGCGGCGAAAGAGTTTTTCGCCAGCTTGACGACGTCATTCTCACTCAGATCGAGATGTTCCAGGACCGCGCGATAATTGTCGTTCAGATATCCGCCAAAATACGATGGATCATCCGAGTTCACCGTCACCAACAGACCGGCATCCAACGCCTTCTTCACCGGGCTTGCCGAAAGGGACGGAATGCCCTTCAACCGCCAGTTCGAAATCGGGCACATCGTCAATGGCGTCTGCTGATTTGCCAGACGCCTGGTCAGCGCCGGATCGTCCAAGGCATGATTGCCATGATCCACGCGATCGATTTTCAGAACATCCAGCGCCTCGCGCACGTTTTCGGCTGTGCCTTCCTCGCCAACATGGGCAACAGGCGTGAACCCCTCTTTGCGGGCTTCTTCGAAAACGCGGGCAAATTTGCCGGGCGGATTGCCTTTTTCAGAGCTGTCCAGCCCGACGCCAAAAATGTGTTCCTTGTGCTTGCATGCACATTCCAGCGCCTCAAAGGCCTCTTCCTCGGGCAGATGGCGCAGGAAACACATGATCAGCTTGGACGTGATGCCAAGTTGTTTTTCGGCGTCTTCCAAAGCCGACGTAATACCGCCCAGAACTGTTTCAAAAGCAATGCCACGATCAGTATGAGCCTGCGGGTCAAAGAACATTTCCACATGAGTCAGGCGGTCGGCATGCACGCGTTCCAAATACGCCCATGTCAGATCATAGAAATCCTTTTCGGTCTGCAACACCGACATGCCCAGATAATACAGGTCCAGAAAGTCCTGAAGGCAATCAAACTCGTAGGCTTTGGTGACTTCTTCAACAGTGGTATAGGGCAGTTCAACGTTATTTTTGCTGGCCATATCCAGCATCATCTGCGGTTCCAGAGTGCCTTCGATATGAAGATGAAGCTCGGCCTTGGGAAGCGTGTCGATAAGGGACAGCGACAGGTCCGCCATGGGATGTCTCCTACAGATTTGTCTTTCAGAAAACTATGTCACCCACTTGCCGTTGTGGAAAGCCAAGGCGTTCCGAAATCACGTTGTGACCTAGCTTAATCTCAAAACGTTCTTTTGTTGACACTGTAAGGGTGAGACACTTCGCACGGTCCCTTCGGACTCCGCCAAAGAGCAATCTCCTGCCATCTTTTCCGAGGTGTCTATTTGGCAGTCACGAACCAGTTGCCGAGACGGCAATCGATCAGCGAATGACAATCTCGTCGCTGCGCAGCATTCCCAGCACATCACGCGCCTGCTGGTCCAGCAGATCGATATCCAGATAAGTATCCGACAGCCGCCGGGTCAGGTTTTCCATCCGGACCACCTGGACGTTCAGCTGATCCAACTGTGCCTGCAACCCACGGGTTTCGGCCTCGATCTCGGCGCGTTGGAACAGGCCGAAATCCCCCTGCACGGCGGCAAAGGTAAAGTAAACGCCCAGGCCAAAGACCACGGCGGAATATACCAAAATACCCAAAGCGGGTGGTTTGCGGATACGTCTCACGATGTCTGCCTCTTAAGCCACCTCTTTCGGGCGGTCGAAAATCACCATGGCACAGGTGATTCGCTTTGTGAATCCCCTTTCGCCCGAAACCCGAAGCGCGGTACGATATCTCGCCTAAGGAGAGTCTCAGATGCCACACAGTGCACCGCGCAATCAACTGGCCACCCATAAAGTGACCAACCAGCCACCTGCGCGCGGCGATCTGGACCTTTGGGGCGATGACCCGGCGTTGCAGGATCACGCAGCGCATGCAGGGGCCGAGGCCGACCACCTGTCAGGCTATGGTCAGACGATCGGTACCCAACAGATGCAGGAGGCCGCCCGCGATGCCAATCGTCATATCCCCGAGTTGATCAGCCATGACAGCGCCGGGCGACGCCTGGACGAGGTGCGCTTTCACCCTGCCTATCACCAATTGCTGAGTGCTGGGATCACCGCAGGCTACTCGGCAATCCCGTGGGAAGGGCGGCCCGGTGGCCACGCAACCCATGCCGCGATGGTTTATCTGACCAGTCAGATTGAACCGGGCGTGTGTTGTCCGATGACCATGACCTACGCCGCAGTGCCTGCGCTGAAGGCTGATCCCCAGTTGTTTTCCAAGTGGGTGCCCAAGCTGACCGCGCGGGTCTATGACGGTGCGCCCAAACCGTTGGGCCGCAAACCCGGTGCGACACTGGGCATGGCGATGACCGAGAAACAGGGGGGATCGGACCTGCGTGCCACGACCACGCGGGCCGAGACGGATGGCGAAGGGTATCGGCTGCGCGGGCACAAATGGTTTTGTTCGGCCCCGATGTCAGACGGGTTTCTGACACTGGCGCAATCGGATGGTGGATTGACCTGTTTCCTGGTGCCCCGCTGGCTTGAGGGCGAGCGTAATGCGATCCATATCCAGCGGCTCAAGGATAAGCTGGGCAATCGCGCCAACGCCTCATCCGAGATCGAGTTCGACGACACATACGCGCTGCGCCTTGGCGAAGAAGGCCGCGGGATCGCGACGATCCTCGAGATGGTGCATCACACAAGGCTGGACACGGCGATGGCCCCCGCCGGGCTGATGCGGGCGGCTTTGGGTCATGCGCATCACTGGGCCAGCCACCGTAGTGCTTTTGAAGCCCAGCTGATTGATCAACCCCTGATGCGGGCCGTGCTGGCCGACCTGACCTTGGATTGGGAAGGCACGCTGGCGCTGGGGCTGCATGTGGCGCGCGCCTTTGACGGCACCAGCGAGCGGGATCGCGCCTTTGCCCGGCTGGGTGTTGGGCTGGCCAAGTTCCTCGGCAACAAACTGTGCCCCGGGCTGGTGTACGAGGCGATGGAGGCCATGGGCGGTATCGGTTATGTCGAAGAGACCGGCTTGCCCCTGCTTTATCGTGAGGCGCCGCTGAATTCGATCTGGGAAGGATCGGGCAACGTAATATGCCTCGACATCCTGCGGACCCTGAAAACCCTGCCAGCAGCGGGCGACGCCCTCAGCGAGGAACTGGGCGCGGTTGCGGGGCAGTATCGCCGGTTTGATGCGGCCTTGCAGGCCCATATTCAACGCTTCCCGTCCCTGCCCGCCGAGGGCGAAGCGCGGTGGTATGTCGAGAGCCTGGCGACGTTGCTGACCGCATCTGTCTTGATCCGCACTGCCCCTGCGGCGGTGTCCGAGGGATACATCGCCACACGGCTGGCCGGACAGCGGGGTCGCGTGGCAGGCGCCATTGGCGGGCTGGATCAGGATGGCATTCTGACGCGGCTAGGCGGGGTTTGACCGAAATGCGCAACTGCGTTGCAAAACATTTGTTTTGAATGAGGGGCGCTGCCCCTCAAACTCCCCAGGATATTTTTGGCCAGAAGAATGCGGGCGAGTGGTCATTTGTTCCCCCGCGTCAATTTCGCACTCGCCAGATCGCGATGGATCATGTATTAGATAGTTTAACGCTAAACTATTTGCGAAACGAGGGAGGTCCCGGACCATGGCCGCGCGCAAAACAACAAAGAAATCAAATGTTTCAGGCGATGAACTGACGGAGTTTTATCGCGAGATGCTGCTTATTCGCCGATTCGAGGAGAAGGCGGGCCAGCTTTATGGTATGGGCCTGATCGGGGGATTCTGCCACCTTTACATCGGTCAGGAGGCCGTTGTGGTCGGATTGGAAGCAGCCGCGAAAGAGGGCGACAAACGCATCACCACCTACCGCGACCACGGTCACATGCTGGCCTGCGGCATGGACCCCAACGGCGTCATGGCCGAGCTGACCGGCCGCGAAGGCGGCTACTCGCGCGGCAAAGGCGGATCAATGCATATGTTCTCGAAGGAGAAGCATTTCTACGGTGGTCACGGCATTGTCGGGGCAAACGTTCCGCTTGGTGCAGGCCTTGCCTTTGCCGACAAGTATAACGGCAATGACAACGTTACTTTCACCTATTTCGGCGATGGCGCGGCCAACCAGGGCCAGGTCTATGAAACTTTCAACATGTCGGCCCTGTGGGAATTGCCGGTGATCTTCGTGATCGAGAACAACCAATATGCTATGGGCACCGCACAGAAACGGTCGACCTCGTCACCCGATATCTATCATCGCGGTGCAGCATTCGGCATCCCCGGCGAAGCGGTCGATGGTATGGATGTACTGGCCGTGAAGGCTGCTGGTGAAAAGGCCGTGGCACACTGCCGGGCTGGCAAAGGCCCCTACATTCTGGAAGTCATGACCTATCGCTACCGCGGTCACTCGATGTCGGATCCCGCCAAATATCGCACCCGCGAAGAAGTGCAGAAGATGCGCGAGGAAAAAGACGCGATCGAACATGTGCGCGATCTGCTTCTGACCGGCAAACACGCTTCCGAGGATGACCTCAAGGCGATCGACAAAGAGATCAAGAACATCGTCAACGCCTCGGCAGAATTTGCCAAGGAAAGCCCGGAACCGGCCACAGATGAACTGTGGACAGATGTCTACGTAGACGCTTAAGCGACAGAGTTATCAGGAGAAATTGAAATGCCAACAGAAGTTCTGATGCCCGCCCTGTCGCCGACGATGGAAGAAGGCACACTGGCGAAATGGCTGGTCAAAGAAGGCGATACCGTATCGTCAGGTGATATTCTGGCCGAGATCGAAACCGATAAGGCCACGATGGAATTTGAAGCGGTGGATGAAGGCACCATCGGCAAGATTCTGGTCGCAGAAGGCACCGAAGGGGTGCGCGTGAACACGCCCATCGCGGTGATGCTGGAAGATGGTGAAAGCGCAGATGATATCACAAGCGCCGCCAGCGCCCCGGCCGCGGCCGAAGCGCCTGTTGCCGCTGCTCCGGTGGCTGCCGCCACAGCGGCCCCCGCGGCCCCTGCCCCCGATACCAGCCCAGACTGGCCCGAGGGCACCGAGATGAAGTCGATGACCGTACGCGAAGCTCTGAACACCGCCATGGCCGAAGAAATGCGCGCTGATGAAAGTGTCTTTGTCATGGGCGAGGAAGTGGCCGAGTATCAGGGTGCCTACAAGATCACCCAGAACCTGCTGGACGAATTTGGTGCCAAACGCGTGATCGACACGCCGATCACCGAACATGGCTTTGCCGGGATCGGTGTCGGCGCCGCCTGGGGCGGGTTGAAACCGATTGTCGAGTTCATGACATGGAATTTCGCCATGCAGGCAATTGACCAGATCATCAACTCGGCCGCCAAGACCAACTACATGTCTGGCGGGCAGTTGGGCTGTCCCATCGTGTTCCGGGGGCCCAATGGTGCCGCCGCGCGCGTGGGTGCTCAGCACAGCCAGGATTACGCCGCGTGGTACGCCCAGGTGCCCGGCCTGAAAGTGGTGCAGCCCTATTCGGCCGCTGATGCCAAAGGCCTGCTGAAGTCGGCCATTCGCGATCCCAACCCTGTGATCTTTCTTGAGAATGAGATCATGTACGGCAAATCCTTCGAGGTGCCGATGATCGACGATTTCACCATTCCCTTCGGCAAGGCCCGCATTCACCGCAGCGGCGATGATGTGACGATTGTCAGCTTTGGCATCGGCATGACCTATGCGCTGGAAGCCGCTGACAAGCTGGCCGAAGAGGGTGTCTCGGCCGAGGTGATCGACCTGCGCACCCTGCGCCCGGTTGATTACGACACGGTGATTGCATCGGTGATGAAAACCAACCGCTGCGTGACCGTGGAAGAAGGCTGGCCCGTGGCCTCGATCGGCAACCATATCTCGGCAACCTTGATGGAGCGCGCCTTTGATTACCTTGATGCACCGGTGATCAACTGCACCGGCAAGGATGTACCCATGCCCTATGCCGCAAACCTTGAGAAACTGGCCCTGACCTCGACGGCCGAAGTGCTCGACGCGGTCAAGCAAGTGACCTACCGGTAAGGAGACAAAGCGATGCCTACTGAAATTCTGATGCCCGCCTTGTCCCCCACCATGGAGGAAGGCACCCTGGCCAAATGGCTTGTCAAAGAGGGCGATACCGTCTCGTCCGGTGACCTGCTGGCCGAGATCGAAACCGACAAGGCCACGATGGAGTTCGAGGCGGTTGATGAAGGTGTGATCGGCAAGATTCTCGTTCCGGAAGGGACAGAGGCGGTGAAGGTGAATTCACCCATCGCGGTACTGTTGGAAGACGGCGAAAGCGCCGATGACATCGGCGACATCAGCGCGGGGCCGGCAGCGGCGGCTCCTGCTGCTGAGGCGGCTGAAGAAACCCCTGCCCCCGCGGCGGCATCGCCGGCTCCTGCCGCACCGGCCCGTGCCTCGGGGGAGCGCATTTTTGCATCGCCGCTTGCGCGCCGGATTGCTGAACAAAAAGGTGTTGATCTGGCATCCTTGTCAGGGTCAGGTCCGCATGGGCGGATCGTGAAAGCCGATGTTGAGGGCGCGCAACCCGGTGCTTCGGCCCCCGCCGCTGCAGCCGCTCCTGCGCCTGCGGCCTCTGCACCGACCACCGCGCCCACAGGGCCATCGGCCAGTGCCGTGGCTGCGATGTATGAAGGCCGCGAGTACGAGGAAATTGCGCTTGATGGCATGCGCAAGACCATTGCCGCCCGACTGGGCGAGGCCAAACAGACCATACCGCATTTCTATCTGCGCCGGGATATCCAGTTGGATGCACTGATGAAATTCCGCAGCCAGCTGAACAAACAGCTAGAAGCCAAAGAGGTGAAACTGTCGGTTAACGATTTCATCATCAAGGCTTGTGCCCTGGCCCTGCAAGAGGTGCCCGATGCCAACGCCGTCTGGGCAGGCGACCGGATGCTGAAACTGACGCCCTCGGATGTTGCCGTGGCCGTGGCCATCGAAGGCGGTCTGTTCACCCCAGTCCTGAAAGATGCGCATCTGAAATCCCTGTCGGCGCTTTCTGCCGAGATGAAAGACCTTGCCACCCGCGCCCGGGATCGCAAACTGGCCCCGCATGAATATCAGGGCGGCAGCTTTGCCATTTCCAACTTGGGCATGTTCGGGATCGACAATTTCGATGCGGTGATCAATCCACCGCATGGGTCGATTCTGGCCGTCGGGGCCGGTGTGAAAAAGCCGGTTGTGGGTGCAGATGGCGAACTGACCGTGGCCACGGTGATGTCGGTGACCTTGTCTGTGGATCACCGGGTGATCGACGGGGCGCTTGGCGCACAATTCCTGACCGCAATCAAAGAGAACCTTGAAAACCCGATGGTGATGCTGGCCTAAGCGCCGATACCTTTCCAAGTCTTTCACGCCGCCCCTCTAATCCGGGGGCGGCGTTTTTACGTTGACGCCAGGTCAGGTTTTCCAGACTTGGCCATTTTCCAAGCTCGGCGCAGAATTTTCCCAGATCATTTTTGACTGCTCTCTTTTTTAACGACCACTCACTTTTTCAAGGACGATTATAATGCCACTCATTGACCCCGCTTACTTCGAACTTCCTTTTCTTTGCCGGGCCGTCGGCCTGATCGGTGTCTGCATTTACGTGATCGGGTTTTTCCTGCTCTGCACAGGGCGGCTGAACAGCACGCAGCCTACCTATTTCTGCCTGATCCTTGCAGCTTCAAGCTGTGTGATGATCTCTTTGTTCACCGACTTCAACCTGAGCGCGGCGTTGATCCAGATATTCTATCTGGTCATGGCGCTGGGGGGAATTCTGCTGCGAATGCGGGCGTGGCGGTCAAACCGCCCACGCGCCGTTTAAGAGGTACTGCCGGGGCAGGACTGCAGCAGTTGGTCCATCGTCATGGAAGGTTGTTCGCAGCCCGCTTCTCCGACGACCTTAGCAGGAATACCAGCCACGGTCTTACACGGCGGCACCTCTTCCAGCACAACGGACCCTGCTGCGATCCGGCTGCAATAGCCGACCTTGATATTGCCCAGAACCTTGGCCCCGGCCCCGATCAGAACACCATCGCCGATCTTGGGGTGACGATCTTCTTCTTCCTTCCCGGTTCCGCCAAGGGTGACGGAATGCAGCATGGAAACGTTATCGCCCACCACGGCAGTTTCACCGATCACGATGGAATGGGCATGGTCGATCATGATGCCCTTACCGATACGTGCACCGGGATGAATATCCACGCCGAAAGCCTCGGAGGCGCGCATCTGGAAGAATCGCGCCATGTCCTGGCGGCCGCTGTTCCACAGCCAGTTGGCAACGCGATAGGCCTGCACCGCCTGAAACCCTTTGAAGAACAGCAAAGGCTGAACAAACCGGTGGCAGGCCGGGTCACGATCACGTACCGCAACGATATCGGCGCGCGCTGCAATCGCCAATTCGGGATCGGCGGCGTGGGCTTCATCGCAAATTTCACGCAGTATCTGCTCGGGCATTTCAGCCGAGGCCAGCTTGAGCGAAATGCGATACGCCAGCGCGGATTCAAAGCTCTTGTGGTGCAGAACCGAGGAATGGACCAGCCCGCCCAAAAGCGGCTCGTCAGCGATAACATCATGAGATTCCTCACGAATCATTGCCCAGACCGGATCAAGCTCGGTCAGTTTTGCGCGTTTCTCGGCCATGGTCATGCTCCTTTGTGCATTCCTTGACTATACCAGATAGAGTTGGGACGTAAAATGCAAAGCGGTGATAGCGGAGATAACCGGCATGAATAAGGCTGAGATCGAAAAAAAGCGCGGGCTGATTGCCGCACGCCTGGCGGCTCTGGAGGAGGAAGACAGGCTGGGCGAGGCCGGCCAAGCCACGGTTGAGTTGGATCAGCAGGCCGTCGGGCGTCTCAGCCGGATGGACGCCCTACAAAATCAGGCGATGGCCAAGGCCAACTCCACCCGCCGTCAGGCAGAAAGAAGCCAATTGCAAGCCGCCCTCACCCGGATGGATGAAGGAGAATACGGATTTTGCGAAGACTGTGGCGATGACATTGCCCCTGCCCGGCTAGATCTGAACCCGGCGGCCACCAAGTGCATTCAATGCGCCAGAGGGTGACCACGCCCTTTCCGGTTAACTGACCTCTTCCAAAAGCCACTTGGCCCGTGAAATCATATCCCGCGTCGTGTCCAGCTTTTTCTTCAAACGCTCTATCTTGGACGCTTTCTCTGTCTCTTCGAGGTCGACCAGCAGGGCCCGCTCGCGGGATTCCAGTTTGGCGATGGCCTTTTCTACATCGCGCGGCTTGATCTTGGCCGCTTTGCCCGCCTTCACACGGTCATAGTGGTCATCCAGCTTTTCGGCGATCTTACTTAGGCCCATGGGGAGCAACCTTTGATTTGGCGGTGCGGCGCCCGGTCCGCATCGGTTTGAGAATTACGTAGTTGACACATGGATATGAAAGTTATGTGACAGTTTCTTCATCATCCTCTTCCATCGCCAGAATTTGTTCGACCTCGGACAAGGCGCTGTCCCGGGCAGCATAGTAATCGCGGGCAGCCTCCAGCAATTCACGCATGACTTTGTAGGCATAGTTCGAATCGTTCAGGAAAGACGTGGCCACCGAAGCGGTTACTTTCTCCTCGCGGATCATGGTCTCGATAATGGCATTGGTCTTGCGATACTCGGCCTCGATCACCACCAGTTCATCATCCAGCCACAGGCGGCTACGGCTTTCCGGGTCAGCCAGTTCCAGCCGGTTGATCTCGACCAGAATGCGGGCGATCTGGGTTCGCAAACCGTTATAAAGATCGGTGATGGCCCCGTGCTGGGTCTGGGTATAGCGCGTGGCGTTGCGACGAAGGTGCTTCGTGGCCTTGACGGCGCGCACGATCCGCTCGGAAACATCGCGAAGTTGGTACACCCGCGCGACCACGTCCGGGGGCAGCTCTCGACCGGTGGCCCTGGTCGCGAACTCGACGATCGCGGAGTAAAGCGTTTTGACACGCTGCTCATATCTTTCGTCGATGTCGAAATCGATTTCGCTGCGGCTGGCTTTGACCATGGCTTCAATGTCCTTGGCCTCGAACAGGTCTTTCCGATGCAGGTTCAGCCCATGCGTGATCAACTCGACCGCGTTTTCGTAGAGGTGAAGAACTTCTTTTTGCATGGCAACTTCAATGGTTGCGGGAAACTCATCAACGGCTTCGTTCAGGAACTTCGGTTGACTGAGGTCGCGCACGGGTTCTCGGATGGTCCGCTCGATCAACGCGATCAGTCGACGCATCAGCGGTAACATCAAGGTGATCCCGAGAGCGTTAAAAATCGTGTGAAACACCGCCAGCTTGAGGGTGAAATCATCCGCATCAATCCCAACCCAGTGGCTGATCATATCCACTGCATCACGCAACGGGCTGATCAGCACCAACGCCACCGCAGCCGTGGCAATGTTGAACACCAGATGCGCCAAAGCCAACCGCTTGCCCTGATAATTCGCGGTCAAAGAGCCGATGATCGCCGTGATCGTGGTGCCCACATTCGCCCCGATGGCCAACGCAAGGGCGTTTTCATAGGTGATCTGCCCGGCCGCCAGCGCCGAAATGGTCAGCACCATGGTGGCATGGCTGGATTGCATGACCACAGTCGCGAAGGTGCCGATCAGCGTGTAAATGATCAGACCGGCAAGCCCCCCGAGAGCGAATTGCGTCAGATCAATCGTGTCCTTGAAGGTCTCAAACCCTTCTTTCATGTGGTGGATACCAAGAAACAGGAACCCAAGCCCGGCAAGGACATAGCCCGTACCGCGCAGGTATTTCGAAGTCTGAAAGACGAAAATAATGCCAACGGCAAGAAGCGGCATCGCGTAAGCCGAGATGTTCACCTTCATCCCGAATCCAGCCACCAGCCACGCACCGGTCGTGGTCCCCAGATTGGCTCCGAAAATGATCCCGACCCCCGCGATAAGAGAGATCAGGCCGGCGCTGAGAAAGGAGATCGTGATCACCGAGACAAGTGAACTGGATTGCATGATGGTGGTGGTTACGACGCCGAAGGCTAACGAGCGCGGGATAGATCGGGTGGCGCGCTCCAATATCCGCTCAAGAAAACCACCACTGAACAGCCGAAATCCATCCTCCAGCATCAACATGCCAAACAGGAAGATCGCGACACCTGCTGCGATCTCCTGAAACTCCGGGCTGACCCAGAAACCGCCAATCAACAAAGCGATGACGACGGGCAGGATGAGTGTCTTGGGCGAAATCGTCATTATTCTAGTACGTTATCAGTGTTTCACCGGCTTGTCACAAGGGCCGACGAGCAGAAAAGAAAAAAGGCCAGACGCAATGCGCCCAGCCCCTTTGTCAGCGTCATCAACTGTGGTGTGTTACGCTGCCAACACAACCTGCGTAAAGGGACCTGTCCCAAAGCTGGCCGATATCTGTGCGGCCTCAATCTGGTAAAACCCCGCCAGCCCATCGGCGGCCCTCTCGGCAGCGCCATAGGTCCAGAAGGGCTGGTTTATGATCTCTTCGCGCACCACTGTGCTATTTTGCGAAACCCGCACGAGATAGCTTTCGCTTTCTTCACCCAGCGGGACTTCGGGGCGATCCCAACGATCACCGTCCACCCGGGTTCGCCGGACCCAACTGACCTCGATATCGCCTGTATCTGTCGACCGAGTTCGCAGATGCACAGGCGCGTAGGGGCGCAGGCCAATACCATCAAAGCTTTGCATCACGCTTTGATAGGACGGATCGGAATAGAAACGATCACCCGGGCCGATGCGATAGAAACGCTCCAATCCCAACTCGCTTTCTTTCAGATCGATTTGTTGCGGTGTCCCGTTCAGACGCACCACCAACGAACCAGCGGGCCATTCTCCGGTCTGCGCAGTTTCCGTGCCCGCCTGTCCACGCAAGCGGTGACTGAGCAAATAGGTGCGCGCGCCCACCAGTTCGGCGGTCTGAAACTGAAACAGCTCCCAGCCGTCGGGCGTACCATCCCCGATTGCACATAAGTTGGCACCACCCAGCATGGCCAGCTCTTCGACACTTTCCAGTTGCCCGTTCAACATCCGGACGCGCACAGGCGCTCCCCGATCATAAAGCCCGCTCGGCGCCGGGCTCAATGGTGTCTCTGTCACCCCGATTGGCGTCTGAACCTGCACCAGCGCATTCAGGAAATAGTTGGTGTCATTCGAAGATGAATAAACTGCGGCAGAACCCGGCCAGGGGTCAGCCGTCACTGCCACATGCGGCGCATGAGGCACCTCCTGGCCAGTCATCAACGGCAGATCCAGAAACAAGGGCGTCACCGGCACCGGCACCCCGAAGGCCGTCACATCCGAGCGGATTTCACCGATATCAATCGGCACATAGGTTTCAGGTTCAATGCGCACGGCTTCGACCTTCTGGGACAAGCCCATCTGCTCGGTGCGATCAATCCGGTACAACCCGCGTCCACCTTCTTCGGGCAATGAGATCACGTCGCCTGCCCCGCGTGACATCATCGAGGGTGGCAGAGTCAGTCGCGCGGTATCCCGTGCCACACGCGATTCCGAGAGCCACCGTTCAACGGTTTGTCGCCCTTCAGCACGGGTCATCGAAATCGGCAACTCGGACACCGAGACTGTCTGCATTGTCTCGTCCGGCAATATCGCCTCCTCGGCAATCACCTCGTAATCGCCATTGGATTCTACAAATCGCAATCGGACCCGACCTGCCAGTTCGACAGCGCTGGCCCGCGTTTCCTCGACCACCGCGTTGTTTTCGCCGTCGCGCACCAGCCACTCGGGATCGATTTCCTGATCCAGCAGACCGTCACGCAACCGAAAGGTCAGCATCCCGGCCCGGTCGACCGCATCAAACCCATAACGCAACATCAAGGGTTGCAAGGCCGAACGCCCTTCCGAGACATCTTCGATCCCATAGCCGCGCACATGACCATAAAGTGTGTCGACATCATAATGCGTCACGCCCGAGCGATGGCATATCTCGTCGACAACCGAGGCCAATGACCGCGCCGAGGCGCGACCCGTCAACCAGTGACCCCGGCCATAGTTATCGCCATCGCTCCACAATCCCCGATTGTTGGGAAACCATGGATAGGGCCGCGCGTCCCAGGCCCACACACATGAGCGATTAAACTCAAGCATCGGACCCTCATACTCTTCCGAGACGGGGTTATTCGCCGGATCTGTCCAATACGAGATCATCGCCCGCAGATACTGCCTCTGCATCAACTCGTCCTGCCGCCCGTTTGAGAAATAGGGCAGTTGGGATTCCGATGACTTCGGGTCGAGAAACTTATTGGGCTGATTGGTGCCCTTGTCGATCGCGGCACAGCCGTACTCGGCAAAGCGTATCGGTTTGGATTGCGCCACCCAGGCCGTCGAGTTCGCCTGGCGCACTCCCCCAATGCGTTCGTGGTGAACGTTCAACCACCAGCTGCGCACATCTTTATAGCGCCAAACCCAAGGCTCGTTGTGTTCTTCATCGGTGATCGGCGTGCGAATCTGGGCTTCGCGGGCTTCGGGGGAATGATAGAACCAATCATACCCCTCCCCGCCTATGATGTTGGACTTGAGATAGTCCAGATTATAGATCGAGCCCCAGGCCTCGTCTGCATGCCCTGCTTCATCGCGCCAATCGCTCAGAGGCATGTAGTTGTCGATAGCGATGAAATCGATATTGGAATCTGCCCATAGCGAGTCGAGGTGAAAAAACCGGTCTCCACTGCCGTCTTGCGGCAGATAGCCAAAATACTCGGACCAGTCAGCCGCATAGCTGATCTTGACGCCAGGACCAACGATCTGACGCACTTCACTCGCCAGATCAGTTAACTGTGCAACTGCCGGAAAGCTGTTGTTTTCGCCCCTAATCTGGGTGAGGCCCCGCATTTCGGAGCCGATACAAATGGCCTCGACCCCGCCAGCAGCCGCACACAGTGCTGCTTGGTGCAGGATGAAACGCCGATACCCCCAATCATCTTCAGGGCCAGAGTAGACCACCGGACTGATCCTCTGAGTACCGGTAAAGCCAGCAAGGTCATAAAATCCCACCGATGCGCCGATGTTTTGGCCCGATCCCAGTATCTGAAAGTCACTGGCCACCGCAGTGCCAAAAAACGCAGCGACTTCGGCCTCGGCCGCAGCTGTTCCATCGGGGCTGCCGGGTTGGCCGGGTGCCTTCGATGTTGTGATCCGACCGCGCCATGGCAGCGCTGGCTGATCTTCTGCGTCGCTGTAAGGATCGCCCAGCCCGTTACCCGCCAACTGGTCCATCAGGATAAACGGGTAGTAAAGTACCGATTGTCCAGCCGCGATCAGCGCCTCAATCGCCTCGATCACTGACTGGTCACAAGGTGTGCCACCGTAAACAGGTTGATCGTCGACATTGCGCGGCACACCCAAGGCGGTCTGGCGGTTCAGTCCATTAACCTGCCAAGGCATGTTCGACGAATCAAATTCGCTCTGTTCCACTTTTGGACGCAAGGTGCACTCACCCGCCCGCAAATCATCACCAAACCAACTGACAACCAACGACGTGCTCTCACAGCCGGTCAACTCGCCCGTCATCTGATCCAGAGACGTTGAGAAATCAGATTTTGCCGACGGCGAATTCACGTTGGCGAGCGCCACAGATCCGGGGCCGAAAACCTTAGTCACCAGGCTGGTGGCCAGCGCGTATTCGCCACTACCAGGGAGCATCGCAACGCCACGCACGCCAAAGGCTGGATCCAGTTCTACTCCCTCCTGCCAAGGCTGGGACGGACGACAGACCTCGAAGGTGAATTGCGGAACGCGGTTGCCGAACTGACCCAGTGCCAGTTCCTCGATCACCACATAGGCCGTCCCTCGATAGGCCGGTACGGCACCCGGCCCCTCGACGGCTTCCATCTTTGGATCAGGCTGTTGGTCAGGCGTCCCGCGATAGACGCGCATGACCAGATCATCGCGCGCAATTTCGTCCCCATCTGCCCATACACGTCCCACATGGGTGATCTCGCCTTCGCAAAGGGCAATAGCAACGCTCACGGAATAGTCATATGTCGCAGTCTTGGGCGCACTTGGCGCACCTTTGCCACCGCCGCCCGACACCGTGACATTCTCGGTGAATTCAGTGGCCCAGATCACCTGGCCCGAGGTGCGCATCTTGCCAAACACCTGGGCCATCCCGTCGCCCTCGCCCGCACCGGTCAGGCGCAGCCGCTCAACCCGGCCCTGCTCGACAATATCCGAGCCCTGCCCCATCAGGCGCTGGTCAATGGTCTTGCCGATGACTGCGCCGGCAAACCGCCCCGCAGCCGCCATGGAAAGCCCCATGACCGTGCCCCCGACCGAACCACCAATCGCGGCCCCTGCCGCTGAAAGAAGTACCGTTGCCATAGTCTAGCTCTCCTCGGGAAATTGGAATCTTGCTGCGATGCGCCTGCGCCACGGCTGGCTCAGCGGGCTTTCCAGCACCGCGTGACCTGAATAGGCGTGCACAAAACTGGCCTCTGCACCGATCTTGGCGGCAATGCCCAGATGCTTGGCCACCATGCCATCTCGCATACGGAACAACAGCACATCACCCGGGGCCTCGTCGTTCAGCGGCTTGACCTGCAGATGCGTGGCGGCGGCCCGCCAAAGACGTTCGTCGTGAGCGGCCTCCGACCAATCCATGCTGTAAGCTGGAACCGCCTCGGGTTCGTCACCCAGCACCTCGCGCCAGACCCCGCGCAACAATCCTAAGCAATCGGTGCCTGCGCCCTTGCAACTGGCCTGATGCAGATAGGGCGTGCCAATCCAGCCGCGCGCCGCCGCGACTACCTTGTCTGCGAACTCAGTCATGATCGGCGGCTCCCCCCGGACAAGCTCCCGGCGCGGGTGGGATCGCGAACGGACCAGTCATCACCAGGAAGGTCAGGAAACCCTTGATAGTTCAGAAGGTTATCGAACTTGTCCTTGCAGGTCGCAAAGCGCTTGTCACATCCCGCCTCGATCCGCAGCAGATCGCCAGGTTGCACATCCGCACGCAGCGGATGCCATAGCTCGATCACGCGTCTCCCATCCTCCAGCCGGTCGCGCTTGATCACACCGCTCAAGCCTCCGGCTGCGCCGTCTTGAACGATCAATCGGCCGTGCCGGAACCACTCCGCATCAAATGATCCAAGGGCGTCGAACTGAAACACGCGTCGTTCCTCAATTGAAACTGCTGGAAGCGTTTCGGAATACCCCTCTAGGTCCAGATCGAACCGGCACTGTCCATCGCCCAGAACAGCCGCGCAGGGCTTCTGATACGCACGCCCCAAAGGCAGGTTCAGCGGTTGTGTCAGCCCACGCAATTCGGCCTCAAACCCTTCGTCAAAGCGCCGCATCTCGCCGATTGTGCCGCGAAACAGCAGCTGACGTTGGCGCACATCGGCCCAATTCACCAACCAGGCGCGGATCTTTGCACCGTCATAACGGCCCGCCTCGATATCTTCTTCGCTGATCGCGCTGTCGCGCAAAGCGCCCAACGCCTCGGTGTTGTCTACCGACAGGCCCGTGGTTTGTTGCAACGCCATCGCGCTCAAACCGGTGTCGGCGCGATACGTGATCTCATCAAAGGCCAGCGGCCCATCGTGATCGGTAAACCCCATCACCGTGCCATCGGCCCGCGTGATATCCCAGCACCGGCATAAGGTGGTCAGGCTGCCTTTCAGATGCGCAAGCAATTCAGGATTGAGATCGCTCATACCCGTATCTCCACCACCGGCACACTGGGCACATCGCCCGCCTGAAAGCTGGCCAGGCTTGTCTGAATGCGGTCCGTGTCAAATCGCACAGGCACATCAAATTCAAACCCGGCCATGATCTCATCGCCCTCGTTGGGCGGATGCGCAAAGGTGACGATTCCGCTGGTCTCATCAACCTCGTAATGAATGCCTTCCTGCTGCTCTTCGCCCGCAAGCCCCATCACCACAGTGCCCTTCACGGGCTTGGTGATCGGGCGCAAATAGCTCTGCTGCCCAGACCAATATGTCTTCTTCAACTGAAAAGACGGCGTGACGTCATCACCAATAGCAATCACCTGATCGGTAAAGACCGGATCCAGCTTGGCGCTGCTTGATTTGAAGTCGGTCCAGTCTTTCCAGCGAAAGCCATAGACCTGCCCCTGCCGCGCCTCGAAAAACCCAATAAGCTTTTCGATATCATCCAGTGAGCGCATTGCCACGCCCGCATCATAGCGCCGGCGCGAATGCGCCCAGGGCGTATTGCGCTCTTCAAATCCGTTCGCCAGCGTCACAACATCCGTATACCGCTGGGGGCCCCCGACCGAGCCAAAGCTCAGGCTGGCAGGAAAACGCACCTCGTGAAATCCCATGTCATGCTCTCCTCTGAATTATCGGTTGCGTTGACCACGGCCAAGCGCACGGCCCATCTGGGCGGCAATCTGGCCCTGGCTGCGCCGGAAACTTTCGGCATCGGGGGTGTTGATGTTCATCACCACATTCGTGGTTCCACCGCCCGCGCCGCGCACCCCCAGCTTGCCATCGGCCCCGCGTGCCAAGGGCATGATCGCCTCCGGCCCCGCCTCGCCCATCAGGCCCGTACCGCCCCGCATGGGGAAGGTTGTGGGCGAACTGACAACACCGCCATTGGCGAAGGGCTGCACTCGTCCCTGCGAAAAGCTGGCGCCCTTGGCAAAGGGCAACAGGCCGCCCACAAGGTTGCCGATCCCATTCGCCAAGGCCCCGCCAAAGTGATCCGCCACCGGATTCACCGCCGCGTTGAACGCCGTGTTGATCAACGTGTTGGCCAATGTATCCATCGCCTGGGACAGGCTGTCGCCATCCTGCACCGCTCCCTTGATGGCCTTGCGCAACCCACCACTTAGCCCACGGTCCAGCGTCGCGACGTCATATCCCGTGGTGCCAAAGCTTTCGCGCACCTTGGCCAGTTCGGCATTGAACGCCGCGGCCATATTGGTGGCAGTATCAAATGTGTCATCCAACGCGTCGATCTGTGCTTCCAGATCGCTTGCTCGGTCAAACTCAGTCATTCTCGGTCCCTCTTTTTGCATCGGGATAGGCCATCAGCAATTCTTCCAGCCGATCCCGGGCCAGGGGCGCTGCCCCGCTTTCCCGGCCCAGCATCAGGCGCAATTCGGCTGGCGTCAGCGCCCAGAACTCCGCCGGGCGCAGCCCCAGCCCCTTCAGGCCGGCCCGCATCAGGCCGGTCCAGTCCAGGGGCTGGCTCATGTCTCACCGGGCAAGGCAAATGCGCGCGCCAACAAGGCTCCTGCCGCGCTTGCCGCCCCCGCCAATCCGCCCTCGATCTCGGCGCTCAACAGATCAGATGTCACCCCCTGCCAGCCGCCACCGCGCAAGCCGGCAACGATCAGGGCCAAAAGATCACTGGTGGCAAAGCGGCCTGTCTCAAAACGCTCGACCAATTCCATCAACGTGCCGGTCTTCAACTCGGACTCCAGCTCGGCCAACGCACCCAGCGTCAGCTTCAACACATGGGACGTCCCGTCGATCACCAGCCGCACCTCGCCTGCCCAGGGGTTCGCCATCAGATCAAAGCGCCGTGAAAACCAGCTGCCCGGCAGACGCCAGCGCCAGCTCGTAAGTCGCCTCACCGTCATGGGTGCCGCCATACTCGATCGCAGTTACCTGGAACGGGCCTTCAACGATGCCGAAATCCGGGATCACCACCTGGAAGTCCGGGGTCACGCCATTGAAAAAGATGTCGCGCACACGCTCGTCGCTGGCCTCGTCACGGAACACGCCCGAGCCACTGACAGCAGCGGTTTTCACACCCGCCCCGGCCAGCAATTCGCGCCATCCGCCCTGACTTTCCAGGCTGGTCACATCCACACTTTCGGCGTTAAAGCTGACCCGCGTCGCACGCAGCCCCGCCACGGTTTCGAAATTGCCATCACTGGTCAGGTCGATCTTGACCAGCAGGTCTTTGCCATTTTGCACTGCCATCGTTTATCTCCAAAATCAGTTGGTTAGAGGGTGTCATCTACGCGAGCGCGGAAGGTCAGGTCGATCCGGCGCATTCCGCCAGTGCCTTCCCGGCGCGCCTGCGCCTTGTAGAATTTCAGGGTCACCAAAGTGCCGCGTGTCAGCGTCAGATCGGCATCCACCAACGTATCGCTGATCGCGGCCGCCACGTTCTTTGCAGTCTGGAAACCTGCGACCTCGGTGATCACGGACACGTTCAGTCTATGCTCGGCTCCACCCCCGGTCTTGTCAGAACGATCCCGCGCCTCTTCTGCACCAAGCGTGACGTAAGTGGCCGGTAACGTACCCGCAGGCACCGCATCATAAATCGCCGATCCGACCAACGCCGACAGCGCGGCATCATTGGCCAGGGCCTGATACACAGCCGTTTGCAGGGCCGCTGCAACACCATAGCTCATGTCGCCACCTCCTCTTCAGCCTGACAGATCAGATACCGGGCATCGGCATCGCTTTCCTGCACAGCCAGAATGCGAAACACACGGGTGCCATCACGAAACCGGTGCTCGGCCCGGGGGCGCGATGGCGCGTCATAGGGCATGGCGCGCACGATGATCTTCATCCGCGACCGCGAGATTTGCACAGCCTCGCCCAGGGTCTTGGCCCCAGAACCGGCAGTGATCTGCGCCCACAACGTGCCGCGCGCGATCCATGCCTCGCTAAAGCCCCCGGCCCCGTCCGGCACCCGGTCGGGCACCTCCAGAACCAGCTTGCGGTTTAACCTCGGCGCCCCCATCAGCCCCGCCCCCCAGTGCCGCCAAACAGGCGTACGGTGCGATAGCGTTCGATCAGGCTGCTGACGCCAAAGGGCATGCTGCCATCGCCATGGGCCGTCTCGTGGCGATACTCATAGTAATGCGCCGCCAGCAGCAGAACCGCCTGACCCAGATCGGCAGGCAATTCACCCCATCTGGCCGACATCCCCGCCTCAAACTGCACTTCTGCAGTTCCACCAGGCGGCACCATCGGCAGCATCGAACCGGCCGGGCGCAACACAGGGCGCTGCATGTCTTTTTCAAGCAGGTAGTGATCCGAGGCCACCACCTCTTCCTCATCCGCACGGTTGCGCAGCGTTAGGCTGGTGATCTCATTCACCGGAGCCACCGGAAGCGCCTGACCGGTCGGGTCACGCCAGATCGTCAACGTCCATGAAAAACTACGCGCAATCAGGATCTTGCCGGTCCGCGCTTCGATTGCAGCCATTGCGGCCCGCAGGAAGCTTTCCAGAACCGGGTCCTGGATATCATCATCCGCAAACCCAGTCCCCAGCCGCAAATGCGTCTTGAATTCCGCCAGGGGAAGCGCGGCCTGGGGCACCGCCGTTTCTTCGATTAACATCATGGATGCCTCTCCATAAATCCCGGACCCTCTGTTTGGTAAGACGCGCACAGCCCGGCGTTGCTCGGACGGAGGGGAGCAGCAGGACAACGCAAATTGGTCTGGCCGCGCGCGTCTTTCTGGGGCTGGGACATCATGCGCCCCGGCCCCCTTCGCCTGTCTGTTAGGAGACGGCGAATTTCAGCAGCTTGATCGCGGCAAAGTCGCTCACGTCGCCGCCCACGCGCTTGGTGGCGTAGAACAGAACATGCGGCTTGGCCGAGAACGGATCCCGCAGAACGCGCAGATCAGGACGCTCGGCGACGGTGTAACCCGCGGCAAAGTCACCAAAGGCCACCGACATCGAGTCGCTCGCGATATCCGGCATGTCCTCGGCAATCAGCACCGGGTAGCCCAGCAGACGCGCAGGCTCACCCGCGGCCAGACCATCCGACCACAGGAAGCGGCCGTCACCGTCTTTCATCTTGCGCACGGCACCTGCCGTCTTCGAGTTCATCACGAAGCTTGCATTGGCGCGGTACTGCGCACCCAGCGCATAAACCAGATCAATGATCGCATCTGCATCGGCGAAATCGCCATCCGCACCGGTCGGCACATAGCCCAGGCTGTCCCAGGCCCATGCATCGTTACCGACGCTCGGATGCGTCAGGAAACCCATAGGCTTGTCGATGCCGTCACCAGACACAAACGCAGCCGCTTCGGCACGGGCAAACTTGTCGGCAATACGACCCGCCAGCCAGTTTTCGATATCAAACGCGCTGTCATCCAACAGACGCTGGCTGGCTTTCGGCAGGGCCGAAAGCTCGTGCAGCGGGATAGTAATCCGGTCAATTGTGGGGGTTCCGGTTTCAGCCGTCGGGTCGGTCTCGGTGGCCCAACCATGGCCCAGCTCGGAATGGTCGATCAGCACATCAAAGCTGGCCGCTTCAACGTTGACAACATTGGCAATTGCACGGATCGACGCGGTCGAGGACAGGGTCGATTTGATCATCGCCGCCGTTTCGGGGTCCACCAGGTAGCCACCATCGCCTGCCACGGCCGTGCTCAGCGCCTTTTCTTCCAGTTGCAGACCGCGCAGGGCATCATCATCCCCCGAGCGCAGATAGGCGTTGAACGCTTTCTGGTGGGGGGCTTCTGCCTCGGCGCTACGGGCCAGCACAGGGCGGGCCACTTGGGCGTTGGATTTACGTTCAAACATGGTCAGTTTCTCTTCTTGCTGTTGAAGTTTCTGTTGGATGTCGGCCTGAAAGCCTTTGAAGTCATTCATGAAACCCGCCACGGCAGACTTCACCTCGGCCACCGGAGACACATCTCCACCGGCCCGAGAATTCACCTCGGTCTTGCTCATCTTTCGGTCCTTAGATTTGGGGTGGTCGTTGAGGCGCTACATCTGCGCCAGCTCCTGTCGCGCGGTCTCGAAAACCCGCGCCACATCACGCAGGGCATCGGCATCCAGGGTCTCCCCCTTGGCCCCCACCCGCGCACTGGGCAGCATCGGGAAGGTCACAAGCGACACCTCCCACAGCTCCAGTTCGGTCAAGAGCCGTTGGCCCTTGTCATTCTTCGCCGCTTTCACGGTGCGATAACCGATCGACAGCCCGTCAATGGCCCCTGCCTCGATCAGGGCGGCCGCTTCACGGGCGCGGGCCACGCTGTCCAGCAGACGGCCCTTCACATAAAGGCCCTGTTCATCTTCGCGCACCTCGTCCCAGACACCAATCGGCTGGGCCGGGTCGTGCTGCCAGAGCATCTTGATCTGGCGGTTCTCGGCCTCCAGTCGGCTCAGCGACCGGGCATAGGCCCCGCTGGACACGATATCACCGCCCTGATCGCTGTCCCCGAACCGGCTGGCATAGCCCTCGATAACCATGCCATCGACCGTGTTCATCTCGGTATCGAACTTGCAGAACTTGCGCTCCAATCCGGTCTCGTGATCCATCATCTCTCTCCTTACACCCGCGACGGGGTCTTCATTCTCAGGCAGTTGCGCATCACACGCTCAGCAACCCGCCTTGCATCATCACCGACATAAATCCGCCCAGGATCGCCGCGATGATCAGCCAGACCAGCCGCGAAATATGCCCGTCGATTTTCTCCAGACGCCGGTCGATATGATTGAACCTTGCATCCATGAACTTACGTTTCTCTTCACTCACCGCGCGCTCGGTCTCCATTGCCGCAACGGATAACTCAAGCGAGGTCAGCCGTTTTTCCACATGCCGGAACATCGCCTGGGTCGTCTCGAACGTGGCATAGACCGTTACCGTGCTGTCCACGTCCCGTTCATCCCTCATGCCGCGCCCCCGTCGGTCTCCACCTCACGCGGTGGCAAACCCAACAACTGACGTTTCTCGGCTTCGCTTAGGAAATCGGCCGTGGCCACGCGGCTCCATTGCGCATCGCGCTCGCTGGCCAATGCTGGCACCTGATCCAGATCCGGTTTCAGTTCCAGCATTTCACCGCTGTGCCCAGCCAACCAATTGCCCAGAGACGCCGCAACCCGCTGCGCCAAAGGCAATACGGTCTGGCGGAAGAAGGCACGATTGGCCTCCTGATAGTTTGAATAGGTCGCATCACCAGGAACCCCCAGCAACATCGGCGGCACCCCAAAGGCCAAGGCAATCTCACGCGCGGCACTTTCCTTGGTTTTCTGAAATTCCATGTCCGAGGGGCTGAACCCCATCGGCTTCCAATCCAAACCGCCTTCCAACAACATCGGGCGGCCTGCGTTGCGTGCCCCCTGATGGTGGCTTTCCATCTCGCCCACCAGCCGGTCATATTGATCCGCCGACAAGGTGCCCTGCCCTTCCGAGCCTTTGAACACGATCGCCCCGCTGGGCCGTGCCGCATTATCCAGCAGCGCCTTAGACCAGCGCGAGGCCGAGTTGTGCACATCCACCGCCTGCGCCGCCGCCTGCATCGCGCTCAGACCATAATGATCGTCCTGCGGATGGAAGCTTTTGATATGACAGATCGCCGGATGGCCCTGGCTGACATCAAAACGATGCTTGCGTCCGCCCACAGCATATTCATAGCCAATCGGCCAGCCATCATGGCCAGGGATCACACTCATCCGGTCACTGCGCAGAACATGCAACTCAACCGGCGTATCCGCCTCGGCACCTACCGCCTCGATATAGGCGTCCCCGCTCAGCAGCAGCTGACCGTAAAGCGCCTCCAGCAGTTCGGCACGCCCCTGTGCCGGGTTGGGCCGCTTCATCAGGTCCAGAACCGGATGCGTGGCAAAGCGCGTCTCTTCGCCCTGCAACACCAGCGGCAGCGCCGCGGCCGCCTCGGCAATCATCTTCACACAGCGAAACCCAACCGGGTTCCCGGCAAAGCCGGTCCGCGCCAGCGAGGCCGTGTCCCGCGGGCTCCACGCCACCCGGCCCGAGCCATGCCATGCCATCACCGCACCGGTGGCGCTGGCCTTTTTCTCAGGGGGGCTGGCGGGGGTATCGCCTTGCCGGAAGAAATCCAAAATCATCGGCTCATGCTCCTTGATCATGCCTCGCGTCGCGGGGTCCGAGGCACCGTGGCGTCCGACCCGTTGATGGGCATCAGACGCTTAAAGCTTTAAGAAATCTAAACAGCACCGTGCGGTGTGGGATTCTATGGAGGAAACCTTTGATTTCTTAGCCAAGCTCTGGTTTCTTCGCGGCATGCAAGACTCACAATCTGCCAAGTTCAGCAGTGATCTCATCTGGTGCCTGCGCGCGCTAGCTCAAAATGCCGCTGTTCAGAAAGAGCTCTATCCTCCATTCGTCTTGGTAGCCGACGAACTGATTCTGGATTTCCATGATCAATTTTTGACGTGCACGCAGGCATTCCTTGATCAACATCCCCAAATCACTGCTCTCGACGCACTGATTGACTCGAAGGGGGGAATACCGGAATTCTGGACTGACGAAGCCCTAGAAAGATCGCAGTTCTGGTCAGAAATCAGAGAACTTGCACGCAGTATACTTGTTAAGCACGACCTTTCTACATTTGCGCCGCATCCCAGCACCGGCACCTATGTAGCCGCCAAGACACCAGACGATTCTGGGCTTTAGTAAGACCATGTGCTCGCCCTTTAGATTGCAAAATTCCAAGGGGCGAACACGAAAGCAACACGGTCTCTTTTTCAAACGGCCCGCACCTGCGGTTGTCGCCAGCGCGCCGCCGGTTCGACCATCAACTCGTGCAAGGCCCAGACCAGAGCATCCACACGGTCCGGGCTGCCGCGTCCTTCGAACCCTTGAGCGGTCATCGCGCACATCTGATCCTCCAGATCGCCTAGACCGCGCACATGATGCACCCGGCCTTGCTCGTACAAAGCCGCCACTGGCTCGGCACGCGCAGCCTTGCCCTTGCTGGCATGCACCGACTTAACTGGCACCAGCGGGTCAACCTGCCGGATCACCGTCGCCACCAGATCACCGCCCTGATTGACCTCGGCCACCAGCTTCTCGGCCCCGTATTGCTCCATCGCCCGGATGGCCGCCTTGGCCCAAGTGGTGGGGGATGCCGCGCTGACCGTTGCATCGGCCAACACGTAGGCGCGCCAATCCTGCACCGGACCTTTTGTTACAGCCCCCGCCACGACAATCCCGCATTCATCGGATGTGCCCTTGCCCGTCACCGGCGGGTCAATCGCCACGACGATACGATCCAGTTCGGGGGCCTCTGTCAGGCGGCCCTCTTCCAACATACCCGCTGTCCACAGCGCGCCATCTGTCTCATCCAGCAGGATCCCGTCCAGCTCTTGCCGCCCCAACCGGGTCCCGGCATAGCGCGCGCGAACCTCATCAAGGAAACTGTCGGCCAGGAAGGCCCGGTTCGCTTCGGTCGGGGCTGAGGTCACAACAGTCGTATCTTGCTCCAATAGCTCTTTCAACACACCCACATTGCGCGGCGTAGTCGTGACACAAACCTGCGGATGATCGCCCAGCCGCAACGCAAACTGCAGCATGTCCCAAGTCGCACGCGCCTTTTTCCATTTCGCCAGCTCGTCGACCCAGGCCCCGTCAAATTGCGGCCCACGCAGCCCTTCCGGATCATGCGCCGAAAAGACCTGTGCCGTCGCCCCATTGGGCCAGATCAGACATTTCCGCGTGGCCTGCCATTCCGGTCGGCGATCCGGTGGCGAACAGGCAAGAATGCCGCTTTCGCCAAACACCATCACCTCGCGCACCTGATCAACCGTCTCGCCAATCAGAGCCAGACGCTTGCACTTGCCCGGGTCGGTGGGACGCGGGCCTTCAACCTGGCTGCGCACCCATTCCGATCCGGCCCGCGTTTTGCCTGCACCGCGCCCGCCCATCACGGCCCATGTGCGCCAATCACCCTCGGGGGGCAATTGGTGATCCATCGCCCAGACCTCAAACAGATAGGGCAAGGCCATCAGTTCACCGGGCTCCAGCGAGTCGAGAAATTCAGCCTGCGTCTCGGGCCCTTCTGAGACGATCCAGGCGGTACTCGATCGCAGTGCGCGCTTCGTCGAAGTCGAGGGCATAGTCGTGGACAATGCCTTTTCGCTGTTTGTTGCGTTTTTCAAGGGTAGCCTCCGCTTCAATGGCAATCTTCAACCATTGCCGGATTTCGGCAGTGGCCTTGGTCGCATTCTTCAATTCATCCAAATCCCCTGCCCTGATCTTCAAGTAGAGCGCCTCAAGGTCCTCCTTCATGTCGGCAAGTTGCCGTTCGAGCGAGGTGATCGAGGTGCTCAGGCCTGTCGGCCCATCATCCGGGGTGATAAGTGTCATGCGTCGTTATCTGCCTCGTTTTGTTATTGGTTCCCGTTGGTGACCACTGGACACGAAAAAACGGCCACCGGGATTGCCCGGGGCCGTTGCATGCTATTCGTCCAGCATGACACAACTTATAGACGAGTCCGCGCGGTTCGTCAATTGGAACCCTTCCGCTAACCGTCCGTTTTATTTACACTTTGTTAGGCATTGCACTTACCACATGAGCTGATCTTCTGTCGGCATAAAGGTCCACGGATCACTTGACCTTGGCAGCTGCGACCACTGCGCCATGGTCTTTCTTCTGGATCAGGATAACACCGGGCAGATCGCCGGGCATAGCTGCCTCAACTGATAGCGGCGCGCGACCATTCCACGTTCTCAGAGGCGCAATCTCACTTACCACATTGGCATAGCTCAGCGTGCGGCCCGCATTCTCGCCGCGCTTGATCTCAACCGTCTGTTTCGGACTATACCGCACCAGTTGCACCACGAATGGGCCCTTCACGGTTTCATCGGCACTGGCCGTCACCGTCACCCGGTTACCCGAGCGTTTGGCCACAACGGCCACAGGCAAGGGCGTGCGACTATGACGCTCAATCAGATCTTCTACATCTTTGGGGCGATTGCCCACCACGTGATCACTGCCGTTGATAATCATCTGCGGCGTATAAACCATCGAGCGCCCCGCCCCGCTGGCATAGCTGCGTTGGCGTTGCGACCAGGCCGGGCTGCCAAAGCTGTCTTTCCAGCCGATGTAGTCCCAATAATCCACATGCAGTGCCAGGGCGATGACATCATCCCGTTCCACCAGTTTGTGCAGATAGGCATCTGCGGGCGGACAGGAGGAGCAGCCTTGCGAGGTATAAAGCTCGACCACCACGGGGCGGTCTTGCGCCATGGCAGGCGTGATGAAAAGCGTGGCAGCTACGACAAGAGAGAAAAGGAAGCGTGTCACCGGGAGGGTCCGATCTTTGATTAGTGTTGGGCGACCTTAAAGCAAAAACCTCTGTAACCACCAATCAAGGTTTCGCGAGAGACGGTGAACACCTCCAATCGCGCTCTGTCACAAATCGCCTGGCCGCGTCGCATCAGCCAATACGCGGTGCGTCACGATCAATTCCACCTCCGTCCAACGCCTACTTTACATAATTGTGTGCAATGGTATACATACATACCGATCACCCCTTGATCGGGTGTTTTAAATCGGCGAGAACGCCTTAAATACAAGTCAGCCCCATCTCGTAAGGACAGCCAGACATGCCCATCTCCGTCGGACACGATACCGCAAAAACCCGCAAAACCCTGACAGTTGGCGACCAAAGCGTTGCGTATTACTCGATCAAGGCCGCCGAAGAGGCCGGTCTGGGCGATTTTTCCAAGCTTCCCGCCGCGTTGAAAGTCGTGCTGGAAAACATGCTGCGCTTTGAAGATGGCAAGACGGTCAGCGTGGACGACATCAAAGCTTTCGCCGAATGGGGCGCGAAAGGCGGCAAAAACCCGCGCGAGATTGCATATCGCCCTGCCCGAGTGCTGATGCAGGATTTCACCGGCGTGCCTGCCGTGGTCGATCTGGCCGCCATGCGCGACGGCATCGTGGCCCTCGGCGGTGATGCCCAACAGATCAACCCGCTGAACCCTGTCGACCTCGTCATCGACCACTCCGTGATGATCGACGAGTTCGGCAATCCCCGCGCCTTCCAGATGAATGTGGACCGGGAATATGAACGCAATATGGAACGCTACCAGTTCCTCAAATGGGGCCAAGGTGCCTTCAACAATTTCCGCGTTGTGCCCCCCGGCACTGGTATCTGCCATCAGGTGAACCTTGAATATCTTGCGCAAACCGTCTGGACCGATGCCGATCAGAATGGAGAACAGGTCGCCTATCCCGACACGCTCGTTGGCACCGACAGCCACACCACCATGGTCAACGGCACGGCTGTTCTGGGCTGGGGTGTCGGCGGGATCGAGGCCGAAGCTGCCATGCTGGGCCAGCCGATCTCGATGCTGATTCCCGAAGTGGTGGGTTTCGAGCTGACCGGCCAGATGGTCGAAGGCACCACCGGCACCGATCTGGTTCTGAAAGTGGTCGAAATGCTCCGCGAACGCGGCGTTGTTGGCAAATTCGTCGAGTTCTACGGCGCGGGTCTTGATGTGCTGCCGCTGGCCGACCGTGCAACCATCGCCAACATGGCCCCTGAATACGGCGCCACCTGTGGCTTCTTCCCCATCGATGGCGAAACCCTGCGTTATCTGCGCAATACGGGCCGGGATGAGGCGCGCGTGCAGCTGGTCGAAGCCTATGCCAAGGAAAACGGCTTCTGGCGCGATGCGGACTACGCACCCATCTACACAGACACCCTGCATCTGGATATGGGCACCATAGTACCTGCAATCTCGGGCCCCAAACGCCCGCAGGATTACGTGGCCCTCACTGATGCAAAGGCTGCTTTCACAAAGGAAATGGCCGAGACCTTCAAACGCCCGATGGACAAGGAAATGCCTGTCGCTGGCGAAGACTACACGCTCAGCTCGGGCGATGTTGTGATTGCGTCGATCACCTCCTGCACCAACACCTCAAACCCCTACGTGATGATCGGCGCAGGCCTTGTGGCGCGCAAAGCCGCCGCTTTGGGCCTTGATCGCAAGCCTTGGGTCAAAACCTCACTGGCCCCCGGTTCGCAGGTCGTCTCGCATTACCTCGAGGCTGCTGGCCTGCAGGAAGACCTCGACAAAATAGGCTTCAACCTCGTCGGCTATGGCTGCACCACCTGTATCGGCAACTCCGGCCCGATCCAGAAAGAGCTGTCCGAGGCGATTGCAGAGGGCGATCTGGTCGCCACCTCGGTCCTGTCCGGCAACCGTAACTTTGAAGGCCGGATTTCACCAGACGTACGCGCCAACTACCTCGCCTCGCCCCCTCTCGTCGTGGCTTATGCGCTGGCCGGCACCATGGACATTGATCTGGCCAATGACCCAATCGCCCAAACGCCCAACGGCAAGGATGTCTACCTGAAAGACATTTGGCCCAGCCAGGCCGAGATTGCCGAACTAGTCGAGAAAACCGTCACCCGCGAAGCCTTCATCGAAAAATACGCCGATGTCTTTAAAGGCGACGAGAAATGGCAGGAGGTGGAAACCTCCACTGGCGAAACCTATGACTGGCCGCCGCAATCCACTTATGTGCAAAACCCGCCCTACTTCCAGGGCATGGACAAAGAACCTGGCACCATAACCAATATCGAAGGCGCTAAAGTGCTGGCCCTGCTGGGCGACATGGTCACAACCGACCATATCTCACCCGCCGGGTCGTTCAAAGACACCACGCCCGCCGGTCAGTACCTGATCGAACGTCAGGTGCCCGTGCGCGAATTCAACTCCTACGGGTCGCGTCGCGGCAATCACGAGGTGATGATGCGCGGCACCTTCGCCAATATCCGCATCAAGAACGAGATGCTGGATGGGGTTGAAGGCGGCTACACCAAGGGTCCGGACGGGGAGCAGACGTCGATCTTCGACGCCGCCATGGCGCATCAGGCCAACGGTACCCCGCTGGTGGTGTTTGGTGGCGAACAATACGGCGCGGGTTCGTCCCGTGACTGGGCTGCCAAAGGTACGGCGCTGTTGGGCGTCAAAGCCGTGATCGCAGAGAATTTCGAGCGTATCCACCGCTCAAACCTCGTCGGCATGGGCGTGATCCCGTTCGAGTTCACGGGTGGTGACACCCGCAAGACACTGGGCCTGACCGGTGACGAAACCGTGTCGATCTCTGGCCTTGATACCATCCAACCGCTGCAAGAGGTGCCCTGCACCATCACCATGGCAGATGGCTCTGTCAAAGAGATCACGCTGAAATGCCGAATCGATACCGCGATCGAGATCGAATACATCGAACATGGCGGTGTGCTGCACTACGTGCTGCGCAATTTGGCTCAAGCGGCCTAACAAACGACAAGGGCTGCCTTTGGGCGGCCCTTATCCTTGGTGGAGTGGACTATACCTAAACCAAGGTCTTAAATTATGAAGTTACTTTATTGCCTACCTTTATTGCTTTTGCCGATTGCAACACTTGCAATCGAAGTTCATCCTTGTTTTGAGTTAAGTCCCAACGATCAACCGGAAATATCGGTACCAGCCTGCACAAATGCTATTCTTTCGGACACTTTCGAGGGTGCTAAACTTGGTGAGGCTTATTCAAACCGCGGTGTTGCCAATCGCGAATTAGGCAACCTTGAAGAAAGCGCCTCTGATTTAGAAACGTCAATAAAGATCGATTCATCTACCAATACATTGCGTATGCTGGCCTGGACTTATCGCGAAATGTCTCGCTACGCTGAAGCTGAGACAATTTATACCAACACACTGGACGCAGACGATCATTGGCAAGGATGGCTTTCACGTTGTGTCGTCCGCCAAGATCTTGAGAAGTACCAACTGGCGCTAAAGGATTGCAAAGAAGCACTCATTCGCGATCCCGACAACCCTGATGCTGCGTTTTTAACAGCAAGAGCATTCAACTTTCTGGGGCAAGGAAATCTGGCGCTTCCTTTAGCCAATAAGGCAACGGAACTGGAACCCGAGCGTTCTTACTATTGGTCGGAATTGGCGTGGGCGGCTCACTTGTCCGGTAACACGGCCGATGCGATCACTTTGGCAGAAGATGCATTAGAGAGATTCCCCGGAGAAGCTGATCTTACCGATTTTCTGAACGCGGTTCGATGACGCCAACCGGACACTCTCTACGTTAGTCGGGTCGAGTTTGCGGGTTAACGAGAAACGATACCGCCTGTCATCACTAAACAAATCGTGCCGGATCGACATCCAGCTTCAGACACAATCATCGAACATAGCGGCGTGCTGCCAGCACAATCGGGTGCAACCGGCTTGGATCAAAGTTCGGCGGTCAAACGTTGGTCTAGCCACCAGCATAACTCATTGACATTCGCACTTGCCTTCCGATTTCACCTTGGAACGGTATGAGGTTTGTCCGGTGTCATTGGTCCTATCTTCGCTCTCCAGCAACTCGGCGGTTGTTTCCGTGTAGGAACACGTCTTTCCTGTTCCACAGCCATCGCCATGACAGGCCTGTCCCGCTGCACTGCGTGCCGCAACGAAGGCCGCTTTGTCCGCCGCTGCCTCGGTCGCACTCCAAGCCCCCCATTTAGTGGCTTTGGCTGATCCTGGGCGGCACTCTGCCTTGGTCAAAGGGGCTTTGGTGTCACGGGGTGTTTGGTCTGAAGGACTCATCAATCTAACTCCTGCATTTGAATGTGACGTGAAAAACCATGACAAAAACGCACTGAACAAAAAAAACTGATCGGTATTGCGTGTACCAGAAGAGAAAGAAGAACTGCCCCCGCGTCTGGACATGAATCTGGACATGAACAAGCCTATCACGTTCTTACCGGCCAAGACAGAAAACCTGGCTCAGCAAGTTGCCGCCCATCACGCAGCCGTGACGTAATCAACCCAGTCTTCCCCCTTTTTTATCCTTCCATACGCCACCAGTTTGGAGCGACAGAAAGATATAAAAAGGCAGGCAAACCATGCGGATGATACTTATAGCCTTACAGGCAGGCGCCTTGACACTTTTTGCCGTTATCGGTGCACATAGTGAAAGCGACGCAGGGCACAACTGCCCCCTGCCCTCGGCGCAGGCAGATGCCTCGTGCCAAGCGCCCACAGACCCTAAAAAAACAGTCGGGCGTTAGTTGCTGGCGGCCGCTTCTTCGATGGCCGGACGAATCTTGCTGTCCAGAATGCTGTTGGTGATCGGACCGGCAAAACGCAGGATGATCTTGCCGTTGGTGTCCAGAACATAGGTCTCCGGCACTCCGTAAAGCCCCCAGTTCAGCGCCATTCGTCCGGCGGCATCCGCGCCAACGCCGGTATAGGGATTGCCCAGCTCCTCAAGAAAGCCGAGGGCATTGCCCGGGTCATCCTTGTAATTGACGCCGTAGATCGTGACGCCTTCATCGGCCAACAATTGCAAATTAGGGTGCTCAACCCGGCAGGGCGCACACCAGCTGGCCCAGAAATTCACCAGCTTCACCCCGCCTTGACGAATATCCTTGTCTTCAAAGATGGTTTCCTGCCCCAAGGTGGTAAGCTCGACCGCAGGCGCGGGCCGCCCTTCCAGGGCCGAGGGCAGCTCATCGGGATTTTCACGCATCATGCCAAAGTAGAACAACGCCGCCAGCCCGAGGAAAATCAGCGGTGGGGCCATCATTAAAGGTGAGAGTTTAGCCATTGAATTTCACTTTCTGTTCAATGGCATCCAGCTGCTTCTTCACCTTACCTGCGCGCAGGATACTCATCGCCACCAGAGCCACGATCAAGGCAAGCGACACCGCATAAGACGACAGAACCGCATCGGCGTATTTTCCAAGATCAGGCATCATCCCATCCTCTCCCGCGCCAGCAGCGCACGCATGCGCCGCGCGCGAATTTCCGTCCGCGTGCGCAACAGAACCAAGGCAACAAACAGCAGAACGAACCCGGCAATGCAGACCAGCAGCGGCAGGTAAAACACATCCGCGATGTTCTCCTCCTTATCCAGGCTCAGCGTCGCCCCCTGATGCAGCCCCTGGTTCCAGAAATTCACAGCATAGCGGCTGAGCAACGCGAAAACCGACCCGACAAGGCAGAGAATGCTGGTCAGATCGGCGGCAGTGTCGTCATTTTCAATCGCTTCCCACAGGGCGATGTAGCCCAGATAGAACAGGAACAGGATCAAAAAGCTGGTCAGGCGCGGGTCCCAGGCCCACCATGTGCCCCACATCGGCTGTCCCCAAAGGGCGCCCGTGGCCAGCGCAATCAACGTCATCACCATGCCAATCGGGGCCGCCGCCCGGGCCGCCAGCGCACTCACATGATGACGCCTCACGATCCACACCAGTGACGTGACCAGCATCATCAGCCAGGCATTGATCGCCATCAGGGCACTTGGCACATGTAGATAGATGATCTTGACGGTTGAGCCTTGCTTGTAATCATCCGGCGTAAAGAAAAAACCCCAGATCAACCCCACCACCAGGCAGGCCAATGACAGTATTGCCACCACAGGCAGCACCTTGTCGGTGGTCTGGATGAACTTCTTGGGGTTCGCATATTCCCAGATCGAATTCACTGGCGGCCCTTTCCCGCTGGCTTAGATATTTCAGGTTTAAACCGGAACACTCGTTGAACTCTGTTTACTTCAAACACCAATACGTCACGTGCGGATCGAAACCATGATATGGATCATCTTTTTGAAGACCCGCGTTATCTCAGGTTGATCCTCAATACCGCAGCCGATGCAAAAGGCAAAAGCGCAATGGTGCCGCAGGTGATCCCGGCCAGCATCATCATCGGCATGGTGAAATCCAACCCTTCTGCACCGCGCCGCGCCACCTCGGCTCCGAATATCAAACTAGGCACGTAAAGCGGCAATACAAGAAGGCTCAGCAGCAATCCACCGCGTTTCAGACCAACGGTCAGCGCGGCGCCAAATGTGCCGATCACGCTGAGCGCCGGTGTGCCCAGAAAAAGCGAGATGATCAGGGGCTTGAACCCTTCTGGCGGCAAGTTCAACAGCACGCCCAGCACAGGTGCCGCCAGCACCAGGGGCAGGCCCGTAGTGATCCAATGCGCAAGCGCCTTGACCGATACGATCCCCTCCATCGGCAGGGGTGATGTGGCCAGCAGATCAAGGCTGCCATCTTCCCAATCCAGCGCCAGAATGCGATCCAGTGACAACAGGCAGGCCAGCAATGCGCCTAGCCATAAAACCCCGGGTGCGATTGAGGATAGCAACGTGGTGCGCGGACCAACCCCAAAGGGCACCAGAACCACGACGATCAGGAAAAACGCCAGACCAAGGCCAAAGCCGCCCCCGGCCCGCATGGCCAGTTTCAGATCGCGGATCAACAAGGCAATCATAGAAACGCCTCGTCAAAATCGCCTGTCTCCAGTGGCTTTGCACGGAATTGCCCAACATCCAGAATGCGCGCCTCGTCCAGCCCCAGATCAATATGGGTTGCCATCAGGGCCGATCCTCCCCCGCTCAGATGGGCGCGGATCGCAGCGGCAAACATCGCCACGGCGTCTTTGTCCAGAGATACGGTTGGCTCGTCCAGGATCCAGACTGGTCGGCCCGTGACCAACAGGCGCGCCAATCCCAGGCGGCGTTTCTGCCCGGCCGACAGCATCCCTGCCGGGCGATCAACCAAAGGCTCCAACTCAAAGGCTTCCAACGCGTGCGAAATCCCGTCCGTGCCGAACGTTTCGGCCCAGAAATTCAGGTTCTCCGACACGCTCAGCGTGGCCTTCAACCCATCAGCATGCCCGGCATAGGCAAAGCTATCGGGCGCGGCTTCAACCTTGCCTTCCATGGCCGGTTGCAGCCCGGCAATCGTACGCAACAACGTGGTCTTGCCCACCCCGTTGGGACCGCGCAACACCACGGCCTCACCCGACGCCAGCGTAAAGCTGACTCCGGTAAGCACCCGCAGGACCCCACGGTTGACCGTCAGATTGGTGACATGCAATTCCATCGCAGACTGCTTAGACGAATTCGGCATGGGGGCAAAGCGGGTAACCCCCCTCAGCCTTTTGTTTTTTCTAGACTGGCATCAGGGCCACGGCCACGCGCCGCCCCTCGGACAGCAAGACGTTGTAGGTGCGGCAGGCGGCGGGCGAATTCATCGCTTCAACGCCCAGCCCGGCCTCTTCCAACTGGTCCCGCAGACTGGCCGGGATATGGGCGGTCTCGCCACCGGTGCCGACAAAGATCACATCGATCTCACCTGCCATCTTCATCAGCAGATCAGTATCTTCATATCCGCCCCAGCTTTGCGCACCTGTTGCCGTCACAACGACCGGGGCTTCCACCGCCTGCCCGGCAATCCGGAAAAACCCCGGGCCATAACCTTCGATCGGGGTAGCTTCGGAAAACTCGATTTCGTTCAGGTGCATCTCACCCTCCCATGTTCCAGATCGGCAGACCGCTGACCAAAGCCAAGGCGATCACCGCGTATGCCACCGCGCGGTAGAGCCGCTCATGGCGCGGATCAAACAAGGCTTGCCCGATCAGTGAGGTAATAAAATAGGGCACCGCAAGGGTGAGGGCCAGCGCCACGACATCCCAACCCATGGATTGACGCAGCACAAGATTGCTGACCACGACCACATCCAAGGCCGCCAGAAACAGGATCGTATTGGCGCGGACATACTGCGCAGTGGCTTGACCGGCGAGGTAGAACAAGATCACCACCGGCCCGGTCAGCCCGGTCAAACCGCCGATCACCCCGGCCACGCCGCCAATGGCCAATAGGCCCAACAGTCGGACGTTGCCCGTGAACCGCCAGCCCGCCAGCAACGCGCCCAGCGTGATGGCGGCCACAACCGCAACGATCCAGCGGATCGTCTCACGATCCATCAGGCCCAGCATCCACAGGCCAACGGGAACTGTGAATACCGCCGCAAGGGCCAAAAGCCCGACCTCGCGGCGATGCGCCTGTTTCCAGGCGCGCGGCAACAAGGCGGCGGTGCTGGCAATCCCGGTCATTGTGATCACGCCGATCACCGTCTGGGGCGTCAGGAAAATCCCCGCCACGGGCACAAAGATCAGCGCCGTACCGAACCCGGCAAACCCGCGCACGATCCCCGCCACCGAGATGGCTAAAATCAGCCAGAACAGGCCGGGCGTGGCCCAGACCTGAACCAGAAGATCAGGCATCTACATTAGCAAACTGCGTGCCCGCATTGCCGTCGGGTTTGCTCCAGTCGCGCTTGACTCCCAACCAGAGCAGGAAGACCGACGCCACGAAGATCGAACTGTAAGTCCCGACAATCACACCCCAGATCATCGCAAAGACAAATCCCCGGATCACATCCCCGCCCAGCACATAAAGCGCCCCAAGTGCCAGCAATGTGGTGACCGAGGTCATGACCGTCCGGCTGAGCGTTTCGTTGATCGACACGTTCAGCACCTCGGCCAATGGCTTCTTCTTGTATTTTCGAAGGTTCTCGCGCACCCGGTCAAAGACCACCACGGTATCGTTCAGCGAATAGCCCACGATGGTCAGCAAGGCCGCGATAATGGCTAGGTCGAACCGGATCTGGAGTTCCGAGAATATCCCGATGGTCAGAACAACGTCGTGAACGAGGGCGACCACCGCGCCCACCGCAAATTGCCATTCAAACCGCAACCAGATGTAGATCAGCACCGCGCCAATGGCCAAGGCCACGGCAATCGCCGCCGTCGTGATCAATTCTCCCGACACCTTCGGGCCCACACTTTCCACGGCGGTGAATTTCAGGTCTGGCACCGCCTCTTGCATGACGGACTCCACCTGTTGAATCACCTCATTGGACACGCTTTCCTCGCCCTCTTGGGCCTGAATACGGATCATGGCGACGTTTTCATCCGGGCCAAAGGTGGGGTCAAACACCTCGGTGATGCTGACATCGCCCAATTGCAGGGGTTCTATCGAGGCCCGATATTGCCCGATATCGATGGGCTCGGTGCTTTCTGTTCGGATGGTCGTGCCGCCCCGGAAGTCAATACCAAAGTTCAGCCCCTGCAACAGGAACGACCCGAAAGCGACCATGATCAGAACACCCGAAATCCCCAGCCATGCGCGCCAACGGCGGAAGAAATCCCACTTGGTATCCTTGGGCACAAGACGCAATGCACGACCCTGCAACACAGTTTTGGGGCGTTTACGTTCGTACCAGATAACCACCAGAAGGCGGGTGACAAAGATCGCCGTGAACACCGAGGTGATGATGCCCAGACCCAGCGTGATCGCAAATCCACGCACCGGCCCCGATCCCATGGCATAAAGGATCACGGCAGTGATGAAGGTGGTTATGTTGGCATCCGTGATCGCGCTCAACGCCTTCTCATAGCCAAGCTCAATCGCCCGCGCCGGCCCCTTGGCCGATTTCATCTCTTCCTTTATGCGCTCGAACACCAGAACGTTGGCATCCACCGCCATCCCGATGGTCAACACGATCCCCGCGATCCCCGGCAGGGTCAGCGTGGCACCAATCAGGCTCAACAGGCCGAAAATCAGGCCCACGTTGATGATCAATGCGATATTGGCGAATATCCCGAAGGTTCCATAACTGAGGAACATGAAGACCAGAACCAGCACGAAGGCCACGATACAAGCAATCTGTCCCGCCGCGATGCTATCGGCACCCAACTCCGGGCCAATGGTGCGTTCTTCCAGGAACTCAAGCCCCGCAGGCAAAGCCCCGGCCCTCAACAACACGGCCAGATTGGTGCTTTCCTCAACCGTGAAATTGCCAGTGATAATCCCAGAACCCCCCGGAATATGGCTTTGGATCACGGGGGCACTGATGACCTTGCCGTCCAACACAATGGCAAAGGGCGATCCGATATTGGCCGCGGTGTAATCGCCAAACTTCCGCGCGCCCGTTGGGTTGAACCGGAACGAGACCGCCGGACGACCGTTCTGATCGAAGTCAGGCTGTGCATCGACCAGTTCTTCACCGGTCACAACCGGGGCACGCTCCAGAATGTAAAAGACGCCCTCTTCATCTACGGATGGCAGGATTTCGTTTCCGGCCCCGGCCCTGTCATCCAGGCTGGACGCCCGCCCAACCACTGGCTGGAAGGTCAGCTGCGCGGTGGTGCCGATAATCGCTTTCAATTCGGCCGCACTGCCAATGCCCGGCACCTGGATCAGAATACGGTCCGCCCCCTGACGCTGAATGGTTGGCTCGCGGGTGCCCACCTCGTCAATCCGGTTACGGATGATCTCCAACGCCTGGCGCACTGTCCGCTCATCCGTGGCCAGTTTCTCGGCCTCGCTCAGCGTCACGATGATCTCATCGCCCTCGGTGCGCACCTCGATATCGCTGGCCCCTGCCCCGGTCAGGCTGACCACGGGCCGCGCAAGCCCGCGCACAAGCCCGGCGGCATAGTCGACCTGATCGGGTTTCTCGACCAGCCGGATGCGCAAATCGGCCTGATCGCTCTGCTGCAGGCGGATCGGACCGACGGTGCCACGTTCTTCACGCAGCATATCGCGGATTTCCGGCCACATGCCTTCCACCCGCGCCTGGTACACTTCCTCAACTTTGACCTCGGCCAGCAAATGCGCCCCGCCGCGCAGATCAAGCCCTAGATTGACCAATCCCGAGGGCATCCAGTTGGGCCAAAGTGCCAGATCCTCAACCAATCCCCCGGCGGTCGACCCCGCCTCGATGGCGGCGGCGGCATCATTATGCTTCTCAACATTGCTGTAAAACGCGTTGGGCGACGCCAGCAAAAGCCCAAGGGCCACAACGCCCCAGATCACCACGCGCTTCCAAAGATCAATCTGAAGCATTCTGAAGCCTTTTCAAAAGGATAAGGATAAGTGTGGCGGGTTTAACCCTCGGCAGGTTCGGTCTTGTTCAGAACCTGGGCAACGGTGCTTTTGACAACACGCACCTTCACATCCGTGGCCAGCTCCACCTCGATTTCATTGTCATCCTTGACCTTACTGACCTTGCCGATCAGCCCGCCTTGGGTGACCACCTGATCCCCCCGGCGCAGCGCGGCCACCATAGCCTGATGCTCTTTGACCTTCTTCTGCTGCGGGCGGATCAGCAGGAACCACATAATGGCGAAAATCAGGATCAGGGGGATAAACTGAGCAAAGGCTTCCATGTCGTGCGCGTCCTCTAAAAGTAGCAGGGGAAACCCCTCTGCGAATTCGCTGGGAACCTAAGGACCGGACGCAATATTTGCAAGGCGGGAAACGGCTTAATACACCGCTTATCTGTGACTCTGGCTTGGCGAAGAATCGTGGAGTGAGATAAACGGCTGTATCCCCTTAACCATTCCTTGTTAAACACGCCTCAGACGACTCAACCCCAGAAGGACCGATCCGATGCATGACATCCGCGCCATCCGCGAAAACCCCGCTGCTTTTGACGCCGCTTTGGCCAAACGTGGGCTGTCGGGTGTGTCCTCGCAGGTGTTGGAGCTGGACGAGGCGCGGCGCGCCCGCATTCATGCCGCCGAGACCGCGCAGGCCGAGCAGAATAAGGCCTCCAAGGAGGTCGGCGCCGCCAAGGCCAGGGGCGACGAGGCCGAGTTTGAGCGCCTGCGCGCGCTGGTCGGTGAGAAGAAGACCGAAGTGGCCGCCATGCAGGGCGAAGCGAAAGAGCTGGACGCGCAGCTGACCGCGATGATGATGGGCATTCCCAACCTGCCCTTCGCCGAGGTGCCCGACGGCGAGGACGAAGACGACAATGTCGAAATCCACCGCTGGGGCACCCCGCGTGAGCTGAACTTCGCCCCGAAAGAGCATTTCGAGCTCGACGGTGTAAAACCCGGCATGGATTTTGAAACTGCCGCCAAACTCTCGGGCAGCCGCTTTGTGGTGCTGTCTGGATCGGTCGCGCGCATTCACCGCGCCCTCGCCCAGTTCATGATCGACACCCATGTCGAGGAAAACGGTCTGACCGAGACATGGACCCCGGTTCTGGTGCGCCCCGAAATGATGGAAGGCACCGGACAGCTGCCGAAGTTCGGTGAAGACAGCTATCAGACCACCAATGGCTGGTGGCTGGTGCCCACCGCCGAGGTGACTCTGACCAATATCGTCAATAACGCCACCGTGGATGAGGGCTATCTGCCGCGCCGCTATGTGGCACACACGCAATGTTTCCGCTCCGAGGCTGGCAGCGCAGGGCGCGATACCGCAGGCATGCTGCGCCAGCACCAGTTTGAGAAGGTCGAGATGGTGTCGATCACCCATCCCGATAAATCCCTTGAAGAACTCGACCGGATGACCGCCTGCGCGCAGGGTATCCTTGAGAAACTCGGCCTGCCCTACCGCACCGTGGTGCTGTGCACCGGCGACATGGGTTTTGGCGCGCGCAAGACCCACGATATCGAGGTCTGGTTGCCTGGGCAGAGTACTTATCGCGAGATCAGTTCCTGCTCGGTATGCGGTGATTTTCAGGCCCGGCGCATGAATGCAAGGTTCAAACCTGTGGACGGCGGCAAACCTCAGTTTGTGCATACTCTGAACGGGTCCGGCCTGGCCGTCGGGCGTTGCCTGATCGCGGTGCTGGAAAACGGCCAGCAGGCGGATGGGTCGGTCGCCTTGCCCGAGGTGCTGCACCCTCATCTGCGTGGCAAGACACGGCTGGAGGCAGACGGCACGCTGGCCTGACAAGCAGGTCCGAGCCTCCGCTGTGTGACCCGGACGGTCCTTAGGCAGTTCGGATCAGCCACGCTATCGGCTTGCTCGTTTTAAAGCACGCCGCCAAAATATCTGGATAGCAGCTTTTGGCGGATGTCCCTGCAGGACATGAGCACTGTACGCAGCCCCCGTATCCGATGTCACTGGTCAAAGGCGTGACGCTTCCTGACGCGTCAATACACACACATGCGTTGCGCCAGTGTTTAAGCCAGCGCCATGATACAAACCAGCATCTGTGAAGCGGATCACGCCCACCACACAAAAACATGTTAACACGGTTCCGGCGGTGATCTCTCGACGCCGGGCAACGGCCTTAGCCAGCCGGGCTGAACTTTGCAGCGATCCCGCCAGCTTTCTTCTGCGCGGCCGTGAAATCCGCGCTGGAGTAAGCTCGAACCGTTTTCAAATTGGACACTGTACCAGACGCACCAGCGACCATCAAAGCGGGAAGGATATCTTCCCCATCACTGGCCTCGCAGATCATCAGAAAATCGGTCTCGCCGGTTGTCGCATAATAGGACAGCATCTCGCCGCCTGCGGCCTCAACCAACGGCTTTACAGCGGCGGCCCGATCCGATGGATTGGCAATCATACCCTGAACCGCTTGGGCAGTGTAGTTTCCAGTTACGATAAAAGTCGCCATGTGTTCCCCCCCCTGAAACTTGGTCAGACTTGCCAATCGTAGCTTAATTCGTTCGATACTGCAGTAGATTTCCTGCGGTCCGACTGCGTCAGCGGTATTCTGTAAGTGCATTATGGTGCATGGCACAGGCCCCGATCAGCGGCTTTGCCCCAAAAAAGACGGCTTCACGCTTTGGCACGGAAACCTCATGCATTTGACTGCACCGCCCCCACCTTGGCCTTCGCAGAGTTTGGAAACGGAACCAGCTTTTCTGCTTCTTCGTCCCACAGTTTCAATCGGAAACTGGCCAGCGCCTCGGGCCAGCGGATCACGTCATGACGCTTCAACGCATCGGGCAGATCGGCCTGACACCGGCGCAGATGATAAGACGGGATCGACGGGTTGAAATGATGCAGGTCGTGATAGGCGATGTTACCTGTCCCCAGATCCCACCACCAGCCCAGATCGAGCGAGCTTGACCCTTCCAGCGTCGCCTTGCGGAAATCCAGATCGGGTTTGCGATCCCAGTATGTGTCTTCGAAATTGTGCTGCAGGTAGACGAGGAACACACCGATGCCACCGGCCAGAACGGCGCTAACCCCCAGCACAACCAACCCTGGCATCCCCAGCGTGGCCCAGATCAACAAAAGATACGCGGCAAGCACCAGATTATGCAGGGCCACCCCCAGCATGCCAACGCGGCTCGTGTTCCGGGGCCAGCGATGAGCAATAAAATAGGCGTAGATCCCGCCCAGGCCCAGCATCAATACCGGGTTGCGATAAAGCCGATACCAAAGCCGTCGGCCAAACGGCGCCGCCTGCCATTCGGCCAGTGTCATCGTGTAGACCTCGGTCGTCTCGCGGTGATCGAGATTGCTCAGATAGGCATGATGCAGGTTGTGATTGTGCTGCATCACCCGGTAGGGCGTCAGCGAGAACACCGACAGAAGATACCCCGCCCAGTCGTTCAAAACACGCGTGCGAAACAGCGAGGCATGACCGCAATCATGCTGCAGCACGTACAAACGCACCGACGCAAAAACCAACAAAACGATCAGAGGGACCGCCAGCCACAGCTGTCCTGCAAACAGCACACCCAGGACCAGCGCGGTTGCGTAGACCGCCAGTGTGCCAAGCAGGCTGAGCGCCCCACGCAGATCGCTTTTCTCGGTATAGGCTTTTGTAAATTCTCGGATATCCACCGTGCCCCCGTCAAAACAATCAATATGTCATAATGATCTGGCCGCCCATAAACGGCGCTCCGTAACTGCATGTGGCAATTGACCCAATGATTGCAAGACCAGCGGTTTCAACGACCCGAAAATGGCAAAAACCCGCAGCACGGCTATAGTTGCCCGATGACCTTGTCCAAGGCGCCAGGGCGATAATCGGGGCGCTTTTCCACACGTTCTTTTGCCGCTTCGGACAGATCGCTCACATGGTCGGGACCCTCACGGTCCGAAAGCCACAGACCGCCAAGATTGCCAAGACTCGCCTGCTGCACCATTGCGCCCGCGTCAGCCTCGGCATCCTGCCCGCCAACAATCTCCTGCAGCATCACGCGGTCAAACTCCAGCAACCGATCGCGCGCACCTTCAACCACCCAGTCGGCAGTAAAGGCCGACAATTTCGGCACCACGCCGCTGCCGCCCAGCACGCTGTGCACACCCGGGAACCACTGTTGCAAATAGGGGCGTTGCGCCCCTGTCACTTCGGGGCCGTTCAGATCGTCCAGATTGCTCCACAGGCTGGGCGGATAGAACCGTCGCCGCTCATCTATCGCCACGGCATGGCGCGCCGAACGCACCGAGCGCGACAAAGCCGTGTCATGGAATGCATATTTCTTATTTACCAGCTTCGAGATTTGTCCAAAAACCCCCGGCAATCCCAGTGCACCGACCGTGTCCCAAAGGCCAAGATAGGCCAGTTGCAAAAAGAAACTGTCCTCGTCTCCCTGGCTGCGACGCCATTCGAGGTCGGTTTGGCTGGTGGCTGTCAGGGGCGCAAATGTGCGGCGAAAGTCGCGCGCCGCATCACCATCAGGGTGGGTATCTTCGCCGCGCGCCCGATAGAGATCGACGGCCTCCTGCAACCGATCCAGATGTCCCCGCGGGGGAATACCGGCAGTTCGGATCAACCCGGCCAGTGACCGCGCCGTGTAAGCCCCGCGTGAAAAGCCAAAGATGAAAATCTGATCCCCGGGTTCATACCAGAATATCAGGTTGCGAAAAGCCTCGATGATGTTGTCATCCAACCCCCATCCCAGGGCCCCGCCCAACCATTTGTCCATCTTGCGCGCCACGGCATTGGTGCCCCGGCCGGTGCCGACACCCTGTTGGTAATAGACAAGCTGTGTGCGCCCATCCGTGGCCGAGGGTGTGACCGCGCGTGCCAGCCGCGCCACATGGGTGGCATTGGGCGCAGACAGTCGGTTCCATGTACCGTCGCAAAAAATCGCTATGCGCTTCATAACGGGCCTCAAAATAACTCACTTAAAATCTGGCACCCAGCATAGGCGCAGCCCTGACGTTGGGGCAAGCATTCTGACCATTGACAGGGGCACTGAATGAGCCAGTTATCGCGCATGGAACGAATGAAAGCCATTCTGGCCCTCTCCGCCGCCGTCGCCTTTGTGATGTCCCCGTTTCTAAGCCCGGGGTTCAACGGGTTTCGTGCCGATCAATTCCCGATCCCACAAGTTGACGCCCCGGCCCAGCCCGCTGGTTATGCCTTTTCCATCTGGGGGCTGATCTATCTGATGTTGTTGCTTGGCACCGGGTTTGGCCTGCTGAACCGGGCCGATCATGCAGACTGGGACCGGCATCGCTGGTCGTTGATCATCAGCATGGTGTTGGGCGCAGCATGGATACCGGTGGCACAGCTTTCCCCTTTCTGGGCCACGGTGCTGATCTGGTTGATGCTGATCACGGCGATCTGGGCGTTGCTGAACGCCGGCACGCGTGACCGCATATGGCTGCGCACGCCGATCGCGCTTTATGCCGGGTGGCTAACCGCAGCGAGCGCCGTGGCGCTGGCCTTGATGCTGGCCGGGCATGGCATCGTCGGGCAAACCACAGCGGCCATCCTGACGCTGGGTCTTGGGCTGATGATTGCCTCGGCCGTTCAGCGGCTGCGCCCTGACACACCGGAATACTCCGCCGCTGTGATCTGGGCTCTGGTCGCGGTTGTCGTAACCAATCTCGATCCGCTGAATATACCTGTTCTGGGCCTCAGCCTGGCAGGCATCGCAGCCCTTGCCTTCACCGCTCTGAAAACCCGCGCTACTTAGCCGGCGGTTTCCCGGACAGGTGCTTGCGCAGGCGCGATGGCGTTGATTTCTTGCGCCCCTTATAGGGGTTCTTGTCTGCTTGCGAACGCATATAGAGACGGATCGGCGTGCCCGGCATATCGAAATCCTCGCGCAACCCGTTGACCAGATATCGCGAATAGCTTTCTGCCATCTTTTCCGGGTTCGAGCACATGACCACGAACCCGGGGGGCCGCGTCTTGGCCTGGGTCATATAGCGCAGCTTGATGCGTTTACCGCCCGGCGCCGGGGGTGGGTGCGCCTCAAGCATACCCGCCAGCCAGCGGTTCAGATGCGCGGTCGATACCCGGCGGTTCCAGACCTCGTAGGCGCGTTCAACAGCGGCGCGCAGACGATCCAATCCCCGGCCCGTCTTGGCCGAGACAGTGATCAGTGGCGCACCGCGCAACTGCGGCAGCAACCGCTCAAACGCCTCGCGCAGATCGCGCAGCTTTTCCTGTTTATTGTCCTCGACATCCCATTTGTTGACCGCCACGACCACGGCACGCCCTTCGCGCTCGGCCAGGTCAGCAATGCGCAAATCCTGTTGCTCGAACGGAATGGCGGCATCCAGCAGAACCACCACGACCTCGGCGAATTTCACAGCGCGCAGTCCGTCGCCCACCGACAGTTTCTCAAGCTTGTCCTGCACCTTTGCCTTTTTGCGCATCCCCGCTGTATCAAAAATCCGCACCGGCAGACCATCCCAGTCCATCGACAACGATATCGCATCGCGGGTGATCCCGGCCTCGGGACCCGTCAGCAGACGGTCTTCACCAAGGATCTTGTTGATCAGTGTCGATTTCCCCGCATTGGGGCGTCCCACCACAGCCACTTGCAACGGGCGTGCGGCGGTCGGCTGGCGATAGGTCAGCCCCTCGATATCTTCGCCATCTTCAATGGTGATATCGGTCTCCGGCGCCTCGGCAGCGGCGCGCTTGGCATAGTCATCGGCCAGCGGCATCAACTGGCTGTAAAGATCATTCAGCCCCTCGTTATGCTCTGCCGACATGCGGATCGGCTCACCCAGACCAAGGCTATAGGCCTCAATCACGCCCGCATCCGCTGCATTCCCCTCGGCCTTGTTGGCTGCAAGAATCACATGTTCGGACCGCTTGCGCAGGATATCGGCAAAGATCTGATCGGTCGGGGTGACGCCCGTGCGCGCATCAATCATGAACAGGCAGATATCGGCCATATCCACGGCCCGCTCGGTGAGTTTGCGCATCCGCCCCTGAAGCGAGGCATCCGTGGCCTCTTCCAGCCCGGCGGTGTCAATCACCGTGAAGCGCAAATCGCCCAGCTTGCCCTCGCCCTCACGCAGATCACGCGTGACGCCCGGCTGGTCATCGACCAATGCGATGCGTTTGCCCACAAGGCGGTTGAACAGCGTGGATTTACCCACGTTCGGGCGGCCCACGATGGCTAATGTGAAACTCATGTCTTGGTCCTCAGGCGCGATCAAGCGGCCCTGATACAGTATCGCTCGCCTATCGGAAAGCCAGCAATTGCCCCTTGGTCGACACCAGGTAAAGCGTGTTGCCAGCCACAACAGGGTTGGTCGTGGCCCCACCGGGAATATCAACGGTCCCCCGCAAGGTCCCGCTGGCCGGATCGAACAGCCGCATCAACCCGTCATTTGAGGCCACGATCAGGTTGCTCCCGGCGATGATCGGCCCGTGATGGCCGAAAATCTCGGACTGTTTACGCGGGCGGTTCTGGGTAAAGAAGGGAAGTGTATTGGCCCAGATGCGGCTTCCGTCTTCGGCATCCAGACGCACCAGTTCGTTGCGATCCGTGACGAAAAAGACCGAGTCGTTGGTTGGCCATATCGTGTTCAGCGGGCCATCATTGGCCGTCCATATCCGTTCACCATTGCCAAGATTTAGCGCCACGGTGCGGCCCGAATGAGAGCCCACATAAATCCGATCGCCGACCACGATGGGGTCGCTGGTGATGTCGCCAATGCGCGCACTTGAGAACCCTTTGCGCTGTCCGGCCACCTGACTGTCCCAAAGGCGCAGACCGCCTTTGCGGAACGCTCCCTGTACCTCGCCAGAGCCAAAGGCGAAAACCGCGTATTTGTCCGTCACCGCAGGCGCGGGACCACCCATGACATTCTTGATATCGGGGCTGGCGGACAAACGCCACGCAATGCGGCCCGTGTCGGTTTCCAGCGCCCAGGCCACGTCGTCGCCCGCCACCAGATAGACCAGACCATCGCGCACCGTCGGATCGCCCGACCCGGTGGCGCGCAGATTCTGCTGCCAAATCTCGGCCCCGGTTTCAGCGTTGAGGGCCGTCATCAAGCCAAAGCCGGACGAGATAAACAGCTTGCCCTCGTCATAGGCCAGTCCACCGCCACTAGCCTCGTTGGCGCTGTCATTGCTGGGTACAAGGTCCTTCGTCCAAAGCAGTTGGCCGTTGGTCGACACCGCACTGACCCGGGCCTCGGAATCCAGAGTAAAGACGCGGCCATCAGCCACCACAGGATCCGCCGTGATGCGGTTCTTGCGCCCGTCGCCTGCCCCGATATTCACCGACCAGGCCAATCTTGGATTAGACGACAGTGCGGGGTGCGCGGTGCGGGTCGCGGGTGAGGCGATGCTCTGGCGCCAGCTTGCGTTGCTGGTCGCGGCAGCCAGGGACACGGCGCGCGTCTGGTTTCCCGCGGCGGTCTCGGTTTCAAGCGGGGTGCCATCCTCTGACAGAACAGCACGGATATCCTCGCGCTCACCGGGCAGGATCACCTCATCCTCTCCACAGGCGGTCAGGGCCAAAATCGCGGCCAGCCCCAGAAATGCTCCGATCGGTTTCAATGCTCTTGCCCCCGTTTGCACCTGTCGGTTTCCCGACAGTCTTCTACTCTTCTGCGCTGTCCGCATCTTCAGGCAGCGTGCCACCCAACGCCACAATCACTTGTGATGCTCTCTGGCGCAAGCCCGGTGTCGCACTCGCATTCACCGCGATACCCTGCATCCGCTCCAGCGCGGCCTCGGTCTGGCCGGTTTCAACATCCAGCCACGCCAGCTGTTCTTCGGCCAACAAACCGGTCAGCCCCCCCGAAAGTGCCAACCCTTCAAGCCGGGTACGGCGATCTTCTTCGCTCAGCCCCGAATCTGGCATGGCCGTCGCCTTCAGCGTGGCTATCTGACGATAAACCAGTTTCGCACCGGAATTGTCAGCCAGAGCGATCAGGCGCTCTGCCGCCGCCGCAGGGTTGTTTTGTTCCTGTTCAGCCGCGGCCAGCAAGTCAATCATTGCCTGACTGGACGCGTTGGGCGCTTCAATGGCGGCCAACGCCTCGGCCCGGGCGGCCTGCTCGTCTTGTTGTAATGCGGCCAGAACAGAATCGCCCAGCGCCTCGGCAGCACTGCGCTCCTGCGCCTTGCGCCACTCGTTCCAGGCTGCCCCGCCCACAAGCAAAAGAACCGCAAGCACAGCGATCCAGCCATAACGGCGCATCAGACCAAAAAGACGGTCGCGGCGGACTTCTTCGGTAACTTCGTCGATGAAACTGTCAGTGTCGCTCACGATGGACCCCGGTGATTATTTCGCCTGTCTTACCCCGAAGCCCCCGCCCTGCCAAGGGCCACTCGTGCCCCAACCACAGACAACTTGCAGCAGGGTCTTGAAAAGAGTAATCTAAACTGGTTAGTTCAGCGTATCAGTCTTTGTAAATTGAGTACGAAGGCCGGTTTGCTTAAACTTCCACGGACCAAGACCCAAAAGGGACCCCAGATGCGTTTGTTTCCCATCGTTGCCGCGATCGCGGTTATGGCAATGATCTACGTGTTTATCTTCGAGCGCGACGCGCTGACAGCGATGTTTGCCCGCGATGGCGGGGCGCCGGTCGCCGAAACCGAGGTGACACCGGAAGCAGACGACCCTGCCGAGGTGGATCGCCCAGTCGGTGTGGTGGCTCTGAAGTCATCGGCACGCCCAATTGACAGCGCTGTGGTGCTGCGCGGCCAGACCGAGGCATTTCGCCAGGTTATGCTACGTGCCGAAACCTCGGGGCTGGTCCTGTCTGACCCCTTGCGCAAAGGGACATTTGTCGAGGCTGGCGATCTTCTGTGCGAACTGGAACCAGGCGTTCGCGTGGCTGTTCTGGCCGAAGCCGAGGCCCGCCTGGCCGAAGCCCGATCCCGTGTGCCCGAAGCCGAGGCGGCAGTGCCCGAGGCCGAAGCCCGCGTTGAAGAAGCCCGCGCACGGGTGATCGAATCCAAAGCGAGACTAGAAGAGGCGATGATTAACGCCAATGCCGCTACCCGCCTCAGCGAGGGTGGTTTTGCCTCGGAAACCCGGGTGGCCAGCACCGAAGCCGCCGTGCGGGGTGCCGAAGCCTCGATCGTCAGTGCCGAGGCCGGGCTGAAATCCGCCGCCTCCGGCCTGGAAAGCGTGGCCGCCGGGATCGAAGCCGCCAAGGCCGGTGTCGAAAGCGCGCGCGCCACCGTGGCCGCTGCCGAGAAAGAGATCGACCGCCTGACCATCGCGGCTCCCTTTGCTGGCCTGTTGGAAACCGACACGGCCGAGTTGGGCAGTCTGCTGCAACCTGGTGATGAATGCGCGACCGTGATCCAGCTGGATCCGATGATGCTAGTAGGGTTTGTTCCCGAAACCGCCGTGGCCCAGGTTGAACTGGGTGCCCAGGCGGGCGCCGAGCTGGCCTCCGGTGATCGCGTCGAGGGCAAGGTGACATTTCTGTCCCGTGCTGCAGACCCCTCCACCCGCACCTTCCGGGTCGAAATCGAAGTGCCCAATGGCGATCTGATACTGCGTGACGGGCAAACCGCCGAAATCGTGATCGACGCCGAGGGACGCCAGGCACATCTTGTCCCGCAATCCGCGCTGACGCTGGATGATGCCGGTGTGTTGGGCGTGCGCCTCGTGGCCGAGGACAGCCGCGTGACCTTTCTGCCTGTGACCTTACTGCGCGATACACCCAACGGCATCTGGCTTGACGGGTTACCCGATCAGGCCAACGTGATCGTGATCGGACAGGAATATGTGACTGACGGCGTGCAAGTGAACGCCAGCTATCAGGAGCCGCCGAAATGACCGGCCTGGTTGATTGGGCCGCCAGCCGCGCGCGGATGGTGATTGCCTTTATCATCCTGTCACTTCTGGCAGGCAGCCTCTCGTATGTTGGCCTGCCCAAAGAGGGTGAGCCGGATATCGAGATCCCTGCCCTGTTCGTATCAACCGTGTTCCCGGGCATTTCCGCCGAAGACAGCGAGAAATTGCTGGTCAAGGTGATGGAAACCGAACTGGCCGATCTGGATGGCCTAAAAACCATGACAGGCACCGCCGCCGAAAGCTATGCCGGTGTGGCGCTGGAGTTCGAATTCGGCTGGGACAAGACCAAGATCATTGCCGATGTCCGCGACGCTATGAGTGCCGCAGAGGCGCTATTCCCGGACGGGGCCGAGAAATACAAGATCACCGAGATCAATTTCAGCGAATTCCCCATTCTGATCGTCAACCTGTCCGGCCAGGTGCCCGAACGCACCATGGCGCGGCTGGCCAAGGATTTGCAGGACCGCCTTGAAACGTTAGAGCCGGTTTTGGAGGCTGGAATCGCGGGCAATCGCGACGAGATGATCGAGGTGGTGATCGACCCGGTCCGCCTTGAATCCTACAACGTAACGGCCCTTGAACTGATCACCGTTGTGCAAAACAACAACCAGTTAATCGCCGCCGGTGAGGTCGACACCGCGCAGGGCACATTTGCTGTCAAGATCCCGTCCTCCTTCGACGAACCGCAAGACATCTATGACCTGCCCGTCAAAATCAACGGCGATCGCGTGGTCACCCTGGGTGATCTGGCCAAGATCACCCTGACATTCGAGGATCGTCTGGGCACCGCCCGTTTCAACAGTGAAACCACCGTGGCGCTGCAGGTGGTCAAACGGAAGGGCTTTAACATTATCGACACCGTGGCGCTGGTGCGCGAAACCGTCGATAAAGAAGTGGCCACCTGGCCGGAAGAGTTGCGCAATGCCGTGACCGTCGGCACCTCGAACGACCAATCCCGCCCCGTCGCCTCGATGGTCAGCCAGTTGGAAAGCTCGGTCCTGACAGCGATTGCGCTGGTGATGATCGTGGTTCTTGCCGCGCTTGGCATCCGCCCGGCCCTGTTGGTCGGCTTTGCCATTCCGACCTCGTTCCTGCTGTGCTTTGCCCTGCTGGCCGTCATGGGCATCACCATTTCCAACATCGTGATGTTTGGTCTGATCCTGGCCGTGGGGATGCTGGTGGATGGCGCCATCGTGGTAGTGGAATACGCCGACAAACGCATTGCCCGCGGCGAAGGCCCGATGCATGCCTATGTGGCCGCAGCCAAGCGGATGTTCTGGCCGGTGGTCAGTTCGACCGCGACAACGCTCTGCGCCTTCCTCCCGATGCTGTTCTGGCCCGGTGTGCCGGGGCAGTTCATGGGCATGCTGCCAGTCACATTGATCTTTGTTCTGTCTGCCTCGCTGCTGGTCGCTCTGGTCTATCTCCCGGTGATGGGCGGGGTAACCGGACGCCTGGAACGCTGGTTCAATACCCGCACCACGCAGATCGCAGAAGGGTATTGGCTGTGGCATGTGCTGTTGTTCCCGGTGACAATCGGTGGCTTCCTGCTGGCCCAAGCCCTTGCTCCGGTGTTGCAGATGCAACTGCTCGGCCTGTTCGGGCGCATGGATATGGGCAACATCTTCGGCTCGGTGATGCCGATCCTCGTGTCGGTTTTTGCACTGGCTGTCGCGCTTGCGGTAGTCGCAGCCATCGGCGTGGCCAGCGTTATCGCCTTGCTGCTTGGTGTGCTGGCGCTGAAACCACGCATCGGCGTGTTCATGGAATGGATAGACACCCGCGTTCGCGGACAGTTGCCACAGATCCCGCACCTGACCTCTTACATCTTCCTTGGCGCGGCCATTGGCGTTCTGGCAGGATCGGGAACCGGCCTTGGCACGCTCGCGATTATCGCCGTCATTGGCGTCATTGGCATCTACATCTCGGGACAGCTGAAAAACGGCCGGGCGAACCGCGTCGAAGCGGGCTATCGGCGCTCGCGCTTTGGCGCGTTCATCCACCTGATCGCCGCCAACCCGATCGCGCCATTGCTCTCTTTCTGCATGATCTTCGTGCTCGTCGGATCGGTGCTGGTATTCTATATCGGCAACAATCGTGGCGTGGAGTTCTTCGTGGAATCCGAACCCGAGAACGCCATCGTCTATGTACGTGCCCGGGGCAACCTGTCCCTCGACCAGAAGGACGATCTGGTCCAGCAGGTCGAGGACGTGGTGATGCAGCACCCCAACGTGCGCAGCGCCTTTGCATTTGCCGGGGAAAGCGGACTGAACAACAATACCGGTGGGGCGATGCCCCCGCTGGATACGGTTGGGCAGGTCCAGCTTGAGATCACCCGCTGGGAAGAACGGCCCAAGGCGCGTGAGACGTGGTTCACTATTCCGTTTATCGACTACAAGGTGACCCGGCAGGTCACGGATCCCGCCGCAGACGGTGATCTGACGATGAACCAGCTCACCGCCGAGCTGGAAAAAATCCCCGGCATCGAGATCGAGATCATCGCGCTTGAGCGCGGTCCTGCCTCGGCCAAGCCAGTGCACCTGCGGGTCAAAGGCGATGATTGGGAGGCGTTGCAAGCCTTTACCCAAATGGCGCGCGACAAGTTTGAAGACACCGAAGGCCTGATCCTGGTCGAAGATACCCTGCCCCTGCCCGGCATCGACTGGCAGATTGATGTCGATGTGGAAAAAGCCGGGCGATACGGGGCAGATGTGGCCAAGGTCGGCGCCATGGTGCAACTGGTCACGCGCGGCGTCTTGCTGGACACGATGCGTGTGGACAGTTCGGATGAAGAAATCGACATCCGCGTGCGCCTGCCCGAGGAGGACCGGGTGCTGTCCACGCTCGACACCCTTAAAATCCGCACCACCGAAGGGCTGGTGCCGCTGTCCAACTTCATCTCGCGCAAACCTGTTGCCAAGCTGGGGCAGATCGACCGCATCGCGCAAACCCGCTTTTTCGACATCAAGGCCGGGGTTGCGGATGGTCAGACCAAAACCGTGACGGATGAGAACGGCAATGAAACCATCGTGCCGATCAACGCAAATGAACGGATCGAGACCCTGACGGCCTGGATCGAAGGCGGCGCGCTGCCCCCCGGACTGGAATACGAGTGGACCGGCGACGCCGAAGACCAAGAAGAATCCGGGGCCTTCCTGCAAAGCGCCTTTCTGGGCGCGTTGGGGTTGATGTTCATCATCCTGCTGGCGCAGTTCAACTCGGTCTATAACGCGGTTCTGGTGCTGCTGGCAGTGGTTCTGTCCACCACCGGCGTGCTGATCGGAATGATGGTCATGAACCAGCCATTTTCGATCATCATGACCGGAACCGGGATCGTGGCCCTGGCCGGGATCGTGGTGAACAACAACATTGTTCTGATCGACACCTATCAGGATTACAGCCGTTACATGCCCCGGATCGAGGCCATTACCCGCACCGCCGAGGCGCGCATCCGGCCCGTTCTGCTGACCACGATCACCACCATGGCCGGTCTGGCCCCGATGATGTTCGGCCTCAGCCTGGATTTCGTGAATGGCGGCTATACGTTTGACAGCCCCACCGCCCTTTGGTGGAAACAGCTGGCCACGGCGGTGGTGTTCGGGCTGGGCATCGCCACTGTGCTTACGTTGATCTTCACACCGTCCATGCTGGCGTTGCGCATCTGGATCGGCACCTATGTCATGTGGATCAGCCGCGCGTTGGCCGCCATGTCCATGGGCCGCAGCAGTCGCGCAGCGCAGGACTGGGCGCTAGCGCGCGCCGCCAAACGGATGCCCGCACCCGAACTGCTGTGGCCGGACGCCTCAGAGGGCTACGGCGAAGACGTCAGCGATGCCCAGGAGTTGGCGGATCTTCAGCGCGTGTTGAGAGAACGCGAAGCCGCGCTGGCAGCGGCCGAAACGGACGAGACCGTGGATCAGGCAGACGTGGCCCGTGGCGAAACCAGCACCACGCAGCGCGATACCTTCAACGCGGATAGCGATGCTGCGGTCAGGGGTGAAGCCGACGACAAGGGCGAGGGTAAAGACAAAGGTGGCAAGCCGGTGCGTGCAGCCGAGTAAGGCAGTCGCGAGCTATGCGGCTTCTTCACTCATCTGGCGTTGCCAAAGGCTGGCGTAACGCCCCTGTCGCTCCAACAGCTCGGCATGGGTGCCTTTCTCGGCAATCACGCCATTTTCCAACACGATGATCTGATCCGCGTCGGACACGGTGGATAAACGGTGCGCGATCATCACCACGGTGCGCCCCTGTCCGGCCCGCGCCAGCGCGCCTTGGATCCCGCTTTCCGTTTCACTGTCGAGGGCGCTTGTGGCCTCGTCCAAGAGCAGAATGGGCGGGTCCTTCAGAAGGGTGCGGGCAATACCCACACGCTGTTTTTCGCCACCGGACAGCTTCAACCCCCGCTCGCCGACGGTGGTGTCATAGCCATCAGGCAACCCCATGATAAAGTCGTGGATTTGTGCCGCACGAGCGGCTTCTTCGACCTGCTCTTGCGTCGCCCCATCGCGGCCATAGGCGATGTTGTAGCGGATCGTGTCGTTGAACAGCACGGTGTCTTGTGGCACCACACCGATCGCGTCATGCAGGCTGTCCTGAGTGACCTCGCGTACGTCCTGTCCATCGATGGTCAGCCGCCCGCTTTGCACATCATAGAACCGAAATAACAAACGCCCAATGGTCGATTTGCCTGACCCGGACGGGCCTACAATCGCCACACTCTGTCCTGCAGGCACCTCCAGCGAAATGCCTTTCAGGATCGGGCGTTCATCTTCATACCCAAATTGAACATTCTCCAACGTCACGGTCCCGCCCGACACCACCAGCGGCCTGGCGCCCGGCGCATCGACCACATCGGGGGGTTGTTCCAGCAGGCCGAACATCTCACCCATATCCACCAGAGACTGGCGGATTTCACGGTAAACCGTTCCAAGGAAATTCAGCGGCATGGTGATCTGGATCATGTATGCGTTCACCAGCACGAAATCGCCCACCGTCAGGGTACCTGCCTGTACCCCCATCGCCGCCATGACCATCACGATGATCAACCCGCCGGTGATCAGGAAAGACTGACCAAAGTTCAAAAAAGCCAACGAGTACGAGGTCTTGAGTGCAGCGCGTTCATACCCGGCCATTGCCGCGTCGTAGCGCATCGCCTCACGGGTTTCGGCCCCGAAATACTTGACCGTCTCAAAGTTCAGCAGGCTGTCGATGGCCTTTTGGTTGGCATCGGTGTCCTGATCATTCATCTCTTTGCGCAGCTTCACGCGCCATTCGGTCACCTTGAAGGTGAAGGCGACGTAAAAGATGATCATCACCACGATGACCAACAGGTAGGACGCATCAAAAAACGCCCAAAGCACCCCGCCGATCAACACCAGTTCCAGGATCAGCGGAAAGATCGAAAAGATCATGAAACGCAAGAGGAAATCCACGCCCTTCACGCCACGCTCGATAATGCGGCTCAGCCCCCCGGTCTTGCGCGTGATGTGATAGCGCATCGACAGGCGGTGAATGTGCTGAAAGGTCTGCAAGGCCAAAGCGCGCAAGGCCCGCTGGGCCACGGGCGCAAACAGCGCATCACGCAACTGTTGGAAACCTACGGTCATCAGCCGCGCCATGCCATAGGCCACGGTCAGCCCGATGGCCCCCGCCCCCAGCATCCAGGCTGCATCCGGGGCGTCCCCGGCCAGCGCATCCACAGCGGCCTTGTAGAAAAACGGCGTGCCGACCGCGATCAGTTTTGCAACAAACAGCATGGTCAGCGCCAACACCACGCGCGCCTTCACGCCCCATTGCCCCGCAGGCCACAGATAGGGCGCGACGCGACGCATCGTGCTCCACCCGCTGGCGGGCATTTCTGTGGTCGTGATGGTATTTCGGCGCATCAGGGGGGATATCTCTTGAACGATCTCAACAGATAGAGCCGCGACGCCCGGATTGCCAGCCCTGTCGGCGATTATTCAGGCAGGGTAAAGACTTGGCCGGGATAAATCAGGTCAGGATCACGAATACGATCGCGATTTGCCTCGAACACCCGCACATAAAGCACGCCGTCCCCATACCGTTCACGCGAAATCGCCCAAAGCGTTGAGCCGGGTTGCACCGTGACCGCCGTGATACGGGTCTCGGGCGTGGAGCTTTCGGCGATGACCGCCTCGTCTTCACGTTTGAACGGGGTTTCCACCCGCGAGGTCACGTTGCCCTCGCCGTCAACTTCGTCAATCCGCAGGGTGTAGACGCCCGTGTCCACTGCGGGCAGATCCGTGCGCCAGTTGCCATCGTCTTCAATCGGCAAGGTGGTGATCGGAGCATTGTCCAGATAGACCCGCACGAACCCATCGCCCTGCCCGCGCCCGGCCAGTTGCACCTCGCCCGCCGGCGAATAGGAAATCGCATCCAGCGCCACCGAGGACATCACCTCGGGCGGCTGATCCGCAGAGATGGCAGGTTGCAACACCTCGACACCGGCCTCATCAGCCAGCAGAACCGCCTGCGCCGTATTGGCATCGGCCTCAGGTTGAACTTCCGCAACCATCGTGTTTGAGGCGTCTGGATCCGGGGCTGCGCCACCCGCGACCTCTGACGAAACAGCGTTGCCGGCCACTGGTGCGATGATGATCTCATCGGTCGACATGATGGTCTGGCCACTGTCCTGATCGCTCATCTTCAAGGACAGAATGCGGGGTTGATCGCTGGTCTCAAGGGTCAGAAATCTAACGAACTTTCCCTGCCCATCCGGTTCCACCTGCTCCAGCACTTCACCATCGACCAGAACAGATGTCTCCCAGTCGGGATGCGCCTGCCCGGCCACCAACATCGTACCATCAGGATCCAGTCGAAATGTGTCGATCGAGGGAGGGTCGGGCAATGGTATACCGGTCTCAGTCACCGCATCGACAACCTCGTTCGTCGCAACCCCGGGCTCGGCATTCGGCGTGGCCGCAGCCTGCGTCCCGACCTCTGGAACGACCTGCTCGGTTGGGCCAATCACACCGGTTAGATATAACCCAGTATACAAGACCGCACCCAGCGCCACAGCGGCCACGACTCCTGCCGCTCCCAGGACAGGGCCGCTTGTGAGGCCGGCTTGTTTACTCATTCGTAACCCTTCCACGGTGGTTTGTCGCGCAGCGCGGTTGCCGGAGCATATCAACAAAGGTTATCACCGGTCAAAACAAGGTCGTGAGCACGGGGGTTATTTCATGAAACAAGCGTCGGTCTGTGTCTTTTGCGGCTCACGCAACGGGAAAAGCGCCTCTTATCAAGAGGTTGCGACTGATACGGGGCGGATTCTGGCGGCGCAGGGGTGGCAGCTGGTCTATGGCGCGGGCGATGTGGGGCTGATGGGGGCCTGCGCGCGGGCGGCCCAGGCGGAGGGGGGCGATACTTTCGGCGTGATCCCAATTCACCTTTTAAAACAAGAGGTTGGAAAGATTGACCTGACCCGGTTCGTGGTCACCGAGAACATGCATGAACGCAAGAAAGTGATGTTCATGAACTCGGACGCGATCGTGGTGCTGCCGGGCGGCGCGGGGTCGCTGGACGAGTTTTTCGAGGTGCTGACATGGCGCCAACTGGGGCTACACCAGAAACCCATTTTCCTTTTGAATACAGAAGATTACTGGGCGCCCCTCATGCAGCTTCTCAACCATGTCATCGACGAAGGCTTTGCCGATGCCTCGCTGAAAGACTTCATGCGGATCGTGCCGGACGTGGATGCCCTTCGCGCGGGGCTACGCTCGGCCCTGACCTGACCCCCACGCCACCCCCGCCCGGCAAGATTTGCCGAAATTGTACATTTTGGGGGTGTTTCAAACCGGCCAAAACCCATTTTGTACATTTTTGAGAGGGGGTTTCGGGGGTCTTTCAAAGCCGCAAGCGGCCAATTCCGGAGATTGGCCAAACGATCAGACGTCGCACCGCATCTGCCACAGCACAGATATTGGTCGTTGGCGCAGCGTTTTGGTTTTTGATATCTCCGTCGAGGGACTTCGCTGCGGTTCATTCTGTTGAGAACGACAACCGCTCTCAACCAGAAGTGGGCAATGTCTTCATGAACTCCGGCGGTAACCGGACATTCGCTGCGCTTAACATCAAAGTCAGCTCTGCGCAGATAGTGCACTTTGCAAAGTCGAGCGGACAGTTCATACTTGCCTTTTGCTGGCCGATCTGATGCTGCGGTGCAGCTTCACAAGACCAGCCATTCGCCCATCGCGCAGCATCTTTGTTTAAGTACGAGAACCGTAACGACGGAACGCTACAAATGTCATGTTGTGCAGAAGAAACATATGTTATTTTGCCATACAATCATTCTAAGCAATTAGGGGTTGGCTATTGCAGACCTGCAAAGAGTTTTTAAAGGGTGCATACTACGAGTTTGAGGTATGCTGGGTTGCCGCCGGATCATCTAGTTCAGGGTCACTTTTTGGCGTTTCCGATTATCTATCTGCGCTTGCGTTACTTTTGGTGATATACACCATATCGGACTATAGAAACAAATTGCGGCTCTCACTCGCTCCAATACCTGTCTATCATCTTAGCTTCTGGCTCTTCGTGGCAGTTTTTGTACTAAAATTGCTAGCTGAGGTGTGGTTCTACAACGGCTGGCCGTTGTTGCCTGTGATGGACGACCGCCTTTTGATTGACTCTTTCCTGCTTGCACCATGCGTTTTAGCAATACTCTACTGGGTATTCGTCTCGTATATAAGGCCCCCGAAGTTTTCACGTTGGAACAGCCGAAGGTTCTTTTGGTTTTACCAACGAGCAATTCACCATGATGGTGATACTGAGCTAAGAATTGCGCTGCATGAATTAGCACGCTCGGCACATAGCTTGATAAAGTTTGCTCCGTGTCCCCCGAATAAGAGAGGAGCGCCCTGGAACTTAAGCCGATCCGAACAAGTAGCTCATGATTTCTTGTTGTTGCTCGCAAATCGTAGGGTATGTGCAGAAATGGCATGCTTTGCTCCAAACACAGCAGAGGCCATTTTTAACGAAGTCTCAGCACAAGATAAGGCGGAAATCCCATTTCACACATTCGCACAAAACGTCTCTGTTGAGTTTCTGAATCGCAAAACCTCCCCTATATTCCATGAAGACAGTGGTTGGGATTCCGGTTGGTCCGGTTACGTCCAGCTATACAGCTCCGCAATTTTCACCAATCCCAAGCTGATCCGGTCACTGTCAAATAGACACAGTTCACCGTTGGACCCACGCTACAATATTCGTGACAAATGGGATGCGGAAAATTGGAAGGCGTATACGCGCGTCAGCCTTCTATACATTGAGCGCCTGTTGGAAGAGTCCCGACACGGCTTAGATGGAGGGGATAGCTTCGCTGTGAACCAAGTCTTAGATAATTGTAAAAGCATGGTTCACGACCTTTACAACCTTAATGACGATGACAGTCGATACTATCAGCGTGACGAATACAACAGACTCAGCGTACTTGTGGATTTTTTGCGTGCACTAATGAAACTTCTTGACGACAAGGACGTCAAGATCTGGTCTTCACTCAAACCAGAAGACACATTTAATAACGGTTTCCATGAACGCATCGCGGACCTCATATTTGATCTGATCTTCAAAGCATCTCAAGTGCGAAAGCCCGTCGAGACTTGTTGGGGCGTCACTCACAACACGGTTTGGAGCAGACTTTTTAATTTCAACGACAACAAAACCAGCAAATGGATATATCGTAGGGTAGCAAGGCTAATCTACCAAGAAATGCGCGAAATGGATAAATTCTACAACTTCAAAGGCGCAAGCTACTTAGGATTTTGCCTCAACGTTCTGGGTCTGAATGATCAACGGCATAAGAATTACGGCAAACAAGAAAACCCCCTCAGACTAGCCGTCCTTGATTGGACACGAAGACACTATGAGAGGATGAGAGTGAAAAGCCCCAAGGTTGCAAACGCCTGTTTACATGGTAGCATTACATACGACGCGGATACGCGTGAGTTCATAAAAACTTACTCAAACGAAACAGGGAGTTCGCCGGATGAAAGGCGCTTCAAAGTTAACCCATACTCGGAAGATTAGTTCAGAAATTATCTAGACTAAGGCGACACTGAAAATACCTTAAGGCTAGAGCTTTCAGGAAAACGATTGAAGCTCTTACGAAGAGAGCTGCTTTGACTTGTTCCATAAAAATGTGAGTGGCCGCTTCTGCGGTGCCGTACAAAAACCACTGCACTTGCAGCGAGCGGCAGCAGTCCGCCCGATGTGCCGAAAGACAATGACGGCTATAGGCTGGGAGCCGTCGTTAGACCCATTTAACGTCAACGTCCGCTTTGGGCCGTCACGCCTGATCCAGACTTTCTGATCCGATCTCGCCGACATGGAGGGCGATGTGGTCTCGTAATGTCTGTTTTGACAGCTCGGCGACCGCCTTGGGCAGGTCCTGCAGCTCGCCCTGTCGGGCCACCGCTGTCAGGGTGCGGGAGAGGCCGGTGACAGGCAGTTCCATCAGGCGCAAGTTCATGTTTTCCACCATGCCGTCGATCAGCAGCGTCGGTGTGAGCAGGGTGAAGCCCTGCCCGGCCGACACGCAGGAGGTGACCATGCTGGAGCGGTCGGCCTGAATGACCTTGTCCGGCTCGAACCGCAGGCGGCGCAGGTGCTGGGCGATCTGGCGGCCGGCATTGGTGGTGTCGCCAAAGCGCACCAGCGGCAGGTGGTCCTGAATGGCCTCAAGGCTGTCGGCGGGGCCGTCATAATTGCCGGGCAGGACCAGCAGGTAGTCTTCCTTCAGGATGTGGTGGCGTTCCAGCCCGTCCATGTCGAGGAACGGGTTGGAGGTGATGGCAAGGTCGGCCTGCTTGGTGCGCAGCAGGTGTTCGTGATTGCCGCTTTGGCCGGCATGAAGGGTCATGTCTTCCACGCCGAACCGGTCTTGGGCAAGGGCCACCAGCGCCGGGGTCAGCGTGGTGGCGATGGAAGCCTGGATGCCCACGCGCAGCAGGCTGATCGAGGCCTGTCCGACGCGGCGCAGTTCGGATTCCATGTCCGAGAGCGCGTGCAGGATTTTCTGGGCGCGGTTGTGCAGGCGCATGCCCGCATGGGTCAGGCGTGCGGGGCGGACACTGCGGTCGATCAGCTGCGTGCCGAAGGCGGTTTCGAGCGAGGCGATGTGTTGGGAGGCGGCGGATTGCGACAGGCCCAGCAACCGGCCGCCCGAGCGCATCTGCCCGGTTTCGGCCACGGCGACGAAGACTTCGAGAGACCGGATCATGCCGGGCGACAGGGCGCGGCGGTCGAGCATCGGGGCATCCTTAGTATTAGATTTCCTGATACTGTGGGAATTTGTTTGGAGATCGTCAATCCTGCTGCGACGCTGGGCGGATGGAACGCAAGCACAGAACAGGGCGCCGCCGGGACGCGGTTCGGGCACCGGTTGCAGAGCAACGGGCGCCGTTCATTCTGCGCAAGCTGTCCACGTTCAATGTGCTGAGCGATGCGGGGCTGGAGCAGATTGAGGCCAATGCCGACCGTATTCTTGCCGAGACTGGGATGGAGTTTACGGATGACCCGGAGATCCTGACGATCTTTGCCGATGCAGGTTGTGACGTGGAGGGAAGCCGCGTGCGGTTTGCCCCCGGGTTTTGCCGCCGGACGATCACGGCCACCGCCCCGGAGCGGTTTGTTCAGCATGCGCGCAACCCGGCCAACAACGTGCAGCTTGGTGGGGAGGCAAGCGTGCTGTGCCCGTCGTGGGGGCCGCCCTTCGTGCATGATCTGGATCGGGGGCGGCGCTATGCGAGCCACGCGGATTTCATCGACCTGGTGAAGCTGCACCATACCCTGCCCTGGCTGCACCATTCCGGCGGCGTGGTGTGTGAGCCGGTGGACCTGCCTGCCAACAAGCGGCATCTGGATATGCTTTATGCCCATATCCGCCACTCGGACCGCGCCTTCATGGGGGCCTTTATCGGGGCCGAGCGGGCGGGCCATGCGATTGATATGGCGCGAATTGTGTTCGGGGCCGAGTTCGTGGCTGAGAACCCGGTGCTCTATTGCGTGTCCAACACAAATGCGCCGCTGGTGATGGATGCGCATATGTCCGGAGCGCTCAAAACCTATGCGCAGGCCGGACAGCCGGTGGCCTGCACGCCTTGGGTGCTGACCGGGGCGATGTCGCCCACCACGGTGGCGGGTACGCTGGCGCAGGTGTTGGCCGAGACGATGGCTGCGATGACGTTGACACAACTGGTCGCCCCCGGCGCGCCCTGCCTGATGGGCAGTTTTGCCTCGACCATGTCGATGAAGACCGGCGCACCGACCTTTGGCACACCCGAAGCGGGTTTGATGGTGCTGGCCGCCGGGCAGCTGGCGCGGCGGCTTGGCGTGCCGCTGCACACGGTTGGCACACTCAGTTCGTCCAAGGTACCGGACGCCCAAAGCCAACAGGAGGCCGCCTGGGGGCTGATGATGTCGATGTTTGCAGGCGCAAACCTGATCAATCATGCAACCGGCTGGCTTGAGGGGGGGCTGGTGACGTCCTTTGAAAAGACGATCCTTGATCATGATCTTTGTGGCAAGGTGGCCCGGTTCTTTGACGGCATCGACCTGAGCGAGAACGCACAGGCTATGGAAGCCATCGCAGCCACCGGGCCGGGGCAGCATTTTCTTGGCTCCGAGCACACGCAGGCCAATTTCATGACCGCGCTGTTCCGCCCGTGGACGCCCGATGACAGTTCGTTCGAGCAATGGGAGGCCGCAGGCGGTAAGGATGCAGCGACACGAGCCAATGCGATCTGGAAAAAACGGTTGGACGGTTACGAAGACCCCGGCCTTGATCCTGACATCGACGCCGCCCTGTTGGACTACATCGCGGGCCGCAAGGCCGAACAACCCGACCAGGATTACTTCTGATGGGCCTGCGTTTCGGCAATGTCCTGCATCTCGGCGTAGAACGGCGTATGGTGAGCCGCGTAGTCGGTGTACGGGGCACCAAGAGCCGCAAGCTGGGCGGCAGTGTCCGTCTGCTCGGGTTTCTGGATCGCGCCGCTTTGCAGCACCTCGCTGTGCCAGCCTTCCACCGATTTCCAATCCTTCGGCACACGGTCGTCCCATTCAAACGCATCGGCAATATAGGGCAGCCGGACATGCGCCCAGTAGCGGCGCAGCGTCGCCTCGGGATCGTGGCGCAGCTGGTCGGCGGTCAGAACCAGCGGGGTTTGCCCCAGCGCGACAAGCGCATGATAGAGCCGGTGCTGCGCCTCGTGCCCCAGCTCGGTCCGGGTGAACTCCGGGTCGCGCCTTGCATAGGACAGGGCCGCCTCAACCGGGTCGCGCAGCAGGAAAGCATGAGTCATCTGCCCTGCAAATTCCGCATCCTGCGGCAGCGCCTCATCCACGTAATAGGCCATGTCCTTGAAGAACACCGGACCGGTTTGCGCCGTGTCGCGGATCATGGCGCGGATACTGTCATAGGTCGTGGGATGGCCCGGCTCGGGTTCAAAATCGGGAAACAGCCGGTCGGTCGTGGTCAGGTAGTGATGGTACATGAACGGCTCGTGCAGCACGGCCAGGTCGCCGCGTTCCCGCATGATGCGTTCAAAGGCGGTCGAGACCGAGCGGGGGTGACACCAAAGCGCGTGAATCTTCATGGCGCGACGCTAGGCGTTTGCCGCCCCGACCGTCAATGGAGGATCGCATGAGCCGCGTTCTGATCATCGGCGGTGGGGCGATCGGGCTGAGCGTGGCTTATCATCTGGCCGGGCGCGGGGCGCAGGATGTGACCTTGCTGGAGCGTAATCAGCTGACCTCGGGGACATCGTGGCATGCCGCCGGGATCGTCGGGCCGCTGCGCGCGACGCCGAACATGACCCGGTTGGCCATGGCCGCGCTGGAGGTGTTTCCCGAGTTGGAGGCCGAGACCGGCATGTCCACCGGCTACAGGCGCACGGGTGGATACTGGTTGGCACGGGAGCCTGCGCGGCTAGACGAGTTGCACCGGATTGCCGATCTGGGCCGGACGCAGGGTCTGTCGCCCCGGATGATCCCCGCGGAAGATGTGCCGCTGCCCCTGCTGGACCTGTCGGGACATGTTGGCGCGCTGCATGTGCCGGAAGATGCCAATGTGAACCCGGTCGATCTGTGCATGGCTTATGCCCGCGGGGCGCGGGACCGGGGCGTTCGCATCCGTGAAGGTGTGCAGGTCGAAAGGCTGCTGTCCGAACGAGGGCGGGTCCGAGGTGTCGCGCTGGCGGATGAAACGGAAATCGCCGCCGATCACGTCGTGATTGCCACGGGCGCATGGTCGCGCGAACTGGCCGCCACGGTGGGCGTGGCGCTGCCGTTGCAGGCGGTCGAGCACATGTATGTGGTCACCGAGCCTATGCCGGACCTGCCTGCCCCCTTTCCGGTGATCCGCGATCTGGACCGTGGCATCTATATCAAGGGCGATGCGGGCAAGCTGGTGATCGGCGGGTTTGAACCCAACGCCAAATGCTGGGATGCCCATGGCCCGGAAGGGGATCGCGCTTTTCTGGAAATGGCCGAAGATTGGGACCAGTTCGCGCCATTCATGGAGGCGGCGCTGGAGCTGTGCCCGGCGCTTCAGTCCACCGGCATCCAGCATTTCATGAACGGCCCCGAAAGCTTTACCGCCGACACCCGCCCACTGGTGGGAGAAACCCATGTCGATGGGCTTTTCATGGCAGCGGGGATGAACTCGGTCGGCGTGATGTCATCCGCCGGGATTGGCCGGGCGCTGGCCGACTGGATCAGCGATGGACACCCGCCGATGGACATGTGGGAAGTTGATGTGGCCCGCGTGGACCCGTTGTCCGCGACCTCGGCCCATATGGCGGCGCGGATGGAAGAGGCGGTTTCAGACCTGTTCGCCCTGCATTGGCCCTATAAGCAGCCCAAGGCCGGGCGGGATTTGCGCATATCCGCCCTCCATGATCGCTGGGCGGCGGCAGGGGCGCAATTCGGCGTCACCGCCAGGTGGGAGCGTGGGCTGTGGTATGGAGAGGCGCAGCCTTACGCGGTCGGCGCGCAGGGCTGGTGGCCGAATGCCGCAGCCGAAGCGGCGGTTATGGCCGAGGGCACGGCCCTGATTGATCTCAGCCCGTTCACCAAGCTCGATATCACCGGGCCGGGCGCGTTGAGCGCATTGAACCGGCTGTGCACGGCGCAGATGGATGTCGCGCAGGGCCGCGCCGTTTACACCCAGCTTTTGAACTCGCGTGGCGGGATCGAGATGGACGTGACGATCACGCGTCTTGGCCCCGAGGCGTTTCACCTGACCTCGGGCGCGGCAACCCGGGCGCGCGACCTCGCCTTTCTACGCCGCGCCCTGCCCAGCACCGCGCGGATCGTCGATGTGACCGAGGATTTCTGTACCATCGGCGTGATGGGCGCGGGCAGCCGCGATCTGTTGAACGGTCTGGGCGATCTGCCGGACATCGCCTTTGGCCATGCCGCCGAGGCGCAGATTGCCGGGACACGGTGCCGCGCCACCCGTGTCAGCTTTGTCGGTGAATTGGGCTGGGAACTGAGCGTCGCCAATGCCGGGGCCCCCGCCCTGTTCGATGTGCTGCTTGGCGCGGGGGCCACGCCGTTGGGACATTTCGCAGTGGACGGATGCCGCCTTGAAAAAGGCTTCAAACATTGGGGGCATGAGTTGGGACCAGAAGTGACACCGCTTGAGGCCGGGCTGGGCTTTACCATCGACTGGGACAAGGAGTTTGTTGGTAAGGCTGTGCTGGAAAAACAGCGGGCCGAAGGCGTGGGCCAGCGATTGATCCTGATGCAGGTCGCGGGCGATGCGTTGATGCTGCATGACGAGCCGGTGTTCGAGGCGGGCCGTTTTGTGGGACTGACCACCTCTGGCGGTCGTGGGCCGCGTACAGGGCTGAACCTGTGTTTCGCGATGGTGGAGATCGCGCCGGGCGAAAGCGTGGCGGACACCTGCGCACGCAGTTTCACCATCAGGGTCGCGGGGCGCGATTACATAGCCAAGCCGCTGCGCCGCCCGCCTTTTGATCCTACAGGCGAAAGGATGCGCGCATGACGAAAGTGCAGGTTCTGATCATCGGCGGCGGGGTGATGGGCGTGTCCCTGATGTATCACCTGGTGAAAGCGGGCTGGTCCGATGTGTTGCTGGTGGAAAAGAACGACCTGACCCACGGTTCCACATGGCATGCGGCAGGCCTGTGCACACATTTCGCCCATAACCCGACCATTCAGGAGCTGCGCGCCACCTCGGTGCGCCTTTACCGCGATATCCTGCCCCAAGAGACGGGGCGGGATTGCGGCTTTCACCGGTCCGGCGCGATGCGCATCACGCGCAATCCCGACCGGATGGATGAGTTTCGCCACGTCGCCGGGTTGTCGGCGTTCACGGGCTATCCCCTTGAGGTGCTCACGCCTGAGAGGATCGCGGAACTGCACCCGCTGGCGCAGCTGGATGGCTTGCTGGGCGGGATTTACGAGCCGGATGACGGGCATGTTGATCCGTCGCTCGCCACCAACGCGATGGCCGAAGTGGCCCGCCGTGGTGGTGCGCAAATCTGGCGCAATTGCGCGGTGACGGATCTTCGCCGTAAAGGCGATCACTGGCAGGTCGAGACGGCGAAGGGGACGGTCGAGGCGGTTCATACCGTCAATGCCGCTGGCACCTGGGGCTGGGAAATCGGGCATATGATGGGGCTGAATATCCCGTCGGTCCCCGTGCTGCATCAATATCTGGTCACTGACACAGTGGGCGCGGTTGCCGAGCGTATCGCGGAAGGCCTGCCGGAACTGCCGATCATCCGCGATCCGGAAGAAAGTTGGTATGTCCGTCAGGAGCGCGATGGGCTGATCCTTGGGCCGTATGAGAAAGAGGCGCAGGTCTGGTCGGTTGACGGGGTGCCGCCCGAGTTTGGCGCCGACTTGATGCCGCCCGATCTGGACCGGGTTGAACATATCATCGAGGCCGCGATGGCGCGTATCCCCGCGCTGGAAACCGGCGGGGTGAAATCGGTGATCAATGGCCCGATCACCTTCACGCCCGATGCCAACCCGCTGATCGGGCCAGCGCATGGGTTGCAGAATGCTTGGCTGCTGACAGGGTCGTCCATGGGGGTGATGGAGGGCGGTGGCGCGGGCTGGTTCCTGGCCCATTGGATGACGCATGGCGCGCCGCCGATGGATGCGCTGGCCGTGGACAGCCGCCGCTTTGGGGCTTGGGCAGATCGCGACTATCGCGTGGCCAAGGCCATCGAGTGTTTCGGCCTGCAATTCGGTGTGCATTACCCGCATGAGGAACGCCCCGCCGGGCGTGGCCTGCGCCTGTCTCCCTTACATGACCTGATGGTGGAACGCGGCGCTGTGATGGGTGCGGCCCATGGCTGGGAGCGGCCAAACTGGTTCTCGGGCACACCGGGCGCAACGGCGGACGAAACCTTCCGCCGTGCCAACTGGTTCGCCCCTGTCGCTGCCGAGGTCGAGGCCGCCGCGACGCGCGTTGCCTTTGCCGATCTGTCCGTGTTCTCAAAATTCGATGTCACGGGTCCGGAGGTGGCGGAGTTTCTTGAAGCACTCGGGGCAAACCGCGCGCCCAAGCCGGGACGGATTGGCCTGACTCATGCCCTTACGCCGGCGGGCGGTGTGCTGTCGGAGTTTACCGTCTCCCGGCTGGGACCGGATCACGCCTATCTGACCTCCGCCGCCGCGGCGGAAGAGATCGACCTCGATCTGTTGCGCTCCTGCGCGGCAGGGTTCGATGTGGAGATCGCCAATGTCACCGAGGAGATCGCCGTAATCGGTGTGATGGGGCCAAAAGCGGCTGAGGTGCTGCCAGAGCTGGCCGATATGCCATGGCTGAACCTGCGTGAAACCACCCTCGCGGGTGTGCCCGTGCGGGCTTTGCGGGTGTCTTACATCGGTGAATCCGGCTGGGAGCTGCATGTTCCCGCCGCGCAAGCTGCACAGCTGTTCACCACGCTGGAGCAGATCGCCCAGCCCTTCGCCCCCGGGCTTTACGGGGCCTATGCCGCCAATTCCATGCGGCTGGAAAAAGCCTATCGCGGCTGGGGCAGCGATCTGACCACCGAACGTAGCCCGTTTGAGGCCGGCCTGACCTCTTTCGTCCGCCCCGAGCTTCGTGACAAGCTTGCCCGTGAGACCCCTTGGGACATGGTCTTGCTGGACATCGACGCAGGCGAGGTAGACCCGTTCTATGCGCACACGGTCTGGCAGGATAAGCGCCCCGTGGGCATCGTGACCTCGGGGGCCTATGGTCATCGCACCGGCAAGGTGCTGGCGCTGGCTTATCTGCGGGACGCAGCGGCGCGCGAGGGTCTTTCCGTCTCGATCCTTGGACACCACTGCCCCGCAACCGTGCTGAACGAACCACCTTATGATCCGACCAACATTCGCCTGAAAACCGGAGGCCTGACATGACCGACCACGCCCTGCACACCGACTGGACCCTCGACACCACCGCCGCGCGGCGCGACCAGTATTACGCCGCCTCGCTGACCCGTTTCACGCCGTTCCGCGAACCGATCGTGTTCAGGAAGGGAGAGGGGCAATATCTGTGGGATGTTGAAGGGCGCAAATACACCGACATGCTGGGCATGAACGTGTGTATCTCGGTCGGCCATTCGCATCCCCGTGTGGTCGCCGCCGCGATGGAGCAGGCGCAGGATTTGACCCATTGCACGACGATGTTCTACCACCCTACCCCGGCCCATCTGGCCGAGGAACTGGCCGCGACGATGCCGAAGGGCGAGGAGTGGGTCGTGCATCTGACCAATTCCGGGTCCGAGGCGGTTGACCTGGCGATGACCATGGCGCGCACCTATACCGGCAACCTTGACCTGCTGGCCCTGCGCACCGCCTATCACGGGCCTACGGCGGCGGCCCAATCCATCACCGGCATCGCCGGATGGCGCCACCCCGGCATGCCCGGCAATGTCGCCTTTGTCCCCGAGCCGAACCAGTATCGCGGCATCTTCGGCCCCGGCACGCAGCCCTATCTGGACGAGATCGACCGCACGATTGCCTCGGCCACCTGTGGCAAGCTGGCCGGGATTTTCGTCGAAAGCGTGCAGGGCTATGGCGGCATTATCGAGATGCCCCCGGGCTATATGTCCGGCGCAGCCGAGCGCGTGCGCGCGGCAGGCGGGCTTTACATCGCCGATGAGGTGCAATCGGGCTTTGGCCGCACCGGTGCGCATTTCTGGGGGTTCGAGGCCGATGGCGTTGTCCCCGATATCGTGGTCATGGCCAAGGGCCTTGGCAACGGATTTCCCATCGGGGCCGTGGTGGCCAAGAAGCACGTCGCCGCACCGATGGCCGAGAAGTTCATGTTCCACACGTATGGGGCCAATCCGACCTCGGCCGCCGCCGCGCGTGCGGTGCTGGCGGTGATGCGCGACGAGGGCCTGCAAGAGAATGCCAGAACGGTCGGCGCGGCCCTGCTGGAGAGGTTGTACGATCTGAAAGACAAGCACGCGGCCATCGGGGACGTGCGTGGCAAGGGGTTGATGCTGGCCATTGAGCTGGTCAGTGACCGGGAAAAGAAAACGCCCGACAAGGACATGACGACCGAGGTTTTTGAAGCCAGCCGGGAACAGGGCATTATCCTGTCAAAATCCGGTCCGTTCCAATCCTGCCTGCGCATGGTGCCACCGCTCTGCCTGTCCCTTGAGGACGCTGACCGGGTCGCAGACGGGTTGGACATGGCGTTAGAGGCCGCGGCGGGCGCTTAGCCTGCACCGGCCCTTGGCCCGTGTCGACTTCAGGTCTGCCGCAAACCGGTTGTGGCATCAAAAACGTGAAACTGGCCCGGTTGCACGGCAAAGCGCGTCGGCTTGCCTGCCTCCGGCACGTGATGCACGCCCGGCAGGCTGATCGTGAAGCTGTCGGGATGGCCCTGCAGCCTGCCATGGAGCAGCGTGTTGGCGCCCAGGGGTTCGGTCATCTGAACACTCACGTCGAGGGGGCCGTTTTCATCCGGCACCATATGTTCGGGCCGGACGCCGAACTTGACCGGGCCATCGGGGCCTGCGGCATCCGCGACAACGGCGCCCTCGATCATGACCTTGCCATCCTTGATCTGCGCATCGACGATGTTCATGGCCGGGCTGCCGATGAATTGTGCCGCGAACAGCGTGCGGGGCGCTTCGTAGACTTCGAGCGGCGAGCCGATCTGTTCGGCCACGCCGCCGTTCATCACGATCATGCGGTCGGCCATGGTCATCGCCTCGACCTGATCATGGGTGACGTAAAGCGAGGTGATGCCCAGCTTGGCCTGCAATTCCCTGATCTCCAGCCGCATCTGAACCCGCAGTTTGGCGTCAAGGTTGCTGAGCGGTTCGTCGAACAGGAACACGGCGGGTTCGCGCACGATGGCGCGGCCCATGGCGACGCGCTGGCGCTGTCCCCCTGACAGCTGCCGGGGTTTGCGATCCAGAAGCGGTTCAAGCTGCAGCAGGCGTGCCGCCTCTTCAACCTTAGCGTTGATCTGATCCTTGGGCAGCTTGGCGATCTTCAGACCGTAGCCCATGTTCTGGCGCACGGACATATGCGGGTAAAGCGCGTAGTTCTGGAACACCATCGCGATATCGCGGTCCATCGGTTCCTTGTCATTGGCGCGGGTGCCGCCGATCAGAACATCCCCCGCCGTCACCGTCTCGAGCCCCGCAACCATACGCAGCAAGGTGGATTTTCCGCAACCCGACGGGCCGACAATGACGATGAATTCGCCATCCGCGATCTCCACGTCGATGCCGTGAATGACATCCGTGGACCCGAAACTTTTCCTGACGCCCTGAAGGGTGACTGTCGCCATATCTATTTCTCGCTATCTACAAGGCCACGGATAAAGAGCCGCTGCATACCCACAACGACGATCACCGGCGGGATCATCGCAAGGATCGAGGTGGCCATGATCGTGGGCCAATGGGCAAAATCGTCGCCCGAGGGAAACATCTGCTTGATGCCCATGACGATGGTGTTCATTTCCGGGTCGGTGGTGATCAGAAGCGGCCAGAGATACTGGTTCCAGCCATAGATGAAGAGGATCACGAACAGGGCCGCCACGTTCGTGCGGCTCATCGGCACCACGATATCCCAGAAGAACCGCATCGGGCGGGCACCATCGACGCGGGCGGCCTCGGCCAGTTCGTCGGGGATGGTCAGGAAGAACTGGCGGAACAGGAAGGTTGCCGTGGCCGAGGCGATGAGCGGGAAGATGAGGCCCGAATAGCTGTTGAGCATGCCGAAGCCCGCAACCACCTCGAATGTCGGCACGATCCGCACTTCAACGGGCAGCATCAGCGTCAGGAAGATCATCCAGAAGAAGATGTTGCGCCCCGGAAAGCGGAAATAGACGATGGCAAAAGCCGAAAGGAGCGAGATGATGATCTTGCCCACGGCGATCCCCACGGCCATGACCAGCGAGTTGAACAGCATCGTGGCCACCGGCACGTTGACGCCGGAAATCAGGGCATTCTTGTAGTTGATCCAGAACTGATCCCCCGGCCAGACCGGCATGGGCGGCTGGATGATATCAGCCTGCGTGACGGTCGAGGCGACAAAGGCCAGCCAGATCGGAAAGAAGATCACCAGCACGCCAAGGATCATGAACACATGCGTCAGCCACAGGCCCGCGCCGCGCTTTTCGACCATGCCATGTATCTCGCGCGCCATCAGTAATGCACCCGCTTTTCAATGAATTTGAACTGGATCACGGTCAGCAGCCCGACCACGATCAGCAGGATCACCGATTGCGCCGAGGACGAGCCGAGATCCTGCCCCACGAAGCCGTCAGAAAAGACCTTGTAGACCAGGATAGTGGTCGATTGCTGCGGTCCGCCCGCGGTGATCGTGTGGATCACACCGAAAGTCTCGAAAAAGGCATAGACCACATTGACGACCAGCAGGAAAAACGTGGTGGGGGACAAGAGCGGCAGCACGATGGTGAAGAAACGCCGCCAGAAATGCGCGCCGTCAATGGCCGCGGCCTCGATGACCGACCTGGGCACGGCCTGCAGCGCGGCAAAGAAGAACAGGAAGTTATAGCTGATCCGCCCCCAGGCGGAGGCGACGACGACAAGGCCCATCGCCTCGCCCCCGTTCAGGACATGATTCCAGTCATATCCCAATGTGCCCAGATACCATGAGATCACGCCCACCCGCGTGTTGAACATGAACAGCCAGAGCACGCCCGCCACAGCGGGTGCAACCGCGTAGGGCCAGATCAACAGGGTGCGATAGACGCCCGACCCCTTGATCAGACGATCCGCGATGACAGCCAGAAACAGCGCCGGGATCATCGAGCACAAGGTGACAAGGATCGAGAAGATCGCCGTGGTCATGAAGGACGCGCGATAGAAAGGATCGCTCAGCAGGAATTCAAAGTTGCCCAGCCCCACAAATTGCGAAGACAAGCCAAACGGGTCCGGAATGAACAGCGACTGCCAGATTGCCTGCCCCGCCGGATAGAAAAAGAACACGGCCGAGATCACAACCTGCGGCGCAATCAACAACAGAGGCAGCATCCAGCCGCGAAAGGTGACACGTTTTTCCATCCCTATGCAGCCCCCTCCTGCGTAATCAGCGGAAGGTCAGAGACATGATTTCGAACGGCATCGGGCGTGAACGCAAGCGAGGCAAATCGAGGGGCGATATCGCCGACCTTGAAACGAAAGCGGTTCTTGACACCGCTATTGGGATCAAACGCGACATCCAGCAGGTGTTCGCGAATAGGCCGTGTCATACGGTGTACAAATGACGACGCCCTGTTGGAGGTCGCGAGATTTGCTGCAAGCATGATATTGTCCGCTCCGACAGCCCCGCCAAGCTTGCCAAGGCCGAACGTGATAAGGGAGCTGCGCCTTGGAGCCCAATCCGACAGACCGACCAGATTTGCAAAATGGGTCTTCAGTCGTGACCGATACTGCTCGGTTGCGTCCTGAACGATACGCGCTTGCTCGGTCGCATTGGCATTGGTTCCCGGGCGAAAGATCTTTTCCATTTCAGAGAGGAATTCGTACTTTGCCTGGCTCACCTCGCTTTGTGGCAACAGGAAACTGGCAAAGACCGAGCCATCATGAACCGGAAATCCTTTTGGGACAGCCAGGACCGGCGTGTTGAGAATTTCGGCTTCGATGGTTTGGTCAAGCTCCAGGATATCTTCAAAAGCCAATCCTATGGTCGTGTCGGCAACGACAGGCTCTTTGATCTGATCGGTCAGGCACATGGCGAAGTTATAGTGATAACACTGATTTGCTATGTCCATGATCAATGGCACGTCTTCTGAGCGCAGTGAGTTTTCACGCACCATCTCCAAAAGCACTTCCTCAACGGCGGTTCTGGGCCCTTTCGGGTACGCGGGGTGCGCCTCGTACCGGCTTTTGAAGGTTGCGATGTCAAACCCTTCAACTCCGTCCAGCCCAAGATCGTCCAGGGTCTTGTCGAAAATGCGGTTAAACAGCTTGATGAAACCGAAGTTCATCTGCACCTCGGGCCAAAGCTGCACGTTGGCTTGCGCATAGATCGCGTCGGCCCATTTCACCAGACGTCTTCGCATCTGCGGCCAATCGGGGTCGTTGACCAAACTCTCGAATGACTTGATTCCCTGCGCAGCCATCTTCTCGGGGTTCATTGCGAATGCGTCCGGGTCAGGCTGGCGGACGAGCAGCGAGATAAAGCTCTGTCCGATCATATGATTGAGCACACTGCCGTCATTGTCGATCTGACGCAGCGCCGATGGGTGATTCACCAGATACCCGTCGTTAAGGAAAACCCGACCCGAGAAGAACAGGTTACGCAGAATGGAACGATTGAAGAAGTCGGCGTCCACCTCTGGTGTGATGCGGTGGCGGAAGACCACATCGTCCAAAAGACCTGAATAGGTCCACGGCACCTTGAAAGGCGACCCGGCGCGGGGTCTGACATTCCGGTCCGAAGGTGTCTGCTGATTGCTCATGTAGCTGACAGTTGGTCGTGGAAAACAGGCAAGCGCAGTCGCGCTTGCCTGTCACGCCTTAGCGGTTAGCGGATTCAAAACGCCGCAGAAGCGCATCGCCACGTTCTTTGGCGCTGTCCATCGCTTCTTGCGCGCTCTTATCGCCTGCCCAGATCGCTTCCAGCTCTTCGTCGATGATCCCGCGGATCTGATCGAAAGAGCCCAGGCGAAGACCCTTGGAATTGGCCGTGGGTTCCTTGGCGGTCATCTGGATCACGGCGACATCGGTGCCGGGGTTTTCATCGTAGAAACCGGCGGCTTTCGTGGCCTCGCCGGCCGCGGCCGTGATCGGCAGATATCCGGTGTCCTGATGCCATTTGGCCTGCACATCGGTGGAGGACAGATAGGCGAGGAATTCACCAACGCCTTTATATTCCTCGGCCTCATGCCCTTCGAGCACCCAGAGCGACGCGCCGCCAATGATGGTGTTCTGCGGCGCATTGCCGACACCTTCCCAATAAGGCAGCGGGCGCACATCGAAATCGAACTGAGCTTCGGCCTTGATGCCCGCGTAACCCGCTGAACTTTCGGTGAAAAGTGCGCATTCACCCGAGCGGAAATTGGCCCCGCCTTCGTTGCGGCGACCGGTATAGATGAACTTGCCGTCCTGCGCCCATTCGCCCATCGCGGTCAGATGCGCAACCTGCGCTTCGCCGTTCAGCATCAGCTCGGTATCCAGCCCGGCGAACCCGTTGTCTTTCGATGCGAAGGGCACGTCGTGATAAGCCGAGAAATTCTCGAGATGGATCCAGCTTTGCCAGGCTGTGACCAGCGGGCAATCCTCGCCGCCTGCCTTCAGCGCGTCGAGCGTTGCGCCCACGTTCTGCCAGGTGGAAAGGTCCGTGTCCGGATCAACGCCTGCGGCCTCGAAGGCATCGCGATTGACCCAGAGGACGGGCGTGGACGAGTTGAACGGCAGCGAGAGCATTTCGCCATCCGTCGAGGTGTAATAGCCTTTGACCGAGCCGATATAGGCATCGGGATCAAACGTGGCCCCGCTTTCCGCCATCACCTCGTAAACCGGTTTGGTCGCGCCTTTGGCGGACATCATCGTGGCGGTGCCGACCTCGAACACCATCAGGATGTGCGGCTGTTCGCCCGCGCGGAAGGCGGCGATACCGGCATTCAGCGTTTCGGAATAGTTGCCCTTGTGGCTTTCCACGACAACATAGTCGCTTTGGCTGTTGTTGAAGTCCTCGACCTGGGCTTTCACCAGTTCTCCAAGGCGGCCCGTGAAGGCGTGCCAGAATTGCACCTCTGTCTCGGCATATGCGGCCAGGGGTGATAGCGCTGTTCCGGTGGCCAGAAGCGCTCCAATAAGTGATTTTTTCATAGTTCCTCCCATGAACATAAGCTGTGGTTTCCGGATTTGGTGTATAACCGCGGCATATTCTCAGAAATATGACGATACAGTCGTCGTGCTTCTTTGCAAGCAATGCGGGAGTTGTTTTCGCTCCGGGTTGAGCCGGATGAGCGCCTGCCGATGCCCTCTCTGCCGTCGGTGACGCCGGGGGGCCCTGTCCGCAGCGGGGCCCGGTCATCGCGGTTTGCAGTGCCGAAACAGTTTCTTTCGCGACCCTTACAGGCTACACTTCACCCCGAGGCAAAACACAGGAGAAACCGATGCGCAGAAGCATCTTTGTCATGCTGGCAGTGGTCTTGCTGGCCACCGTCTGGAACGTCGCACCCGCACAGGCCCAGTCACTTGGGCGCTACGAGGTGCATGGGGTGGACGACGATGACATGCTGAAATTGCGGGGCGGGCCGGGAACGGGGTACAGCGTGATCGTTGGCCTGCCGAATGGCACCGTTCTGCGGGTTCACAGCTGTCAGCAGACCGGCGGCACAAGGTGGTGCCGCGTGTCCTTGCAACGGGCGCGGGGGCTGAAAGGCTATGTCTCGTGGGCTTATTTGCGGAAGATCTGAAGGCCCGGGTTGGGTGTTGAACGCCCTGCCCTGATCGCCGGCCCGTGCGGGCGGCCCCTCTCCTTCCCCACAAAAAAATCCCCCGCCTGAGGCGAGGGATCTTTGTCTTGTCAGGTCCTGCAGAAACTCACATGCGCGAGGCGACGTTTTCCCAGTTGACCAGATTGTCGAGGAAGTTTTCCAGATAAGCCGGGCGCTTGTTGCGGAAGTCGATGTAGTAGGAATGCTCCCACACGTCGCAGCCCAGCAGAGCGGTCTGACCAAAGCAAAGCGGGTTGACGCCGTTCTCGGTTTTGGTGACCGCCAGTGATCCGTCAGCGTTTTTGACCAGCCAGCACCAGCCCGAGCCGAACTGGCCCGCGCCAGCGGCGGAGAATTGCGATTTGAACTCATCGACGCTGCCAAAGCTTTCGGTGATGGCTTTTTCCAGCTCGCCGGGCATGAACGAGGCACCGGGACCCATCATTTCCCAGAACTGGTTGTGGTTCCACAGCTGCGAGATGTTGTTGAAAATCCCGTTTTGCGCCACGGCATTGGCGTCATAAGTGCCGGTGATGATCTCTTCCATCGACTTGTCGGCCCACTCGGTGCCCTCAATCAGCTTGTTGCCGTTGGTGACATAGGCGTTGTGGTGCAGATCGTGGTGGTACTCCAGCGTCTCGGCGCTCATGCCTTTGTCGGCGAGTGCGTCGTGGGCGTAGGGAAGATCGGGAAGTTCAAAAGCCATGGGTCGGGCCCCCTGTTCGTTGTGCAGAATTTATACGGCCTTACATGGTAGCGTGGGGTGGGTGAGGTCAAGGGTGTTATTGGCGTTTCCCGCCCGCCCTCTTGCCACATCGTGGATCAAAGTCATTCCGCACGGCCTTATCCGGGGCACAGCGCACCTACCTCTCGCTTAGCCATCGCAGGCAGTCAGTGCCATCAAGCGCTGACAAAACCACATCATCTTCAAAGGTGTATTCGTAAACAATACGATCTATGCCGCCCTTGAAGTACCCCTGAAAGTCTTCGCAAAGTTCTTGGCCATCGACAGTGTCGATTTCCAAAGCACTTTCCAGATAGCTATACCCGAAGTCTTCGAACTGCCCGGATACTGATATGACAAACACCATATCATTCTGAGTTATCTTGACCCGGCGCATCGTGACACCATCGCCCATATCTGCGGGCAGAGATTTGTTGAATTCCTTGATCTCCATCAGAACCAAGAAACGTGGTTGAGTTAGATTGGGGAAAAGCAGGGAAACTGCTGTGTATGTCGCGACGAGCGCCGCAAAGCCTGTCAAGATCAACCCAATCCATCCCCAACCGCCCAACGTTCGGTCGTCATTGCCTGATTTCCACAATGCCCGCATCATGAGGAGCAGGTACACCGCCAATACAATGGTGAAGGTGAGGTCGAAGAGTTCCAACCGAGCATATGCGGCCTCGGACTCAATCGTCAGGAACCCGTTGATTATGGCGCGGTTGACCAACTTGATGAAGATGCCGATACCAAAAATGCCAACCCAGTAGGTGATGCCAAGGCTGTACTTGCCGTTAAAAAAATCTTTGATCAAAGCACTCTACCCATAGCTGAATCCCACGCGCGCTTGGTATGCCATGGCAACATCGATTGCCACGGAAAACGGCAGCATGAGCGGCCTTTGGGCAGATTAAAATGGACGTGCCCGGCTTGAACTCAGGTCAGGTAGCCCACTTCACCCCCCGGTTCGGCCGCGTCTTTCAGCAGGTTGAACGCATAGTCTGCGACCGAGCGGAAGCAGATGATCTGCACGGACGTCTCGGCCGGCATCCAGAAGGCAGCCGGGATCTGGGCCATGCGGGTGCGGCGGAAATCACCGGGAGCGAAGGTGTCTGTGGCCATATCCACCGGCATCAGCTTGGCCACGATTTCGCGTGCCCCTGCCCCATCGAGGTGGAACATCGCGCGGGCGTCCGACACGTTGACGGCCAGAAAGTGCTGTCCAGCCAGCGCCTGCTCCAGCTCGGTCAGTTTGGCATCGACCTCGGCGTAGGGCACGAACAGCAGCAATTCGTCGGGTGACATCCATGCCGCGCCAGACTCACCTGCCATTTCGATTCTGCGCATCGCGGGCACGGCCACGCCAGTGACAGCCTTCACAGCCGCCTTCAGCTTGGTCGATTTCAGATTGCCGCGCAGCGTGATCATGCCGTGCAGGCCCATCGCCTCGACACGGACATATCCCTCAAATTTGGCGCGGTTCAGGGGGCTAACGGGTTCAGACATTCTGCTTCTCCCCATCCTTATCATAGAAAACCTGATCGACGATCCTGGCCTTGATCACTTCGCCATCGACCTTGGGGAAGTCGATCACTTCGCCCATCCGGTCCGGCCCATGCAGCACGAGGCCCATGGCGATGCCTTTGTTCAGCGTCGGCGAGTAGTAACTGGACGTCACGCGGCCCTGCACATTGCGCTGGCCATTGGCGTTATCACCGTCGGCCACACCGTAGGCCCCATCTGGCAGCACAGAGCCGTCAATGGTTTCCAGTCCCACCAGTTTCCAGCGGGTCGGGTCAGCCATATGGCTGCGCTCCTGCGCGCGCTTGCCCAGATAGTCGTCTTTCTTCTTGGAGATCGCCCACCCCATGTTCAGGTCCTGCGGGATCACCGTGCCGTCGGTTTCATCGCCAATCATGATGAAGCCCTTTTCGGCCCGCATCACGTGCAGCCCTTCGGTGCCGTAGGTGGTGACGTTGAACTCGGCGCCTTCGGCCAAGAGTTTATCCCAGAGCGCGCGGCCATAAGAGGCCGGAATCGCGATCTCATAGCTGAGTTCACCCGAGAAGGAGATGCGATAGGCGCGACAGGGTACGCCATCCAGCGTGATGTCCTTGAAGCACATGAAGGGCAGGCCCTCGGCGGAAATATCGTCCGAGGTCAGCTTCTCCAGCACCTTGCGGGCATTGGGGCCGACGACAGCGATCTGGGCGTATTGCTCGGTCACGTTGGCAGTGTAGACCTTCCAGTCCCACCATTCGCACTGCAGCCAGTCTTCCATGTGGCCATGGATGCTTTCGGCCCCGCCAGTGGTGGTGTGGCAGAGGAACGTGTCCTCATCGAGACGCACAACCACGCCATCGTCAATCAGGAAGCCGTTTTCGCCGCACATCAGGCCATAGCGGCATTTGCCCGGCTTCAGCGTGCTCATCATGTTGGTGTAGAGCATGTCGAGGAATTTGCCTGCATCCGGCCCTTTGACGATGATCTTGCCCAGGGTCGAGGCATCCAGCAGCGCAAGGCTGTCGCGGGTGCCGTTGATTTCGCGGATCACCGCATCTTCAACGCTTTCGCCCGATTTCTGGAAGCAATAGGGCCGACGCCACGCGCCGACGGGTTCAAAGAACGCACCGTTTTCCTCGTGCCACTCATGCAGCACGGTTTTGCGGATGGGTTGGAAAATCTCGCCCCGTGCCTCGCCCGCGATGGCCGCCATGGAGATCGGTGTGTAAGGCGGGCGGAAGGTGGTGGTGCCGGTCTGCGGAATGGGTTGATTCAAAGCATCAGAAAGGATCGCGAGGCCGTTGATATTGCTGAGCTTGCCCTGATCGGTCGCCATGCCCAGCGTTGTGTAACGCTTGGCGTGCTCAACGCTTTCATAGCCCTCGCGCGCGGCCAGTTGAACGTCGGACACTTTGACGTCGTTCTGGTAGTCCAGCCAGGATTTCATGCGCAGGGCCGGTCTGGCCCCTTGGGGCATCATCCAGATCGGCTCGATCGGGGCCTCATTGGCCGCCTCTGCCGTCGGTGCCTTGGCCGCTTTCACCTTGCGCCCCAGTGCCTTGGCCGCGGTTCTTCCGGCAGCGTCGGCGTCGGCCAACGTGGCAGCCAGATCCAGCGCGCCATTGGCCGCCCCGGCGGGCACGACGAAAGCTTCCCCTGCGTCACCCGTCGGAGATTTATCCACATCCGGGCGGAACATTGCCGATGACTCGTCCCAGATCAGCTTGCCACCACAATGGGACCAGAGGTGCACAACGGGCGACCAGCCGCCTGACATTGCCACCGCGTCGCATTTGATTTCTTCGAGCACCGCGCCTTCGCCAGCCTGCGCGCATATCGCCACGCCGGTCACACGGCGCGTGCCTTTGACCTTCGAGAGCGCCTTGCCGTTTTCCACGCGGATGCCGAGGCTGCGCGCCTCATCCGCCAGCGCGCCGCCGCCGCCCGCACGGGCATCGATGATGGCAGGCACGTCCAGACCGCTGTTTTTAAGGGTGATCGCGGTACGGTAGGCATCGTCATTATTGGTGACAACCACGGTGCGGTCGCCGACAGAGACGCCATAATTGACAACGTAATCACGCACCGCAGAGGCCAGCATGACGCCAGGAATGTCATTTCCGGCGAAACTGAGAGGCCGTTCAATCGCGCCCGTGGCTGTGATCACCTGCCCTGCGCGGATACGCCACAGGCGGTGACGCGGGCCCGGCGCGTCGGGTTGGTGATCGTTCACCCGCTCGTAGCCCAGCACATATCCGTGGTCGTAGACCCCCGCGCCCATCATACGGTTGCGCAGGGTCACATTTGGCATTTCCTGAAGTTCGCTTAAGATTTCTTGAACAAACTTATCCACAGGCTCGCCATTAATGGGGAGACCTTCAACCAGAGCGCGACCGCCCCAGTCGGGTGTCTGCTCGATCAGCATGACTTTCGCACCAGAGAGCGCCGCCGTCTTGGCCGCCTGCAGACCCGCGACGCCGCCGCCGATCACCAGAATATCGGTGAAGGCGTAGAAATGTTCGTACTTGTCCTGATCGCGGTCTTTCGGGGCCTGCCCCAGACCGGCGGATTGGCGGATGAACGGCTCGTAGACATGTTTCCAGAAGGACCGCGGATACATGAACATCTTGTAGTAGAAGCCCGCGGGCAGAAACCGGCTGAGATGCTTGTTGATGGCACCCACGTCGAATTCCAGATTGGGCCAGTGGTTCTGACTGCGGCAGGTCAGCCCGTCAAACAGTTCGGTCGTGGTGGCGCGCTGGTTGGGTTCAAACCGTGCACCCTCGCCCATGTTAAACAGCGCGTTGGGTTCTTCGCCGCCGCTGGCCACGATGCCGCGCGGACGGTGGTATTTGAACGAACGCCCCACCATCATCTGGTTGTTGGCCAAAAGGGCCGAGGCCAGCGTATCGCCTGCCCGCCCCTCAAGGTTTTTACCGTTGAAGGTGAATTTCACAGTTTTCGCGCGGTCGATCAGGCGACCGCCAGTGGCCAGACGTGTGCTCATGAGAACTCTCTCCAGCTCCAGCCCGGCACTTTGGCCGAGATCTTGTCTTTGATGTCCTGGGGCGGCTCATATGTTTGCGCCGCGTAGGTGCCGTACACTTCCAGCGTCATGGTGTTGCGCGCGGCTAGGAACCACTTGCCACAGCCATTGGCATGGCGCCAGCGCTCCAGATGAACACCCTTGGGGTTTTCCTTCATGAACAGGTAGTCATGAAACTGGTCCTCGCTTGAGCCGGGACCAAAGCGTTTCAGATGCGCCTCGCCACCGGCGGCGAATTCGGTCTCTTCGCCGGTGACACCGCAGCAGGGACAGGTGAGGATCAGCATGGGGCCATTCCTTTTGACGGGGTGAGGGACGCACACACGACAAAGGCGGACGCCAAAAGACGCCCGCCTGCCGTGGTTGCGTGAGTGTTGGTTTTATTCGACGATCGTGGTGCTTTCCGTCGGGAGGGGAGCGGATTCAGGCTCCACAACGACAGGGTCTGCGCCTGCGCCACCGGGATGTTCGATTCCGGTCGAGCCCCCGCCAATGGCGCCGATGAGGACGAGAACGCCCAGCGCAGCAACGGCAAACAGCGCCCAGAACAGACCTGTACCACCCCCGCCAGAGCTGAGGTGATTGGGCGGATAGTTACGTGAGTGCAGTGAATGATCTTGGTCGGCCATGATATGGTCTCCTTTCTCGATGTCAGAAAGGATGGGGTCGCGGCCCGCGCCCGTGAAGGACAAGCGGAAATCCCCGGTGAAAACGGGCCGAACCCCGCGTGTTGGGCGGAGTGGCATGGGCCGGTTTCCGCCTGAAACGCCATTTTCTCAAAAACGACGGGACGCATAAGTTTGCAACCCTTCTTGAGCGAAAGATATATCGTGCCTGTTTCAAATTGGAAAAGAAGTTTCAACATCAGCATGACAACCACCCCTTTCCGTGAACAAAGTTATGGAAGAGGTCGCCATACCCCCATTGTAGAGTGGCCACTGCTGCCACTAGAAGCTCATTCGGCAAAACTGCAAACATAAGCTTGTCTTCAAGCTCGCTCAGGTATCTTTTAACTTCTTCTATACTGTACAATGGCCGCTCATACTCTTTGCCATCTGGCGACATGTGGTTGAGCCAGCCTTTGTCTTCCGAATAAAGAACCGGTGACAGCTTTTCTTTAAACTGCTCAGCAAAAGCGCCCCTTCCATGTGCGGCTTTATTCAGTTCAGCCAGAATGAACTTAAGAAAACCAAACAAGAGGATTAGCAATGCAACCCAAAAACTGCCGAGCCGTTGAAAATAACAAGGCGAACCCCAAATCAACATCGCCAAATTGACCAAAACAAATGCGATGATGGCCAGCCCCATAACACCTGCTAGTGGCTTCTCAAACTTCTGCAACGGGTTTTCGACCATCAATGCGCGACCCCCGCCGCGACGCTTTCGTCGATAAAGCGGCCTTCCTTGAAGCGATCAAGGTTGAACGCCTCGGTCAGGGGCGAGTGGCCGGTTGCCATCAACTCGGCAAAGCCAAAGCCCGAGCCGGGTATCGCCTTGAACCCGCCGGTGCCCCAGCCGCAGTTGATGAAGATGTTTTCAACCGGTGTTTTGGACAGGATCGGCGAGCGGTCCCCGGTCACGTCCACGATCCCGCCCCATTGGCGCAGCATCTTGAGGCGTGAAATCATCGGGAAGGTTTCGATCAGGGCGCGCACGGTTTCCTCGATATGGTGGAAACTGCCGCGCTGGGTGAAGGCGTTGTGCCCGTCGGTGCCGCCGCCGATCACCATTTCGCCCTTGTCAGACTGGCTCATGTAACCATGCACGGTGTTGGCCATGACCACCACGTCCATGCAGGGTTTGATCGGCTCGGACACAAGCGCCTGCAACGGTACGGATTCGATGGGCAGACGGAAGCCCGCCATGCCCGCCACGTCGCCCGAATGCCCGGCCACGACGATGCCCAGCTTGTCGCAATCAATTTCGCCCTTGGTGGTGGTGACACCGACCACCTTGCCGCCTTCGTTGCGCACGCCCGTGACTTCGCATTTCTGGATCACGTCCATGCCCATATCGGAACATGCCCGGGCATAGCCCCAGGCCACCGCATCATGGCGCGCAGTGCCGGCGCGGGCCTGCCACAAGGCCCCCAGCACCGGGTAGCGCGGACCATCGAGGTTGATGATCGGCACCAGTTCCTTGACCCGCGCGGGGCTGATGAATTCGGTCTTCACCCCTTGCAGGGCATTGGCGTGGGCGGTGCGTTCATAGCCGCGCACCTCGTGCTGGGTCTGGGCGAGCATCATCACGCCACGGGGGCTAAACATGACGTTATAGTTCAGATCCTGGCTCATCGTCTCGTAAAGGCTGCGGGCCTTTTCGTAGATCGCGGCCGAGGGATCCTGCAGGTAGTTCGAGCGGATGATTGTGGTGTTCCGCCCGGTGTTGCCGCCGCCCAGCCAACCCTTTTCGATGATCGCCACATTGGTGATCCCGTGGTTCTTGCCCAGGTAATAGGCCGTGGCCAGACCATGCCCGCCGGCCCCGATGATGATGACATCATATTTCTTCTTCGGCTCGGGCGAGGCCCAGGCACGGTCCCAGCCGGTGTGATACCGGGCGGCTTCTCGGGCGATGGCAAAGGCAGAATAACGTCTCATGCGCGCTCTCGGACTAGGGGTGGAATCGCGGGTGGGTCCGCGTTGCTATGGGTATGCGGCAAAACCATCCGGCAAAGGTGACCCAGCGCGACAGATAACATAAAAAACACGACATGGGGGCCGATGCCGCCGGGTGCGTCAAAAGATGTGATGCTTTGTCCCTTTTTTCCGGGGCCGCGCGGGTTTACATGGGGGTCAACGAAGGAGAGATCATGACGTTCTGGATCATCATCGCTGTGATTGCGCTGGCCGTGTCGGCACTGTTCGTGCGCGCGGCCCTGCATGGGCGTGCCGGAGAGGTGCCCCCCGCCGCCTATGATTTGCAGGTGTACCGCGATCAGCTGAAAGAGGTGGACCGTGATCTGGCGCGCGGTGTGATCAGCGAAGACGAGGCCGAGCGTGTGCGCACCGAGGTGTCGCGCCGTATTCTGGCGGCGGATGCCCAGTTGAAAGAAAGCGGTGGAGACGGTGGTCAGCCCGGCAGTTCCGGGTTTCTGGTCGGCGGGCTTGCCCTTGTGGCCGTGGTCGGTGGCTCGATCCTGCTTTACCGCGATTTGGGAACGCCGGGATTCCAGGATGTGCCGATCAAGGCCCGCATCGCCGCCTCGGACGAGGCGCGCGCGAACCGGTTGACCCAGGCCGAGGTTGAGGCACGCATGCCCGCGCCCCATCCCGTGGAAGAGGCCTCCGAAGAGTTCCTGTCGCTGATGGAACAGCTGCGCGAGAAGGTCGCTGAAAACCCGACCGATATTCGCGGGCTGAGCCTGCTGTCGCGCAATGAAGCCGCCCTTGGTAATCTGAGTGCAGCGATTGACGCCCAGCAGCAGCTGCTTGAAGTGCGCGGTGACGAGGCGGATGCGGCCGATCACACTTATCTGGCCGAACTCAAGATCGGCGCGGCGGGCGGCTATGTCTCGTCCGAGGCGGAAACCGCCTTGCGCCGCGCCCTCAGCCTTGACCCGGACTATCCCTTTGCGCGCTATTACCTGGCGCAATACCTGATGCAGGTGGATCGCCCCGATGCCGCGTTTCGCACCATGAAAGGGTTGATCGAAGATGGCCCGGGCAATGCCCCCTGGGTGTTGGCCACGCGCGACCAGATCGGCGAAGTGGCCTGGCGCGCGGGTGAGAAATATGAACTGCCGCCCCTGGATCCCGCCACCTCCGGCCCCAGCGCCGAAGACGTCGCCAATGCGCAGGACATGAGCGAGGAAGACCGTCGTGCGATGATCGAAGGTATGGTGGCGGGTCTGGCCGAGCGTCTGGCAACGGAAGGCGGACCGCCCGAAGACTGGGCCCAGCTGATCCGCGCGCAAGGCGTGTTGGGTGAAACCGGCGCGGCCAACGCGATCTGGGAAGAGGCGCAACAGGTCTTTGCCGACAATACCGATGCGCTGGAAACCCTGCGCCGTGCGGCCCATGATGCCGGTGTGATCCAGTGATATTGGAGGATATGGAAGGGTTTGGCGCCGCCCTGCCCTCCATGCGGGCTGTGATCGGTCTGGACCTTGGGGACAAGACCATCGGCGTGGCCCTGTCCGATCCGCTGCTGTCGGTGGCCAGCCCGGTCGAGACGATCCGGCGCAAGAAATTCGGAACGGATGCGGCCCGTCTGCTTGAGATTATCGAGGCACGTCATGTCGGCGGGATCATCCTTGGCCTGCCGCGCAACATGGATGGATCGGAAGGGCCGCGCTGCCAGTCCACCCGTGCCTTTGCCCGCAATCTGGAAAAGCTGATCGATATACCCATCGGGTTCTGGGACGAACGCCTGTCGACCGTGGCCGCCGAACGCGCCCTGCTTGAGGCGGATGCGTCACGAAAACGTCGCGCAGAGGTTATCGACAACATTGCCGCCTGCTATATCCTGCAGGGGGCGCTGGACCGCCTGAAGCATATGAGGGCAGAGCCTTGAGTGAACTTCCCGTCTGGAAACGCGACGAAATCGAGAGCCCCTGCATCAAGATTTGCGTGGTCCATCCCGAGGCGCGCATCTGCACCGGGTGCTATCGCAGCATCGACGAGATTGGCCGCTGGTCCAAGATGGACCCCGAGGAGCGGCGCGAGATCATGGCCGCCCTGCCCGACCGTGCCGGAATGCTGAAAAAGCGCCGCGGCGGGCGCGCAGCACGGCTTAATCGCGGCTGAGCGTAGACGGCGGTACTGCGCACGTGTGATGGGCTGCTGCGGTTTTCCCGTTTGAACCCTTGGCGACAGGCCTTGCCAAGCCAGCGCGAACCTCGGGCATTTCTGACACGAACCGGAGGCTGAAGGCGGCACCCTTGATCGACGGGGCGCGGGAGCCACCGGACTTTCACCCCTGCGGCTCTTGCTGACGCAGAAACCCCGCACGAATTTGGCGCGGAGATTTCGGCGGCGCGGCAGATTTTCCGATTGCTGTCATGCTAACGGGCAGATTCCGGTAAAATCCCGGTCGTCCGTTCGCTGTGATCAGATTTGACCAATAGTTAGCCAGACAAGCCGACCATTGACCCTGCTGTAGACTCTTTAAAAACAGCCCCTTGATCACGAACTGAACGGCTGATCGTAAAAGAGATCTTGCCGGGGTTTGATCCGACACCGAGGGAATGGGAAAGACTTCCAATAACGATAATTCGTCACCAAAATCGAGCGTGGTGCTGTGATCCGTCAGTCTTACACATTACTGCTAAAGCCATGACTCTGACTTCAGGTAGATTTCGGGCCGCAACAATTCTGAGCTTCGGCGCAGTGCTGATCAACACGATGCCGGTGTGGATCGCCGAGATCGCACGAGGACACTCCCTGTCGGGCACCACTGCCGGGCTACTGGGCAGCATCGTGTTGCTGATGGCTGCGCTGTCATGCGCTGGCGCGACGACGGTGGCCCACGCTGCTGCATTGGTAACCGCCGCGGCTGTTATCGTGCCACTTTGTCTGGTGTTTCTGGCTGTCCCGGTTGCATCATACGCAATTGCTTTGCTGATTGCGTGCGTCTTTCTCGGAGGGTCTCTTGGCGTTCTCACTGCGCACGCGTTGCGCGATGCAAACCATGACGCAGAGCTTCAGAAAACCATAAGCGGCGCGCTCGTTATCGGCCTGTTAACCGCTCTATTGATTTACCTGGTGCTTCCTCTCTCAGGAGTGAACTTGCTTTGGCTGCTTGCGGTTCTGTCTCTTTCACTATTGGCGTTAGCTAGCCCGAAACGCCTATTGCACGAGACTTCGGAGGCTTCTGGCGTTGCCTTATGGTCGGGCTTTCCGTTTCTGCAATTCCCGTTCTTCGTAATGATGGGGGCCTACTGGACCTATATCGAACTTTTTGCTTCCTCGATCACGGGCGCGGGCGACTTGTCCTATTGGTTGTTGGGAAGTCTGCTGACAGGCGCGGCGGGCTCGTTTCTTGCGGGCAAAACCGGGACAAGATCGGAAAATATAGTCCGCGCCAGCGCCTTCCTTTGCGCGGCGATCTCAGCTGCAATCAGCTACATCGCCCCGTCGTTCATCCTGCTTGGGATCAGCGTTCTGGCCAATGGGTTTTTCCTGTTTCTGTATTTCCCGCTCTATCTGGCGGAACGGGGCAATGGCGACAGGCGGGCCGATGTCAGCAAACGCATGGCAGCCTATCTTTTGGGCTTTGCATCAGGAGGCGCCGTTGGTGCAGGGGTTGTGCATCTTGCGGGTTTCTCGGGCCTTGCCATCGCCATCGCTGCGACAGGTCTGATTGGTTTGGATCGGTCCGTTATCCGTTTTCGATCTTGATCTTCAGGCCGGCCACGCGCCAGGCCTCAAGCGCCGACTGCACGAGATCTTGGTTTGCCTGCCACATGGCCAGCTCTTGGTAGACCCGGGTTTCGAATTCCGGAAAGACCTCACGCAGAATATCCACCTCGGCATTGGCGGCCGCCCGGTCGTCCTGCAGCACGTGCAGCCAGACGAGATGGGCGTGGTACCAGTAAAACCCCGGCATCGGCTCTTTCTGGATTTCGAGCATGGCGGCATCGAGCATGTCCAGCCGGACATAGCGCCAGGTCTTGGCAAAATGATACCAGCCGGGATGCTCGGGGCTCAGCTCCATCGCGCGATCAAGCAAGGCAATGGCCTCGTCTTCGCGGGCCAGGAACGCGTAGCAGTGACCAATTTCTGACAGAACGTCCGAATTGCCGGGGTTCAAGTCCAATGCACGGTCAGCGGCCAGATTGAAACCATCCACATCCAGAGCAAATAGGCGGCACATGGCAAGCACGGCGTGCGCGAAGGCGCTGCGCGGATCGGCGGCCACGGCCTTTTCCGCGGCGTCGGTGGCGAGAGGCAACACGTTCAGCCCGGCACGTTCATTGACATGGTAGCGATGTTCTTCAAGCAGGATCACGGCATAGGCAGACCAGCCATCCGCCGCATTGAGATCGCGGGCCAGGGCGGCAGGAAACCTGTCGCGAAGTTCGGCGTGAAGCGCGGGATCGTAGGTCCGGTAAAAGCGCCTGAAATCTGCCACCAGCCGGTACATCTCCCAGTTTGTCGACCGGCCATCGCGGCGGGCCTTGTGCCCGGCCTGAACCGCCACGGGGCCGTGCGGCCCCGCCAGACGCCCCGCGCAGAGCGCAGCGATTTGGTCCTGAACGTCGAATAGCGCGTCGATCGAAGCCTCGCGGTTGAATTGTTCGGTCATCAGGATGGCATCGTCTTCGGTCGAGGCCACCTGTACCGTCACCCGCAAGCGCTCGGTCGAACGGCGTACGCTGCCCTCGACAACAAAGCCGACCCCGTAGGTGTCGCGAATCCCGGTATGATCCAGGCCCGCTGCGGCAATCGCTTCCGAGGTGTTGCGGGCAAGCACCTTTAGGTCGCGGAAGCGGGACAGGTTCGCAATGACTTCATCGGTCAAACCGTCACTGACGAACTGATCCTCCGGCTTGCCGCCCAGATTGCGAAAGGGCAGCACCAGAAGGCAGGGCTTTGCCGCCAGATTGTCTTGAAAGCACACCATCTGCTTGGATGAGCTCGCCAGTCGAAACCCGATGCCGTGCACGGTTTTGATGATGCGCTGATCCGATCCGGTATCGCCGACCGCGCGGCGCGCCTCCTTGATTGCGGTCGAGAGGGTTGCGTCGGTGATAATCCGGCCAGCCCAAACCTGATCAATCAGCTGATCTTTGCTGACGATTTCGCCGGCCGCCTCAAAAAGCGCCCTGAGAATGCCGGATGATTGCCGCGTCAGGCGATGCGTCCGATCCTCTCGCACAACCGTCATCTGGTCAAAATCCAATTCTGCGTCAGCAATCGTAACTTTCATGTCCAGCCGGATTATCAGTGCCGATGCCGAGTGAGTTAGCACAAACCTCACGACATCTCAGGGTTTTCTCAGGTTTGTCTCAAGCTTGGCCGATGCCTGCCCGTTAGTACTCGTCTCATCAATACCCTGCAATGCGCAGGAGCAACAGAAAGGATGAAACGATGAAATACCGAAACGCGTTGCCGCAGCTTGCAGGCAAACAGATGATCACCGATGGCGGGCTGGAGACGTGCCTTGTCTTTCACGAAGGCATCGACCTGCCGCTGTTCGCGGCCTTCAAGGCGCTTGAATCCGAGACAGGGCTGAAAGCCGTTGATGCCTACATGAAGCGATTTGCGAAACTGGCGGTCGAGCAAAACCGGGGCTTCATCATGGACGCGCCGACTTGGCGCGCCAGCGCACGTTGGGCTGCCGAACTGGGCATGAGCCAGGATGAACTGCGGGAAATCCACCGCGAGGCGGTTGCGACCCTGGTGAGGCTTCGCCGAACCTACGAGACCGACGCCTCCCCGTTTGTCATTAATGGCGTCATCGGCCCGCAGGATGACGGCTATTCGCCCGTGACAAAGCTGTCTGCCGGGCAAGCTGCCGAGTATCACAAGACCCAGATCCAGTGGTTTGCTGAATTTGGCGCCGACATGGTGTCGGCCCTCACGATGACCTACTCCGATGAGGCCATCGGCATTGTCCAAGCCGCCAAGGACGCGGAAATGCCGGTTGTAATCTCGTTCACCGTTGAAACCGACGGCTGCCTGCCCTCGGGTGAGACGATGGCGCAGGCCATTGGTGCGGTTGACGATACCACGGGCGCCTATCCAGCCTACTACATGATCAACTGCGCCCATCCGGAACACTTCGCCGATGTGCTTGAAGGGGCATGGACAAAGCGCATCATGGGGCTGCGCGCCAACGCGTCGCGCCTCAGCCACGCCGAACTGGACGCAGCCGAGACGCTCGATGATGGCGATCCGGCGGAATTGGCCACGCTCTACGCTGGTCTCTCTGCCCTGCTGCCCAACCTGACCGTCATGGGCGGGTGCTGCGGCACCGATCACCGCCACATTGCCGAGATCTGCCGCGCCACGCGCGCTGCCTGACCTCAGACGAAATCTGTATGGCGGCCGGGCCGCCATCCATCCCCGACAGCCGTTCGCGGATTTGCCGCGCACCGTCTGTAAACCCTGAAGTTCAATTTACATCTCGAAAAGGAAACAACATGCTTAAATCTTCCCTCTCCGCGCTGGCCCTGCTGGCCGCATCAGCGACCTGCGCAATCGCAGGCGACACGCCAATGTCCTTTGACGTTGCCGAAGATCTCACGCGGTTCGTATTTGCACCTGCACCGGTCTTTGACGACGGCATGCCCGCCTATGGCAATCCATTCATCACGCAGGGCTACATCTACGAAGACGGCACGCTTGACAGCGGTGTCGAAGGGACGCTGCCCGATGGCAGTCCCGCATTCCCGGACAAGGTGATCGGGACCTGGACCTGTGATGGCTACTTCGTCGGGGACGGCGCGCGCACGGAAACCGGCGCCATCGTCATCACACGCCAGGTCTTCCAGTTCGAAAATGGCGATATCCTGATCAACCAGGGTGCTGAGCTCATCGATACGAATGTTGAAGCCCCGCGCGTGATCACGGGTGGCACAGGAGCCTTCGAAGGGCTGACCGGCGAAATGTCCCAGACCCTGCTGGGCATGTCCGATGGTTACGGTGTCCGCCTGCTGATCGATGTCAAACCCGAAGAGCATGCCGCTCTTTCAGCCGAAGAACTCCGTCGGCGCGCGAATTGATCCCGCGCTGACACCAACGGCTTTCGCCGTCCGCTGCGGCGGAAGCCACTTTTTGAGGATACCGACATGAAAAGCCCCCTGACATTTGCCCTGCTCATCACGTCATGTATCGCGACGCACGCGGCCGACCTGCCCGACCCGCTTGAAGACACGGATTTCCTATGGGACAGCGCGCCCAAGGCCGCGCTGGTCGACCTCGGGCGGAACCTGTTCTTCGATCCGATCCTGTCGGGAAATCACAACATCGCCTGTGGCACTTGCCACGACCCTGCACGCGGTACCGGCGATGGTGTTGCATTGTCGATCGGCGAGGGTGGCACGGGGTTCGGGCCCGCGCGTGTCACCAAGGACGGCGTGACCGGGCGGGTGCCCCGCAACGCGCAACCGCTCTACAATATCGGCGCGCGCGCCTATACGTCGATGTTCCATGACGGGCGTCTTGAAATCGACCGCTGGGGCGGATTTCCGAACCGCCTCAGAAGCCCGGCCGGGGACCAGCTTCCCGAGGGTATTGAGAATGTCCTGACCGCACAGGCGATGTTCCCCGTTCTCTCGGCAGTCGAGATGGCGGGCCAGCCTGATGAAAACCCTGTTGCCGATGCCGTCGCGGGAAATGACCTGAAGCGCGCCTGGGGCATTCTGGCCGGACGGCTGGCGGCAACGCCGGGCTATGCGGAACGATTTATGGCCACCTTCGACGATGTCGACGTGGCAGAGGACATCAGGTTCGATCATGCCGCCGAGGCGCTCGCCGCGTTCCAGACCGTCGCTTTCCGGTCCGACAAGAGCCCGTTTGACGCGCGTCTCGCCGGATGGCCCCTGAGCGCGGAGGCCGAAGCCGGGCTGGAGCTTTTCTACGGCAAGGCGGGCTGCGCCGCGTGTCACGGCGGCCCGCTGCTGACGGACCATGCATTTCACGCTATTGCCGTACCGCAGATCGGCCCGGGCAAGGGCCAGGGATCGGACAACAGCTATGCGTCCCATACCGGTATCCCGCACCGGGTCGAGGATGAAGGCCGCTTCGCGGTGACTGGCGATGAGGCAGACCTGTTCCGCTTCCGCACGCCATCGTTGAGGAATGTCGCGCTGACCGGCCCCTGGGGCCATGACGGCGCCTTTGCATCGCTTGAAGATATGGTGCGTCACCATCTTGGCACGGCTGCATCGCTGGCAAGCTACACCCCGACCGAGCTTCTGCCGCTGGAAAACGTCATTCACCCGGTCAGAAGCAGGAACGGAACGAAATTCCAACTCCTGACACCGATGGAGCGGGTCGCTTTTGATCTCCGGGATAACTGGGTGCACTCTTCCAAGCGGCTTCGTGGCAGAATTGCCCGCGCGAACGCGCTTGCCCCTGTCGAGCTGTCGGATGAGGAGGTGGCGAATATTCTGGTCTTCCTGGATGCACTCACCGATCCAACAGCAGTTGATCGCTTGGACCTTGTGCCGCTGGCCGTCCCCTCCGGGCTGCCACCGCAACCGTTTCGCACGCAGTGGTGATGTTTGCCTGGCTTGATCGTGACGGCAGCGATTTCGTGGCTGTCAGTATCCATCTATTTCGAACGGAGTAAGTCTGGTGAAGTACATAAAGATCTGCGCCAGCGAAGACGGCGGTTCGTATTTCACGGAAGAATGCTGGCCCCTTACGGAGAGCGATTTCACCCCGCCCTCGCCTGCGGGGTACGGCATTACCGAGAAAATGGGCGCAACAGACGTTCTGATGATGCACCATCCTGCCGGCTACCGGGACGAATGGCATTGCGCGCCTGCACCTGTTCTGGGCACCGTCTTGCGCGGGTCGGTCCGGATTGAGACCAGCGACGGGGATACCCGGATACTATCGCCCGGCGATCAGTTCGTGGCGGCTGACCTGAGCGGCATCGGGCACAAGATGGAGGACGTAGATGGCGGGGCCTACGACCTTGCGCTGGTTGTTCTTGGCGGGCTGCCCGACATCCTATGCGGGGGAGGACCGGAATGAAGCTGTACTTCATACCCGGAGCTTGCTCGCTGGCACCGCATATCGCCCTGCGTGAAGCCGGTCTGTCGTTCAGCCTGTTGGAAGTCGATTACCAGACAAGGCAGACAGTGGGCGGCGGCGACTATTTTGGCGTCAATCCCAAGGGCTATGTTCCGGCACTGGAACTGGATGATGGTCAGCTTCTGACCGAGGTTCCGGTGATCCTGCAATATGTAGATTCATTGGCCCCTTTAGCGTGCCTGCTGCCCCCCGAGGGCATCCGTGTCTTGTTCGTCGACGCTGGGTCTACTCTCCACCCCGTGAGGTTTTTCGAAGCCTGTGGTATCGATGCTGGAGCAGCGCTCGTGCTGGCCCCTGAACTGAACGGCGCCATCAAGAATGCCTTGTATCATGCCCGAACTGACGACATTGCTGACCTGTATTGCCGTTCTGACCGGGTTCGTTTTCTTTCCGGGTCCGTCGATCCTGCTCACGCTCACGCGGTCATCTACCTCGGGCATGCGTCTCGGCATTGCGACAAGCCTTGGCATCGGGCTGGGTGATCTTTGCCATACTCTCATGGCCGTGGTGGGCATTTCCGCCATTCTCATGACCTCGGCAAACGCCTTCATGATCGTCAAGTTGCTTGGGGCAGGATACCTGATCTATATCGGCCTGCGATCATTGTTCGAGGGGCGCTTTCGTCATTTGCTGTGCCAAGGACCGCTACCGCGTGGCCTGATCCTGTATCTGGCATAAATCGCGACGGTCGGGAGTACGGACCGATGGGTGTCACCCGACCGCATCGCGGTGGCTTTGCCAGGCGGCATAGATGGTGAAGGCCAGGCCGATGAAGGCTCCGACAAGCCCGCCCAGGTAGCTGAAGTTATGCATCGTCCCGGCCCGGGCGAAAGCGACCGGGTCGGACACGTTCCGCCCCTCCATCCACCAGGGCAGATTGGCAGGATCAATGGTCAGCGTCGCCATCAACAGCGCGCCCAGCCCCATGGCCAGCGTGGCCACGACCACCAGCACGGACGCTTTCATATAGGTGCGCCAGAACACGTCATCACCTTTGACAAACAGCGCTGTAAGATAGATCGGCACGCCAAGGATCACGCCCATCCACCAGCTGGCCAGCGCCCCGACGGCCATCGCGCCGCCACGGTTGTGCAGGGACGGGTCGATCTGGAACTGAACGAATTTGAATTCGTGGAAGTAACCCGGCGACACGCTGTAGGAAATCTGGTTGTGCAGCGCGCCATAGATTGCCGCAAGGATGCAGGAAAACAGCAAAAGCGGCAGAAGATAGAGCAAACGGGTGATCATGGGGCCTCCAGCCAGTCGCGCGAACCGGATGGAAATTCCGGGCGGAAATAGGCGATCATGCGGCCCTCGGGCGGGGCCGTGGCGGCTTCGGCCCAGGGGGCGACGCCATGCAGCGCGTGACGGTGCACCAGAGTGGCCTCGCCCGGCTGCGCGGGCAGCGTGATGCGTGGGCAGGTTTCAAACACTTCGCGGCGTGCGGCCTGGTAAATCCCGGTCAGGTCAACCTCGGCCCAGTGTTCCTCGGGCAGCGATCCCAGCGCCGCATCAAACGCGGACCTCATGATCTTGTGGCTGCCTTCCCAGATCACCAGCGGGCTGGCATCGAGGGAGGTTTCGGTCAGTGGCAGGCCAAGAATATAGGCGTGACGTTCTTTCAGCATGCGCTGACGGTCGAGGCCGATGGCCAATAGCCCATCCACATGCGCCGCGTCGCGGTTCAGTCGATAGCGAAACGCGCCCTCCCCCTCGCCTTCGCGCGGACGCGGATAGCCCGGATAGGTCACCGAGACCTGTGCGCGGTGCAATGGAAGGGTGCCATAAAGATCGCAGGCCGTCTGAAACGCAGCGCCCGTCAGAGGCCCGGACCCGGCCACCGCGCCATCAGGCGTGTTGGGCAGCGTGTCGACGCCGACAAACCACGTGCCCTCGCATTGCAACCACTCGGCCCGCTGGTCCGGATCGGCCACGCCAGCTCTGGCCGCCGGCAGCGCATGCACGACCCAGTCGTGCACAGCGGCATCGACCGGGAAACGCACCCAACCTTTGTCTGTCAGCGCCTCTGGCATCCCGCATCGTCCTTGGTCAATGCCGCAAGGCTTACACCGGCGCCGGGCTAAGGGAAAGCGGTTCTGACCGGCGCGTTACAACCCGAGCGCGCGGCAGTCTTCGCGCGCGACCTCGGCGGCCCATGTCTTGAACGCCGCGACCTTGGGGGTGTCCCAGACATCGCGTTTCCCCAGCAGGCAGATCGCGCCATAGGGCGATGGGCAGATCATGTCGGGAAAAGGCGTGACCAGCGCGCCGGACGCCAGTTCATCCTGGCAGAACACGAGATCGGCCATGACGATGCCGGTGCCCATCACGGCCGCCTTGACCGCCATATCGAGATTGGGAAAATCATGCCCCGTGGACGGATCAACACCGGGCACATCGAACGCCTCTATCCACGCCGTCCAATCTAGATGGCGCGGGGTTTCGTGCAACAAGACGGCCTGTGCCAGATCTTCGGGCGAGGACAAGCCTGGGCCGGTTTCCAGCAGCGCCGGGGCACAGGCGGGGACCAGATGCACGGGGATCAGCGGGAGCGCCTCGAAGTCTTCGGCGCGTCCGGGCCAATGCTCGACCGAAAAGCCAATGTCGTAATCCTGCGCCAACCCGGCATCGGCGTGGAAATCCGTTGTCAGCCGCACCCGGATGTCGGGGTGGCGGCGCTGAAACCCTTCCAGGCGCGGGATCAGCCAGCGGAACGACGTGGCGGGCGGGCACAGCACGCGCAGTTCGGCCGCATCGGCGGTGATCCGTGTGACCTCCTGTGCGATATTTGCGAATGACTCTGACAGGACCGGCAGCAATCGTCGCCCCGCGGCGGTCAATTTCACGCCCTGTGCCTGACGGGTGAACAATGTGACGCCCAGATGCGCCTCAAGCTGTTTGACATGGCGGCTGATCGCGCCGCGGGTGACGTGCAGTTCCTCGGCGGCATTGATGTAACCTTCGTGCCGTGCGGCGGCCTCAAAAGCCCGAAGCGCGTTAAGCGGGGGAAGTCGCATGTCATCCTCAAGGGTTACTTTTTCTTATCCTACATAGGCGAAAGCTTGAGTTGCGTGCAAGGGTCTCCCCGAGTCATGAAAGGCAGCATGGACAACGGAGCAAAGCCCCAAATGACGGCGACATACGCACATCCTCACACCCTGTTTGAGCGCGTTAAGCCTCTGACAAAGCGCTTGAAATGCGCTTTTAACGGTTGGTTGCAACAGAAATCCGTTACGCCGAAACTGGAAGATCACCTTGTGCGCCTCACTGAAACCTCACCCCACCTGTTGGCGGATATGGGGTTCAGAGAGGATGACAACATTCTATCGTTGGAATACCGGCAATGGCGAAAGGATGACATTTTGATAAGGCTGGACTGTCAGTGTGAGACGGTGACAGTGCAGATTTGTGATCCTCGGCCGGACCTTCCTAGCCGTTGACCGGCGCCGCCACGTCGGGCGTCAGGGCGGCCAGCGCCTGTTCAACCAACTCAGGCCCTGCCCCGGGTCGCGTGGCCCCTTCCGACAGGATTCGCCGCCACGCCCGCGCGCCGGGGCGACCGGCAAACAGGCCCAGCATGTGGCGGGTGATCTGATGCAGGCGACCGCCGGCGATCAGATGCGCCTCGATATAGGGCAGCATCGCGGCCACGGCATCCTCGGGCGTGCGGTCCGGTGCGGTGCTGCCAAAAATCACGCGATCGGCGGCACAGAGCAGATCACCGGGTTGGTGATAGGCCGCGCGCCCGATCATGACGCCGTCAAGACCGCCCTCGAGGAAGGTTTTCGCCTGCTCCAGCGTGGTGATGCCGCCATTGACTGACAGGTGCAGCCCCGGAAACAACGTCTTCATATGGTGCACCAGCGGATAATTCAGCGGCGGAATATCGCGGTTTTCCTTGGGGCTGAGGCCCTGCAGCCACGCCATACGCGCATGGATGGTGAACCGGTTCACCCCCGCCGCCGCCACGCGCCCGAGGAATTCAGGCAGCACGTCTTCAGGGGTTTGATCATCCACCCCGATACGGCATTTTACCGTGACTTCAGCAGGTTGCGCGGCGATCATCGCGGCACAGCACTCGGCCACCAGCCCGGGATCTTTCATCAAGACAGCCCCGAACGTGCCCGACTGGACCCGATCCGAGGGGCAGCCGACATTCAGATTGATCTCGTCATAACCCGCCTCAAAGCCCAAGCGCGCGGCTTTGGCCAACTCCTCGGGATCAGACCCGCCCAGTTGCAAAGCCACGGGATGCTCGGCATCGTTGAATTCCAACAGATGCATTGCGCCACCCCGCACCAGGGCCGGGGCCGTGACCATTTCCGTATAGAGCAAGGTATGGCGCGTCAGCAGACGGTGCAGATAGCGACAATGCCGATCTGTCCAGTCCATCATAGGGGCAACCGAAAACCGGGCTGACTGAATGACGTTCTTTCTCAATGCCTTACACCTGAGCGCGTTGTTATTCTGTGACTGTTGGTCCGGTGTAGCGCGAAATGCGCGCGGGTTCGAGTCTGCTCTGAGCCAGATATTTAGGCGCGACAGCGGCGACAAGGCGCAGTAGTTTTGTAGGCAGTGATTTGGTGAGAGGATGTTGGTTTCAATGATCGTGCGAGCGTTTGTGATCTGCGCGTTTCTGGTGACCCTGCCGATGCAGGGCATGACCCAAACCCGCACAGCGGCGGAACAGCAGTTCCGAGGCTGGCTGGAGCAAACCGTCTGGCCCCGGGCGAAGGCCAAGGGCGTGAAGCGGGGCACCTTCGAGGCGGCCTTCGCGGGCGTCAAGCTGAACTGGAAACTGCCCGATCTGGTGATGCCGGGCACGAAGGCCGAGACCCCGCGCAAGCAATTGCAGGCCGAGTTCGGATCGCCCGGCAAATACTTCAGTCGCGGCGGGGTGAATGGGGCCACGTCGGTGGGGCGCACAATGGCCAAGCGCCATGCCACAGCCCTGAAGCGGACCGAGCAGAAAACCGGGGTGCCAGGCCGGATTATTCTTGGAATCTGGGGGCGGGAAAGCGGATACGGGCAGGTATCCATCCCCTATAACGTCTTTGAAGTTCTCGGAACAAAAGGGTTTATGAGCACAAGGGCCGCGTATTTCACCGACGAGCTGGTCGCCGCGCTGCAGATTGCCGAGGCCGGTCACGCACCGGGCCGCGCGATGAAAAGCAGCTGGGCCGGGGCGTTGGGGCAGCCCCAGTTCATGCCCAGCAATTTCCTGAAATACGCCGCCGATGGCGACGGGGATGGGCAGGCCGATATCTGGCGTTCTGAGGCCGACACGATTGCCTCGATCGGCAATTACCTGGCGCGTCATGGCTGGGTGAAAGGGCGCGATTGGGGGTTTGAGGTGCGCGTTCCGGCATCGGTGTCCTGTGCGTTGGAGGGGCCGGATCAAGGACGCAAGATCAGCCAGTGGGAAGAAATGGGGATCACACGCGTGTCGGGCCGCCCCTTCCCCGAGCATGAACGCCGCGCCGAAGGGTATCTGTTGATGCCTGCGGGGCGCAGCGGACCGGCCTTTATCGTGACGCCGAATTTTTATGTCCTGAAGGATTACAACACCAGTGACCTTTACGCGCTGTTTGTCGGTCATGTGGGCGACAAAATCGCGTATGGCGTGGGTGATTTCAGCGCCAGATGGGGCAATGTTGGCGGGCTTTACCGCTCGGACGTGGCGCGGATGCAGCAAGCGCTGGTGAAGCAGGGCCACGACGTGGGCGGCGTGGATGGGTTGCCGGGGTTCAAGACGCGCCGGTCTATTGGCCGCTGGCAAGAGGCGACGGGACAGGCCGCGACATGCTTTCCCGAGGCCGGGATGAAATCAACTTTGCGGCCATAAATATATTACAATCAATACCTTACGCTTCCGGCCCGGTTTGCTTGAAGGTCACGATGGGCCCCGGTTTCAGCCCGTCTTTTTCGCGATGTACCACGAGATTGGGGAAGCGTAGAGTGAGCGGTTTTGCATTATCACCGGGCTGCCAGGGTCGCTCGGTGACAACGCAGGTCGCGGGTTGGCCCGTGTAATCGTCGGCAGCCGGAACCTTTTTCATGAACCCGAAACTGCTGCGGATGACCTCTCTGCCCAGCAGGGCGGTGCCGGTCTGAACAACGAAAAGACCCTTTTGTCGGGTCAGGGCGCTTTGGCTTTTGCTTTCGGCCCAGACACCGCAGAGTGCGGTCATTCCGTTGATGTTCCGGGCCTCGGCCGCCACCGTGATGCCGCCGCCCGAAGAATAGCGCCCGCCATCCAGCACTGCATTGGGACCCAAAGCCTGACCCGTCACCCGGGGCAACGGGGCACAGGCCGCCATGCCAAATGTAGCTGCCGTGATCAAAGAAAAAAACCGTGTCATCGCAGAGCTCCGTCCGTCATGCGTGTCTTTGGAAGATAAGGACACCTGCGCGGAATGCAAAGCCCGGTCAGGATGTCACGACGCTGTTTTAAGAAATGTCTCGGCCTCGGCCAACACCTCGGGATACCATTTTTCAAGCGTCGGTTTGAATGCGTCGCGCAACCGTTCCACCTGTTCCGGTGTCAGTTCGTCACGCCAAACACCCGCCTGCCCTTTGGCGAAGAAGCTTTTCATATCTTTGGGTTTTTCAAAGAAACCATGCTTGTCTTCAAAGGCTTTCATGGCTTCGAAACTGCTGGCCTTGATCGCGCGGGCCAGCTTGCGGCTGTCCACCTGTACTTTCAGGAACTTGCCCAACAAGCCACGCATGGTTTTGGCCGGTTTGTCCAGAAGATCCTCGTAGCGCACAACGTAATGCGACAGCCCTTCTGCCGTTGTCCAGGAGGCTACGTTGTTATCCCAACTGCCCAATGCGTCATAGATTCCGTTCTCGGGCAGCCCAACGATCATGTCAGGATTGGTCATCACGCCGATCGTCGTATCAATGTCTGTCGACAGATGCCGCGCATATGACAGAACCACGTCAAACGGATTGCGTATGACATAGATCGCCGCCGCCGTTACCTCAGACGGGATCAGGTCCTGCCCCATGTAATTGACAGCCATGCAATGGGTTTTCACAAAGTGATGGTTCGGGCGGCTTGCCGCGATCATGCGCAAGGCCTTGGGACGGATGGTCAGCCACTCCTCAACGGACTTGTTGACAAAGGGCTCGCCCGCGGCGGCCTCATAGAAATCCCGACGGGTGTCACCTGTGGTAAACTGTCGTAAGTTATTGATATCCGGAGCTTTTCCATCAGGCATAAAATACTGTGCCAGCAGGTTTCTAAGCCATGTGTTGCCGGATTTCGGATAGGAGGCGAGCCAGATGATCCGCTGCAGATTGCTCATTCGTAATACCCATAGCGTTTCATGACGACACGGTGGTCGCGGCGGATGCGGCGCACCAGATCATTGTTCAATTCGTCTTTCCACTGCCCGCTGGTTCCCTTGGTAAAGAAGGACTTGGCCTGTTCGGATTTCTCGACAAATCCGTCCTTCTTTTCCTGTTTCGACAGCTCTTTGAAGCTTGAGAATTTCACGGCCTTTTTCAGGCGTTTATCGTCCAGCGGCATGCCAATGTGCTCGACGATCTTGGCGAAATGCACCTCGGGATCTTCCAGAAGGTCTTCATACCGAAGAACCAGAACCGGATAAGGGGCCGATGCAGTCCAGCTGTCGACGTGATCGGACCAGTTTCCAAGGAATTCCGCAGTGGTCGCGGTGGTCGCCGCATTCCCATTGTCCTTGTTGCCAATCCGTTTGACCGCCTCTTCCACGCTGGTCCCATAGTGGCGCGCGTAAGACAACACCATATCCAGCGGGTTGCGCAGAATGTAAATCGCCGATCGGGTAAACCTGTCGGGGATCAGTTCGACCCCGCGCGCGACCTTCTTGATGTTGTGGGTCTTGGTGAAATTCACATCGGCATTGTTGGCAACAATGCCGCGCAGCACCTTTTCCCGCAGCGACAGCACCAGTTCGATGTTGTTCAGATCAATCTGTCGGCCCGCCACCATATGATAGGTCTTGGCAATGGAATCCCCCATGCCGAAGCGATTTATCTGGTTGATCGGTATGGGTTTATCAGGGTTGACCAGATAGTTGGCAAGGAACGCGCGTGTCCAGGTGTTGCCCGACTTCGGATACGAGGCCAGCCAGACGATGCTGTTCTTCATGGTCTATTTCCCTGCGTTGATACAAATGCGTTGTACCAAACAAAAAATGGCAAGGAAGAGAAAACCCTTCCTTGCCATCAATTTTTTTAAGCGAAGCTTAGAAGCTCAGCTTGATCGCTGTACCCAGGACGGTGCCGTCTTGGTCAAGCGCGCTGTTGCCTTTGTCTTTGGCTTCTGCGTAGGCGATGTAGATGTCCCAAGCAACGCCAGGTGCCAGCTCGCGGCTGCCTGCCAGTTGGTAAGCTTGGTACTCTTCGTCAGCACCACCGGTACCGGAGTTGTCGTACTCACCCTGATAGGTGTCCAGGCTGAACGCCCAAGGACCAGGCATATCGTAGCTGACACCCAGGCTCCAACCAGTTTGGTCAACGCCCTGGTTACCAGCAGCACCACTACCGTTGTCGTTTTCAGCGTAGCTACCGCCAACTGCGAAGTCACCGAAGCCTACGTTGAAGCCGAGGGCCCATACGTCTGCGTCAGTACGAGCGCCAACGCCCGAACCTTCACCGTAACGTGCGCTCAATGCGACGCTGGTTGTGCCGAAGGTTTGCGAGTAGTTCACACCGATGTCCCAGATGTCTTCCAGGGTCGCGGTCGAGTTGTCGGCGATTTGTGTGCCGCCGTTGAAGGAGCCTGCGCCACCGTTGCCACCGTTGTTGTTCGGCGCGTACGACACACCAAACTGGATGCCGTTAAAGCGCGGCGTGATGTAGGTGATACGGTTGATGTCGTTGTTACCCGCAACTTCGGTGAAGGACGAGATGCCGGCCTGACGGAAGTTGAAAGGAACGACGCCCGACAGCGGCAGGAAGGCCGAGATCGAAGGCGAGTTGATGCCGATGCCGCCAACGCTGGGTGCGCCTGTCGACATGATGTAACCGGCGGAGTTTTCTGCACCGATCAGAACACGACCAAACGCATCGCCATCGATGAAGACGTAGGTTTCATCGATGTCAGAGTTCAGACGCGTGGTCGAGGTGGTTTGGTTCTGAGCTTCGAACTGTACGTTCGCACCGAAGGTCAGGCCGTTGTCAGCAGTGATGCTGGGCGTGAAGATGATTTCACCGGTGGTGAAGGTTTTCAGGCCGTCAAAGTCGGTTGCGCCGGTGTTGCCACCGTGATCAACGAATGCGACGTGGGCGTTCATAAACCCACCCCAGCTAACGTCCCAATCTTGGGCGGAAGCAGGTGCTGCAGCGGCGACGCCGAGGGCGATGGCGCTGGTGCAAAGAAGTTGCTTTTTCAAGGGTGTCCCTCCTCATAAGCAGGAAAGTTTCAAGTTACGCCGCCTCCGCAAGGACACGGCTTGAGAATGGAATGCGGCAAACACCCCCTCAGTGTCAACGAATGCCCCGATGGTTGGAGAGTTGTTACGAAGCCTGTGACGTTTAAACCACACAGCCCAGGTGTGGGGGGCAATGGATTCCACGATTTCAACTGGATTCTGACGAAATTTATGAACCGATTTGCCAGCATTAGGTGCCGGTTACAGAAAAACCACAAGATGTAGGGTGGCCCGGTTTACATCGCCAAATGGCCGATTCTGGCGCTTTTGGGTACAAACCCGGGCGGTATACGGGATGCAAGAGAATCACTCTGATCTCGGGCGTGATTATTTTGTCACGCCTTTCAGGCTCTGGCAGGTGAGGGCAGCCCCAGGATCGTCCGGGCTTGATCCGGCGTGGCAACGGGGCGTTCATACTGCGTACAAAGCGCGGCCGCGCGCGCCACCAGGGCAGCGTTCGAGGGGGCCAGCGTGGCCCGGTCCAGCCGGACATTGTCCTCAAGCCCGGTGCGCGTGTGCCCGCCCGCCGCGATGGCCCATTCATTGACCAAAACCTGATTGGCCCCAATTCCCGCGGCGCACCACTGGGCCTTGGGCGCACGGTCACGTATGATTTTCACATAAAAATCAAACACATCTCGATCCACAGGCATGGCGTTTTTCACGCCCATGACAAATTGCACGTAAAGCTGGCCGTAAAGAACGCCCTCTTTATGCAGCCGGATCGCTTGTAGAATATGGCTGAGATCAAAGGCCTCGATCTCGGGCGTCACATGATATGTACGCATCTCGCTGGCCAGCCAGTCGATCAGATCGGGCGGATTTTCATAGACCCGGGTGGGAAAATTGTTCGATCCCACCGACAGCGAGGCCATATCAGGCCTGAGGGGTAGCATTCCGCCCCGTGCAGTCCCCGCGCCAGAGCGCCCGCCGGTTGAGTACTGGATGATCATTCCGGGGCAATGGGCACGGATGCCTTCGCCAAGACGGGCAAAACGATCCGGATCGGAACTGGGGGTGCCATCGTCATTGCGCACATGACAATGGGCAATGGCCGCCCCTGCCTCGAAGGCGGCATGGGTGCTTTCGATCTGTTCGGTGACAGTGATCGGCACGGCGGGGTTATCCGCCTTGGTGGGCACCGAGCCGGTGATGGCGACGCAGATGATGCAGGGATTGGTCATGGGAGGTGCTTATCGGTTTTATTTTGGTTCGCCAATGTCTCTTGGGCGGACGGAGCGGACGTTCGGACCAGCCGCGCGATGGCCAGACCGCGGGATGGCGATCCAACGTTTATTTGACACGCTTTATGCCTGCCAAATCCGCAAAAGATCACTGCATCGCGCCAAGCCCTGCCAAATCGCCAGCCCTTGCGGTCGGTCTGGCGATCGCGCGGCGGCCTGCGGCCTTGATTCCGCGCGGGCGGGGATGACCGCAAAGGGCTTAGAGCATCCCCTTCTCTTCCAGTACTTTGCGCGCCGAGCGGAAACACTCCAGCCCCAGAGGTACGCCCGCATAGATGGCCACCACATGCACGATGGCGCGGATCTCTTCCTTGCTGACGCCGTTATTGATCGCGCCGCGGCAGTGGATTTCCCATTCATGGCTGCGCCCCAATGCGCCCAGCATGGCGAGGTTCATCATCGAGCGGGTTTTCGGCTCGATGACATCGTCACCCCAGCCAAAGCCCCAGCACCAAGCCGTCATCGCCTCCTGAAAGGGGCGGGTGAAGTCATCGGCGGCGGCGAGGTTCTTTTCCACATAGTCCGCGCCAAGCGTGCCTTTGCGCTGCTCCAGCCCTTTCAGAAACAGGTCTTCGTCAAATGTGCTCATGGGATTTCCTTTACTCAAAGTTCAGATGTCGATGGGGCGCAGGGCATAAAGATCATCCGCCGCGCTGAGAAGTTTATCGTGATCCCACAGGATATCGCGCCAGCCTTGCGGGATGCCCTCATAGCCATAGATGCGGCCCGCCAGTTGGCCAGCAACGGCCCCAACCGTGTCCGCATCGCCGCCCAGATTGACAGCCGCCAGAAGCACATCGCGGAAGGTCTTCCCTTGCGTGAGTGCCCAATAGGCGGCGTGGATTGTGTGCATGACATAGCCCGACGCCTCGTCCGGCGGTCCATCGGGGCGTGGCAGGATTGAGACATCGCCCTCGGTCATAAACTGCGCCATGTTGGCCGCGATGCGTTGGCACAGCGGGCTGGCATGGGTCAGGCGGCTTTGCAACTGGGCGACGGCCTGCGCCGCCTGAGCCCGGGCACCGTAGGCTAGCACGACGGGGGCCAGCCGCATTATGCCGCCATTGCCCGATTGTGCCTCGTCCGTGGGGCCCGCATAGGGGTTGCCATCGGCCAGAAAGCGATCCAGCGCCGCGCTGGTCTGGTTGCCGATGTCAAAGCAGGTGCCGGTTGACGACAGATAGCCGAAATCGCGCCAGTTCACGAAGCGGCGCATGGCATCCTCGGCGTCCCAGCCATTGGCCGAACGCAGCATCTGTGCCAGACAAAAGGCCATGGACGTATCATCGGTCCATTGGCCGGGTTTTAGCCCAAACGGACCGCCGCCGACGATTTCCGTGATTGGCCTGACGGACTCGCGCGGGACAAACTCCAACGTGGTGCCCAGCGCATCGCCCACGGCGAGGCCGATCAGCATCCCGCGCGCCTGATCCTGGGTGAAGGGTTTCTGCATTACTCATCCGCCTCTGGCATGGGTTCGCAGAACTTGCCGATCCTGGCCCGCTCGCAGGTGCCAGCCTCTTGTGCGGCGTCCTTGGCGTCCAGTTCGTCAATCCGCAGGCCCTTGTGGTGGTAGACAGGCTGCCCTGCCCCGCTAAGCCCGCGCAGACGGGCGGCGAGGCTGCGTTTCTTGGACACCTGATGCGGTTGGAAATCATCGTAGTCACGGGGGGTATGATCGCGGCCCTGAACCAGATCGCCTGCCGCCACGGCGCTTTCAAACAGGGCCTGTCCGGCAGGGCTGCGGGTGATCACGCCGTTAAAGCCTGCATCCTCGCCCACGGGCGCGCCACCGGGCCAGATATCCGCGGCGGCGATATCGGCCGCCTCGCCAATCGCGTCGGGGCAGATTTTGCACCGGCTTTGAATGCGCCACCCGGCCTCGTCCGCCCAGAGGTCAAGATAGGTCTTCTCGAACGCGCGACCGTCCTTGGTTTCCACGCGCGTCAGGCCCGGATTGCCATAGCCGCGATAGCGAAAGACGCTGAGCTCGTCCTCGTGAACGCCATATTCGTCCAGCAAGGCCTGTGATTTTCCCAGATCCGAGGCCCCGCCGCAGACCATGACCAGCACGGCAACCAGCAACTGATCAAGGCGAGGATCGGATTTGGCCCGTGCCCGCACGGCCCCGGCATCGCAAGGTTTGGCAATGATGGCAAAGGGTTCGCCCCGCGCCAGCGCCGCCTCAAGCCCGGCCAGCGTGTTGGTTGGGCCATAGCGGGACCCGGCGCGCTGGATCACCTGCTCGGACGTGTCGCTCATCACCCAACTGGAGCGCATAGGGGCCTTGGGATCAGCGGCGCAATGCAGGATGAACTGGGCTTGTTCCGAGTGCAGCAAATGCACGCCCAGCGCGGTCAGCACCCCGCCTGTGGCGGCGCGAAAGCGGGTGTCCGGATCGCCTGCCCATGCTTCGCCCATATGGGTGTAACTGCCCCAGACGGAATCATGGCGGGTGCCTCGCGCCTCGGCCTCGGCCACCACGCCGGGACAAGCGGCCAGAATAGCGACATCGGCATCGGGCGCCTCCGGGCCGCGCGGGGCCGGTCTCAGCCGTCCTTCGCGGGTCATGGTCATCGTCCAGCGGTCAGGGGCCAGCGCCTCGCATAAGCCACAACCGATACACAGGCCGTTTTCCACCACAGCGCGCACGGATTGGGGCGTGGTCGTCATGCCAGCATCTCGCGGATTGAAGCCTCGATATGACCCCCGCAATAGATGTCACCAAATCGCGCATCCGTATCGGCCCGCATCGCAACCAACGCCGGATGTGCATTGATACGCTCACACAACCCCGCCACGGTCGGGGCCTCGACCTCCAGCAGCAATCGCAGCGCGGGCAGTTTTTCCGTCATCGTGCCCCAGAGCGTGGCAGTGACCAGATCGGCCAGTCCCGGCGCCCCGGTTCCCAACAGATGCCCCTGCCCGGCCGTTAACCCGTGCCGCGTGCCAAGTTCCTCGAAAATCTGCAACCAGCGCGGCAACCGGTCTTGCATGAATGTCTCCCACTCACCGCGGGTCCACATCTGTGCGCCGCCCATCCGTGTGATGTTGTCGAGTACATCATTGGCATCGCCAATCGCCTTGTAGGTCAGCGCGACGCGTGCCGGATCGTGGGGCATCAATTCAAAGCGCGTGCCCAGATAACCCAGCACCGCGGGCAATTGTGCCAGCCAGAGATCGGCCTCATGATCATGCAACAGCGGCGGGCCCATATGCGGCACCGGCTGGTCGGCAATCGGTGCCGCCCGCATCCGCGCGACCTCGTCAGGCGATGTCTCGTCCCAGGATGCCCCACCAAAGGCCAGAACCGCGCGCACGAACTGTCCGCGAAACGGAAGGGGCCAATAGGTGAGCGTGTAATCTTTCATGGCTTACCGGATGCTGATGGCGACATTCTTGGTCTGGATATAGTTCCAAAGGGCTTCGCGCCCTTTTTCGCGGCCATACCCGGATTTTCCATAGCCACCAAACGGTGTTTCGACGCCACCTGCAAACCATTCGTTCACGAAAACCTGCCCGGCACGGAGTTTCTGGGCGGCACGGGTGGCACGATCGAGATCGCGGGTGAATACGCCGCCGACAAGGCCATACTCGGTGCCATTGGCGATCTCGATGGCCTGCGCCTCATCGCGGAAGGGCATGACGGACAGAACGGGGCCGAACACTTCTTCCTGCGCGATGGTCATGTCGGGGGTGACGTTTTTCAGCACCGTGGGTTCCAGAAAGGCGCCGGGGATGTTCATCTTGCGCCCGCCGATGGCGACGGTTGCCCCTTGTGCCTCGGCCTCGGCCACCATGGCGGCGGCGCGGTCGCGCTGGGGTTCCGAGACCATGGACCCCATGTTCAGGCCCGGTTCTGTGCGTTCCGCACCCGGCCCGACGGACATGGATTTGGCGACTTTCACCGCGCGCTCAACCAACTCGTCATGGCGGCTTTCATGGACGATCACGCGGGACATGGCACTGCATACCTGCCCGGCGTTGAAATAGATGCCCCAGCGGATGTCATTCTCGAACCGCTCAAGATCAGCATCGTCATGCACGATGGCCGCGGATTTCCCGCCCAGTTCCAGCACGCAAGGCACCACATTGGCGGCCGCCGCCGTGGCGATGGCGATGCCAGTCTTGACCGAACCGGTAAAGACGATCTGGTTAACATCGGGGTGGCCCGACAAGGCCGCACCGGCCTGATGGCCCCAGCCGCACAGGATATTGACCGCGCCTTTGGGCAGGCCCACCGCCTCGGCCGCCTCGGCGAAGATCCAGTTCGACAGCGGCGTCAGTTCGGGCGTTTTGATCACGCAGGTGTTGCCGGTGGCAAGCCCGGTAGAGAGTGAGCGGGCGGTCATTTCCAGCGGGTAGTTCCACGGGATAATCTGTGCCGAGACGCCGTAAGGTTCGTAATGGGTGAAGTCGAAATAGCCCTGCCCGAGCGGGATCGAACGCCCCTCGACGGTTTCGGCCTGATTGCCGTAATACTCAAAATAGCGCGCAGCCCCGTCGACCTCTTTCCGGGCCTCCCAAAGCGGTTTGCCTTGTTCGGCGGTGAGGACCTGCGCGATGTCTTCCTTGCGATCCAGCAGAAAGCGGCCAATGGCCTGCACGATCCGGCCGCGTTCGACCGGGTGCATCGCGGTCAGCACGCCCGACTGATGCACCCGCTTGGCCGCCTGCACGGCGCGATCCACATCGCCCTCGTCGGCCAGCGCGTGCTGGGCCAAAACCTCGCCCGTGCCGGGGTTGATCACGTCGACCCGGCCCGCGCCGCCATCGACCCAGGCGCCGTCGATATAGTTCTGCCAGTAGGATTTCATCGGTATTGGATCCTTTGTTCAGGCGGTGATACGATGGGCATAAAGCCGATCATAATGCGGTTTCATGCGGCGATGCACCTGTTGTACGCGCGGGGCGCAATCGGCCAGTTCGACATATTTGCGTTTTTGCGGGGTCAGCCCGGTCGAGGCGGCGAGATTGCCATGGAACGATCCGCCATCCCACCAGCTGTGTTCAGACGGGTTGCCACCCGGCTCCCATGTCAGGGCCTCGGGGAGAAAGGGAATATCCACGGCCTCGCAAAAAGCGCGGGTCATATCGTGCGGGTTTTCCAGCAGATCATCGCTGTCGATCACCGGCGGGGGTGTGCCATTCAGCGCCCAGAGCAGATCGAACAAGGCGCGTTGTTCGGGAAAGCCCACCTCGCCCTCGTGAAAGTCGGGCCATTTGGCATGCATCGAGGTGATGGTTTTGGCCGGGTCGCGGATCAGGAAAGCGTGGGTGAAGTGCGACAGAAAGTCCGCATCCCACATGTGATTGATATAATGGGGAAAGTCCTTGAGGAAGACCGGGCCCTTTTGGGCGCGGGCTTGAATATCCGCCCATACGCTGTCCAGCGTCAGGCCGGGGGTTGTCACCTCGCCCGGCTTGTAGCGGTGCCAGAGCGGCTCTTCCCCCTGATACCATGCCTCGCCAAAGGGTTCGTGGAGGCAATCCAGGTCGCCACGCTGGCGCATCATCCATTCAAAGGCGGTCGAGGTGGAACGGGGAATGGCCCAGAGGGCGACGATTTTATGCATGTTGTTCTGATCCTGTCGTAAGTCGGGACGTCGCCTGACCGCGGGATGGCGATCCAACGTAAGTTTGAAGGCGCTTTATCCCTGCAAAATCCGCACTCAGAACGAACGCCTCGCAACCATCGGCCAAATCGCCAGCCCTTGCGGGCGGTCTGGCGATGGTCCGGCGGCCTGCGGCCTCGATTCCGGGCTGAGTTACAATCTTAAGGGGCATGCAAACTATCCAACAACTGCCCTTGCGGTGTCACCGGTTCGACCCCCAAATCTTTGAAAATACGCCAATAAAGAGCCGTGTCATGGCCCACGACCGGCTTGCCCAGCGCGGCCTCTAGCGCCTTTGTCAGATGCAGCGGACGTTGCGGCAATCCATCAGGACCGGAACGGAAATTGCACATGCCGTTGATCAGATAAGCGTCCGCCCCGGGCGCTTGTTCGGCCACATATTCAAAGCTTTTCAGCGCCAGATCACCCTCGAACACCCAGCGATGATCATTCACCGCCTCCTGGCTGTCAAACCAGCCCTGATCGTGGAAATTCCCCGCCCAGAGCACGTCAAACCCGGCCTCTTTCAGAAAGCCCACGGTACCCTGCCACCAGGCGGACCAATGATAGGCGGCGTTGAGCGCGACCTTTTCGATATTCAACGCCCTCAGTGCCTCGACCATGGCATAGCCGGCCATGTGGAACCGCACACCATGCTTGTCCGAGAGCGCCTCGCAATGCTGGCGGATGCCCTCCACGCCCAAACCGCTGGCATGCACCCAATTGCTGCCCACCTGCCCGGCCACATCCACACCGTTGCGGGCCATGCAATGGACGAACTCATCCATCATTCCGAAATTCGCTTTGCGCTGATCCAGCCCATGGGCATAGTCGGGCACATGCAGCATCCAGCCATGCACGCCCACCGTTTCAGGGGCCATACGCAGGAAATCCGAGGGCGCGGCGTCGTAATCAAAGGGCGGGCAGGTAAAGCCCACCTGATGCGGGAAGAGCTTGTGCTCGGGCCGCCATGTTTCGGGCATCAGCATCTAGAGGGGCTCCGTCTGTTCGGACGATCCGGGGTACTTTGGCAGATCATCGGTGATTTCGATCCAGGGCAGCCGCTCGGCATAGTGAAAATGCGCTTGCGGAGCGAACCGCGTCGGGTCTTCCAGCGTGGCGGAATAAAGATGTGTCTCCTCCGGCCAGCCGGTGAATTGATAGGTCATCTGGGTGCCGCAGATTGGGCAGAATTTCCGTTTCACCCGACCATCCGATGTAGGGTGGGTTTGCAACTCACCTGTCCACGTGACCGAGGCACGGGGCACCCCGAAAAAGCTGGTGAAGGGCGAGGACGTGGCGCGCCGACAGCTGTCGCAATGGCAATGTCCGGACCAGAGCACGGGGCCTTCGGCGTGATATGTGACGGCCCCGCAAAAGCAGCGGCCTGACAGAGCGCTCATCCAGCCCCCTCTTTCATCCGCCAAAGCAGCTGATCAAAGCGGTCTTGACCATAAAACGGCTCGCCCTGATAGACCATAAGAGGAACACCCCAATGGCCCGCGTCCAGCATGGCCTGTGCGTTGGTGTCCAGCACGGGTTTGGCAACCTCCCATGGGGTTGCGGCCAGCACCTCGGCCATGTCCAGACCGGCAATGGACATAGCATGAGCCAGGTGATCACCTGTGTCCCAGCCCGGGGTGGAGGCGTTCCAGAGCATCCGCGCCACGTGATCAAGGAAATCCAGCCCCCGCCCTGCGTTACTGGCCCCGACAAAGAGCCGGTTCAGATGCTCGTTGCGCGGCTGATCCGGCGCAGCGCGCCAGCCTGGCCCGCTCTCAAACACGATCGGCGACGGGTCGGGATTGGCAAAAGGCAGGTCGAAAAAGGCGGCGGTGCGGGCGGTGTCGGCCTGAAAATAGGCCAGCTCAATATCGCCGCGGTCTTTGTACCGTTCAGGTTGGCGGATCACACCGCCAAGGACAGGACGGATGATCACATCCACCCCTCGCGCAGGCAGAGCGATCAACCGGTCCAGCAGGAAATAGCAATAGGCGCTTTGCAGCGAGTAAAAGACTTCGACCTGTCGTGTCATCTGCCTGTTTCCTCCTGGCGCGGATCAAGATTTTCGTACGAAAAACTAGGCGCGCTCAATATCAACCGCCTCGCGCATCCATCGCTGCAATGTCTCAACCGAGTGCTCGGAATTCACCCCGCAATTCGGGTCCAGCACCAGAGGGCCGGGGCGGTACCCTTTGGAGTTCAACCCGCGCTGCACTGATTCCACAAGGTGGATGTCTTCCTCGACAGTGGTTTGCCGATCCTGCACGGCCAACCCGCGGATCACATCCGATTCAACGCCACCTTCAGTGTACCAACCGCGATAAACCGTGCAGTGGTCCACGTCATGCGCGCGCCAGTGATAGGTGTTCAGAACGTTGCCCGGGTAACATTGGAAGCTGACCATCGGCCAGAGGAACCACGAGCGGTATTCATCTGCATGTTTCACTGACAGATCAATGGGATAGGTCATCGCGTCCATGCTTTGGCATTCGGTTGTGTGGCGCAGCACATAGCCTTTGCCCATCTGGGAAATGTCGTAGGTTTCGGGCTTGATCACCCCTTCAGCAAAGGTGGGGTGGTTGATCGGGCAGTGATAGCATTCGGAATAGTTTTCGACTGACACCTTCCAGTTGCAGTTTTCCTTGATCTCGACCCATTCCAGCGGGGCCAGCGCCTCGATATTGGGGACGTATTCCCGCAGTTCCTCGCGCACACCGGGGAACCAGTCGTCCATCGGGGCGGTGTCGGGGTCGAGATTGACGAAAATGAAGCCGTTGAAATCCTCGCAGCGCACATCCGTCAGGCAGATTTTGGAGCGATCAAAGCCCGGAACCGCCTTGATATTGGGTCCGGCACGCAGCTCTCCGGTCAATTCGTAGGTCCAGGCGTGATAGGGGCAGACCACCACGCGGGTAGAGCCTGTGCCGCTGACCAGTTCATGCGCGCGGTGCTGGCAGACATTGTAGAAACAGCGGATATCCCCGTCGCGCCCGCGAATGCAGAACAGGCTTTGGCCCGCGATTTCAAAGGCAAAATAGTCACCTGCATTGGGAATCTGGCTGGCATGGCCGGCCAATTGCCATGTGCGCATCAAAAGGCCATTCATCTCGGCCTCGAAAATCGTGGGATCGGTATAATACCGGGCGTCAAGGGAATGGACCAAGGGTGCGTTCATTCCGGTTCCTCCTGATAAATGCCAAGCTGATGACGACGTTTGTGGAAGGTTTCGACCCGCTCGACGATTTCTTCGCTGGAGACGGCGATCACGAAGCTGAGCAGCGTTTCCAGAAGCGCGATGGTTGAGACCGAGGACGGGAAAAATTGCGGGGTGTCGGCGGCGACGACAAAACTGTGATGGGCCGACAGGATGATCGGGCTTGCCGGGCTGTCGGAAATCCCGATCACCCGCACCCCCTGTTCGCGCGCGATTTTCACCGCCTCAATCACTTCCGAGCGGTAGGGATGGCAGGTGATGGCAATCAGCACGTCACGCTTGTCCGCCCAGGCCAGATCGTCGGTGGCGGTTGAGCCGGGGCGCGGGATGGCATGAAACTGCGTCATGCCGGTGCTGGCCAAGTAAGTGAAATTGCGGGCGTTGGAGTTGTTTACGCCGACGCCCAGGGTAAAGACATAGCGCGAGTTCCAGATGGTTTCCGCCGCCGCCTGCAGCTGATCGGCGCTGATCCCGGCGAAGGTTTCTTCGATGTTGCGGATCGCGGCCCCCAGAAGGTCGGCGTAAAGCCCGCCGAGGTCACCGGACTTGCTGATACCCTGAAGCCAACGAGCGCGATCCGGGAAACTGACCGCGCCCCGGCGGATCGCCTCGCGGAAGGGTTCGCGGAAATCGTCGTAGCCTTCGAATCCCACCTGTCGGGCCATCCGCACCAGTGTGTTGGGTTTGACGCGCGCGGCCTCGGCAATTTCGCGCACCGAAGACACCCCAACATCCTGAGGGTTTTCAAGCACATAGCGCGCAGCTTTCTGCGCCTCGGGCGTCAAGGCGTCCCACTCTTCGGTGAGGCGTTCTAAAACCTGTGATGATACATTTGTGTCATTCATGATTGACGACGGTACAGATGTACGATTAGCCTGTCGAGAGGAAAACGACTCGTCAGAACAGGAAATCGAGATGCCGGACAAATCATTCCCCAGCCACGCCCGCGTGGTCATTGTTGGCGGCGGCGTTATGGGGGTGGGCCTGGCCTATCACCTGGCCCATGAGGGGTGGAGCGATGTGGTTCTGCTGGAGAAAGCCGAGCTGACCAGCGGGTCCACTTGGCATGCTGCCGGACAGATCACCCATTCGACCAGTTCTTTCGGGTTGGGCAAATGCGTGGACTACAACATTGGCCTCTATTCCGGCGCGCTGGAGGCCGAGACCGGTCAGGCGGTGACATGGCATGGCTGTGGGTCGTATCGTCTCGCTTATACAGAGGACGAAATGGACTGGCTGCGCCATACCCTGTCTGTCGGGCGCAGCCTTGGGTTTAATATCGAACTGGTCGCCGTGGATCACATCGCCGCCAACCACCCGTTTTACAATCTCGATGGGGTTCTGGGTGCGCTTTACACGCCCGATGACGGCCATGTGGACCCCACCAATGTGACCATGGCGATGGCCGCCGGGGCCCGGCAGAAAGGCGCGCGGATCATCCGCCAGTGTCGGGCGACGAATATCACCCAAGCCGACAATGGCGAATGGGTGGTGGAGACCGAAAAAGGCACCATCACCTGTGAACATGTGGTCAATGCGGGCGGCACCTATGCACGGCAAATGGGCGAATGGTCGGGGCTGCAACTGCCTATGACCTCAATGACGCACCATTATTTTGTGACCGATGAGGTGCCCGAGTTCCAGAATCTGGACAAAGAATTGCCCGTGATCCGCGATGACAAGAAGGTCTCGGGCTATATCCGCATGGAGCAAAAGAAGGGGCTGATCGGCATTTATGAAAAGGCCAATCCAAATTCCGTGTGGCATGATCATTGCCCGTGGGAGTACGAAAACTGGCTGTTTGATGCGGATTATGACCGAATCATGCCTTGGCTGGAAGAATCGCTGAACCGCATGCCGATCTTCGCCGAGCTGGGCATTCAGCGCGATGTGCATGGCGCGATTTCCCACCCGCCCGATGGCAACCCGTTGATCGGCCCTGCGCCGGGGGTGCGCAATTACTGGTGCTGCTGCGGCACGCAGATCGGCATCGGCTGGGGCCCCGGCTTGACCCGTGAACTGGCCCGCTGGATGGTGCATGGCGCGGCGGATATCTCGATGCGGGACTATGATCCGCGCCGCTTCGGGTCTTACGCGAACAAAGAGTGGCAAGTCATTAAAGCAGAAGAAGATTACTGCCTGCGCCACGAAATCCCCTTCCCGCATTTCAACCGGCTTGCCGGGCGTCCGATCAAGCCATCGCCGCTCTATGAACGGCTGAAGGAAAAAGGCGCGGTTTATGAAGAGGTGTTTGGGCACGAGCGCCCGCGCTGGTTCGCCAGGAACGGCGTGGCGCAGCAGGACCATTATTCGTTCAAGCGCAACGAGGTGCACGATATGGTCGCGCTTGAGTGCAAGGCGGTGCGCGAGGCCGTTGGGATCATGGATGTCACGGCCTTCACCAAGGTCGAAGTGTCGGGCCCGGATGCCTATGCGTTGCTGGACCGTCTGACCGCCAACCGGATGCCGCAAAAAGTGGGTTCGATCACGCTGACCCATATGTTGAACCGGCGCGGCCGGATCGAGTTGGAGACCACCATCGTGCGTATGGCCGAGGATCGGTTCTATCTGGTCTGTGCGGCGTTCTTTGAGCAGCGCCTGATGGATCACCTGACCCATAACCGTGAGGGCGAGGATGTCACCATCACCGCCCTGTCCGAGGATTGGTCGGCCCTGTCACTGAACGGGCCGCGGGCGCGCGATGTGCTGGGCCAATGCACCGATGCGGACCTGTCCAATGCCGGGTTCCGCTGGCTTTCGGCGCAGGAAATCACGGTGGCAGGCCACAAGGTCTGGGCGTTTCGGATGTCCTATGCGGGCGAGCTGGGCTGGGAATTCCATATGCCGGATACGGCCTGTCTGGATGTCTATGACGCGCTTTGGGCCGCGGGCGAGGTCCATGGCATCATGGATTACGGCAGCTTTGCCATGAACGCCATGCGCATGGAGAAAGGGTTCAAGGGGGCCGGAGAGCTGACCAACGAGGTCACCCTGCCCGAGGCCGACGTGATGCGCTTTGCCAAGCTGGACAAAGACTATCTGGGCGTTGAGGCCACCCGCGCCAGCGCCGCCAGCGATCTGCCTTGGGTCTGCGCCTATCTTGAGATCGACCCAGATGGCATCGAGGATGGCCATGGCGGCGAGGCGGTGTTGCTGGATGGAAAGGTCGTGGGTTCGACAGCCTCTGTCGCCTATGGGCACACGGTGGGCAAGATTCTGGCCTTTGCTTACATCAAGCCCCATGCCAACGTGCCGGGCACCGAAATCGAGGTGATCGTGGCCGGGCAACCGCGCAGGGGGCGCATCCTTGGCGCACCAGCCTACGACCCGGAAAGCAAACTGCCGCGCACCGACGCGGTGATGGAGACCACATGACAAACCTGCCCAAAACAATGAAAGCCATGGTTCTGATGGGCCATGGCGGGCTTGAGCAATATGAATGGCACGAGGACTGGCCAACCCCCACGCCCGGTCCCGATGACGTGGTGATCAAGGTGGGAGCCTGCGGACTGAACAATACCGATGTGAACACCCGCACGGGCTGGTATTCCAAGGCGGTGGACGAGGCCACGACCGGGGGCGCTTATGGCGAGGTCAACGAGGACGACCCCACCTGGGGCGGTCGCCCGCTGACCTTCCCGCGCATTCAGGGCGGCGATGCGGTGGGCCGGGTGGTTGCCGTTGGCGCGAATGCCGATGCAGGGCTGATCGGCAAACGCGTGATGGTCGATGGCTGGATGCGCGATTGGGACGATCCCGACAACAAGGACAAGACCGGCTATTTCGGCAGCGAAAAAGATGGCGGATACGCCGAATACACCATGGCAGATCGCCGGGATGTGGCCGTGGTGGACAGCGATCTTTCAGATGCCGAGGTGGCGACGTTCCAGTGCAGCTATTCCACGGCCGAGGGCATGTTGGAGCGCGCCCATGTGACGGCCAAAGACACCGTGCTGGTGCCCGGTGCCTCGGGCGGGGTTGGCGGGGCATTGGTGCAACTGGCCAAGCTGCGCGGCGCGCGAGTGATCGCGATGGCCTCGGAAGCGAAACACGATGAAGTGGCCAAATGCGGACCGGATCGCATTTTGCCGCGCAGCCCAGACGATCTGCGCGCGGCCCTTGGCGACGAGAAAATCACCGTCGTTGCCGATGTGGTCGGCGGCGATTACTGGCCCCGGCTGATCGACATCCTGGAGCGCGGCGGGCGCTATACCTGTTCGGGGGCGATTGCCGGGCCGATGGTCGAGCTGGATTTGCGTACCTTCTATCTGCGCGATCTGACCTTCACCGGATCGACCGTGATTCCCCAACAGGTGTTTCACAATCTGGTCGCCTATATCAGCGCGGGGAAACTGACCCCGATGCTGGCGGCCACCTATCCTTTGAAAGACCTGCGCGAGGCCCAGCAGGCCTTCATCGACAAGCGCCACACCGGCAATATCGTGGTGACGCCATGACGGATGCACGCTGGAGCACCGTGTTGGATCAGGCCCGGGCGGCCCATGCGGCGATCCCGGCGTTGCAGGATTTCTGCCCCTTCCCCGACCCACTGCACCCGCAAGACGTACGCGCACAACACGATCCGCTTTGTGATCGGATGCAGGACGATCCGGGGCTGACCAGCGACGGGTTTGCAGGCTTTCGCGATGCGCTGATTGCCGCGGGGCCTCTGGGGCAATGGCGGGATACATACCGCGATGCGCCGATCGGCGACCATTTGCATTCGCATTTCGGCACCTACGAGTTTCTGGGCCGCGATGCGCCGTTTGGCACCGGTGAAATGCGCGGTTTCATGGTCTATCAGACGCCGGGCTATCACTACCCGCTGCATCACCATCCGGCAGAAGAATTGTATCTGGTCCTGGCTGGAGAGGGCGAATTTCACGTGGAGGGTGAAGAGAGCCGCATTCTGCGCCCCGGCGACACGGCCTTTCATGCCTCCAACGTGCCCCACGCCCTGACCACCCATGACAAGCCGGTCATGGCCTATGTGCTGTGGCGCGGAGACCTGCTGACCAAGCCGGTCTTCACCTACCCTGAGACATTGGAATGACCCAGCGCGCGGCCCTTGATACCCTGTTGCAAGCCGCACAGGACTGGCAAGCGGCCCTGCCCGAGATGGCGGCATTCACGCCATGGCCCAACGATTTGCGTTACGTCCCGCGCGCGCCACACGCCCTGCCCCATCTTGATGTCCTGCACAGCAATCCCGGCACCACCACCGAAACCGGCCTGCCCCTGCGCGATGCCGTGCTTTCAGCCGCGCCGTTTCTGGAGTGGCGCCATACCTATACCGAGGCCGAGGTGGGGCGGCATTACCTGGATAATTTCGGCTGGTTTGAACTGGCAGGCCCCGAGGGGCATTTTGAAACGCACCAGGCGCGGGTTACTTTTGGTTATTGGGGGCCGGGGCTGTTCTATCCGCGTCACCAGCACGGGCCGGAGGAACTCTATTCCATTGTCTCGGGCCGGGCGATCTTTCACGCCGATGGCGAGACAGATGCCGAGATCGCTGCCCAAGGCACCCGGCTGCACCAGTCCAACCAACCCCACGCGATGACCACAACCGACGATCCCATCCTGACCATGGTTCTGTGGCGCGGCGCGGGCCTTGCTGAAAGCCCAAGGATGAGCGCATGAAAATCGCGCGGATTGATATCTTTCAGGTGGACCTGCCGGTCAAAGGCGGGGTTTACCGGCTGTCGGGTGGGCGCGAATACACCAGCTATGACGCCACGATTGCGCGCGTGACCACTGAATGCGGTCTGGAAGGCTGGGGCGAATCTACACCTTTTGGAGCCACCTACATCGCCGCCCATGCCGAGGGCACACGCGCGGGAATAGGCGTGCTTGCCCCGGGATTGATTGGCACTGACCCACGCCACCATGATCGCCGCTGGGAGGGGATGCAGGCAACGCTGAAAGGCCACCGCGACGCGCGCTGTGCGCTGGATGTGGCCTGCTGGGACACCGCCGCGAAGGCCGCCGGTCTGCCACTCTGTGATATGCTGGGCGGCCGTGTGAACGAACCGGTGCCCGTGATCTCGTCCATCGGCGGGGACACACCCGAAGCGATGCGCGCCAAGGTCGCCGCTCACCGCGCCCAAGGCTTCGTGGGCCATTCGATCAAGATCGGCGCGGGTGAGGCCGAGGGCGGCCCCAGCCTGGACGCCGAACGCATTACTGCCTGCCTGGCGGATCGCCAGCCGGGGGAATGGTTTCTGGCGGATGCCAATAATGGCATGACGCCCGAAAGCGTTCTGCGGATGTTGAACTTGTTGCCACAAGGGCTTGATTTCGTTCTGGAAGCCCCCTGTGCAGGCTGGCGCGAGACCCTTTCGTTGCGTGCCCGCTGCGCCGTGCCGATCCTGCTGGATGAGCTGATCCAGAGCGAGGCGGATATCGTTCACGCGATTGCGCAGGATGCCTGTGACGGGGTCGGCCTAAAGCTGTCAAAACAAGGGGGCATCACGCCGATGATCCGTCAGCGCACGCTGGCCGCCGGCGCGGGCATGGTGATGTCGGTTCAGGACACGGTGGGCAGCGAAATCAGCTTTGCCGCGATCCTGCATATCGCCCAATCCACGCCCCGTCCCCTGCTGCGCTGTGCGCTGGACCCGCGCGCGATGGTCGAGATCGAAGTGGCCGCGTTTGATGCGCCTGTGATCGACGGGGGCGTCACTGCCCCCAACACGCCGGGCCTTGGGGTCACACCCGACATGTCGGTGCTGGGCGCGCCTGTGGCCAGCTATGGGGGATGAGCCATGAAAATCACCCGCATCCGCATCTATAAAACCGATCTGCCTTATGTCGATGGCAGCTATGGCTGGGGTGCGGGCAATGCGATTTCCGTCGCCAAAGCCTCGGTCGTGGTGGTGGATACCGACGCGGGGCTTCAAGGGTGTGGTGAGTTCACGCCCTGCGGTGAAAACTACATGGTCGCCCATTCCGAGGGGGTCGAGTCCTTTGCCCGGCTGGCCGCGCCCTCTCTGCTTGGCGAAGACCCGCGTCAGGTCGCCCGGATGGAACGGCTGATGGATCATCTGGTGCAGGGGCATGGCTATGCCAAGGCACCCTTTGATGCGGCCTTCTGGGACATTCTGGGTCAGGCCACGGGACAGCCGGTCTGGATGCTGATGGGTGGCAAGCTGTGTGATGGCGCGCCGATGTACCGCGTCGCGCCACAACGCGCGTTGGAGGAAACCATCGCCGAGATGGACCGCCACCGCGCCGCCGGATACCGGCAGTTCCAGATCAAGGTGGGCGCCGACTGGGCCACGGATATCGAGCGTATCCGCGAAACCGTGCCGCTCTTGCAACCCGGTGAAAAGGCCATGGCCGATGCCAATCAGGGCTGGCGCGTGGACAATGCCATCCGGGTGGCGCGCGCGACGCAAGACCTTGATTTCATTCTGGAACAGCCTTGCAAGACTTACGAGGAATGCCAACAGGTGCGCCGCGTCGCCACGCAGCCGATGAAGCTGGATGAATGCGTCACCGGCCTGCACGCCGCGCAACGGATCGTGGCGGATATGGGGGCCGAGATGTGCTGTCTGAAAATCTCGAACCTTGGGGGGCTGTCCAAGGCACGACGCGTGCGGGATTACCTGGTGGAAAATCGTATCCCCGTGGTGGCCGAGGATACTTGGGGCGGCGAGATCACCAGCGCCGCCGTCGCCCACTTTGCAGCCTCGACGCCCGAGGACGACCTGATCAACTCGACCGACCTGATGAATTACAACACGCGGTCCACCGGCATTGGCGGCCCGACCACCCGCGATGGCAAGCTTTACGCCACCGACACGCCCGGCCTTGGGGTCACCCCCGATTTCGACAGCCTCGGTGCGCCAGTGGCCAGCTATGGAGAGCCTCTATGAGCGACATGACCTGCACCGCGACCCAGATGATCGATGATGCGCGCACGCGTGTCACCCGTTTCGATTTTGAACCCGGACAGCAAACCGGCTGGCATCGGCACGGGTTTGATTATGTCATCACAGCAATCACCGATTGCCACATGCGACTGGAACTGCCCGGCGGCGAAGTGAACCACGTCACTGTGCCCGCGGGCACCGCCTATCGCCGCGAAGAAGGCGTTGAGCATAACGTGATCAATGCAGGTGACGCTCCGATGAGCTTTGTCGAGGTGGAACTGAAATGACCACCCTTCTTCATCTTGCCAGAAATACTCAACTCAGCGGCCCGCAGGGCTGCCCCCACGGCGACGCCGGAGGCGGCGCAACACCTGCTGCGCCTGCGTTCACACCCGGCCGGATATCGCGCGGAGCGGCGCCATGAAGATCACCCGCCTCACTCTCTGGCAGCTCGATCTGCCGCTGACCGAGCCCTATTGGCTGTCCGGCGGGCGGCTGAAGTTTGAGCGGCTGGACAGCACATTCATTCGCATCAACACCGATGAAGGCATCAGCGGCTGGGGCGAAGGCTGCCCCTGGGGGCACACCTATCTGCCCGCCCATGGCCCCGGCATTCGGGCGGGGATCGAGACGCTGGCCCATGCCCTGATCGGGCAGGATCCGCGCAGTCTGGAGCATATCAACCGGGTGATGGATGTCGCCCTGCCCGGCCACCCTTACGTGAAATCGCCTGTCGACATGGCCTGTTGGGATATTCTGGGCAAGGTCGCTGGCCTGTCCGTGTGGCAATTGATGGGCGGCGATCAGGCCGCACCGGTGGCGGTGAACTCGTCGATTTCCACTGGCACGCCTGACGAAATGCTGGCGCTGATCGAAAAGGCCGCCGCCAAAGGCTATAGGGTGCATTCCGCCAAGGTGGGTGGCACCGATATCAGCCTCGATATCGATCGTATCGAAGCGATCTCGACCGGGCTGCCCAAGGGCCACAAGGTCACCTTCGATGTGAACCGCGCGTGGCAACCGGCGGCGGCCATCGAGGTGCTGAACTCGGTCACGGCCCGCGACTGGGTGGAACAGCCCTGCGAGACACTGGATCAATGCGCCCATGTCGCCGCGCGCGTGCAGAACCCGATCATGCTGGATGAATGTCTGCATGGGTTTCAGGATCACCTTGAGGCGTGGAAACGCGGCGCGTGCGAAGGCGTCAAGGTCAAGCCAAACCGCGTCGGCGGGCTGACCCGCGCGCGTCAAATCCGGGATTTCGGCGTCTCGGTGGGCTGGCAGATGCATATTGAGGATGTGGGCGGTTCGGCCCTTGCCGACACGGCGGCGATCCATCTGGCGGCCTCGACGCCCGAGGCCAACCGGCTGGCCAGCTGGCTGTGCCATTATCACCTCAGCATCGATCCGGTTCCCGGGCAAGGTGCGCGCAATATCGACGGGTTTGCCACGCCACCGACCACCCCCGGCTTGGGCGTGGAGCCGGATGTGGATCAGCTTGGCGACCCGGTAGCCTGCTATGATTAGACCCGGACAACAGCCATGAAGATCAATCGCATATCTCTTTGGAGCGTTCCACTGACCAGCCACGAGACCTATTACATGGCCTCGGGCAAGACCTGTGATGTCACCATCACAACGGTGATCCGCCTTGATACCGATACCGGCCTGATCGGCTGGGGCGAGGTCTGTCCGATCCCGCATTATCTTGAGGCTTATGCCGATGGCGTGGCCCCCGCCGTTGAAGAAATCGCCCCGGTTCTGCTGGGGGCCGATCCGGTTGGCCCCGAGGCGGTGATGGAGCGGCTTCATGCCCATCTGCCCGGCCACCGCTATGCCAAGTCGGCCATCGACACGGCGCTGTGGGATCTGACCGGCAAGGCCGCCAAACTGCCGCTTTATGCGCTGTTGGGCGGACGGCAGGTGGCGGATATGCCGCTCTATCATTCGATCACCTGCGTGGCGCCTGATGAAATGGCCCGCATGGCCCGCGAAGCCCAGGCCGAGGGGATGACGCAGTTTCAGGTCAAACTGGGGGCCGACAATGACTGGCAGGCCGATGTGGCCCGGCTGGTGCAGGTGCGCGAGGCGGTGGGCGATGGGCCGCTGGTTTACGGCGACTGGAACTGCGGGGCTGACGCGCTGAGTGCCACCCGCGTGGGCCGCGCGGTGGCGCATCTGGACGTGATGCTGGAACAGCCCTGCCGCACGATCGAGGAATGCGCCCATGTGCGCGCGGCCACCGGCCTGCCGATGAAGCTGGACGAGAACGCGCATGATATCAGGAGCTTGCTTGAGGGCCATCGGCAGGGATGCATGGATGCCGCCGCGCTGAAACTGTCCAAGATGGGCGGGCTGTCGGCGATGCGCGTCTGCCGCGATCTGTGCCTGACCCTGGGCACGCAGATGTGCGTTGAGGATACCTGGGGGTCGGACATCACCATGGCCGCAGGTCTGCACCTGGCGGCAAGCACGCCCGGACGCGGGGTGATGAATACCTGCGACCTCAGCCATTATGTCGGACCGCGCCTTGCGCCAGACGCCCCGGCCCGCGCCAAAGGTCGTATCGCCCCGCCCGAGGGTGTGGGCCTTGGCATCACCGTGGATGAAGCCGCCCTTGGCACACCTCAGTTGGTTCTGGATTAGGAGAGAAACATGTTGAAAATCGGCACTCAATCCGACTGGATCGCCCGTGCAAACGAGGTTTTGCCCGGCGGTGGTTTTGGCAATTTCGATCCCGGCATCATCATTCGCGAGGGCAAGGGCGCCCGCGTCTGGGACGAGGATGGCAATGAATACATTGATTACCTGATCGGATCGGGCCCGATGCTGTTGGGGCATGGCAATGAAGAAGTGCAGGAGGCTGTCTTTGAACAAATTCCCAAGGGGATGACCTTTTTTGCCAACAACGCCGCCGGGATCGAGCTGGCCGAGCAGATTGTGGATGCGATGGCCTGTGGCGAGATGCTGCGCTATGTCACCTCGGGCGGCGAGGCGGATATGTACGCGATGCGCGTGGCGCGCGCTTTTACCGGACGTGACAAGATCGTGAAGTTTGAAGGCGGCTATCATGGGATGAGTGCCGAGGCCCAGATGAGCCTTGCCCCGACGCGGATGGTCAACTTTCCGCAGGCCGTGCCCGACAGCCCGGGCATCCCCGATGGTGTCGCCGCCGAAATGCTGATCGCACCATTCAATGATTTCGACTATATCCGCTCGCTTCTGGCCGAGTATGGCGATCAGGTGGCCGCGATCATTGTCGAGCCGCTGCAACGCATCATCCCGCCCCTGCCCGGTTTCCTGCAATTGCTGCGCGATGAGGCCGACAAATATGGCATCGTACTGATCTTTGACGAGGTGGTCACGGGCTTTCGCTTTGCCTATGGCGGGGCGCAGGAACTTTATGGGGTGACCCCTGACATCTGCACGCTGGGCAAGATCATTGGCGGGGGGTTCCCGCTGGCCGCCTTGACGGGGCGGGCCGATATCATGGCGCATTTCGACAAGGCCAAGGTGGGGGCCGAGGGATTCCTGATGCAATTGGGCACCCTGTCGGGCAACCCGGTGGCCGCCGTGGCGGGCATGAAAACCATGGAAATCCTGCGCCGCGAGGGCCAGTACGACCGGCTGCGGGGGCTGGGGCAGCAATTGATGGGCATGGCTTCCGAGGCGCTAAATGCCCGCGACATTCCGCATCAGATTGTCGGCGACCGGACCCTGTTCGAGATCGTGTTCACCGATCGCGAGGTGCGCGATTACCGCGACGTGGTGCAGGCCGACACCGCGCGCGGTGCCACGTTCAACGCCACATTGCGGGACCATGGAGTGTTCAAGTCGCCGGGCAAAACCTATCCCTGTCTCGCGCTGAGTGAGGCCGATCTGGACCAGACACGGGCCGCCTACGCAGCGGCGGCCGAATCCCTGACCTAAACCGCCGGCAAATTAGGTTGACACTTTAGACCAATTTACCGGTCACTTTAGGGTAACGCCGTAATAACACTCATAATAGTCGCAATTAGATTCAAAATTGAACTGTTGGGAAAATTTTATTACACTCAAGAAACAATACTCGCCAATCTGACTGTTATGAGCGGTGTTTTGACGGAAAAACTGTCGCCTGTTTGAGCAGCTTGGCCTAGCGTGAAGACATGAACGGACCAATTCTGGTCCACTTAACAGGGGCCGCAACACACCAAAAAGAGCCCCGAATACACAAGAAACGTCTCAACGGGAGGACATTGAATGGATACCGATATCGGCGCATTAACGGTGATTTTCACCGAGTTTTATTATTGGGCCACTGTGCCGCTTATGTTCCTGATCCATGTCGGATTTTGCATGTACGAAGTCGGCGCGACACGCCACAAGAACCACGTTCACACTCTGATGAAAAACACCATGCTGATTCCGCTGGTGACCGTCACGTTCTTCTTCTTCGGGTGGTGGATCTACTTTGCCTTCCCGAATTTCGGGCCATTTTCAGGCGCAAGCATCACCCAATCTGACAATGCTGTTCCATGGAGCGAACTGATGGGCACCCACTTGGGTGGGTCGACCGAAACACTTGAATCGGCGCAAGGCTATGGTGCTGATCTGGGCAACGCCTTCTGGAACCGTTTGAACGGCGTGTTCTGGGCAGCCTTCCTGCTGTTCAGCTGGACCGCGGCCTCGATCGTTTCGGGTGCAACCATCGAACGTATTCGCCCCTCGGCCTTCTGGATCCTGGCCGTTGTCATCGGCTCGTTCACCTGGATCATTGATGCGGCCTGGGGCTGGCATCCCGATGGCTGGATGGTGACCAAGCTGGGCTATCACGATGCTTATGCGTCTGGCGTGATCCACGCGATTGCCGGTGGCTTTGCCCTTGGCGTGGTCTGCGTACTTGGACCACGGATCGGCAAGTTTGCCCCCGATGGCACCCCGCGCAACATCAACCCGCATAACAAGTGGCTGGTCACCATTGGCCTGTTCCTGATCTATGCCGGGTTCTGGGGCTTCTACGTGGCCTGTAACGTGCCGATCATCGATCATGGGTCACTGGGCGGAGCGGAAGGCGTGGTGAACTTTACCGCCACGACGATTTACCTGACACCGACCACCCTGTCGGCCATCGTGTTCAACTTCCTGATGTCGCTTTCCGGCGGATTGTTAGCAGGTTACGTGGTGTCCAAGGGCGAAGCCTTCTGGACCTACTCGGCCGGTCTGGCCGGGGTCATCACCGCCAGTGCGGGCAATGACCTGTATCATCCGATCCAGGCGATGTTCATCGGCGCGATCGGGGCCTATTGTGCCTACAAGCTGCATTTCTGGGTCGAGCGGAAGTTCAAGATCGATGATCCGGTCGGCGCGATTGCCGTGCATGGCTATGCCGGCTTCATCGGCCTTGTGATCTGTGGCTTCATGCTCTGGGGTCACCCGGCAACAGCCGCCTATCATGATCCGGCAACCGTGATTACCCCGTGGGGTCAGTTCATCGGGGCCTGCATCATGTTCATCGTTCTGGGCTTTATCCCGGCCTTCATCGTCTCCAAGATCCTGCAAGGGATGGGGATGCTGCGGGTTCCGGCCGCCGTGGAACTGGTGGGCCTGGATATGAGCGAAGAGATCGCCGAGGAGATGGATGCGATTGCCATCTCGGAAGCGGATATCGCCGAGGCCAAACGCCTCGGATTGCTGAGCTAAGGAGGGCTTATCATGTCAACAACAGTTGTAGAAACATGGGCAGGTGCCGACTTGTCACAAATCGGCCCGATCTACCCGATGGTGGGCACCGAGATGCTGCTCTTTGTCGCCGGGCTTGCCTTCTGGCTCCTGTTCCACATCCTGCAGGGCAGGATCGAGAAGAAAGAGATGGAAGCCGACGAGGCGGCCGCCCGAAGCCCCGAGCGATTGAAACGGGTCTTCGAGGAGGAAGCCAAGGAGTAACCGACTCTCTTTGCAAGAAACTGATGGCGCCGCCCAATTGGGCGGCGCCATTTCTTTACGTAAAGTCCGCTGCAATTTTATCAGCCGCATTACAGAATAACCCATCGGCATATTCTTTAGTCGCCAGGAAAACACGCCCTGCATGCGTTGGCGGTTTTGGATGGATACCCCTCGCAAACCCGCAAAATTGGCGCAACATCGATCTTATTGGCGATCCAAAATTAAACCAATATTCAAAAAGCAACGAAACGACCGACACGGAAGACGGACCCAAGGTGGAAGAACAACTTGCTGGCATGGCAGCCGCGAAGATCAGGGGAAGATGACCAAGACCATGTTCGCCCAGATGTAGTCCTACATCACGATCCCACGGATGATCATCATACGCGCGGGTTTCCTGACCTGAGAAATGGGCGCCCCGGGTGTGGAAAACATCCTAGACAGCGCATTTTGTGTTTTGCCTCAGACAATCTGATCGCTGTTCGCATTCGACCGCAGGCGGCGGCCTGCGAACAAGCGATTCCGGTCAAACGCAAAGGGTTTGGATCAGCCCTCGACCGGGGATACGGCCCGCTGATAGAGATGCCATGTGGTGTGGCCAAGGATCGGCAGGGTGAAGACCAGACCCAGAAACGCCGGAACCAGAGAAATCAGCATGGTGACCGAGATGATCGCCGCCCAGCCAAGCATGACCACGGGGTTTTCGGTGACAACGCGAATGGAGGTAAGCATCGCGGACACGAAATCTGTGTCCCGCTCCAGCAGCATGGGCATGGCGACCACGGTCACCGTGAACAGGGCGGCCGACAGAATTGCGCCTGCGCAGGTGCCAATCGCAAGGAAGGTCCAGCCCTCTGGTGTGAAGAAGACGGTGTTCAGGAACCCGTCAAAATCCGAGAAGGATGCGTCTTGCAGGATGATCGCCAGCCACAGCCGGACCTGGTACATCCAGACCCAGAAAATGAACAGGGTGACAAAGGCCATCCATCCCATTTCGCGTTTGCGTTGATTGGCCATGACGGTGAGGATGTCCGACCATCCGAAACTCTCTTCCTTCTGCAACCGGCGGGACATCTCATAAAGCCCGGCAGCGGCAAAAGGCGCGACCAGTGGAAAGCCGACTATGGCGGGAATGATCATCCAGATCTGGCCGAGCCAGACCAGGCTCCAGACAAACAGGATTCCGAACACCGCATAGAACAGGCCGAAGAAGCCGCTCATGAAAGGGCGCGCCAGAAAATCGGAAAACCCGGCCTTCAGAGATGCGGTGATATCCCCCGCAGTCACTATATTGACCTCTGGCATGGGTTGCTGTTGCGGCGTCAGATCGTCCGGCGGTGTGGACCCTGCGGTCTTGGGTGTCATGACACATTCCTCCCAAAGCATGGCATCACGTTGGTCGGTTTGCCAACGGAGCCAGCGGTAAAACGCGCGTCCTCCTCCGCACACAAGTTTGCAACAGGTGAGGCCTAAGGGCAAGTGGGGGGTATAGCAGCCAGATTCTGCGCAGCAGACAAGATCCCGGTCACGACACCCCTGCGATCTGATACCGCGCCTCGTAAGACACCGGGAAGTTCACCGAGCGCGCGATGAAACAGGTCTTGTGAATCTCGTGATGGACCGCATCGGCGCGGGCCACGTCGGTGCCCGCTGCCACGGTGATCCGGGGGCGCAGCGTGCAGCGCAGGAAACGGCTGGCCCCGCTCGCATCAGTTTCGCCCACTGCCAGCGGATCATCCGCATAGGCCTGCACCACGATGCCCGCATCAAAAGACAGATGCAGATACCACAGCATGTGACAGGCGCTGAGGGCAGCGATCAGCATATCCTCGGGATTGTGCAGCGTCGGATCACCGCCCAGCAGCGGATCGTTTGAGCAGGGGATGACGGGCTTGCCGGGGGTGCGCACCTCCCAATTGCGATCATAACCCTTATAGGTCGCATTCCCCTGCCCGCGATTGCCGGTCCAGACCACGCGGGCAGTGTACTCATGCTCTGCCATGTCCGTTATCCTTGTGCTGATTCTGATAAATTGTATACATGTATACAATCTAAGGGCAATGCCATGACACCACACGACATCGCAACCGCGCTGCAAGACGAGATCCTGTCCGGGGCCCTGCCCCCCGGCACGCCGCTGTCCCAGTCCGACCTGGCGCGGCAGTTTCAGGTCAGTCGCATTCCCATCCGGGATGCCCTGGCCCAACTGGCAGCAGATGGTTTGATCACCGCCAGCCCCAATCGCACCGCCACGGTGGTTGAACTGAGCCGGAAAGATATCGAAAGCCTCTATCATATGCGCATCCTGCTGGAGGGGGACCTGCTGTTTCGGGCCGTGCCCCTGATGAACGCGCAGCGCCTGCGCGCGATTGACTATGCTTTGCAACGCTCGTCGCTGGAGGCCCGGCAACAGAACTGGGCCGAGGGCGATCAGATGTTCCATGCTGCCCTTTATGCCGCAGCAGACAGCCCGCAGCAGGTTGCGCTGTGTGATGATCTGCGGCGCAAGTGCCGGGCCCAGATTGCCGGCTACCACCAGCTGAGCGATCAGACAGAGCGCTGGCTGAGCGAGCATGAGGCGATTGTCACAGCCTGCCACGCTGGCGCGCCGAAAGAGGCGCGCCGCTTGCTGAGGCGTCACCTCAAGGCCGCGCGCAACCTGTTGCTGCGGGCCATGCGCAAGGCAGAAACGCCGCAGCCCTGATCAGAAGGTGATCACCTCGGTCTCGGTGATCAGCATGTCCAAAGGTTGGTCCGTGGGTTCCAGCGGCAGGCTGTCAGCCTCTTGCGCGCCATAGGCAAACCCGATGGCCAGCGTCGGGCGTTTGGCGCGCAGCAATTCCAGCGTGCGGTCATAGAACCCACCGCCATAGCCCAGCCGCCCGCCCAAACGATCAAAGGCCACCATCGGGACAATCAGGATTTCAGGTTCAAAGAAGTCATCCACCTCGGGAACCCTCGCGCCGAAAGGTCCGCCTTTCATGGCACAGCCCGGCTCCCACCGGGAAAAGCGCAGGGGCTGACCTTTGCCGATGATCACCGGCACGCCAACAGGGCCATGAGCGGCAGCTTCCTCCATCGCGGGGACCGGATCCATCTCGGTCCGGATCGGCATGTAGCCAGACAATGGCACGCCGCGATGCCCGGCCAGCACCTCGGACAGAAGGCCCGCCCCTGCCCCTTTGTCCTGCCCATGGGCGACCTTGCGCCGGGCAAAGGCGGCCTTGCGCGCCGCAGCTTTGATTTCAGTCAGATCGTTCATAACAACACCACCGCTGCAAGCCCCAGGAAGGCAAAGAAACCCACCACATCCGTCACCGTGGTCACGAATGCCCCCGAGGCCAGAGCCGGGTCAATGCCCATTCGGTCCAGCAGAACGGGGATCACCGTGCCCGCCAGACCGGCGACAACGAGGTTGATCACCATGGCCGCGGCGATGACATAGCCCAGTTCCGGCCCGCCGAACCACACGACGCCGACAATCCCCATCACCACGGCAAAGATCACCCCGTTGATCAGCCCCACCAGCACCTCGCGCCGGATGACCCGCCAGACGTTGGAGCCGGTGAGGTCCTTGGTTGCAATGGCGCGCACCGCCACCGTCAGGCTTTGGGTGCCCGCATTGCCGCCCATGGACGCCACGATGGGCATCAACACGGCGAGCGCCACGAATTGCGCGATGATCACATCGAACTGCGCGATCACCAGAGAGGCCAGGATCGCCGTGACAAGGTTCACGGCCAGCCACGGGAAGCGGCGCTTGGTGGTCTCAATAACCTTGTCGCTAAGGCTGCTTTCCTCGTCCACACCGGCAAGGCGCAGGATGTCTTCCTCGTGTTCCTCGTCCAGCACCACCATGGCATCGTCGATGGTGATCATGCCGACCAGCCGGTCGTCTTCGTCCACGACGGGCGCGGAAATCAGGTGATATTGGTTGAACGCATAGGCCACATCGCCCTCGTCCTGCGTGACGGGGATGACGTGAAAAGTGTCCTCGACAATCGAGGTCAGCAGGATTTCCCGGCGCGAGCCCATCAGCTTGCCCAGGCTGACATTGCCGACGGGCTTGAGACGCGGGTCGACCAGGGTGACGTGATAAAACTGCTCGGGCAGGTCATCCTGATCGCGCAGAAAATCAATCGCCTCGCCCACATTCCAGTGCTCGGGCGCCATCACCACCTCGCGCTGCATCAGGCGGCCCGCGGATGTTTCCGGATAGGTCAGCGATTGCTGGACCGCCACCCGGTCGCTGTCTTCCAGCACTTCGAGGATGGCTTCCTGCTGATGATCTTCCAGATCTTCGACCAGATCGACCACGTCGTCGCTGTCCAGATCGCGCACCGCCTCGGCCAGAACCTCGGGATGGAGAAGGGTGATCACCTCTTCGCGGATCGACTCGTCCAGTTCGGACAGCAGATCGCCGTCAAATTCCGGGCCATAAAGTTCCAGCAGGCGGCGGCGGTCAAAGGCGTTGACCTGTTCCAGAAGGTCGGCGATGTCGGCCGGGTGCATCGGCTCCATCTCGGCCAGAAGCAGATCGCGATCCCCCGCATCGACCGCATAGATGATGCGGGCTACGGCCTGTCGGTCCAACTCATAGGGATTGTCGTCGCGCTCGGGGTCGAGGTCGGTCTGATTGTCTTGATCGGCCATATCCGCCCCCATGATCTGCGGTTGGTGACAGGATTAAAGAAGGCCCTCGCGAAAAACAATGGCATTAGGGGCCGCGGGCCTGTCCGATGATAACCAACACGCCCTAGGCTCGCTGCGCGGTCGCGCTATGTCTATGCAAAATCAGTGAAAGGACGCGCCCATGCCAGACAGCTCTCTGCCCATGTCACAACCCAAATCAAGCGAGACAGCCGCGCATCTGAGCGAGGCGATCAACGCCATTGATGCCGCGTTTGGCGATGGATACGCACGCGAGCATCCCGAGTTGGTGGCAAGCCTTGTGCAAAGCCGCTCGATCGAGGCGGCCGTCGCCACCGGCTATGCCGCGCATCAGGAGGCGTTGGAACTGGCCGACAGGATCGGACGGGAAACCTGCGAAACGCTGTTGAAACTCAAGCCAAAGTTTTTCGGCTGACGCCGGGAATCCCGTTCAGCCGCAGCCCGGGGCACCAAAGACAAGCACCCATGCGTTGCGCGGTCCACGCGCCAGGCCGTATTCTTTCATCTGGCCATGCAACATGTTCTTGCGATGCGCAGGTGAGTTCATCCACTGGTTCATCACTTCGCTGGCGCTGCCCTGGCCCAGCCCGAGATTCTCGGCGATATTGCAGGCCCTGTAGCCGTGCCTGCTGGCGCGCTGACGCACCTTGCTGCCGTTGCTGCCCCTGTGGTCCATGAAATTGTTGGTGCCCATATCCTGCGCATGCATCTGAGCGGCGCGCATCAGGGCCCTGTTGGGACGCAGGGCGTGACGACCGTTCTGAGTCCGCAGCGCATTCAGCATCGCGCCACCATCCATGCTGGCAGGAAAGGCGACATTGTCGGACCGCGTCACCGTTGGTGCATAGGCGCTGTCACCGGTTGTCGAGGCACACTGGGCCAAGCCCATAACCAACACGAAACCTGCCAAAACTGATCTGAACTTACCCATCTGCAACCTCATAGCTCGCTTCTTTTTGCGGCACGTTAGTCATCATGCAAAAGCCGTGCCAACTTTTATTTCCTGGCAGGTAAAACCGGCGGAAATAGGAACCAAAGTCGGCAGAATAGTGACGAATTATCGCTCAGAGAGGCTGTGGTGAAACCTCGTGGGCAACATCACGCCGTGCGCGACCGACAAAGATCAACTCATGCCAGCCGTCATGAGCCGGGTTGTCCTGCAAGACGGTCGGGAAAACAGAGGCATAGAAGTCGATACCGAACCGGGCCGCGTGCGCCTGTGCGGCAACGTCAGCCGGACCAGCGCGACCCTCAGGGGTGCTGGCTCTGGGATTTGTGAAATGACGCGGGCGTCACTCGGCGGGCGATCCCCCCTAACTGCAAGCCTCGCGCGCTCAGCAGCCTGGTTGCGCCAGAAGCAGGACCCACGCATTCCCCGGTCCGCGGGCCAGACCATAGTCTTGCGACTTGCCGTTCAGGATATTCCTGCGGTGCGGGGGAGAATTCATCCATTGGTTCATCACCGCGCTGGCGCTGCCCTGTCCCAGAGCCACGTTTTCGGCGATATGGCAGGCGGAATAGCCCTGTCTGCGGGCACGCTCCCGCATCTTGCTACCGTCGCTGCCAGTGTGGCCTATGAAATTATTGGTGCCCATATCACGGGCGTGGACACTGGCGGCACGGTTCAGCGCAGCATTTGGGCGCAAGGCCGAGCGGCCATTTTCTGCACGGACCGCGTTCAGCAACGCGCCGTCGCTGGAGTTTGCTGCAGGCGCTGTGCCGGCGGTCTGGCTCGGTGCGGGGGCCGAGGCACTGGGGCTGGTGGCCGGGACGCATTGGGCCAGCACCATAACAAGGGCAAGGCCGGTACAAATCTGAAGTGGTCTGCGCATGTCTTCATCTCCCTGAGAGCGTTTTTTCCACGCTAGCGCGTCACTCGCTCTGACGCCAGCCCCCCGAAAAAGGTGCACGAAATCGGCGGTATTGCAGCGCTGTGTCAGGTGATGCGGGACAGAATGGAGAGTGCCGCGGCATGCTGTTCCTGCCCGGCAGCGGCCAGAACCCGCCCCCCGCCATGCGCCGGATTGCCCTGCCAGTCGGTGACGATACCGCCCGCCGCCTCGATCACGGCGATCGGTGCGTTAATGTCATAGGGGTACAGGCCGGCCTCGATCACAAGATCAATCTGTCCGGCGGCCAGAAGGGCGTAGGCATAACAGTCCATGCCAAACCGGGTCAGTTGCATTTGAGCGGCCACGGCATCAAATCCGGCGCGATCCTGATCGGTGCCGACCTCGGGATAGGTGGAATAGAGGATAGAGTGGTTCAGGGGGCGGTTGCCCCGCACCTGCAAGGCCTGCGTGCCCAGAGGGCCGCTCATACCGGCCCGGCCCAGCCCGCCCTCGAACCGCTCGCCGATATAGGGTTGATCAATGATGCCATAGATCGGGCCGGTGTCATCGGCCACGGCGATCAGGACACCCCAGGTGGGCGTGCCGGACAGAAAGCCACGGGTGCCATCGATCGGATCCAAGACCCAGGTCAGACCGCTGGTGCCGACGCGATGACCGAACTCTTCGCCAAGAATGGCATCGTCCGGACGCATCTTCTCCAGAAGATCGCGCATGGCGCGTTCCGCGGCCCTGTCGCCTTCGGTCACGGGGTCAAAGCCCTGCCCCGCTTGCTTGTTGTCTGCCGACAGGCCCTGAGCGCGGAAAAACGGCAATACCGCCTTACGCGCGATATCGGCCAATGCATGGGCGGTTTCAACGATATGGGTGTTGTCCATCTACGACCTGCCCCTTGACCTGACGCGTTTACATTGCATCAGACCTAGACCGATTCACAGATGCTCACAAGCAGCACGCGGGCCGGCTGGCCGTTCGGGGCTAGGCGACGTCGCTCAGGACGCGGGCCAATTCAAACAGGCGACGGCGCTGATTTTCCGGGATCGCGTAATAGGAGCGCACAAGATCAAGCGCTTCTTTGTCCCCCATCAGGTCCGACGGGACAGATTCGCCACCGGCCCGTTCTTCGTTCTCGGCATCAAGCCCTTCGAAGAAAAAGCTGATCTCGACCCCCAGGGCATCGGCAATATCCCACAACCGTGACGCGCTGACGCGGTTGGCGCCGGTTTCATATTTCTGGATCTGCTGGAACTTGATTCCAACGCGTTCGGCCAGATTTTGCTGGGTCATACCAACAAGCCATCGGCGATGACGGATACGTTTTCCAACATGCACATCTACGGGGTGAGGCATTACAAAATCCTTTCGTTGCAAGCCGCGATACATAATGGCGAACGCTTTACGAACACCGGAAAAACACGGGCTTGCGATCTTACTCTCAATTTTACCGACGTTTCGGCACCCTAGCATTCAAACGCCAAAAAACAAGTTCTATCACTCAGCGTAATCGGGTTTCCTAAATAAAGGCACAATCTATGCGAGAGACTATTCTTGCCGATAGGAGTCACGCAACCTTAGGGAGAAAAACAGCCTGTTTGACACTCTGCCCACGGCCCGACACAGTCCGCCGCGGCGTGTTCTGCGCCCGAATCCCCCTCTAGGAGCCATTATGCGCGCGTTTTCGATCACCGAGCCTGGCCAAAACCCTGAACTGAGTCGTATCGCGGTCCCCGATCCGGGACCGGGGGAGATCAGGGTCAGGATCGGGGCCTGCGGTCTGAACTTTGCTGATCTGCTGATGGTCAAGGGCGAGTATCAGGACACGCCCAAGCCGCCCTTTACCCTTGGCATGGAGGTTGCCGGTGTTGTCGAAGCCCTGGGTGAGGGTGTGGAAGCCCCCGTGATTGGGACGCGGGTGGCGGTCTTCGGCGGCCAGGGCGGATTGGCCGACTATGGATGTTTCCCGGCGGAGCGCGCGGTCACCCTGCCCGCCTCGATGAGCTTTGAGCAGGCGGCTGCCTTTCAGATCGCTTACGGCACCAGCCATGTGGCGCTGGATCATAAGGCGCATTTGCGCGAAGGCGAAACCCTGCTGGTGCTGGGTGCGGCGGGCGGCGTGGGCCTGACCGCCGTGGAGATCGGCAAGCGAATGGGCGCAAAGGTGATCGCCTGCGCGCGCGGCGCGGACAAGCTGGCCGTGGCCAAACGGGCGGGGGCCGATCATCTGATTGATGCCAAGACCGAAGACATTCTTGCAGTGTGCAAATCTCTCGGTGGGGTCGATGTGGTCTATGACCCCGTTGGCGGCGATCAGTTCAAAGCCGCGTTTCGCGCCTGTAACCCCGAGGCCCGCATCCTGATCATCGGTTTTGCCAGTGGCGAGGTGCCGCGCGTGCCTGCAAACCATCTTCTGGTCAAGAATATCGACGTTCTGGGCTTTTACTGGGGCGGGTATCTGCAATTCCGCCCCGAGGTGATCACCGACAGCCTGACAACCCTGTTTGGCTGGTTTGAGCAGGGCGAGTTGCGCCCGCATATCAGCCATACCCTGCCTCTTGAACGTGCCGCCGAGGGGTTGGAACTGTTGCGCAGCCGTCAATCCACCGGCAAGGTCGTGATCACGCCTGTTTAGCGCATTTCTGTGGACCCCAAGAGGCATTTTACTTGGTATTTGGCGTCAAAGCCCCGCCCCAAACTCAGAAGGTTCAGTAAGCTGCGCTTCATGATCGGTAAGGCAAATGCCCCGAAGCAGCCTTTACTTGCTGATGTCGCAGACTGGACAAACAATTGCTTTCGTCGGTCTCGTGGAAGTTAGCTCGTATCAAGACTACTGACATGACGCTGACAGCAGCGTTTTGATAGAGAAATCCCCAAACTGTCGAGGGATTAGCAGGTGCGGCATTCGCAGCATATGACGGGGGTCATCCTTGTGGCGCTTTCGGCTGTGGTATTCAGCATGTCAGGCGTCCTGACAAAACTGATCCAGGCAGATGGTTGGACCATTGCCTGTTGGCGCGGTCTGATCGGAGGATTAGCAGTCGTCGCCTATGTCGAGATCCACCGGGGGAACACACTACGGAGCCAGGCGTTCCGGCTTGGAATGCGAGGTTGGATACTTGCAACCGTCGGCAGCGCCGCAAGCATCGCGTTCATCTATGCGTTCAAGCTGACATACGTGGCCAATGTTGCCGTGATATATGCTACTGCTCCATTTTTTGCTGCTGGACTGGCGTGGCTGACTATGCGTGAGACAGCGAAAGGACAAACCTTGATAGCAGGCGCACTCTCAATGGCAGGTGTCGCGATCATCGTCTCCGGCGGTTTGGGCACCGGCAAGCTGTTGGGTGATTTGTTGGCAGTCGCAATGACGTTTGGGAATGCTGCTTACATCGTCCTGATCCGCAAGCTTGCTGACGTGCCTGTCGTTTGGGCTGGAGGCGCGTCGGCCTTGCAGCTCTTTGTCGTGGGCGCTTTGGCGGGCGCGCCCTTGGATGTCACGGTACAAGACGCTGTGCTGTTGGTTTTGTTTGGTTTGACGTTTGCCTGTGCGGTGATCCTCTGGACGGAGGGGACGCGGCTTATTCCCTCAGCTCAATCGGCTCTTTTGGGAACGGTCGAGATACCCTGCGCAACGCTGCTTGCTTGGGTTGTCTTGAGAGAGCTTCCAGCCATAGTTGCGGTCCTTGGCGGGATCGTAGTCATGTTGGCGGTCTTGTGGCACGCGGCGATGGACTACCGGCAGGAGAAACATAGAGCCCCGCAATAGCAGGCACTCGTGCGGTAGCGGCGAAAGGCAGAAAGCTCCCCGCTGTCAGACCGTACGAGACAATACTTTGAAAAACCGTTTCGGGCCATGGTTGCAGGGCAGATCGGCGAGGTCCCTTGCTGAGCTTCGCGGACATGTCAAAGCATTGGGGATCTCCCCAATTGCACGCTTATGCTGTGGTCCGGCTCAACTGCCGATCGCTTTAAGCAAGGCCGGAGGAGCCCCCATATAGCCCTGCCGCAGCACTTCGGCCAGCTGGTCCAGTGCCGGTTCGGCGGTTTGCGTGCGATACATGTTGATCTTCTGAATGCCCAGATCCGGCAGGCCTGTACTGGCCGGGAGCGGCTCAAGATGGGGCGGGATACTGTCTTCCAGCAGCGCGCCCACCGCCATATCGGCGCTGATCAGGGCCTCGACCGAGCGGTCGTCATCGGATTCGATTGCCATTTCCCAGTCAATCCCGCTGGCATCCAGCTTTTGCAGAACAATCGGGCGGAAAATGCAGAACTGGCAGAAGGCGACGCGCAGGGGGCGCTGTTTCCACATCTGCCCATCCCGCGCCGTGACCCAGCGCAAAGGGATTTCGGTGAGGGTTTCGCCACCAGCGCCAAGTTGCTTTTCCGTGGTCAGGATCAGGTCAATCTCGCCCCGCTGCAGCGCTTCGTGAAGCTTGACCGTGCTGGACGAGCGCAGTTGCACCTTCACGCGCGGAAAGAGCGTGTTGAAGGTTTTCAGAACCTGCGGGATCACCGGGTAGACAATGTCATGGGGCACGCCGAGGCGCAGTTCGCCCTCGAACGTGTCTTCGGTCAGGCGGCCCACGACCTCGTCATTCAGGGCCACCATCCGGCGCGCGTAACTGAGCAACTGTTCGCCCGAGGCGGTCAGCGCGATGCGGCGGTTTGAACGATCCAGCAGGGCGATGCCCAAAAGGTCTTCCAGGCGCTTCAGCTGCATCGACACGGCCGATTGCGTCAGGTTCAGCGTGCTGGCCGCGCGGGTCACGCCGCCATGATCGGCCACCGCCAGAAAGGACCGCAACGTGGTCATATCAAGGTTTCGCATTCAACTCTCCTCGGGCTCAGAGGAATCATCACAAGCGTTGATGTATCTCAGCATAAATATTCATTTTCAAAATGACACAGGATGGTCCATATATCAAGACATCGAATACAAAACACGAAATACATCACGAAAGCGAAAGGAACCGCGATGACTTTCCTGACCAACACCCACAGCGCCTCCTGCCGTGGATCGGCCCCGCGCCGGTTCTCGCTGATGACCTTGTTTTCCATCGCACGTGAACGCCGCGCCCTGTCGCAACTGAACGCGGATCAACTGCGCGATATCGGCGTCAGCGCCCACAATGCAGAGGCCGAAGCCCGCCGCCCCATCTGGGACGCCCCGGACATGTGGCTCAGATAATCGCGAGGCGTCGAGTGCCCCGCACAGAGCGGCGCAAGGTACGACCCCCGAGGATCACAGCGATGATTGCTGCATTTGGCGAGGAGCTGGGCACCCGGTTCCTCGCCGAAACCGTTAAAAACCTGTGAGAAGATGAGTTTAAAACCCTTGAAAAGCACCTAAGACCGACCGATATTGTCAACATACCCAAGTTTTGGGTGGGGATAGTCCAATTTATCGGAGGCTTTAATGGCTGAACTGAACACAATCCGGACGGCGGCCGGGACCCGTACCGCCCAGATTGATGCGGGACTTCGCGCCCACATGAACAAGGTCTACGGCACAATGTCCGTCGGCATGCTGATGACCTTTGTCGTGGCCTGGGCCATTGGCTCGAACGACGCTTTGCTGTCGATCCTGCGCGATCCCTTCACATTGCAACCCAACATCCTGGGTTGGATCGTCATGTTTGCCCCGCTGATCATGGTCTTTGCCTTCAGCGCAATGATCAACAGGCTGTCGGCAGCAGCGGCACAGCTGTTCTTCTATGTCTTTGCGGCCGTGATGGGCGCGTCGATCAGCTGGATTTTCGCGGCCTTCACCGATTTCTCGATCGCACAGATCTTCCTGGTGACCTCGATCGCCTTTGCCGGTCTGTCGCTCTGGGGTTACACCACCAAGAAAGACATTTCGGGCTGGGGTAGCTTCCTGATCATGGGCCTGATCGGTATCATCGTGGCGATGATCATCAACATCTTCCTGCAATCGCCTGCGATCATGTTCGCGATTTCGATCATCGGTGTGCTGATCTTCGCAGGCCTCACGGCCTATGACACGCAGAACATCAAGAACACCTATCTCGCGCACGCTCATCATGGCGACAGCGAGTGGATGGGAAAGGCCGCCATCATGGGCGCGCTGAGCCTCTACCTGAACTTCATCAACATGTTCATGATGTTGCTGAGTCTGCTGGGCAACCGCGAATAAGCGACCTGTAATGTAAGACAGAAAGGCCGGTCCAAGTGACCGGCCTTTTTTTGTGCACAATCCGGATTGGGCAGCGCCCCTGCAAAGGCGGTAACGCAGGTTTGCTGCCCAACGTCGCGCGCCTTTTGCCGGTGGCGGGCAGTGCCTGATTGCGGATGAGCCAGCCTGTCAGACAGCTCCGACCCAAGCCCTGGGCATAGTCGATCCAGTGCCGGCAGGGGAGGAAGCTGACATTCACCACGTGCCAACCAGCTGAGGCCAGCGTCGGCCCCTGGGGTGGCGATCCAACATGTATTACAAGGCGCTTTATGGCTGCCAAATACTTCCACAGAACTAACGTATCGCCGTCGTCAGAGAAATCGCCAGCCCAAGGGAGGGCCCCCCTGCGTCGATTACAAAGTAATCGACTTTCGGTCGACGGACGATGGCCGGGCCGCTGCGCGGCTGTTAACCGGCTGGGCGCATGACGGGAACGACCGCAAAGGGCTCGAAAACCGCCACTCGCAAACTACGATAGATTTCAAGAGTAAACGCGCGGAGGGCCTGTAAGCCGGATTCTGTTCAGGGGGTGACCCCGTCGATGACCATTCCTCTTGATGCGCTGTTACCAGTGCACCTCTAGCTGCCAACCCGGGCCACTGGGTCAAGACGTCCCTGCAGGCGGTATGGGTTGCCCCACCGGCCCTGCACGCGGCCCCTATTTGGCATTGCTCCCGGTGGGGCTTGCCGTGCCGGTGCTGTTGCCAGCCCCGCGGTGGGCTCTTACCCCACCGTTTCACCCTTACTCCAGATCACTCCAAAGCGGTTTCATTTCTGTGGCGCTTTCCCTCGGGTTGCCCCGGCCGGGCGTTACCCGGCACCGTTGCCTTGTGGAGTCCGGACTTTCCTCGCCATCTTGCGATGCCGCGGCCATCCGGCCCTCCGCGCGGTGTTCGACTTAGGCGCTTGGCACGTCTGCGTCAACGGGGAAGCGCGCTGCCAGATCGGCCAGGCAGGCCAGATCGCCCGGGTTCAGCGGTCCTGTCACACCGGGGCGAAAGCGGGTCCTGAACGCGATCAGCCGGGCGTCTTGGGGTACATCCGATGCATAGCCAAAGCGTTCGGACAACGCGTCAAAGCCTTTCCCGTCAGGCTCTGACGGTGCGGGCCAGACCGACAAGCCCTGCCGCGCCAGCCGTTGCCAGTCAAACCGCGGACCGGGATCGCATTTGCGCGCCGGGGCCATGTCGGAATGGCCGATCACCCGGTGAGCCGGGATGGCCCAACGCGCCATGATGCCGGGCATCAGCACCTCGAGCGCAGCCATTTGTGGTTCAGGGAAGGGATGGGTGCTGGTATTGGCCAGTTCGATCCCGATGGAGCGGGAATTGACGTCCCTGACGCTGCCCCACTGCCCTGCCCCGGCATGCCATGCGCGCTGCTCTTCGGTCACCAATTGCCAGATGCGGCCATCCTCGGCGATCAAGTAGTGGCAGGAGACTTCGGTTTGTGGATCGCAGAGGCGCGCCAATGCCGCCTCGGCGCTGTCCATGGCAGTGTAATGCAGGACGATCAGGTCCGGGCGCGCACCGCCCCGGCGTTCGCCGCAATTGGGCGATGGATGCTGGATCAGATCAGGGCTGGGTGTGCTCACGCACCACCGGACCCGGGCACCGCGTTGCGGAACGGGGCCGGATCCCAAGTGCAGGCATAGCCATCCCCGTCCGGGTCAAGACCCAGGCGATCCCGGTTCGGGCCACCCTTGGAGAGAAAGTCAATCTGTGCCTGATCCGCTGAGGCATACTTGGCGCAGTTGCGCTGGAACTTGGCCTGCGAGCTAAAGCCCGAGCGGCGATAGACCTTGGACCCTTTCGGGTGCTTCGAGGCCAATGCGTATTCCACGATGTTCGGCCCGCCCGTGCCCGAGCGCGAAGGCAAGGCAGTGGGTTGGATCACTTTGTATTGCGAGCGATTCTGCGCGATCAGCTGGGCGTCATCCTCGATGCTGCGCTGGTTGCCGACGGCGTCGAAATCATTCTCGCTGGAGATGCCGGTGGCGGTATTCACGGTCTGCGGCGCGGGATTGCCTGGGTCGGCATAGACAACCGGCTGGCCTGAATTGGCCTGCGTGTCGGTCAGGGTTGCGCGGGTATCCGCCGCGATTGACGCGGCATCATTGCCCGCTGCCGCGCCAGTACCCCCCAAAGGTTCGGACGACACGGAATTCGGGGGCGGCAGCGCGCTGCCGGTCAGTGCCGCCTCGCGGGCGGTCTTGCGGGCCTGATAGGCGTCATAGTCGTCAAACCCCACGCCGCTATCGGGCACAGCGGGGCTACAGGCCGCGAGGGCCGCACAGGCCAAAACTGTCAAAGTGATACGCATCTGCACTTCCTGCCGTTCCTTGTTTTGCTTGCGTTTTACCACCATTTACCGGGTTTGGCTACAAATCCTGCCGCCGTCTCAAGCGCGTAGGCAGTATTTAGCAAATCCCCTTCTTCCCATGGGCGGCCAATCAGTTGCAGGCCCAAAGGCAGCCCCTGCTTGTCCAGACCCGCAGGCACCGAAATACCCGGCAATCCAGCCAGATTGACGGTGACCGTGAAGACGTCGTTGAGATACATCTGCACCGGATCGGCATCGGTCATCTCGCCCAGCCCGAAAGCCGCCGAGGGGGTGGCTGGTGTCAGGATCGCATCGACACCGGCGGCAAACACATCCTCGAAGTCTTTCTTGATCAGCGTGCGCACGCGGCGCGCGCGGTTGTAATAGGCATCATAGAACCCGGCCGACAGCACGTAGGTGCCCACCATCACCCGGCGTTGCACCTCGTGGCCAAAGCCTTCGGCGCGGGTTTTTTCATACATTTCGGTGATGCCATCGCCCTGTTCCATATGAGCACGGTGGCCATAACGCACACCGTCGTAACGCGCCAGGTTTGACGAGGCCTCGGCCGGGGCAATCACGTAATAGGCGGGCAGCGCGTATTTCGTGTGCGGCAGGGAGATATCGCGAATCTCGGCACCGGCGTCTTTCAGCATGGCGGTGCCATCGGCCCAGAGGGATTCGATTTCCTCGGGCATGCCGTCCATGCGATATTCTTTCGGAATACCAATGACTTTGCCCTTGATATCCCCGCTCAGCATGGCCTCGAAATTCGGCACGGACAGATCCGCTGACGTACTGTCTTTCGGGTCATGCCCGCACATGGTTTCCAGCATGATCGCCGCATCGCGCACCGATTTGGTCATCGGCCCGGCCTGATCAAGCGAGGAGGCAAAGGCCACGATTCCCCAGCGCGAGCAGCGCCCATAGGTCGGCTTGATCCCGGTAATGCCCACGAAGGCCGCCGGCTGACGGATCGACCCGCCGGTGTCCGTGCCGGTGGCCGCAAGGCACAGATCGGCGGCCACGGCTGAAGCCGAGCCACCGGACGAGCCGCCCGGCGTCAGCGCCGCATCATCATTGCCGCGCCGCCAAGGGTTGACCGCGTTGCCATAGACCGAGGTTTCGTTGGACGAGCCCATGGCGAATTCATCCATGTTCAGCTTGCCCAGCATGACCGAGCCTGCATCGAACAGGTTCTGGGTGATGGTGGATTCATATTCCGGTTTGAACCCGTTCAGGATGCCACTGGCCGCCTGTGACAGCACACCCTTGGTGCAGAACAAATCCTTTATACCCAAGGGAATACCGCACATAGCTGGCGCATCACCTTCACTCAGGCGTTTATCGGCGGCCTGCGCCTGTTCACGGGCCAGATCGGGGGTGTTGTGCACGAAAGCGCCCAGGGCATCTGCCTTGTCGATCTCGCTCAGGCAGGCCTCGGTCAGTTCGAGGCTGGTGATCGCTTTAGCGCGCAGTTTATCGCGGGCCTCGGCGATGGTGAGTGTGTTCAGGTCGCTCATTATTCCACCACCTTCGGTACCGCAAAGAACCCTTCACGCGCATCGGGCGCGTTGGCCAGCACCTTCGCCTGCTGATCGCCGTCATTCACCACGTCTTCGCGCCGTTTCAGGCGCATTGGCGTGACCGAGGTCATCGGCTCGACGCCGGTCACATCCACCTCGTTGAGCTGTTCGATAAACCCAAGGATCGTGTTGAATTCACTGGCCAGCGCGGGAAGATCATCTTCCTCCACGCGGATGCGGGCCAGCTTGGCCACTTTGGCGGCAGTCGCGGTGTCGATCGACATGGGAGCCTCTTGGTTTGAACCTATCAGCCCCGCATTTAGCGCCGTGCGCGGCGGGTCGCAAGCCGCGCGTCCTTTTTTCGGGGTGCCCCGTCATGTTAGACTGCACAAAACGTGGCAAAGGGAGACAGACATGAACATCATCTGGATGGGACATAGCAGCTTTCGGATTGAAATCAGCGGGCTGGTTCTGCTGGTCGATCCGTGGTTGACCGACAATCCGATGCTGCCCGAAGATCAGCACGACGCAGCCCTTGCGGGGGCCACGCATATCCTGTTGACCCATGCGCATTTCGACCATGCCGCCGACCTGCCCGAGCTGGGCAAGAAGCTGGGCGTGCCGGTAGTAGGACAATATGATCTGATGGCCTATTGGCAGGACCATCATTACACCGAGGTCGTCGGGTTCAACAAAGGCGGCACGGTCGATCTGGGCGGTGTGCAGGTGACTATGGTCAATGCGGTGCATTCCAGCAGCTTTGGCACGGCGGATGGCCCGCATGTACCGGGTACCGAGTGCGGTTACATGATCAGCGGCGAAGGCCACACCATTTATGTCTCGGGCGATACAGATGTGATGGCCGATATGAAGATTTTGAACGATCTGCACAGCCCCGATATCGGAATCTTATGCGCAGGCGGGCATTTCACCATGGATATGAAGCGTGCGGCTTACGCAGCCAAGACCTTCTTTGATTTCAAAACCGTGATCCCCTGCCACTACAAGACCTTCCCGATCCTCGAACAATCTGCCGAGGCGTTGGTCGCCGCCCTGCCCGGTGTGAATGTGATCGAGCCAGAGGTGATGAAGGCGATTGAGCTCTAGGGGCAGACGTCAGGGGCTACCAGGTTCGCATTGCGGGACGAAGCGGCAAGCAACCGGAGGCCAGCGTCAGCCCCTGGGGTGGCGACCAACATTTGCTTCGGGGCGCTTTATGGTCGCAAAGCATATCCACAGAACGAGCGCAGCGCTTGTGTCAGAGTAATCGCCAGCCCAAGGGAGGGGCTGACGATGGCCGGGCCGCTGCGCGGCTGTTAACCGGCTGGGCGCGTAACGGTGGTGACCGCAAAGGACTCAAAGCCGATTGCGCACTTCCTTGATGAAATCCTCGCCGCGCCGCTCGAAGCTGTCATATTGATCAAAGCTGGCCGTGGCCGGGGCCAACAGCACGGTCTCGCCGTCCTGCGCGTCGGCCATGGCCGCCTCGACAGCCTTGGCCATGGTGGTGCAGACCTGCGCGTCAACGCCCTGCAATTGCATGGCAAACTGCGCCGCCTCGCGGCCAATCACATAGGCCTTCACGACGTTTGGCAGGCCGGGTTCCAGCCCGGCGATCCCGCCCTCTTTCTCCAAGCCACCGCAAATCCAACGGATATCCTTGAAGGCCTGCAAGGCTTTCAAGGCACTATCGACATTGGTGGCTTTGCTGTCGTTCACATAAGTCACGCCATCCGCCTCGGCGATGATCTGGCTGCGATGGGGCAGTCCGGCAAAGCTGTGAAACGCCTTCTCGATCACTTTCGGGGCCAGCCCCAGCGTGCGACAGGCCGCATAGGCGGCACAGGCATTCTGGTGGTTATGCGATCCCGGCAGGCCCTTGATGGTGCGCAGATCAATCGAGCCCGCCTGACGCCCCTTGCGGTACTCGGACAAGAACCCTTTCCTGGCGAACACGGCCCAGCCCGGCCCAGCAAGCTTGCGCTCGACCGAGACGCGGATCACCCGGTCGTCGCCCGGTCCCTCGCTGAGTTGCCCGGCCAGAAACGCGCCTTCGGCCTCGTCCACGCCGATCACGGCACGATCCGGGCCACCTTCGGCAAACAAACGGCGCTTGGCCGCGAAATACCCGCCATGCCCGCCGTGGCGATCCAGATGGTCGGGGCTGAGATTGGTAAAGACCGCCACATCCGGGGTCAGGGCTCGGGCCAGTTCGGTCTGATAGCTGCTGAGTTCCAACACCACCACACCGCCATCGCCGGGCGGGTCGATATCCAGCACCCCGCGCCCGATATTCCCGGCCAGTTGCGCGTCCTTTCCCACCTCGCTCAGCACGTGATGAATCAGTGCCGAGGTGGTGGATTTACCGTTAGAGCCGGTGATGGCAATGACACGCGGGGGGGTATCGTAATTCTCCCAACCCGCACTTGATAGTGAGCGGAAGAACAACCCTATATCATTGTCGACCGGCACACGCGCCTCAAGGGCTGCGGCGACGACTTTATTGGGTTCGGGATAAAGATGCGGGATGCCGGGGCTGACGATCAGAGAGGCCACACCGTCAAACGCCTCTGCACGCGACAGCTGCTTGATCTCGAAACCTTCCTCAGAGGCCATCTCGCGCGCGGCCGGGTTGTCATCCCAACAGAGCGGATGCGCCCCCCCCGCCTTCAATGCCCGCGCGGATGACAGGCCCGACCGGCCAAGACCCAGCACGGCAACCTTCGCGCCCTCATATCCCGACACTGGTATCACGCGCGTTCCTCCCCGGCCAAATCCTGCAGAATACGCATCGCCTTCGCAGCATCTTCAGCAGGCACAAACGCATGGTCATGATGGTATCCCGCCACCATGTTGCAGGCGATCCCTTCTCTTGCAAGTGCCGTGGCCACGGCAGCCGTCAGCCCAACACCATCCAGCGCGGAATGTACGGTGAGTGTAATGCGACGCATCGGCAGATCGCTCGACAGGCCGTGCACGCGCGCCGCCTCATCGGACAGGATCAGCGACAGCCCCTCGTCCTCACGAAAACTGGCCAGGGCGTGGGGCAAAAGAGCCTCGTTAGCGACGCAGAAATGGTACAGAATGTCGTCCAGAACCGGGGCCATGCCCGTGATCATCGCCTGTGTATCGCGCACAGGCCCCACCTTAGCGCACCTTCAGCGTGGCCAGACCGATCATTGCGAGGATCAGGGCGATGATCCAGAAACGGATCACGATCTGGGGCTCGGCCCAGCCCTTTTTCTCGTAGTGGTGATGGATCGGGGCCATCAGGAACACGCGTTTGCCGGTGCGTTTGAAATAGAGCACCTGGATGATCACGCTCAGCGCCTCGACAACGAAAAGACCGCCGACAATGCCCAGCACGATCTCGTGCTTAGTGGCCACGGCGATTGCCCCCAGAGCACCGCCGAGGGCCAGCGATCCGGTATCGCCCATGAACACCGCTGCGGGGGGCGCGTTGTACCAAAGAAAGCCAAGGCCGCCCCCGGCAAGGCCTGCCACGAAGACGAGGATTTCACCCGTGCCGGGCACGTAATGCACATCGAGATATTCGGTGAAGTCGACCCGGCCCACTGCATAGGCGATCAGGCCCAGCGTGCCGGCGGCAATCATCACCGGCATAATCGCCAGGCCGTCCAGACCATCGGTCAGGTTCACCGCATTGGCCGCGCCCACGATGACAAACATCGCGAAAGGAATGAACAGAACGCCCATATTGATCAGCGTGTCCTTGAAGACCGGCAGCGCCAGTTGGTTCTGCAACTCGACCGGGTGATACATCGCCGCCCAATAGGCCGCGATGCCGGCAATCACGAAACCAAGCCCCAGTCGCACCTTGCCCGGCACGCCAGATACGTTCTGCTTGCTCACCTTGGCGTAATCATCGGCAAACCCGATCAGCCCGAAGGACAGTGTCACGAACAGGATCATCCACACATAAGGATTGTCCAGCCGCGCCCAAAGCAGCGAGGATGTCACCAACGCGCCCACGATCAGCAACCCGCCCATCGTCGGCGTGCCAGCCTTGACAAAATGCCCTTCGGGGCCATCGTCACGGATCGGCTGGCCCTTGCCCTGCCGCATCCGCAGCATGTTGATAAGCGGCTTGCCAAAGATAAACCCAAAGATCAGCGCGGTCATGAACGCGCCGCCCGAGCGGAAGGTGATGTAGCGGAACAGGTTGAAGAAGTCCCCGCCATCCGACCACAAGGTCAACCAATAGAGCATCTACGCGTCCCTTCCTGTCTGCTGCCCGGCGCGGCGCAGGGCCTCGACCACCAGACTGACACGGCTCCCTTTGGAACCTTTTACCAACACCACATCGCCCGCATCCAGCAGGCGCAGCGCCTCATCGGCCAATTCGGGGGCTGTTGCAACCCATTTGCCGCGTTTGGCTTCGGGCAAGGCGTCCCACAGATGTTTCATGCGTGGGCCGACACAATGCACAGTGGTCAGAGCCGCCATGCTGGGCAGCCTGGCCAGATCGGCATGCAACTGCGCCTCATCCGCACCCAGTTCCAGCATATCCCCCAAGATCGCGATCCGCCGACCCTTGCCAATATGACCAAGCCCGTCGGTCGGCTCGATCGTGGCCAGAACTTCAAGCGAGGCCTGCATCGAGGTGGGATTTGCGTTGAACGCATCATCAATCAGATCGAGGGCCAAGCGTTCATCCACGGCGTCAAGCTGCAAGAGTTCGCGGGTGCCCCGCCCTGCCGGTGGCACCCAGCGGGCCAGATCGGTGACCGCCACGCCCAGATCGCCGCCCAGTTCCTCGACCGCCGCCAGAACCGCAAGCGCGTTCTGTGCGAAATGCCGCCCGGACACAGAAAGTTTGAACACCAAAGGTGCGCCGTGAACCAATGCATGGGCCACTGTGACTTCGTCGCCAAGCTGAACCTCGGTCAGCTGGTAGTCCAGACCGTCGGCTTCACCAAAGCGAATGACCTTTCCGGCGCAAGCCATTGCTTTATCGATCAAAATCGGTGCGGTTTCGACATCGCCGTTCAGGATGGCCACGCCACCCGGTTCCAAGCCGTCAAAGATCGCCGCTTTCTCATGCGCAATGCCATCAATATGGCCGAACGCCTCAAGATGGGCGGCAGCCACGGTCGTGATCACTGCCACATGCGGGCGCGCCATGCGGGCCAGCGGGGCGATCTCGCCCGGGTTGCTCATCCCGATTTCGATCATCGCGAATTCCGTATCTGCAGGCATCCGCGCCAAAGTCAGCGGGACGCCCCAATGGTTGTTGTAGCTGGCCTCGGCCGCATGTGTACGGCCCTGCGGTTTCAGCACATCGCGCAGCATTTCCTTGGTCGAAGTTTTGCCAACCGAGCCGGTGATGCCAACCACACGCGCGGCTGTGCGGGCGCGGGCGGCAACCCCCATCGCCTCAAGCGCAGGCAGCACGTCCTCGACAACCAATAATGGCGCGTCCTCCGCCACATCTTCAGGCACATGGTTGACCAGTGCCGCGGCAGCGCCTTTTTCCAAAGCCTGCGCGACGAATTCGTGCCCATCACGCACATCTTTCAGTGCAACGAACAAGTCACCCGACTTAATCGTACGGGTATCAATCGACACTCCTGTTGCCGACCAAGGTGCCGTGTTGCGCCCGCCCGTCGCGGCGGCGGCCTCGTCAGAGGTCCACAGGGTCATGCCCCGCTCCCGTCCAGCGCCGACACCGCCACGCTGGCCTGTTCGCAATCATCGAAGGGAAAGACATCATCGCCAACGGTCTGACCCGTCTCGTGCCCCTTGCCCGAAATCAGCAGGGCATCTCCGGGACCAAGCGCATCAACGCCGCGCAGGATCGCCTCGGCCCGGTCGCCCACGTTCTGCGCCTCGGGGCAGCCCTGCATCACCGCAGCGCGGATCGCGGCCGGGTCTTCCGAGCGTGGGTTATCGTCGGTCACGATCACCAGATCGGCGTGGTCCGCCGCTGCCTGCCCCATCAAGGGCCGCTTGCCCGGATCACGATCCCCGCCCGCGCCAACAATCGCAATCAGGCGACCCAGAACATGCGGGCGCAGCGCCTTGAGCGCAGTGGCCACCGCATCGGGCGTGTGGGCGTAATCGACAAAAACCGCAGCGCCATTGGCCCGTGTCGCGGCCAGTTGCATGCGCCCGCGCACCGTTTGCATCTGTGGCAGGGTTTCAAACACCCGGTCCGGATCGGCACCCGCTGCAATCACCAGTCCGGCCGCCACCAGAAGGTTCTCGGCCTGGAATCCCCCGATCAGGTTCAACCGCACCTGATGTACGCGATCATGCCAGGCAAAGCGCAGTTCCTGCCCCGTGGCCTCGAACCGCTGGGCCTGCAATTGCAAGTCATTGTCGCCCCCGCGACCGACCTGGATCAGCTCTTGCCCACGCTCCTGCACGATCCGGGCCATGTCGGGGCCACGAGGATCATCCATGTTGATCACCGCCACGCCATCGTCGGGCAGCACACGATCAAAAAGGCCGGCCTTGGCCGCGAAATACTCGTCAAATGTCTCGTGATAATCCAGATGATCCTGGGTAAAATTGGTGAAGCCTGCCGCGGCCAGCCGAACACCGTCCATGCGACGCTGTGCCAGCCCGTGGGATGAGGCCTCCATGGCTGCATGAGTGATGCCAGCACCTTCGACCTCGGACAAGGTACGGTGCAGCGTAATGGGCTCGGGTGTTGTATGGGCCAGTGGCAATTCATAGGCGCCTTCCACCCCGGTGGTGCCCAGATTGACGGCCTCAAACCCCAACGCTATCCAAATCTGCCGCGTGAAACTGGCGACGGAGGTTTTTCCGTTGGTGCCTGTGACCGCGACCATGGTCTCGGGCTGTGCTCCGAACCACAAAGCGGCGCAATAGGACAGGGTCTGGCGCGGATCTTCGGCCAGGATCAACGCGGCGTCCGAGGCGTCAAGCTCGGCCTTGGCAATACCCGCGCCCTGGGTATCGGTCAGGATCGCCGCTGCCCCCATCCGCAGTGCGTATTGGATGAACTCAGCGCCATGCACGCGCGTGCCGGGCAAAGCAGCGAAGAGAAACCCCTCTCTGACCTCGCGACTGTCCACGGCCAGCCCGGTGATCTGGGCCATACGGCCCCCCTGGGCCGTCAGACCCAGTTGAGAAAGTGATTTGCTCTGCCCCACTGCCATCGCCCTCTTAACGGGTTAATTCGATGTCAGGGTTATACTGTTTAATTTCGCAGGTTCAATCTCGGGGCGCAGGCCCAGCAACGGCGCGACCCGGCGAATAATCTCGGCAGCGACCGGGACAGCTGTCCAGCCCGCCGTGCGGCGCGGCTTGGAACCCGAGGTTTCCACCGGTTCGTCCAGCGTGACGATCAGCACGTATTTCGGGTCATAGGCCGGGAAGATCGTGGCGAAGGTGGCGATCACCTTGTCGTCGTAATAGCCGCCCCCGCGCTCACGGGGTTTATCCGCCGTGCCGGTTTTGCCGCCCACGGCATAGCCGGGCACTTCGCCAAGCGAGGCCGTCCCCGATGTGACCACCTCGCGCAGCATGTCCTTGGCCACGCGCGCGGTTTCCTTTGACATGACGCGGGCGCCTTTTTGGTTGCGCGGCTGCTTCAGCAGGGTCGGTTGCACCCGGGTGCCGCCATTGGCAATCGCCGCATAGCCCGCCGCCAGATGCAGGGGGCTGGTCGACAAGCCGTGGCCGTAGGAAATCGTCACCGTGGACAGCTCGGTCCAGCGTTTGGGCAACAGCGGCGTACCGCCTTTGGATTCAACGATCTCAAGGCCGGGATGTTCAAAGAAGCCAAGCGATTTCAGGAACTCTTTCTGCCGCTTGATCCCGATCTGCAAGGCCATGCGCCCGGTCCCCCGGTTCGAGGATTTGACGATGATGTCGGACACGCTGATCGTGCCGTAGTCTTTCTTTTTGAACTCGCCAATCGGATGGCCGCCAATGCGCATCGGGCCAGAGGTGTTGATCATCGTGTTCGCATTGACCAGCCCAAGATCGATGGCCTGCGCTGCGGTGAAAATCTTGAAGGTCGAGCCCAGTTCGTACACCCCCTGCACCGCGCGGTTAAACAATGGGCTGTCTGACGGGTTCCCCTCGGTCGGCGGGCGCGGGCGGTCATTGGGATCAAAATCCGGCAGCGAGGCGAGCGAGATCACCTCGCCGGTATGGACGTCCATCAGAACGGCGGCAGCGCCCTTGGCATTCATGATCTTCATGCCGCCAAACAGCACCCGTTCGACAGCCGCCTGAATGGACAGATCCAGCGACAACTCAAGCGGTTTATGCCCCATGGCCGGGTCGCGCAGACGGTCGTCAAAAAACTTCTCGATCCCCGCGACGCCGATCACCTCGGCGGCGTGGACCCCCTCACGCCCGAAATTGGCACCGCCCAACACATGCGCTGCCAGCTTGCCATTGGGATAAAGCCGCATTTCGCGCGGCCCAAACAGCAGGCCCGGCTCACCAATATCATGTACGGCCTGTTTCTGCTCCGGGCTGAGTTTCTTCTTGACCCACAGGAACTTACGCTTGCCGGTGAAATCCTTGATCAGGCGTTCACGCTTGAGATCGGGGAAGATTTTGACCAACGCATCTGCCGCGCCTTCCGGATCAATCATCTGGGGCGGTTGCGCATAGAGACTGTGGGTCTCGAAATTGGTTGCCAGAATGCGGCCCTTGCGATCCACGATGTCAGCCCGCTGGGCGATGATATCGGCCCCGGCAACACTGGTGCGCGGCTCGCTCGGTTCGGAATTGGCCAAGACACCCATACGTCCGCCAATCACCGCGAAAGCACAGAAAAAAATGACACCCATCACCAACAGCCGCCCCTCGGCGCGCTTGCGGGCGCGGTCGCGAATTTCTTCGTGACGCAGGCGGATGTTTTCGCGCTCGATCGCGTCAGGATTCTCGCCCTTGGCGCGGGCGTCCAGAATGCGAGCAAGCGGACGAAGCGGTGTGCGGATCATGGGAACTGCTCCATGTTGATCACATCGATCGGATTGGTGATCGCCAGGGGCTCCTGACGCGGATATGCGACCTGATCGACCTTGCCGAACTGCTCGGCGCGCAGAGGCACCAGACCCAATTTGTCAAAGTTGATATCGGCCAGATCGCGCAGTCGTTGCGGGCGGTTCAGATAGGCCCATTCGGCGTTCAGAACCCGCAGGCGTTCGCGCGCATCCGCGATACTGCGCTGCAATTGCTCGGCCTTGGCTTGCGCTTCTTGTGTCTGGTAGTTCTCGCGATAGGCCCAAAAGGCCAACCCGATCACGGCCACCGCCGACAGGATGATAAACAGACTGCGCATCACTGCGTCCCCTTCAACAATGGCATACCAATGGCCTTGCGATCCGTGACCCCTGCGGGCGCATCCGTGCGCATCGCAACGCGCAGTTTGGCGCTGCGCGACCGTGGGTTTTCAGCCAGCTCGCGATCGTCCGGACCGATGGCCTTGCGGCTTTTGACAGTAAATTGCGGCGCGGCGCGGGCGATCTCAGGCGCATGGCGGCTGCCAGTGCCGCCCCCACCCGACCGGGCCTGCAAGAACCGTTTGACCATGCGGTCCTCGATGGAATGGAACGTCACCACGGCCAGTTGCCCGCCAGGTTTCAATGCGCGTTCAGCCGCCTCAAGCCCGCCGATCAGCTCGCCGTATTCATCATTCACCGCGATGCGCAGCGCCTGAAAGCTGCGGGTGGCAGGGTGAGCCTGCCCCGGCTTTGAACGTGGAAGGCATTTTTCAATGATATCAGAAAGTTGCAGCGTGGTTGTGATGGGTGCGGCAGCACGCTCATGGACAATCGCGCGGGCAATCCGGCGGCTGGCGCGCTCTTCCCCGTAAAGGTAAAGGATGTCGGCCAGGGCAGCTTCATCCAGATCGTTGACCAGATCGGCGGCACTTGGCCCCTCCTGGCTCATCCGCATGTCCAGCGGGCCGTCCTTCATGAAGGAAAACCCGCGCTCGGCAAGGTCCAACTGCATCGAGCTGACACCCAGATCCAGCACGACCCCATCCAGATCACTGGCGACCTCGTCCATCTGCGAAAAGACGCCTTGCACCAGCTTGACCCGGTCGCCATAGGCCCCGGCCCAGTCCGCGGCCATCTGCAGGGCCATTGGGTCGCGATCGACACCGATCACCATGTCCGCCCCGGCATCCAGCAGGCCACGGGTATAACCGCCAGCGCCCAGCGTGCCGTCCAGCCAGGTGCCTGACACAGGTGCAACAGCCGCCAGAAGCGGGCGCAACAAAACAGGAATATGGGGGGCATCATCGGGGACAGGGGCCGCAGCAGCCATGGCTCACTCCCCTTTCGCATTATCCAGGTAAACCAGCGGATCGAAATCATCGGGCAGCTCGTCCAGCCATTCTTCGGTCTTGGCCAGTTCCTCGGCCTCGTAGGTCTCGGGCTTCCAGATCTGGAAGGTGTCGCCCGCGGCGATGAAGAAAGCCTCGCCCTCAAGGTCGATTTTCTGACGCAGCTTGGCGGGCAGCACGAGGCGCCCGGTTTCGTCGACTGCCGTGGGCAGGGATTGACCGTGGAACAGACGCTGCAGCATCTTACGCTCCATCGAACCACGCGGCAGGGCATCGATCTTGGCGTCGACCTCGTCGATCGCCTCCATCGTGTAGCATTCAAGGTAATTGCGGCGGTGATCTCCGTAGACGATCACCAGTTCGGGGTTGTCCCCGCCGGTCCAGTTGGGGTCGGACGCCTCCAGAACACGACGAAATGAGGCCGGGATAGATACCCGCCCCTTACTGTCCACCTTATGGTGGCTTTCGCCTCTGAACCTGCGGCTCACTGTCCCTTGGCCCTTCCATTTCCCCCAAAACCGTCCCTTAGAAAGCGGAACGGCGGATTGATCTGCTGCCACTGATCAATCCGCCGCCCTCGTCCCGCGATGCGGGGATGTCCAGCTGCGCGCGCCACCTGGGGGGATGTCTGCTCGCCCGCGCGCCGGATCCGTCGTCTTGATGAAGCGGGTGCCTGTATGAAACCTGCTCTGGTCTTATTTTTATTCGGGGTCGTTGTGTGCCCCTTGTTCCGTCTTCATCGTGTCTATAGGGATGACATGGGAATTCATGGAAATCAATATAAAAATACGGGAAACAGCACAGCATATTGTTTTCAGAGGCGCTCAAAAACAAGATGATGTGGTCGATTTTGCCTTTTTGACGCACCACCTAGCGAAAAAAGGAAAAGCAGACACTATATGTAGTATGTTACTGCGCAGCTTCATTTTTCCCATGAATTCCCGATTTTTTCGCATTTTCTCTATCAGAGCAACCCTACCATAGCCGACATTCCAAGAAAACAGCCCCGAGAACAGGCTGTTTCCCATGTGATTCGGCTCAAACCTGGCGCGGTTGCGCGATCTGTCCCATGAATTCCCGGATCACGCCGGGCCGTCGACCTGCTCTCTAGCCGTAGACACGCCGGGCGGCGTCTGCACAGGCGTCCTGATAGCGGGATTGCCCGGCCACGTCTCCCGGTTCGCGCACACCGTAGGCGCGCACCAGGTGGTGGTGATCAAAGCCCAGATTGGTGAAGCTGACCGAAAAGCTCTCCATCAGATCGCGATAGCGCTCTTCCGGCTCGCCCTGCGTCTGCAGGAACACCAGATGGCGGCCCGTTCCTAGTCGGCTTTTGTCGGGGTTGGTGGGATAGTCCGGCACGAAGAAGGAAAAGAACCGGTCCATCGCCAGTTTCAATTGTCCCGAGATCGAGGTGAAATAGACCGGGCTGGCCAGAACCAGAACCTGCGCCTGTGCAATCGCGGCCAGAACCGGCGTCAGATCATCGACCTGTCCGCAGGCCTGCCCGCCGGTTTTGCAATGAAACAGGTTGATGCAGCCCTGATAGGACAGATCGGCCAGTTTGACCTCTTGCACGGCCGCGCCCTGCCCTTCGGCCTCGGTGCGAAACATATCGGCCAGCGCATCGCTGTTACCGCCCGTGCGCGGGCTGCCTTTCAGGATGACGGTTGATCCAGCCATTTATACATCACCTTCGCGTCCACCAGCCCCTCACGCGGATGATCGAAGGCGCGGGGCAATGTGCCGACGGTGTCATAGCCCAGCTTCTCCCACAAGCGGATTGCACCGGTATTGGTGGACAGCACCAGATTGAACTGCATGGCGCGATAGCCCAGCTTGACCGCCTCGGTCTGCGAATGTTCGCACATCTGTGCGGCGATCCCCTGACCACGCGCGGCGTCCGCAACCATGTATCCGCAGTTGCACACATGTGCGCCGCCGCCGGGATGGTTGGTCTTGATGTAATAGGTGCCAAGAACCTCACCGCCGCACTCGGCCAGGTAACAGCCCCGCGGGCTTTCCAGCCACATCTTGCGCGCCGCAGGCTCGCTGATCTGAGGCTCTATGGCATAGGTGTCGCCCGCCCGGATAATGCCGCGCAGGATGGGCCAGAGCGCAGGCCAATCTCTGGCCTGCGCCTCTCGAATGATCAACTCAGGCGTTGACATCCACAACAACCCGGCCTTTCACCTGCCCTTTCAGGATATCACTGCCCAGTTGGGGCAGGTCAGAAAGCGTTGCGGGTTGGATCATAGCCTCCAGCTTGTCCATGGGCAGGTCTTTGGCAATCCGGCTCCAGGCACGCAGGCGGTTGTCATAGGGTTGCATCACGGAATCGATACCCAGCAGGTTCACACCCCGCAGCAGGAACGGGATCACCGTGGCAGGCAGGCCCGCCCCGCCGGCTAGACCAACGGCAGCGACAGACGCACCGTATTTCATCTGTCCCAGTACGCGCGCCAGCATCTCACCGCCCACGGCATCAACACAGCCCGCCCAGGTTTCCGCCTCAAGCGGGCGTTTGGTGGTCTCGTTCAACTCTTCCCGGGCTACTATCTGGCTGGCCCCGAGAGATTTCAGGTAATCCCCGGTTTCCGGCCGCCCGGTCACACCTGCCACCTCATAGCCCAGATTGGCCAGAATGGCGGTCGCAACCGACCCAACACCACCGGCAGCCCCCGTGACCAGCACAGGACCATGCCCCGGTGCCAACCCGTGATCTTCAAGCGCCATCACCGCCAGCATCGCGGTAAACCCGGCGGTGCCCACGGCCATGGCCGCCCGTGCATCCAGCCCGTCGGGCAGCGGCACCAGCCAATCGGCCTTGACGCGGGCTTTTTGCGAATACCCACCCCAATGCGCCTCGCCCACGCGCCAGCCGGTCAGCACAACCTTGTCACCGGGCTTGTAGCGATCATCATCACTGGCCTCGACCGTGCCTGCGAAATCGATGCCCGGCACATGTGGGTACTTGCGCACCAGACCACCGCCGGGTCCAATGCAAAGGCCGTCCTTGTAGTTCACCGTGGAATACTCCACCGCCACGGTGACCTCTGCCTCGGGCAGTGCATCAAGGGTCAGCTCCTGCACGCTCGCGCTTGTTTTGCCGCTCTCTTCGTCTTTCTCAACTACCAATGCGTTGAACATCTCGGTCTCCTTCATCTTGCTCAAAATACTCTCGCCGAAGGCCGAGAAAATTCGCACGAATTTTCTTGCCCCCGGTCAGTTCCAGAAACTTTCCTGCACCGTGGCCGGGCGCATTCCCACGTGATGGGTTTCGACCTCCAGCCGGGTGCCGGGCTCCCAATGGGTCATCCGCACCATGCCGATCGCCACGTTCACTTCATGATCTGGTGACCACGCCGCCGAGGTCACCTGCCCGACCTTCTTGCCATTCGCATAAAGCGGCCACGCCCGATCGCATCCGGGCAGAGCGTCCCCTTCAATCGCAATCGGCCTGATCTGTTGCACCGGGCCTTCCTTGGCCACCCGCAGCAACGCATCGCGACCGATACAGCCAATCGCCGTGTGGGTGTTGCAGAATTTGCCAAGGCCGCATTCGTGGGGCGTGTTGTCATCGGTCATGTCATTGCCATAGCTCAGCAAGCCGCTTTCGATCCGCTCGATGGAATTGGGGCATCCGGCGCGCACATTCAGGTCTTCGCCTGCCTCAAACAGTGCATTCCACAGCGGCATCCCGATATCGCTGCCCTCGACATAAACCTCAAACCCGCCTTGTTTGGAATAACCCGAGCGCGCGATGATCAACTGCCGCCCTTGAAAGTCAAACATCCCATAGCGGAAAAAGCGGATGTCGCGCACGCTCGGCCCGAAGATACGTTCAAGCAGGTCATCGGCCTTTGGCCCCTGCACGCCCAAGGGCGACACGTCCGGCTCGTCCACCAGCACATCAAGACGATAGCCATTGGCCACGCCCTTGACCCAGAGCAGAAGGTCACTGTCGGCAATGGAAATCCACCACCGGTCCTCGGACAGCTTGACCGCAACCGGATCGTTCAACATCCCGCCGGTCTCATCCACGATGGGCACGTAGTAACATTGCCCGGCGGTCATCCCGCGCAGATCGCGCGGGGTCAGCATCTGCATCAGACGACCCGCATCGGGACCACGCAGTTCCACCTGCCGCTCGACCGCAACGTCCCAGACCTGCACATGTCTCTTCAGGTGGTGATAATCCGCCTCGACGCTTTCAAACATCGTGGGCAGCAACATGCGATTGTAGACTGTGTAAGCCTTTACGCCCGCGGCTTCGACACCGTCAGAAAAGGGCGTGCGCCGCAGCCGGCGCGACGGGGAAATCAAAGCCATTTCAGACCTCTTTGAAAAACGTTGTTACTTGGGGCCATGCCAGTCGATCGGGCAAATCTCGGCAGACTTGCCCGAGAAATCCCAGACCCGGCCGTAATCACGCACGCGGGACTTGGTGCCAGCGGCGGCGATGATATCAGGCCCCATCCAATATTTGGAGTTGGAGACCATCACGGGGTGATCCGGGTCCTTGCCGTCGATCATTTCGATCTCGCCCTGAATTTTCCGACCGATATAGATGCCGCGCTTTTTGCCATCGCGGACAATCTCGACCTTTTGGCGCTCGGCGCCGATGATCTCACTCACCAGCATGGTGAACAGGCCCGTTGTGCCGCCTGCCTGACCCGAGAAAATCTGCAGGATGCCGTTATAGGCCTTGCCTGAGGAGCGTTCATCGACATAAGCGGCCACTTTCCAGTTGCCCTCGCCCATGCGGCCCGGGATATCGACCAGCAGGCCGACATTGAGACCGCTCAGGTCTTCGCCCTCGAAATGGCCCTCGTCAATGGCAATCGCCATCCACGCGTGACAATGCCCCTCTGTGGGGGGATGCGCGCCAAGACTGACCACGCAAGGGCAGAACACCGTGCAGGAACAGTTCAAAAACAGCTCGCCCTTGATCGCCCATTCTGTCGGGCTGGCCTGACGTCGTTTGGGGTTGGGCATCCGGTTGTCGATGCGCTGTGACACCGGCAGTTTATCTGCGTCAGGTTTGCGTTTTACCGCCATGTCTTATCCTCCCATCACAAGCGGGCGCAGCAAAAGCGTGACCCCGCCTAATATCATCGCCACACCCAAAGGGCGCACCACGCGGTGGCCGATCTGTGGCAGTTTCTCAAGCACCATGAACAGTGTCGCCAGGCCCATCCATAGCAGGTTCATCACCCCGCCGACAAAGCCGAGGGCCATGAAACCCCAGCAGCAGACGACACAATAGGCCCCAAGGGACAGCCCCATGCGCAGACCACCCATGAGCCCCGTGCGCCAGTTGCCAAGGAAGTAATTCATCGGCGCGTGGCATACGCCGTGGCACACCTCTTTGGTGCGGCTGAACTGGAACGCGCCCACAATGATCAGCAACAGGGCGGCCAGAACGGGCGATTTCGCGATCCCCAGCATGTCGACGACACCGCCAAACAACAAGGCCAGTTGCACGCCCGCGATCAGCGCGGCAAAGGCGATCCACATGATTGCGTACCCGGCCAGAACGCCCAGCCATCCTGCCCAGCTGCCATCAGCTGCGCGGATGAGGTCTTCATAGGTGGTCAGGGTCGGCACCATGGTCGGCAGCATCATCGCCGCCATCATGATCGCCCACATCACGAATAAGGGGCCGAAATTCGCCATCGGCATATACATCGGCATGCGCGGGTCCATCTGGCGCATCGCCTCGCCCATCTCGCCGGGGCGGCCAATCAAGTCCAGATCCATATCGATCGCCATGACATACATCACCCACCACGCGGCAAGAATTGCAGCGAAAAAACCCAGCCAGAGCAGGCTGCGCAGGGAATGCCATTGGATCAGACGCACCTGTTGAGGCTCCAAAAAAGGGATTCGACGGTTGCAAGATAATTGTCATACATTTAAATGTCAGACAAATGAAAACTGAGACTGACAAAAAGCCCGACCTTTCCGCGCAGATTGCGCAGGCCATTCGCGACGCCATCGTGAGCGGCAAGATGATCGTTGATGAGCGTTTGCCCTCCGAGGCCGAACTGGCCGAACAGTTCGAGGTGTCCCGCTCGACCGTGCGCGAGGCGCTGAAACGGCTGGCCGCGCAATCGCTGATCCGCACCCAGCGCGGCGCGTTTGGCGGGGCCTTTGTCAACCGGCTGTCCTATGAAGAGGCCTATGGGCAGCAGATCACCACCTCGACCTTGCTGCTGAGCATGAATGCGGTCAGTTTCGAGACCGCCTGCGAAGCGCGGTATGCGCTGGAACGGGCCTGTGCGCCTTTGTCGGCCAAGCGGCGCGATGCCGATCACCTTGCGACGATGCGGGCCGAAATTCACCGGCAGAGTCAGCCGGGGCTGAGCGACGAAAGCTTCTGCGCTTCGGATGTCGCCTTTCACCGCGCATTGGTGGATGGCGCAGGCAATCCGGTATTGAGCTATCAGCTGGCCGGGGCGGTTGAGGCCATGCAGCCTCTGATGAACATGATCACCTTCACTGCACGCTCTCGCGAAGAGATCGTCAGGCTGCACACGCGGATCGCGGACGCGTTGGAAGCAGGCGATGCCGACCGGGCCGAGACGGCGCTGCATGATCTGGAAGCTTACACTTTGACCCTTGGCCATGATGTGATGGCGGCCCGCGCAAAGGCCTGACGTGGTGTGACCTGAGGAAGCGCGAGAGGTTTTAACCGGAACGTGCCGCCATCAGGCGTGCCATGTCCAGCATCCGGCAGGAAAAGCCCCATTCATTGTCATACCAGCCAAAGACACGCAGCAGCCCCCCGGTTGAGACAGAGGTCTCGGCCCCGTTCAGGATGATCGATTCCGGTCGCGCCCGCAGGTCGGACGATACCAATGGCTGTTCGGTATAGCCAAAGACGCCGCCTGGCTGCACGGCCGACTTCAGCAGATCGTTCACTGTGGCTGCCGTCACGCGCCGTCCTGTTTGCACCGTCAGGTCGATGCAGGAGACGCTTGCCGTGGGCACCCGGATCGCCCGTGCCTCGATCCGGCCCTTGAGATGGGGCAAGACCTTACCGGTCTGGTTCTGGGCGCTGGTTGTGGTTGGCACCATCGACAGGGCGGCCGCCCGGCTGCGTTCAGGGGCACCGCGCGGTTTGTCCACGGTGGGCTGACTGCCGGTGTAGCAATGTACGGTGGTCATCTGCCCGCTTAGCAGACCAAACGCATCATCCAGCAACCGCGCCAAAGGGGCCAACGCGTTGGTGGTGCAGGACGCATTCGAGACGATCCGGTGATCCCCCAGCGCCTGTTGGTTCGCGCCCAGGACCACGGTCACATCCGCCTCTGCCGAGGGGCCAGAGACCAGAACGGCCCCCGCACCGGCCTGCAAACCCCGTTCGGCAATCGCACGGCTGCCGCCCATGCCGGTGCATTCCAGAACGATATCCACGCCACTCAGATCAAGATCGCGCAGATCCGCAGCGGCGTGGAACGGGATGTGGCGGTCACCGACGACCAGCGCCGCAGGTTCGGCCCTGACGTCTTCGGGCCATGGGCCATAGACGCTGTCATATTGAAATAGGTAGGCGCAGGTTTCGGCTGGCTCGATCTCGTTGATCAGAACCAATTCGAAGCCCTGCATATCGCGCAGCAAGATGCGCAGCAGGGTGCGGCCAATGCGGCCAAAGCCGTTGATGGCAAGGCGGATGGGACAGTCAGGCATCGTAGAATCCGAGTTTTAAAAGGTCAGGCTTTCTGACACTCTGCGCCTCAAAATAGCAAGCCACCACCCTATGAAACAAAATTTGATCAAATTATGGGGTATCCCTGCCTCACCGCAGTATCGAAGAATAGAGCAAAACGCCCCAATCGGCCAAAGTCCGTTCAATCGGCCCCCAAAGCGCGCCCATGCGGATCGGGTCCGTGCGCGTGCCCTGCGCAATATCTGAAAGGCTGCGCCGCCCGTCAATTGCCGCCAACAGGGGGGCGGTGTCTTTGGGCAGGTCCAACCGCGCCTCTACCCCGGCGAAGCTGAGCTTGGGGGCCTGACCCTGGGCAATGGCCTGAGCGAGGGCACGTGGCTGGACGCCCTTGAGGTGGGGTATCAGAGTTCGGGTTTTGCCGCTGGCAGGTCCCTGCCCCGAATCCTTGGCAACAGCATATCCAACATGGACCTTGATCGTGCCGCGCAGTTTCTCGGCCAATGCCATCTGATGCAAAGGCGCCATGCCATCGGGCACCTCGGTGATCCGCGCCAGATCGTAAAGTGCGGGCATGGTAAATCCACTCAGCGCCCACCCGCTTTGATCCATTACCTCGATCAGCGATGGCACATCGAAGGCACGATCCTGTGAGTGCAGCAAGAGATCATAGAACCCCGCATCGCTTTCATGGTGATCACCCAGATTCGGGTTGCGCTTGAACGGGTGTCCGTCTGGCAAAGTCTTGAGCAATTCCTTGGCCTTGCTCAGCCGTGCCTTGGGTTCCAGCCCCTCGAACAGTGCGCCAAACGCCTCTTGCAGCGGGTAAACACCTGACCGGCCATAAGGCGCATAGACCATGAAACCCAAGCCGCCCCCCGGGGCCAACGCCGCGCGCAACGCGGCAAAGCCCTCGGCCGGGTCGGGCAGATGGTGCAGCACACCGCAGCAGTCGATATAGTCAAACAGGCCCAGATCGGGAGCCTCCAGCAGACTGCCCGTGACAAAGCGGATGTTGCCGAGATTGCGGGCTTTGGCCCGAGCCTCGGCCACGTTGCGCGAGGCGGTCGAGAGGTCAACATAAGTGATCTCATAGGGCTTGACCACTTGCGTCATCATCTGCGCAAGCTGGATCAGGCCATCACCCGTGCCGCCACCCGCCACGAGCACACGCAGGGGTTTGGACCAGTCCCGCTGTCCACCAAAGATGAAATGATCGATTTCCAGCGGGATCGAGGGCGATCCGATGATCAGGCGCTTGGCTTCGTCCTTCGGGTCCCGTTCGGGATAAGGGTAGGCCTCGTATTGGGTTCTCACGTCACTCATGGCGCGCACCATAGGCCGGGGTGCCGGGGTTTTGCAAAGCCGATCCTGCGGGTCACAAGAATTGCATTGCGCCGCCCTGCCCCACACGGCAGGGTCGCGCCATGACCCACCCTGTCGCAATTCCCTATTTCACCGGCTCCGGCCACACCCGCCGTCTGGCCGAAGCCGTCGCCGAGGGCGTTGGCAAAGCCCATTTGATGGATGTCGAGACCATGAGCGATGCAGACTGGCAGGCGCTGGATGACGCGCCTGCGATCCTGTTCGGCACGCCCACCTATATGGGATCTTCTGCTGCGCGGTTCGACCAGTTTCTGGAAGACGCCTCGGATCGCTGGGAGGATCAGCTGTGGGCCAACCGGCTGGCAGGCGGGTTTACCGTGGCAACCTACCCATCAGGGGACAAGCTGAGCACGCTGATGCGGCTGGCGATTTATGCCACACAGATGGGCATGCTCTGGATCGGGCCCAATGCTATTGGCGCGCCGGTTGATCCGGCCAATCCCGGCATCAACAAGGATGGCGCAAACCTTGGTCTGATGGCCACCTCCAGCCGGGACAAGACACAGTTGATCGACGCAGGCGATCTGGAAACCGCACGCCTGTTCGGTGCGCGGGTGGCCGCGGCCGCGGCCCGTTGGGGCACGTGAGCTAAGCCGGGTCAGGGCAAAATACCCACTGTCAGTCCGACACCACCGTGATCCGATCATCCAGCATCGCGGCAAAGGGTGTTGCCTGTGCCAGATACTCGGCCAGAACATCAGCCACATCAGGGCCGAAATCATAGGCGTCCTCGGCATCGCGGAACATCGCATACCCATCCCCGCCATTGCGGATATAGTTGTTGGAGACTACGCCATAGACCTTGTCGGCCTCTAAAGGCGCGCCAGCGATCGTCACATCACGTACCCGCGATCCCGGTTCTGCCGAGGAATCATAGCTAAAGCGCATGCCTGCCACCTGTGGGAAACGTCCAGCCTCGTTCTCGACATCGCTGACACCGTTTTCCAATGCCTCAAGCAACACCGCGCCGCTGACCCGGAAGGTGGACAGCGTGTTCTGGAAAGGCAGCACGGTCAGCACCTCGCCCATGGTGATCGGCCCCTCGTCAATACTGGCCCGCACACCGCCGCCGTTTTGCAGGGCCACGTCGATGCCCTGCCCCTCGACGCGCGCCAGCATCGCCTCGGCCACGGCAACCCCCATCGGGCACACGCGACTGCGGCAATTCGGTTTGGAACCGTCAATCGGCTCGGACGCCTCGGCGACCACCTTGTTGCGGATCTCGTCCAGCGGCACAGCGGCCTCGGCAATACGGGTCTTCACGGCCTCGTTTTCGGCCACGTCCGCCCCCATCAGCAGCGGTGCGCCAACGGCCTCGGTGATGTTGCCAGCATCGTCAAAGCTGACATTCAGTTCGCCCAGGAACTTGCCATAGGCATAGGCCTGCACGATGGCCGTTTGCCCCACCATAGTAGGGTACGGGCCAGCGGCGTCTTTATCACCCGAGCGCAGATAGGTGTTGGAATGCCCGCCCACGATCACGTCCACGCCGGTGGTCTTACGCGCGACCCACTGATCAATGTGATAACCCGAGTGGCTAAGCACGATGATTTTGTTGATACCCTGCGCCTCCAGCCGATCCACCTCGGCCTGCACGGCATCAACGGGATTGGTGAAGATAATGTTCGGTCCGGGGCTGGCCAGTTCATCGGTGTTCTGTGGGGTCAGGCCGATCAGGCCCAGTTTCTCACCGCCCCGCTCAATCACGGTGGATTTCTGCAAGACACCGGCCAGCAGTTTTTCACGCGACACATCGGCATTGGACATCAGGATCGGGAAGTCCAGCGCATCCATAAAGCCGCGCAACACTTCGGGCCCATCATCAAATTCATGATTGCCCACGGTCATCGCGTCATAACCCAGCCGGTTCATCATCTCGGCGGTCAGCTTGCCCTTGTAATAGGTGTAAAACAGCGTGCCCTGAAACTGATCACCGCCATCCACGAGGATCGAATTGTTGCTGCGCTGTCGGGCCTCGGCAATCGCGGTGGCCAGCCGGGCGGATCCACCAAAGCATTTGCCCTCGGCGTTGTCTTCGGCCCCGCAGGAACTGTCGTATTTATTGATCGGCTCGAACCGCGCATGGAAATCATTGGTGTGCAGAATGGTCAGCGTGTAATCCGCCGCCGCCAACGTGCCAACGCAGCCAAGCGCCAGACCCGCAATCATGTGTCTCAGCATGGCGTTATTCCTTTTGAAATGGCAACTGTATCCAGCTTTGCGCGTCTTGCCGCGCCTGTCAAAGCCTTCCCGCTTGACCCGCGCGCATCGGCAAGGCATCACCATGCCATGCTGATTTACAAGATTTTCCGTGGCCCGGAATGGGCCGAGCTGCAGGCCCAGGGAACCACATCGGGTGCACCGATTGACGTGGCCGATGGCTTCATTCACTTCTCCACCCCCGCACAGGTTGCCGAAACCGCCGCCAAGCATTTCGCCGGGGTCGAGGGGCTGATGCTGGCCGCGATCGAGGCGGATGATCTGGGCGAGGCCCTCAAATGGGAGAAATCGCGGGGCGGCGATCTGTTCCCGCATCTCTACCGCGACCTGAAACTGTCCGAGGTCCGCTGGGCCGAACGATTGCCGATTGTCGCCGGAGAGCACCAGTTTCCCCCGGGTCTGGCATGAGGGCGTGGGAGCGGCTGGGGCTGTCGCTCCTCCATCGGTTCGATCCTGAAACGGCCCACGGCCTTGCGTTGAAGGGGTTGCGCGTTGGTGCCGTGCCCCTGCCCGGCCTTGTCACCTCGCCGCGCTTGCGCACGGAAATTGCCGGTTTGCACCTGCCCAATCCCATCGGTCTGGCCGCCGGGTTTGACAAAAACGCCCAAGCCCTGTCGCCGCTGTCGCGCGCCGGGTTCGGGTTTCTTGAGGTCGGCGCAGTCACACCCCGCGCGCAACCGGGCAATCTACGTCCGCGCCTGTTTCGCCTGTCCGAAGACAAGGCCGTGATCAACCGGTTTGGTTTCAACAATCTGGGGATGGAGGCAGCTGCAGGACAGTTGGCCAACCGCCCACGCGACGCTGTGATCGGCCTCAACCTGGGTGCCAACAAGGACAGCACGGATCGCGCCGATGATTTTGCCCGCGTCTTGTCTCATTGCGGGCGGTTCCTGGATTTCGCGACGGTGAATGTGTCGTCCCCGAACACCGAGAAGCTGCGTGATCTGCAAGGTGCGGAGGCACTGTCAGCGTTGCTGGCCGGGGTGATGGAGGCGCGCAACTGGCTGCCCAATCCAATCCCGATCTTCCTCAAGATTGCCCCCGACCTGAGCGATGCGGAATTGTCCGAGATCGCAGATGTGGCGCAATCCGCAGGCCTGTCGGGCATCATCGCCACCAACACCACACTGGATCGTGACGCGCTGCGAAGCGCCCATAAGGGCGAGGCCGGGGGTCTGTCGGGCGCGCCGCTGTTTGAGAAATCGACCCGGGTGCTGGCCAAGCTGTCACATCTCACCAAGGGCGAGATACCTTTGATCGGCGTTGGAGGGATCAGCACAGCCCAAGACGCCTATACCAAGATCGGCGCCGGAGCGAGTGCCGTTCAGGTTTATTCTGCCCTTGTCTACAGTGGTTTGTCACTCATACCTGATATGGCGCATGAACTGGACACACTCCTTGAAAAAGACGGGTTTGCCTCGGTGGCAGAGGCCGTCGGAACCAGTAGAGAGGCTTGGTTATGATCACCATCTGGCACAACCCGCGTTGTTCGAAATCGCGTCAAACCCACGAGCTATTGATCCGGGAAGGGCACGACCCTGTCGAGCGGCGCTATCAGGACAATCCCCCCTCGGAAGCTGAATTGCGTGCGGCGCAAACCGCTCTGGGCCTGCCCGCCATCGCCATGATGCGAACCGGTGAGGCGGCTTTCAAAGAGATGGGCCTCAGCAAGACCGATGACGAGGCCACGCTGATTGCCGCCATGGCGAAGGAACCAAAACTGATCGAGCGCCCAATTGTGTTCAATGGCTCCAGGGCCATCATTGGCCGCCCGCCCGAGGCGGTTCTGGATATTCTCTAACCCTCACAAGCCTGTCAGGGCGGCTTGCCCCTTTCCCGGACCTTTCTATATGCAATCGAACGTCAAGCGTTAAAAGGGTCTGAATGCGCACAGCCTTATCCCCTGTCACCCGCTGGATCGACGCCGTGGTCTTTGATCTTGGCCGTCAGATGCGGTGGTCGTTCCTGCCGCCCCTGATGGTCTATTTCGCCTTCGGTTGTGCGACCGTGGCAACCATTGTCGGCACGTTTTTCGTGAAAGACTTTCTCGATTTCTCAGCCGCTTACCTTGCTGGTCTTGCCTTTTGGGCCGGGTTGCCCTGGGCGTTGAAAATGCCACTTGGGCACCTGGTCGACCTGATCTGGCGCTGGAAATCGGGGCTGATTTATGTAGGTGCGGGCCTGGTCGCGATCAGCATGGGCATCATGTACCTCGTGCTGACGCAAACCGCGATGATGGAGGCCGTTGCCCCGATCGGCACATGGTACATCATTTCCTCTATGCTCGCCCCCTGTGGGCTGGTTTTGCAGGACGCCGTCGCTGATGCCATGTCGATCGAGGCCGTCCCGGTGATCGGGGAAGACGGCAGCCCCATACCCGAAAGTGCGTCGAAAAACATGCACACAACCATGCAAACACTGGGCCGGTTTGCCCTGATCGCGGGGACGGTGGTGGTGGCGCTGGTCAATATCGTGATGTTTTCCGGTATCGAAGCGCTGTCCGAGGCCGAAAAGTCCGCAATCTACGCGCGCATCTATCTGATTGGCCTGATCATTCCGGTGATTTCGGTCTCAGGCGTGATCCTCGCCGCGTTGCAACGCCGTTTGGGACATCATTCAACCGAGCGTCTGCCCGATGCGCCACGCACCCAGATGAACCCGTGGTACTTCATCGGCGGGGGGGCGTTCGTGGCACTGACCCTGACCATTGGCCTGAACGACGTGCCTTTCGGACAGGAAATCATCTTTATCGGTTCGATGATCATCGTCGGCCTGCTGATGCGGCAGTTGATTGCCGTGTTGCCGCACACGCAAGCGCGGATGCTGCTGGGCACCGCGCTGATCATCTTTTTCTTCCGCGCGGTGCCGCGCCCCGGCGATGGGCTGACATGGTTCAATATCGACGTGCTGGGCTTTGATCAGCAGTTTTTGTCGGTGCTTTCGCTGCTGACTTCGGTGATGACGCTGGTGGGGCTGGTGGCGCTGCGCCCGGTGATTGCAAAATGGCCCATCGTGCGGGTGATTGCCCTGCTGACCATCGCCGCAGGCATTCTCAGCCTTCCCAATCTGGGCCTCTATTACGGGGTGCATCATTGGACCGCCGCCGTGACCGGCGGGATCGTCGATGCGCGTTTCATTGCCCTGCTGGACACGGCGGTGGAATCGCCGCTGGCGCAGATCGCGATGATCCCGATGCTAGCGTGGATCGCGCGCAGTGCACCGATTGAGTTGAAAGCCACGTTTTTTGCGGTGATGGCGTCCTTCACCAACCTCGCATTGTCGGCCTCAAGCCTGTCGACCCGGTATCTCAACGAGGTTTTCGTGGTCACCCGTGAAGTGCGCGAGGCCGGTGTGGTGACCATGGCCGCCGATTACAGTCAGCTTGGGTGGTTATTGCTCTCGGTCATCGGGGTCACGGTGATCGTGCCCCTGATGGTGATCTGGTTGGTGCAGCGCTCGCCCTTGCGCACGACGGACTAACCGGCGGAACGCTCAAGCGCGGGGTATTTCCACCCCAGCGTCAGCCCCCGCGCCACGTAGGATATCAGCAAAGCTACCCACAGCCCGTGGTTGCCGATCAGCGGGATCAGGGCCAGCACGGCCAGAACGTAGACGACCAGGGAAATCACCATCATATCGCGCATGTCCCGCGTTCGGGTTGCCCCGATAAAGATGCCGTCCAGCATCCATGCACCCAAGCCAAGGATCGGGGCCAGCGCCATGTAGATCAGGTACTGACGCGCCTCAACCTGCACCTCGGGGGCCTTGGCCATCAGGTCAATGATCCACCCCCCGCCAAACCAGAAGGCCGCTGCCATCACCAGCGTGATCGCAAGACCCCATTGGCTGGCCATGATCGCCGATTGGCGCAGACGGGCACGGGCACGTGCGCCCATGGCCTGCCCGACCAATGCCTCGGCCGCAAAGGCAAACCCATCCAGCGCATAGGCCGTGATGTGCAGGAATTGCAGCAACACCTGATTGGCGGCCAATGTCACATCGCCAAACCGCGCGCCGAGAAACAGGAAAGACACCACGATGCCTTCCAGCATCAGCGAGCGTTGCAGGATATGGCTGTTGACCAATCCCATTCGCCGCAGGGCCGGGCCGTCAAAAACCCGCGGCCAGTCCCGCGCGGCAGGTTTGCGCAGGGCATCGCGGCACAGCCACAGGCCCAGCGCCACCCCGCCCCATTCCGCGATGAAGGTGGCAAAGGCAACGCCCTCGACCCCCCAGCCAAGGCCCAGCACGAACCAGAAATTCAGCGCCACGTTGACCCCGTTCATCAGCAGTTGGATCAACAGGACCGCCCGTGTGCGTTCCAGCGCGATCAGCCAGCCGGTGATGCCAAAGACGGCAATCATCGCGGGCGCGCTCCAGATGCGGATGGTCATATAGTCGCGCGCCATGCTTTCGACCTCGGCGCTGGCGGGGGCCAGGGCAAAGGCACCGGCAAAGATCGGGATCTGTAGGGCAATCAAGACCACGCCCCCCGCGCCGGCAATCATCAGCGCGCGGGTCAGAAGGGCCGCGACCTCAGGCGCATCGCCTGCCCCATGCGCCTGACTGGTCAGACCAGTCGTACCCATGCGCAGGAAACCGAAAATCCAGTAGAGCGCGGTCAGGATCACGGAGCCGATGCCGACCGCCCCAATCGGCGCGGCCTCGCCCAATTGCCCGATAACGCCGGTATCCACTGCGCCCAGAATGGGCACCGTGACATTGGCCAGCACGATGGGCACCGCGATCTTCAGCACTCTTGGGTGGGTCACCGGCCCCGAAGAAGAAACCGCGTCAGCCATCCCGGCGGGGCATCAGGAAATGCCCGGTGGCTTGCGCGAAAGGACGCGCGCGATTGTCTTGCCATGCCTCGACATGCACGCTTGCATAGCGCCGCCCGGACCGCGCCACCTGCGCGCGCGCATAGGCATCACGCGGCAAGCCCGAACGCAGGTAATCCACGGTAAAGCCAATCGTCTTGGGCAGGCGCGGAAGCTTGCCTGCCTCCAGCGCCTCGGCCTCAAGCGCGCCGCTTTCGATATCCCCCCACAGCATCGACCAGCTGAGACCGATAATGGCCGTCATTTCCAGAAACGCGGCTGTCGCGCCGCCATGCAGCGCGGGCAGCACCGGATTGCCGATCAGTTTCTCGGCAAAGGGCATCACTGCGGTCAGTTCATCCCCGCGCCGGTCAAACTCCACGCCGAGGAACTGGATATAGGGCACGCCCTCGACCAACGCATTCAGCGCCGCGTCACGGCGTTGTTTCACCACTTGAACGGGTTCGGGACGGGGTCGCGCCATCTATTTGCCCTCCACAGTGAAAGTGCCGCTGGCAGTGGCGACGGGATGATCCTCGTCGTCATCCACTGCGCGGGCGCGCACGAAGGCGACCGAACGGGTGACATGATAGCATTCGGCAATCGCACGGATTTGCTGACCCGGAGTGGCAGGGCGCATATAGTCAATCCGCAGATCAATCGTGGCAGTGGCACCGGGATTGTCAGGGTGGCTCATCGCCGCCGCACCGCAGCAGGTGTCCATCAGGGCCGACACCGCCCCGCCATGGATCACGCGCGTCTCGGGATCGCCCACGAAACGCTCGTCATACGCCATTCCGAACGTCGCCGCCCCTGCCCCAACTTCCAGCACCTCCATGCCCAGCGCCTTGGCATGGGGCAGTTCGCCAAAAAACCGCCGGATCAATTCGATCTTTTTGTCACTCATCAGGCTGTCCTTGGCCATATCATTCACCCCTTTATGGGCCGCAAATGTGAGGCGCTGCAAGGCACCTGTTGCACGGGCGCGCGGATGCGCCTACGCTGTTGCCGAGGAGCGGGTTGCGATGCCTGACACACGCCTGTCATTCAAACAAATGTGCGAGAAGTTCGACGTGACCGCTCGCACCCTGCGCTATTACGAGTATATCGAGCTGTTGCAACCTGAGCGCGAAGGGCGCTCGCGCTTTTACGGACCGCGCGAACTGGCGCGGATGACGCTGATCCTGCGCGGGCGGCGTTGGGGTTTTGCCCTGGAAGATATCCGCCAGTGGCTGTTGATCTACGAAGAAGAAGGCACGCAGGCGCAACTGCGCAGCTGGGTCGAGCTTGCCGATCGACAGCTGGTGACACTGGAAGAGCAGAAGAAACAGCTGACCGACTCGATTGCCGAGTTGAAGGCGGTACGGGATGCCTCGGCCCGTGCGCTGGATTAGCACCGCTCTCTTCTTGCTGTCTGGACTGTTCGGCATGGCCCATGCCGATACGCCGCTGTCCCCACCCGCCGATTTTGTGCACGAGACTCCGGACGCCACCGTGCGCGGCAGTGTTGAACGCAACCGCACCACCATCACCCAGCACGGCGTGCCTCACAGCCCGACATGGGCCATTCCCGTCTGGGCAAGGTTCTACAGTCTCTCACCCACAGCGGATGCTATTCTCGTCCTTGCTCCCGGTGGCAACCTTCTGGACAGCCGCGACCCGGATCAGATCGTGATGACGGTCTGGTATCTTGAAGGGGATAAACCGCAATCGCGACCCTTCAGGCTGGCCGAGGTGATGAACCCTGCCGACATGCCCCGCACTGTCAGTCATTACGCCTGGCTGACCAGTTACGTGCAGGACGAAACCGGCTGGCGGCTAAGACTTGCCGATGGACGCAAAATCATCGTGACCTATCGCTGAGTCGCCGCCGAGGCCGTAAAACAAGGCACTTACGGGGAAAAATCGCCAATTCTTCCCGGTTCAAAAATTGCCCCCGACCCTGCCTGACCTTTGCTGATCTTACGTCAACTTCAAAGTGACGTGACGTCCTTCTTACGTCAACGTGATTTCCCGTTGTATTGAAAGGGTCACCCGCACAGGTACGCCTCATTGCTGACTGATGTGTATGAGGCCAAAGATGAGTGATGAAATGATGACAATCCGAGAAATGTGCGACGAATTCGACGTAACACCGCGCACGCTTCGTTTTTATGAATCCAAGGAACTGCTTTTCCCGACGCGGGTTGGGCAAAAGCGGCTGTTCACCCGGCGCGACCGTGCGCGGCTGAAACTGATCCTGCGCGGCAAGCGGTTTGGCTTCTCGCTGGAGGAAATCCGCCAACTTCTGGACCTCTATGATCGCGGGGATCAACAACAGACCCAAATTTCCAGCGCCTATAAAGTGGCCGAGCGTCGCCTGGCCGATATGGAGCGCCAGCGCGATGAATTGACCACCGCGATCAACGATCTGCGCGAACAGATGAGTTGGGGGCGCAAGATGCTGAAATCCTTCAACGCGCCGCGCACCGCCGCCGAGTAAACACCACCCAAAAGACGACCCAGGGAGACATTAACCATGCCCAGCTACACCGCCCCCACCAAGGATATGCATTTCATCCTGCATGACGTGCTGAAAGTGTCCGAGGCCGACACCCCCGGCTACAGCGATCTGGATGCCGATTTCACATCCGCGATCCTGGAAGAAGCAGGCAAACTGGCCACCGAGGTGCTGGCCCCACTGAATGTCGTGGGCGACACCGAGGGCTGTGTGCTGGAAAACGGTGTGGTGCGCACCCCGACCGGGTTCAAGGAGGCCTTTGAGCAGGTCAAAGAAGGCGGCTGGACAGGTATCGATCTGCCCGAGGAATATGGTGGGCAGAACATGCCCTACATCATGTACACTGCCGTGGGTGAAACCTCGTCCGCCGCGAACCAGGCCTTCACCATGTATCAGGGCCTGACCCATGGGGCAGCCTCGGCCATTCTTGTCCATGGCACCGAAGAGCAGAAAGCCACCTACCTGCCCAAGATGACCTCTTGCGAGTGGACCGGCACCATGAACCTGACCGAGCCGCATTGCGGCACCGATCTGGGCCTGATGCGCACCAAGGCCGAACCGCAGGACGATGGCAGCTATGCCGTGACCGGTCAGAAGATCTTTATCTCGGCAGGTGAGCATGACATGGCCGACAACATCATTCACCTGGTTCTGGCCAAGATCCCCGGCGGGCCCGAAGGTATTAAGGGTGTATCGCTGTTCATCGTGCCCAAATTCCTGGTGAACGAAGATGGTTCACTTGGCGCGCGCAATGGTGTGGCCTGTGGCAATATCGAACACAAGATGGGCATTCACGGCAACGCCACCTGCGTGATGAATTACGATGGCGCCAAGGGCTGGTTGCTGGGCGATATGCACAAAGGCATGCGCGCCATGTTCACCATGATGAACGAAGCCCGTATCGGTGTCGGCATGCAGGGTCTGGCCCAGGCCGAAGTCGCCTATCAGAACGCACTGGAATACGCCAAGGACCGCCTTCAGGGTCGCGCCGTCACCGGCGATGAAAACCCTGATGGGCCGGCTGACCCGCTGATCGTGCATCCCGATATCCGTCGCAGCCTGATGGATCAGAAAAGCTTTGTCGAAGGGGGCCGCGCCTTCCTGCTCTGGGGCAGCCAGATGATCGACCAATCCCACCGCGGGGGCGATGAGGCCGCCGAAGGGCTTGTCTCGCTGCTGACCCCGGTGATCAAAGGCTTCCTGACTGACGAGGGCTATGACATGACCGTTCAGGCCCAGCAGGTCTATGGCGGGCATGGGTATATCGAGGAATGGGGCATGTCACAATACACCCGCGATGCCCGGATCGCAATGATCTATGAAGGGGCGAATGGCGTTCAGGCACTGGATCTGGTGGGGCGCAAGCTGACGCAGGATGGCGGCAAGCACGTGATGGCCTTCTTTGACATGGTGAAGTCTTTCATCAAGGACAATGAGGGCAACGAGGCACTTAAGGCCGACTTCCTTGACCCGCTGAAGGCCGCGTCGAAAGACCTGCAGGCCGCGGGGATGTTCTTCATGCAAAACGGTATGAAAGATCCCAATGCCGCGCTGTCCGGGTCCTATGACTTCATGCATCTCTTCGGCCATGTCTGCCTTGGCCTGATGTGGGGCCACATGGCCAAGGCCGCGCAAGAGGCGCTGGACAAAGGCACCTCGGACCGCGCCTTCTATGAAACAAAGCTGATGACAGGGCGCTACTATATGGCGCGCCGTCTGCCGGCCACCAAGATGCACTTGGCGCGGATCGAAACCGGTGCGGAAACGGTGATGGGTCTGGAGGCTGATCAGTTTTGATGGAATGGTGGGCCACTGCCCCACCTTACAAAGGATAAAAGATGCCCAAACGCCTTCGCCTGACCCGCCGCTTCAATGCCGCCATGACCGAGGATGGCTATCGCCGTCTGCGCAAGTTCGCGGATGAAGCAGGGTTGGACGAGGGCGAGGCACTGTCCTTCGTGTTCGAAAACTTCGATTCCATCATGGATGAGGGCGCGTTCATGCAGCGCATCCGCCTGTTCAACTCCGAACTGGAGGCCCGCAAGAAATGAACCGCTTTGCTTTCCTGCTGGCCCTCGCGCCGATCGCGGCACCGGTTTATGCGGATGAGGGCGCCATTGCCTCAGGCCGCACGGTGATCGAAGCCGCTCTTGAGGCCTTCGAGGACGGCGAATACGCCAAGATGGAGCGTATGCGCCCGCCCAGCCAGCTGCGCGTGATGGTCGAGGCATCGGGTGTCGGCGAAGAGGAATACCTCGCCACCCGCGCTGCCAAGGTCGAGGCCTCGCTTGAGGTGGTCACCATCGAAAGCGTGCGCCTGTTGCCGGATAGCCTGAGCACTCTGCAAACCCCGACCGGGCGTACTTATGTTGCCGCTACGGTTGAGACCTACTGGCGCTTCGACGAAGATACCCTGACCCGCATCCTCGGGCCGATGATCGCCTTCGAGGATGAAGGCAACTGGTACTATACCCGCGTCGAAAAAGACGCCGACCTGACAGCGCTGCGCAAAGCCTACCCTGACTTTCTGGACGTCGAGTTCCCTGCCCAACAGATGGAAAACGTCCCGAACAACCAACTGCCCGAAGACTTGCAATAAACCGGAGAGAGCCCTCATGTCGTCCTGGATGACCGACGAGCATCACATGCTCACCGAAATGACCGCCGACTTCATCAACAATGAATGGCGTCCGCATTATGATCGCTGGCGTAAAGCGGGCATCATGGATCGCGAAACGTGGACGCAGGCTGGCGAGTTGGGCCTGCTCTGCCCGTCGATCCCCGAGGAATACGGTGGTGCCGGTGGCGATTTCGGGCATGAGGCCGTGATCTGCATCGAGCAGAGCCGCGCCAATATCGCCAGCTGGGGCAACCCGATCCACTCGCCCATCGTGGCACATTACATCCTCGCTTATGGCTCGGAAGAGCAGAAGAAACGCTGGTTGCCCAAAATGGTCTCAGGCGAAATGGTCGGCGCGCTTGCGATGACCGAACCGGGGGCTGGTTCGGACCTGCAGGGGATGAAGACCAAGGCCCTGCGAGATGGGAATTCCTATCGCCTGAATGGTCAGAAGACCTTCATCACCAATGGCCAACACGCCAACCTGATCATCGTGGCAGCCAAAACCGACCCCAAAGAAGGGGCCAAAGGCATCACGATGGTGGTGGTGGAAACCGACGGTGCCGAAGGGTTTTCCCGTGGGCGCAACCTTGAAAAAGTGGGCAACCACGCGGCAGATACCTCCGAGCTGTTCTTCGACAATGTCGAGATCCCACCCGAGAACATTCTTGGCGGCGAAGAGGGCCAGGGCTTTTACCAGATGATGGCGCAACTTCCGCAAGAGCGGCTGGTGATTGCCTGCGGCGCACAAGGCGCAATCGAGGGCGGCGTTCAGCGCACGATCGAGTATTGCAAAGAACGCGAGGCCTTCGGCTCACCGATCATGAGCTTCCAGAATACCAAGTTCAAACTGGCGGAATGCCAAACAAAAGCAAAGGTTTGCCGTGCGTTCCTCGACGAATGCATCAGCGAGCATCTGCGCGGTGAGCTGACTGTGGAAAAGGCGGCGATGGCGAAATACTTCATCACCGATGTGCAGGGCGAGGTGCTGGATGAATGCGTCCAGTTGCATGGCGGTTATGGGTACATGGCCGAGTATGATATCGCCGAAATGTGGACCGATGCCCGCGTGCAGCGCATCTATGGTGGCACCAACGAGATCATGAAAGAACTGATCTCGCGGGCGCTTTGATCATGCAATCGATGCGACATAGCCGATTGGCAGGATGCCTCCGGCGGGAGTATTTCGGGCAAGATGAAAGGGAGGCGCTCCACCCTGCCTTGCGCGCGGGCCGACTGGCATCAGGCGCGATGACAGGGCTTCACCTTGCACGCCCATCGGCTCTCCAGCCTGTGACGCAGGCCCAGGAAAACGCATTAACGTTAATCAAACGTGAACCGCTGCTCTCTTCATCTTGCTCAAAATACTCATATCTACACTGGCAATCGGGAGGTTCGGTATGACCATCAAACTCTACTGCATGGGAGAAAGCGGTAACGCCTACAAGGCCGCGCTGGCGCTGGAACTGTCGGGCCTTGAATGGGAGCCGGTCTACGTAGATTTCTTCGGCGGTGAGACCCGCACCCCGGAATTCCGCGCCAACGTGAACGAAATGGGCGAGGTGCCCACCCTGATCGACGGGGATTTCCGCACCTCGCAATCGGGGGCCATTCAAGCCTATGTGACCGAGAAATCGGGCAAATTCGGCGGCAAGGATCACGGCGAGAATTACGAGGCCTTCCGCTGGGTGCTGTGGGACAACCACAAACTGTCTTCCCAAGCCGGGATGACCCGTTTCCTGATGAATTTCCTGCCGGAAGACAAACGCCCGGCCGAGGTCATTACCTTCATGCAGGGCCGTCTCAGGGCCGCTTATCAGGTACTGAACGACCATCTTGAGGGGCGCGACTGGATCGTAGGCGACGCACTCACCAATGCCGACCTCAGTTGCTGTGGTTATCTTTTCTACCCTGAACCTTTCGGCTTTGACCGAAGCGAGTGGACACATATCAACCGCTGGCTGACCAACATCCAAGACACACCGGGCTGGAAACACCCCTATGACCTGATGCCGGGCAGCCCCGCTGACCGCGCCTGATAAGGAGATAACTATGACCGAAGCCTATATTTATGACGCCGTGCGCACGCCGCGTGGCAAGGGCCGCAAGGATGGCTCGCTGCACGAGGTCACCTCGGTGCGCCTGTCGTCTCAGGTGCTCAACGCGTTGAAAGACCGCAATGGTCTGGATGGCCATGCGGTTGAAGACGTGATCTGGGGCAATGTCACGCAAGTGATGGAGCAAGGTGGGTGTCTTGCGAGGACCGCGGTTCTGGCCTCTGACCTGGATGAGAGCATTCCGGGGCTGGCGATCAACCGGTTCTGCGCCTCCGGCATGGAAGCCGTGAACCTCGCGGCCAATCAGGTCAAGGGCGGCGCGGGCGAGGCTTACATCGCCGGTGGCGTGGAAATGATGGGCCGCGTGGCCATGGGCAGCGACGGGGCGGCGATTGCCGTGGACCCAAGTGTTGCGATGGAAACCTATTTCGTCCCGCAAGGCATCAGCGCAGACATCATCGCCACCGAATACGGCTTTTCGCGCGACGAGGCCGATCAACTGGCGATGGAATCCCAGCGCCGGGCAAAGGCCGCGTGGGATGACAATCGTTTTGAGAAATCCGTCATCACCGTCAAAGACCAGAACGGACTGACCATTCTGGATCATGACGAATACATGCGCCCCGGCACAGATATGCAGTCGCTTGGCGGTCTGAACCCCGCCTTCCAGCAAATGGGCGAGGTGATGCCGGGCTTTGATGCCATCGCCAAGATGAAGTACCCGCATCTGGAGCGGATCAACCACATTCACCACGCGGGCAACTCGTCCGGCATCGTGGATGGCTCGGCAGGTGTGCTGATTGGCAACAAGGAGTTTGGGGAGAAGTACGGGCTCAAGCCCCGCGCCCGCATCCGCCAGACTTGCAAGATCGGCACCGACCCCACGATCATGCTGACCGGCCCAGTGCCCGCGACCCAGAAAATCCTAGCCGATTCCGGTATGGAGATTGGCGATATTGATCTGTTTGAGGTCAACGAAGCCTTTGCCAGCGTCGTGCTGCGCTTCCAGCAGGCTTTTGATGTCGATCCCGAGCTGGTCAACGTCAATGGCGGCTCCATCGCCATGGGCCACCCGCTGGGCGCCACAGGCGCGATCATCATCGGCACCTTGTTGGACGAGTTGGAGCGGACCGACAAGGAAACCGGGCTGGCCACGCTGTGCATCGCATCCGGCATGGGTGCGGCCACCATCATAGAGCGCGTGTAAATGGCCTATACGCACCCCATCGGCGACGATCACCCCTTTCCAGAGGTGTACGCTTTGGCGCAGGCGCAGAACCTGCACATGCTGCAGATCGTGAACGTCTATGATGGGGCGCTGATCCGCCTTTACACCGAAAACCCGTATCTCTGCTTCAAACTGCAAGGCGATCCGGGCAGTGCGATGGACCGTCAACGTTTTGACTATAACAAGCACATCCGCATCGCCCTCGGTACGCCCGAGGAGATGCTGGCCGAGATCAAATCTCATATCGCGGAGCATGGCTTTTCATGAGCAAAATCGACCTTTCCAAAGTCCCGGTCAAAACCGGCTCGATCTATCCCGCGCCTTATGATGCCGAGATGGCGGGGCGTTCGTCGCTGCGTGTCGGCGACGCGGGCGGACTGACGCAGTTTGGCGCGAACATCGTCATCCTCGCCCCCGGCGCGAAATCCTCGCTGCGCCACTGGCACGAAAAGCAGGATGAGTTCGTGATGGTGACACAAGGCAGTTGCACCCTGATCGACGATGACGGCGAGACCGAGATGAGCGTTGGCGACTGCACCGCCTTCCCGGCGGGCCGCGCCAATGGGCACCATTTTGTCAACCAGACAGAGGCCGAGGCACGTTTCCTCGTGATCGGCACACGCACCGAAACCGAGACCGGCTGGTACAGCGATATCGACCTGAAAGTCACAATGAACGCGGACGGCGCAGCCTTTACCCGCAAAGACGGAACACCCCTGAAGGGAGAGAACACATGACTGATTTCACAATGGAAAAAGGCGCAGACGGCGTCGCGATCATCACCTGGGACACGGTCGGCAAGTCCATGAACGTAATGAGCATGGAGGCCTGGCCCCTGCTGGACAGCCTGATTGATGACGCGCTGGCCGATGACGCCGTGAAAGGCGTGATCCTGACCTCGGGCAAGGAAGGCAGCTTTGCGGGCGGTATGGACCTCAACGTCATTGCGAAGATGAAAGAGGCCGCAGGCGACAATCCGGCCAAGGGCCTGATGGATGGCCTGATGGCCACCCACGCCATCCTGCGCAAGATCGAACGCGGCGGGATGGATGACAAGAACAAGGGTGGCAAGCCCATCGCCTGCTGCCTGCCCGGCACGGCCCTTGGCATTGGCCTTGAAATCCCGCTGGCCTGCCACCGTATCTTTGCGGCGGACAACCCCAAGGCCAAAATCGGCCTGCCCGAGATCATGGTCGGGATCTTCCCCGGCATGGGCGGCACCACGCGGCTGGTGCGCAAGCTGGGCGCGATGGGGGCCTCTCCGCTGTTGCTGGAAGGCAAGCTGAACAACCCACAAAAGGCCAAGATGGCCGGTCTGGTGGATGAGGTTGTTCCGGCAGATGAGCTGATCGAGAAGGCTCGCGAGTGGGTTCTCTCCGAACCATCCATCGTCAAACCCTGGGACGAAAAGGGCTATAAAATGCCCGGCGGCGCGCCTTATCACCCAGCAGGCTTCATGACCTTCGTGGGGGCTTCGGCCATGGTCAACGGCAAGACGCAAGGCGCGTTCCCCGCCGCCAAGGCGCTGTTATCTGCTGTCTATGAGGGCGCGCTGGTGCCGTTTGATACCGCGCTGAAGATCGAAGCGCGCTGGTTCACCAATGTACTGATGAATCCCTCATCAAGCGCCATGATCCGCAGCCTGTTCATCAACAAGGAAGCGTTGGAAAAAGGTGCGAACCGCCCCGACGTGGCCGATCAGACCGTCAAAAAGGTCGGTGTAATGGGGGCTGGCATGATGGGCGCGGGCATCGCGCTGGTCTCGGCCATGGCAGGCATGGAGGTCGTCCTGATCGACCAGAAACAAGAGGCGGCTGACAAGGGCAAGGCCTATACCGCCGATTACATGGACAAGGGCATCAAGCGCAAAAAGGCGACCGAGGAGAAGAAAGAGGCGACGCTGGCGCGAATCAACGCGACAACGGATTACGCCGCTCTTGAGGGCTGCGACCTGATTATCGAGGCCGTGTTCGAAGACCCGGGCGTGAAGGCCGAAGTCACCAAGAACGTGCTCAAGCATGTCGGCCCCGATTGCATCTTTGCCACCAACACCTCGACCCTGCCGATTTCTGAGCTGGCCAAGGCGTCGGACAAACCCGAACAGTTCATCGGCATTCACTTCTTCTCACCCGTCGAGAAGATGATGCTGGTGGAGATCATCAAGGGCAAGGAAACCGGCCCCGTTGCGACCGCCAAGGCGCTGGATTACGTCCGCCAGATCCGCAAAACGCCGATCGTGGTCAATGATGCGCGGTTCTTCTACTGTAACCGCTGCATCATTCCCTACATCAACGAAGGCATCCGCATGGTGGCCGAGGGCGTCGCCCCTGCCCTGATCGACAATGCCGCACGTCAGCTGGGTTTCCCGGTTGGGCCGCTGCAACTGGTCGATGAAACCTCGATTGATCTGGGCGCCAAGATCGCCCGCGCCACGAAGGCGGCGATGGGCGATGCCTATCCCGATGGTGCCGTGGACGATGTGATCTTCTGGATGGAAGAAGAAGGCCGTCTGGGGCGCAAGTCCAACGCAGGCTTCTTTGACTATGACGAGAAGGGCAAGCGTTTGGGCTATTGGGACGGGATTGCCGCCAAGTACCCCACTACCGAAGAGCAACCGGACCTGCACGAGGTGCAGCATCGCCTGATGTTCGCCCAGGTGCTGGAAGCGGTGCGCGCGCTGGAAGAAGGCGTGCTGGAAGATATCCGCGAAGGCGATGTGGGCGCGATCCTGGCCTGGGGCTTTGCGCCATGGTCGGGCGGACCGTTCAGCTGGCTGGACATCATCGGCACGCCTTATGCGGCGGAGCGGTGTGACCAACTGACCGAGAAATTCGGCACCCGCTTTACTACCCCCGCCCTGCTGCGCGAGATGGCCGACAAGACCCAAAGCTTTTATGGCCGGTTTGACAGCCAGAAATCCGCAGCCTGACGCCCATCAAAAAGAAACAAAAACGCGCGGCCCGTACCGGGTCGCGCGTTTTGCGTATCGAGGCGTGTACAATGCCTCGTGGTTTGATCAGCGGGTCCGGTCAGGACGGGGGCATTGCCCTGATCCGGTGTCCCTCCCGCGTCACACTCAGAAATCTCAGGCCATCGCGTAATTCGGGGCCATTTGCGGTTCGGCCTGCCATACCAGGCTGGTGGCCGCTTCGCTTTCAATACACATAACCAGAACTTCGGCGTCCTGACGGTTCAACGCGTTGTAAGGCGAAGACGCATGATCCAGCAGATCGCCGGATGACGGGCAGTAAAACATCACGCCGGTTGCATCGAAAATCACCTGATCGCGGTCGAAATGCAGCACCACGGCCTCTTGACCGGAGGCGGGCGGTGTCGCTTCGATCCCGTTCACACCTTCCAGCGCATTGGCTTTGATCAACGAGAACGGATCGCCAAACAGGTCTTCCCCCGCATCGCTTTCGATCATCACGTATTGATTGGGCAGCAGGAGTTGTTCGTTCCGGTTTCCCAAGGCACCTCTGGGAACGCGCAGCGGCCACAGGTTGCGTGGGGCAGTGGCATCAACAGCCCAGATCGGTTTGCGGGTGATCCGTGTTACCGGTTGCAGCCCGGCATCAAAGGTCAGCACCAGATCGCCCACCGCCAGCGCCTCGACCGAACGCCAGCCCATGGCCGTGGCCACGCGGCTTCCGGATATCACACCGGACGACATGCCGATGGCGCCACCATCATAAGCGCCCGTCGTCTCGCTCATGCGTTTTAATCCCCTGACTTGTGCAGACATGCGTCCGAACATTTTATTCACCCCCCATGGTAAGCAACCGGCAGCTCGTTGGTTGCAATAAGGTTAACAAAACACGATTCGTTGGACCGCCCTTGGACGAGAAAACGGCACAATTCGGGCACTGTTGCCCTGATCAAGACAATCAACTGCCACACTTTCGTTTTGTTGCAAAAGCAGGTGGCAATGCCCCGCAATACCAACATCACAACCGCAAACTCTGACCGTAGTTTTGACAGGAATGGCCGGGCGAGAGCGTTTCGAGACAAGCCTGCGATACGGATTTCCCGGACTGTATCCCTCAGCCGAACCGGTAACCGAACCGCGCAATGTCCTCGGCGCAGATTTCACCAACGACCTCGGCCAGCGCGTCGTCATAATAGCCGCGATAATCCCGTCCACGTGCCGATGCGTTTTCATGCGGAAGGCTCAGGCGAAACCCCAGATGCGCCCAAAGCGGGGCGGCATCTTCGGCAAAATGTTCGAGCCGGATGTAATGCGTGGCCCGGTCCTGCCCCGTCGCATCGCGCAGGTAACTTGAGTACGGATGGGTGCGAAACGACTGACGCGTATGCGGGGATTGCACAAACTCGTCAAATGCCAGCCTTTGGGCCAAATGCACCGCCGGGTGATCAAATCCCTGATCGCGCAGCCAATGGTAATAGCTGACCATCCGGTCCCACGGGTTACGCACCAAACTAAAGATAAAGGCACTGCCCACAAATTCGGGGGTCACCAACTCGTCGATATCGGCCAGAGTAGAGTGTTTCCACAAGCGACCCTTGGCCTGTACGCCTTTCAACCGCCTCCGCCTGCGCAGCGCCTTGGGCGTGTCTCCGATCAGGATATCATCCGCCTTGGCGCGATCCTCCAATGCCAAAGCCAGCGAGGTGCCCCCGGTCTTGGGAATGTGCACGAAGATGTAATTGCGACCGGGGGAAATAATCATCGGAAAACGCTACGCCTGTGTGCCTGATTTCTCAACCGCTGTGCGGGTGGATATCAGGGTAGCATCATGCCGCGCAGCGCAAAGTAAAAGATACTGGCCATCGCCGCCGACACTGGCACCGTGATGATCCAGGCTGAGACGATTTTCAGCAGCGAAGACCGCTTGACCAGTTGCCGCTTCAGCGCTTGTTGTAATTGTTTGCGCTGTGCTGCGGTAATGCTGGCCTCCGGGCCCATCTTTTTCAACTCGTTCAGAATGCGTTTCTTGTCCTCTGGTGGAGCGTTCTGGAAATCGCGCAATGCATGTTCCACTTCTCGGAAGTCAGCCTCGCCCCTATGGGACTGGATCACGGTCTCGACCACACGACCAAGCCGTTGTTCCAGAAATTCGCGCAGAAACCCCACCCCGAACACGCCGCCCAGGGCAACATGGGTCGAACTGACCGGCAAACCCAGCTGACTGGCGATGATCACCGTGATCGCAGCCGCAAGCGCAATACAAAAAGCGCGTGCACGATCCAGTTCGGTGATCTCGGAACCAACGGTCCGGATAAGCTTGGGTCCGAACAGCGCCAGCCCGATTGAGATGCCGATCGCGCCTATTCCCATAACCCAGAACGGAATCGCCACCTTGCCGCCGCCCTCGCCTTCACTCAGAACGTCCACAATCCCGGCCAGCGGGCCGACGGCGTTGGCCACGTCATTGGCGCCATGGGCAAAGCTGAGCATGGCAGCCGCGAAGATCAATGGAACGGTAAACAGGCGGTTGACCCCGTCACGATCCGGCGACAGACCCGGAGCCCTTTTGGCGACCAGGGGTTTGATCACGATATAGATCACACATCCGGCGATCAGTCCGACAAGCAGCGCCATCGGGAAGGATATCTTAACCAGATGCTTGATCCCTTTCAGCGCAATATAGGTGGTGAAGGCCCAGCCCATCACACCGATCATGATCGGCACGATCTTCTTGGCGGCCTCAATCGGGTCGGCTTTGAAAAACACCGTCTTTTTGAGCAGGAATAAAGACAACGCGGCAATCAGACCGCCGACCACTGGCGAGATCACCCAGGACGAAGCGATCCTTGCCATGGCGTCCCAGTTCACGATCTCCCAGCCGCTCGACGCGATGCCTGCGCCCATGACGCCGCCAACGATGGAATGTGTTGTCGACACGGGCGCGCCCAGCCAGGTGGCGAGGTTCAGCCAGATCGCCGCGCCCAGCAACGCCCCCATCATGACCCAGACAAACATGTCCGGGTTATCAATGTCAGCCGGGTCGATAATGCCTTTCTTGACGGTGGACACCACGTCCCCACCGGCAATGATGGCCCCTGCGGCCTCGAACACGGCTGCGATCAGGATGGCCATTGTCATCGTCATGGCCAGGGAACCCACGGCGGGCCCGACATTGTTGGCCACATCGTTGGCGCCAATGTTCATCGCCATGTAGGCACCGATCACCGCAGCCGCGATCAGCATGTAGGATTGTTCCAAGTGGGCAAACTGCGTGCCGGTATAGATGATCACCGCCACGATAAAGAGAATGGCCGTACCAAGCCGACCGACTTCATCGCGACTGAGATTGGTTGCACGTTCGACCTTGCTGTATTCCTTCAATTGCATGGACCACCCCTCGTTGGACAAAGAGCGCGATCCCAGATCGCGCTCACAGATTCCCAGAGTCTAGCGCGAATAAAGCGAACGCGCCTTGACGCGGGTCATGGAACCGGACGTTTAGTCGGTTAAACTGGAGGGTCTTTTCCGGCAATTCCTGCCATGCATCGCCATGGTCTGATCGCTTCAGCACGGATGCCGTGGTCCGCAAGGATTGGCGGCTTAAAGCCCACCTGCAGGTGCGAAGCGCCCCCTCGCACCCGCATCACCTGTGACAGGACGCTGTACAGCCGGCTGCATGCCTTTTTAATTGTCTGACATTTAAATATTGATCGCGACTAAAATCTCAATATGGTCACTCCACCCTTTGCCGCACGATTCAGGGAGGATCGAAATGGGCTGGATGAGTGACGAAACCGGGCTGGACAAAAACGCCGCCAATTTTGTGCCGCTGACACCGCTGTCGCATCTGCGCCGCGCCGCACGCCTTTTTGCCGACCAAGAAGCCGTCGTCTATGGATCCACCCGGCGCAGTTATGCGCAGTATTACGAACGCTGCACGCGTCTGGCTTCGGGGCTGGTCAAACTGGGCGTGACGCCCGGCGACGTGGTGGCCACCGTGCTGCCCAACATCCCCGCCCATGCCGAGGCACATTTTGGCGTGCCCGCTTCTGGTGCCGTATTGAACGCGATCAACACCCGGCTGGAGGCCGACACCATTGCCTACATCTTTGATCATGGTGGGGCCAAGGTAGCACTGGTCGATCCCCAGTTCCTGCCCGTTGTCGCCGAGGCTGTAGAGATGATGGAGGGCCCCGCCCCCACCCTGATCGAGGTCGCGGATGATGTGGGCGGGGTGCATGCCCATGGCCATTACACGGAATACGAGGCACTTCTGGCCTCGGGCGATCCCGATTTTGAATGGATCATGCCCGAAGATGAGTGGGAAAGCCTGGCGCTGAACTATACCTCGGGCACCACGGGGCGTCCCAAGGGCGTGGTCTATCACCACCGGGGCGCGTATCTGATGACGATGGGGACAGCCATTGATTGGCCCGTACCGCGCGGGGCACGCTATTTGACCATCGTGCCGATGTTTCACTGCAACAACTGGAACCACACCTGGATGATGCCCATGCTGGGCGGCACGGTGGTTTGCTGTCGCGATATCACGCCTGCGGCCATTTACAATGCCATCGCCGATGAGGGCGTCAGCCATATGGGTGCCGCACCCATCGTTCTGAACATGATCGTCAATGCCAAGGATGAAGAACGCCGCCCCTTCGATCACGTGATCGAGGTTTTCACCGCTGGCGCCCCGCCCCCTGCCGCCACTTTGGCCGCGATTGAACCCTTGGGCTTTAACGTCACGCAGGTCTACGGGCTGACCGAAACCTATGGCCACGTCACCCAATGCATCTGGAAAACCGATTGGGACACCCTGCCTGATGATGACCGCTATGCGATCAAGGCCCGCACCGGGGTCGAGATGAGCATGGCCGAACACATCACCTCGATGGATGCGGACGCCATGGAACAGATTCCCATGGACGCACAAACACAGGGCGAAATCATGGTGCGCGGCAACACGGTGATGAAGGGCTATCTGAAGAACCCCAAGGCTACCTCCGAGGCATTTGAAGACGGGTATTTCCATTCCGGAGATATCGCGTTCCAACACGATGATGGCTATCTCAAGATCGCGGATCGCGCCAAGGACATCATCATATCGGGCGGGGAAAACATCAGCTCGGTCGAGGTGGAAGGCGCGTTGATGAAACACCCCGCCGTCCTGCTTTGCGCCGTGGTCGCCCGCCCCGATGACAAATGGGGCGAAACCCCTTGCGCCTTTATCGAACTCAAGGACGGGGCCAAGGCAGATGAAGCCGGGATAATCGCCTTCGCCCGCGAGCACCTTGCCGGATTCAAATGTCCCAAATCCGTGGTGTTTCAAGAGCTGCCCAAGACAAGCACCGGGAAGATCCAGAAGTTTGAGCTGAGGAAAGTGGCGCGGGAGTTGTGAACGCACGAACGTCTGCTATGCGGGATAGAGCGAAACTTGCCCCCCACGCGGAACCAAGGCCGCAGGCCGCCGCGCAATTGCCAGACCGCCCGCAAGGGCTGGCGATTTGGTGAGGAAAGCGCGTCGCTCTGATCTTTTGCGGATTTGGCGGCCATAAAGTGCTCTGCACAGAAGTCGGTTCGCCATTCCGCGGTCTGGCCATCGCGCGGCTTGGGTCAATGACCGCTTGGGCTCTGCGCAGCCATTCAGGTATATTGAATTTAATGCACCCCAACCGGTGTCAGGTTGTTCTGACGCGCCAGCACAAAGGCCAGTGCACGATCTTTGACCAGGGCCAGACGTTCGCCATCGACCGAATACACCGCATAAAGCGTTTCAAGGCCTTCGGCCTGCTGGCGCACCTCGTCGGGCAGCTCGGTGACCGGAACGGGGCGTACATAGACGATGGCCTGCCCCTCATCTGTCTCGAATTCAAATTTCGTATCCATAACGCTACCCCCTGTTGATCTTGATCGTTTGCACAACTGTCTCAGGCTCTGCTCGGGTCAGGTCGACATGCAGCAGACCGTTTTCCATGATCGCCTCGCCCACTTCCACACCGTCGGCCAGTACGAAAGAGCGTTGAAACTGTCGTGCGGCAATACCGCGATGCAGGAACACCCGCGCCTCGCCATCGTCGCTCTGGCGGCCACGGATCACCAACTGGCGGTCCTCCACCGTAATCGACAGGTCACCTTCGCCAAAACCGGCCACGGCCAGCGTGATGCGATAGGAAGATTTCGAGGTTTGCTCGATATTGAACGGAGGGTAACCTTCGTTGCCCGTCTTGGCGCTGCGTTCCAGCATACGCTCCAGCTGTTCAAATCCCAGCATATAAGGGTGCGACCCCAGGGTAAGCTTTGTCATCGACACGTCCTTGGCTTAAGCGACAGTCCTGTTTTGCATGGCCCCTTACACGGCGACCAGCAACAGAAATATGGGGACTTAACCCTGCCCGCGCAAGGGCTTTGCGAAATCCTTTGGAAATACTATGTTAGCAGTTCAAGAGCCACGGGAATCTTAGCCTATGAACGTCCTCAGCGACCTGTCGATGAAGTCAGACGAGGTTTTGCGCGTCGAACTGGAAGAATATCGCCACCAGCACCGCGATCTGGACGAAGCGATCACGGCACTACAGGAAAAGGGCACGGCGGACGCCCTGACAATAAAGCGCTTAAAGCAGCAAAAATTGCGGCTGAAGGATCATATCGCCCTGATCGAAGACCGTCTCTATCCCGATATTATCGCGTGATCCATTCACGCCGGCGCGATTGGCGAGCGCGATAGCGCTTATCAGGGTCTAGCGCGCATCTTCAACCCGATCGCGAATCCAGTCAGAGAGGTTGCGCCCGATAACCTCGGGGTGGTCCTCCTGAATGTAGTGAAGGCCCGGCCCGATGTAACGTGTCTCGATGTTGCTGTAGTTCGAGGCGGCAAAGGCAGCAGTCTCTGGCGACACCAGCAAGCCAGGCGATGCATAAAGTACCAGCTTGGGCTGTTCGGATGTCATCAGCCAATCGGCGATCTCCTGCATCACGGTCACGTTGCGCGCAGGCACACCCTCGATTGGAATTTCATTGGGCCAGACCAGAATGGGTTTGCGTGTTTCAGGCGTTGGATAGGGCGCGCGGTAAGCCTCCATTTCACCCTCACCAAGCGGACGCAGAACGGCCCCCGGCAACAACCCCTCGATAAACGCGTTCTGCTCCAGAATGATCTCGGGGCCCTTCACCGGATCGCGAAATGCCTGGAAAGTCTCGCGCATCTGCTGATCCGCGATCATGCCCCACTCCGGGATCGGCAAGGCGGGCGGCGCAGCGGCCTCCATCATTGCTATCGCCTTCACGTTATCCGGGTTGTTGGCAGCATAGTAACTGCCAAGGCCAGCCCCCCAGTCATGCAGAACAAGGGTGATATCGCTCAGTTCCATTGCCTCGATGAAACCTTCTACATGGGCATAATGATCCTGAAACGTGTAATCGATATCCGGCTTGTCACTGGCCCCCATCCCAATCAGGTCGATGGCAATGACCCGGTGATCATCCGAGATAAAGGGAATGACATTGCGCCAGATATAAGAGGACGTTGGATTGCCGTGGATCAGCAAGGCCACCGGCCCCTCACCTGCCTCGATATAGGCCATCTGCGCACCCAATACCTCTACGAATTGATGCTCGTAAGGGAATTCGGCCGATATGTCAGAAGCGTTTGTCACCGACTGTGCCTGACTAGCGCCTGCGAAAAACAGGCCTGCCCCTCCCAGCATCGCCACCGCCAATAGTGTTGATTTTATTCGTTTCATCACATCTTCCTTTCTTCTCTGTTCGGTGAAGTTTGAGTAAATAATTATCGCAGATCGGCCACCGCCTGTGCCGCCATCCGGGCGAGCTCTTCTTGTGGGCGCTTGGCCCGACCGAGGATACAAAGCGCAACATGCACGGCGAAAAGGCTGGCACTGCGCCCTTCGACGGCATCACCCGGCAGATCAATCTCTCCACGCGCAATGGCGCGGGTCAGCGTGTTCACATAGGCAGATTTGATCCGGTCAAAATAGGCATCAAGCCGATCCTTCACGGCGCTATCCTGCGCAATCTCTTCCTGCGACGTGCTGCAGACCAGACACCCGGACACGCCCTCTTTGCCATCTGCTAAGCCCACCAGCCGGTTCAGAAGATTCGCGATATCCTGAATACCGGCCTCGTCACTTTCCAGCTTGCCCAGAAAATCGCGCCCAACCTGTTCAAAGAAATCGTCCAGAGCCTGCAGGAACATCTCACGCTTGTCGCCGGGGCCATTGTAAAGCTGGCGACGGTTCAGCCCGGTTGCCGCTTCGATATCGGCCAGAGACGTCTCTGAAAACCCATGCTGCCAGAAAACGCCAAGGATATTCTTGCGCAGCGCGACCGGGTCATATTCGATTTGGCGGGCCATGACTTTTTATTCACCGGTCAGTGAATAAAGTCAAGGTGACCCTCTTTACCCCTTTTGCGCTACGAGGGTGTAGCAAAGGGGCAATTGCGCGTCCTGCCCTTCGTATTTGTCGTAGGCCACTTCGCGATTGGAATGGGGGTATTCGGTCAGGCTTTCAATCACCAGACCAGCCTGCACACAGCTGGTGACGACGTCACCCATATTGTGCAGGAACCAATAGGATGTCTCTCCCTTGCCGCCATCCGTGCCGTCATAGGTCATCACCTCGTTCTCAACGAAGGGATCCGTCTTGAAATAGGAATGCACAAGGCGAAACGGGTGTTCATCCTCAGGCTCGAACATTTCCAGAACCGGATGGGTTTCATAGATCACCAGCCGCCCGCGCGGGGCCAACAATCCAGCGACAATCTCGAAAAACCGTGGCAGGTCTGGCATCCAATTCAGCACGCCGATGGTGATCAGCGCCAGGTCAAATCCCCAGGGCGTTTGTTCGGGCAATGCATAGATATCGGCCTCCAGAAAGGCGCAATCCGACCCGGCGATATCCGCCAGGCGCCGCGCCTGATCCAAAAACGCGCTGGATTGATCTATCCCCAGAACCGGCAGCGCGCCAAGGCTTGGCAAAGACAACAACTCGCGCCCGTTATTGCACCCGATCTGCACCACGCGCAGGCCTTCGACCCCGATTTGGCGTAAAACCGCCGTCATGGTTGCGTCAAAGACTGAAAATCCCGGCCGGGCGACATCCCGGACCAGGGCGCTCCAGTCTTCGCCCGCTTCGTGCGCCGGGGCCGAGGCGTCCCAGGCCGCCTTGTTGGCTTGGGTGAAGCCTTTGACATCACTCATCTCTGTGCCTCCTGAAACCATCTTGTCAGCCCGCCGCGCATCTCTATAGTGCCGCATTCCAAAACGATAGGACAGCGCAATGAGCGACGTGAAAGTGGGGATCATCATGGGCAGTCAATCCGACTGGCCGACGATGAAGGAAGCCGCTGACATCCTGGATGAATTGGGCGTGGCCTATGAGACGCGGATCGTGTCGGCGCATCGCACACCCGACCGGCTTTGGGACTATGGCAAAACAGCCGCTGACCGGGGGTTGCAGGCGATCATCGCAGGGGCCGGTGGCGCCGCGCATTTGCCCGGCATGATGGCGTCCAAAACCCGTGTGCCGGTGATTGGCGTGCCGGTGCAAACCAAGGCCTTGTCCGGTGTCGACAGCCTGTATTCCATTGTGCAGATGCCCAAAGGCTTTCCCGTTGCCACCATGGCCATCGGTGCCGCGGGTGCGGCCAACGGCGGCCTGATGGCTGCAGCTATTCTGGCCAATTCCGATACCGATCTGGCTGCACGTCTGGACGCGTGGCGCGACGCGCTTTCGGCCTCGATCCCGGAGAGCCCGGAATGACCGCCCTGCCCGCCGGGGCCACCATCGGGATCCTGGGCGGTGGACAGCTGGGCCGGATGCTGTCAGTTGCAGCCGCCCGCCTGGGATTCAAAACCTGCATTTTTGAGCCCGGCGGCGATTGCCCGGCCAGCCATGTGGCCAACTACCATTTCAAGGCCGAGTATGACGATGCCGACGCCCTGCGCCAGTTTGGCAAGGCGGTAGATGTCATCACCTATGAGTTTGAAAACATTCCCACATCCGCGTTGGACATCCTTGAGGCGATGAAACCCGTGCGCCCCGGGCGCGATGCCTTGCGGGTCAGTCAGGATCGGCTGGTTGAAAAGGCATTCCTTAGCGAGATGGGCCTGTTGACCGCGCCTTTCGCCGCCGTGGATGATGCCGTGGATCTGGCCGAAGCGATGGCCGAAATTGGCCTGCCCGCCATCCTCAAAACCCGTCGGTTTGGCTATGACGGAAAAGGACAGGCGCGGATCACGACGCCGGATGATGCCGAACAGGCGCTGGCCGATATGGCAGGACAACCGGCGATCTATGAGGGGTTTGTGGACTTCTCACACGAGGTGTCGGTGATCGGCGCACGCGGGGTGAGCGGCGAGGTGGCGTGTTTCGATCCCGGTGAGAACGTGCATCGCGAGGGCATTTTGCGCACCACCACCATCCCCGCGCGCCTGTCCCCGTCGCAACGCTCGGATGCGGTGTTGTTGACCGCGCAGATCCTCAACAAACTCGATTATGTCGGGGTGATGGGGGTGGAACTGTTCGTCACGCCCGAGGGTCTGATCATCAATGAAATCGCCCCGCGCGTGCATAATTCCGGGCATTGGACGCAGCAAGGCTGCACCGTTGATCAGTTTGAGCAGCACATCCGTGCAGTGGCGGGATGGCCTTTGGGCGATGGCACGCGGTATGCGGATGTGGTGATGGAGAACCTGATTGGCGACGATATGGACCGCGTCGATCAGATCGCGCGGGAAAGCCATGCGGCGCTGCACCTCTATGGCAAGGCCGAGACCAAGCCGGGCCGCAAGATGGGGCATGTGAACCGCATATCAAGGTAACAGGCGTAAATCCGTTTGGCGGACGAAGCGGACCTTCGCCGTGGGCCAGCCACCGGAGGCCAACGTCAGCCCCTGGGGTGGCGACCCACAGGGCACTTTATGGCTGCCAAATACGTCCACAGAACGAACGCAGCGCTTCCGTCAAACAAATCGCCAGCCCAAGGGAGGGGCTGACGATGGCTGGGCCGCTGCGCGGCTGTTAACCGGCTTGGCGCATGACGGGAACGACCGCACTGGGCTCAGAGCGGGCATTCAAGGCTGTAGAAAACCGTCCTCCCGTTTTCCGGCCATCACCCCACAAACCGCGCAGCCACTTCGCCGCTCATGTAACTCACCTGCCCGGCGCAGATCGTGGCGCAAACGGCGTGGCTCTCCGCATCAAACACCACCAGATCAGCACGTTTGCCGCGGGCCAGTATCCCCCGATCCTCCAATCCAAGAACTTTTGCCGGGCCGGAGGAGACCAGCGCCCAGGCCCCGGCCAGATCGCTGACACCGCTTTCGGCCATCAGGAAGGCCGCCCGGCGCAACGACGGGTAGTGATAGTCCGAGGCCAGCGCATCGACCTGTCCCATGATCACCCGTTCCACCGCGCTGGCATTGCCATTATGTGACCCGCCCCGCACGACGTTAGGTGCCCCCATGATCACCCGGTCGCCATGGGTGAAAGCCGCGTCAACCGCCTCAATCTGCTCGGGAAACTCGGCAATCCGCACGCCGCGCGCACGCCACGCGCTCCGCTCTTGCGAGGTGCGGTCATCATGGCTGCCCAGCCGAACGCCGGATGCGATTAGGGCCGTACAAGCCCGGTCCAGCGCTTCGGGCACCTCGCCGTGGCGCGCATGCAGTCCCTGCATATAGGCCAGATGTTTCTCGGGGTTACGCCCGATCCGCAGCGCCTGTCCGGTCAGCCGTTTGGGGCGCTTGCCCTTGGTCAAAGCCTCATGCGGCAGGTGATCGTTGAACACCACATAGCCAATGCCGTGGCGCGCCACCATCTGTTGCATCTCGGCGTAATCGTCCACCATCGGCGTCTCGAACCGCAACTGGGCGTGCAGATCAGTGACCACGCGCGGGGCCACCTGTGTCAGGGATGCAAACACACGTTCGGCGAATTCGGCGCCACGCATGCCGCCTTCCCAGCTGTAAAACTGCGCCAGCACAGCGGTGGTGATGCCATTGGCGGCCAGTTCCGCCTCGGCCGCGATCAGCCCTTGGCCCAGATCCTTCATCGCACCGCGCCGCGGGGCCAAATGCCGCTCGAACCCGTCTCCATGGGCGTCGACAATGCCGGGCAGGATCAGATAACCGCTGAGGTCAATCTCGCGCAAATCAGCGCGATCCCCGACAATCCGCCCTTCGACCAGGTTCAGCGCATCCTGACTCAGGCCTTCGGGATGCAATACCTCGGCGCCGGTCAGCCGGACGGCCAGTCCACTCACTCGCCGTCACCCCAGATCAGATCACCCATGGTGAGATCATGGTCAAAAGCGCCGTTGCGCAAAAATGCCTGCACCTGTGCGATCACCAGCGGGTTCATCGTCATGAATGTGTGGGTCACCGGCAGTTCGATATGATCATCCATACCCTCGACCTTGGTCGACTCGACCGAGACCTTGCCATCATCCACCCCTTCGATCAGCGATGAAAAATAGGGGTTGAGCGAACGTGTGCCAGCAATCACCCCAAGCTCAAAATCCACGGGCGGCAGGTTATCAGGCAGCCCGTTTTCGCCCGCCTCAAGCTGCATTCCGGCAGGGCCGTTGAGCCATTCAAACAACTCGTAGCCGCCAAATTCATTCACGATTTCAGAGCCCTGGTTGGGCGGCCCCAACATTACCACGCGGCCAAGGTTAAGCGGCTCCTCCCGCTGTTCGGCAAGCCAGAAACGCAACAGGATGCCACCCATGGAATGGGTTACAAAGTGAATCTTGCCCTCGCCACAGACCCGCACTGCAAAGGGCAGCGTTTCATCAGCCAGCTTAGCAATCTCATCGCGGGTCGAAGGATAGTCGGGGCGAAATACATCGTAGCCCTCGTCCTCCAGCACCTCTTCCATTACCAGAAAAGACGCTTCGGTCCGCGCCAGCCCATGCAGTAGAATGACACAATCCGCCCGCGCCAGGCCGGGCAAAAACATCAAAAGGGACAGAACCAACACTCTCATGGAAGGTCAGATAAGCTCATTTCCAACGATAGAAAAGGGGCCATCCCGTAACGTTACCAGATGATGGACAACCATGTTGTTCTAGCATCATGCCCGCTTCCCCCCAAAGCTGATCCATTCTAAGACTATCAACGGTCCTCGACCGATATTCTTCGCTAAAACGAAAGCCACTCATGCCCATCCGCCTCTCAACCCGAGCCGTCATTGTGCAGGACAGTCGGCTTCTTCTGGTCAATGCCTTCCCGGGTGAGCGTAGTGGTTTATGGTGCGCGCCCGGTGGCGGGGCCGAGCCCGGACAGTCGTTGCCCGACAATCTGGCGCGCGAAGTATACGAGGAGACCGGGTTAACAATCGCCGTAGGAAAACCTTGCCTAATCAATGAATTTCACAATCCAGCCGACGGTTTCCATCAGGTTGATGTATTCTTCCGGTGCTCCATCACCGCCGGGGCACTGTCCGAGACATGGGAAGACCCCGAACAGGTCGTGCACAAGCGGCGCTTCTTTTCGCAGTCCGAACTGGGCACGATCCGCCTGAAGCCTGACAGCCTGCCACGCATCGCGTTTTCAGACACCCTGCATTACGATCCTTTGGAAGTATTGGTTCTCGAATAGCGCAAGACCGATACGGCCACGCCGCCCAGCACCAGGACCGAGGCCAGCACAACCTGCAGGGTCAGCATTTCTCCCAGGAACATCATACCGCCTGCCATGGCGATAACCGGCACGGTCAACTGTGCCACGGCAGCGACTGACGCCTGTAGCTGCGGTAAAACACTGTACCACAGCGCATAGCCGAGACCCGAGGTCACGGCCCCGCAGATCACGGCAAGCAGAACGCCTTCGATGCCCGGACCACCCGTTGCAATCTCGCCCAGCCACAGGCCCGGCAGCGCACAGATCAACGCCGCGATCACGAAATTCGCGCCCGTGTCCTGCAGCGCGTCTCCTGCCCGGCGCCCGGCCAGCGAATAAAGGCCCCAGCCGACACCCGCGATCGCCATGGCCCCGCCATGCAGCAGGCTGACCTGTGCCGAGCCGCCGGGCAAGAGCAGCCAGATCAGACCCGTCATCGCCAGTGCTGCGCCAATCCAGCGTCGGCGCGGCATGGCCTCGCCCGCGATCAATCCGCCGGCGAACATCGTAATCTGCACCATGCCAAACAGCACCAACGCGCCCAATCCGGCATCCAGCGCTTCATAAGCATATGAAAACCCAAAGAGATAAAGAAGCAAGGCGCCCACCCCAGCGACCCGGTGCGCACTGCCCAGCCGCATTTTGCCGCGTAGCAGAAGGCAAAGCGCACCCAGCATCACCGCACCGGCGACAAGCCGGATCGCCCCAAAGGCAATCGCGTCAATCCCGCCGCCAGCCAGGGCCATGCGGTTCAGAACGGAATTGGCAGCAAAGGCGATCATGGTCAACGCGACCACTAGAAACAGTCTCATACCCTCGCCCTACCTGACATAGGGCACCCGAGGATTGCGCAATAACGCCCCACACGGTTGTTTTCGCGCCGCATCGCGCGGCATATTAACCGACCAACCATGCCTGCCCCTTCCCGTTCAGCGCGCCTGCCAACGCTCACGCGTGTCCACCACCGTGCGATACCACAGATCCGCCGCCCTCAAAAAATGCGGTTTTTCAAAAGGATGCAAGGGGTGGCGAATAAGGCGCGTTTCGGTATAAGCCGTGGCGCCGCGCGGATCACCCATGGCGCGGTAAGCCGCCATGGCCCCCAGATAGGGTGCCATCACCGTGCCGGACCCCGAAAACCCCATCGCGTGGTGCAAGCCGCGATCCTCGCCGACATTTGGCATATGCTCAAAACTGTACCCGGTATTGCCTGTCCAGACATGGCTCAGCTTCACGCCTTCCAATTCGGGCCAGACCTCGCACATCGTGCGCTTCAAACGCCGTGCCGCAGTGGGCAGATCAATCTCGCACATCGAGGCACGGCCGCCAAACAGCACCCGTTTTCCATCCGGCGAGATCCGGAAATAGCTGTGGCGTGCGCGGGTTTCGACCATCATCCGCCGCCCCGGCGCAAGATGACCAATCAGGTTGGCGGGCAATTCTTCGGTGGCAATGATGTAGCTGGGCAAGGGGAACATCCGCGCCAAATGATCCCGAAAGGCCCGCGTGGTATAACCGTTGGTCGCCAGAACCACCTTGTCGGCGTGAATGGTGCCCTTCGCAATAAGCGCTTTAAAGCCCGCCCCGTCACGCTCCAATGCCATCACTTCGGCCTGTCCCAGAACGGGGATACCGCGGGCAAGGACAGCGTTCAGCAACCCCTGATGAAACTTCGCGGGGTGAATCGCGCCATGCTGGGGCAGCACGACGCCACCAAAATACCGCTCGGTCGCAATCTCGCGGTGCAGATCTTCGCGTTCGACAATTTCGATCTCGACATCACTTTTCGCCCGCACATGCGCCGCCAGCTGTTTCTGGTTTTCAAAGTGCCGCGCTGTCCAGGCCAGTTGAATACGGCCTGTCTGTTGCAGATCACACTCGATCCCCTCGTCTGCGATCAACCCTTTAACCCAGTCCAGCGCCGGACCAGCCTCGGCAAATATCGCATCGGCCACCGAGTGACCAAATCGCTTGGCCAGGACGCTCCATCCCAGTCTGGGATGTGCGCCAAACATTCCGCCATTGCGGGTCGAGGCCCCCTTGCCCGGATCGCCTGCATCCACAACAACCACCCGCGCACCGCAGCTTTCTGCGACCAAGGCCGCCGACAACCCAGTGTAGCCCGCGCCTATGACCAAGAGGTCACAGCGTTCAGGCAGCCCCGCCTCAAGCGGACTCTCCTCAAGTGCGTCCCACCAATAGGGGGTTCCCGCCTCAGCTTCTCCGGTCCATTCCATGCACTGCCTCCGCAAGGCCAACTGTGCGGCCCCGGCGCAGGCTTGTCCATCCCGCTTTGCACGAATCCATCACGGCAGCGGGATGAACTCCGCATCATCGCCGGGGGGCAGTTGAAAGCGGCCATGTTCCCAATCACCTTGGGCCCATGCCTCTTTCGCCGCATCCAGCTTTTCTTTGCTGGAAGCCACGAAGTTCCACGAGATGTAACGCGGTCCGTTCAGAGTCTCACCGCCCAGGGCCATGATCCGCGCGCCCTGCTCGCCAGCTTTCAGCGTGATGGCATCGCCCGGGCGGAAAACCATCATCTGCCCGGTTTCAAAGTCTTGTCCGGCAACCTCGACCGACCCTTGGGTCACATAAACCCCGCGATCCTCGTGGTCTTCGGGCAGGGGCAGCATCGCGCCGGGCTCCATCACTACATCGGCGTAAAACATATCGCTGAACGTGCTTACGGGCGCCGTCTCTCCCCAGCCACGGCCCATGATCAGGCGCAGCGCCTTGCCCTCGCCCTGCAGAAACGGCAACGCCTCTTGCTCGTGATGCTCAAAACTGGCCGCGCGCTCTTCGTCCTTTTCCGGCAGGGCCACCCAGGTCTGAATGCCAAACAGCTTACTTTCACCCTTGCGGGTCGCTTCGCTTGTGCGCTCGGAATGGGTGACACCGTGCCCGGCAACCATCCAGTTCACCTCACCGGGATAGATCATCTGGTTGGTGCCAAGGCTGTCACGGTGCTGAAACTCACCATCATAAAGATAGGTCACCGTTCCAAGGCCGATATGGGGGTGCGGGCGCACGTCGATCCCCTGCCCGGTCAGAAACTCGGCCGGCCCCATCTGATCAAAGAAGATGAACGGGCCAACCATCTGCCGCTTGGGCGCGGGCAAGGCGCGGCGCACTTCAAACCCGCCCAGATCGCGGGCGCGCGGAACAATCAGCGTCTCCAGCGCCTCAAGGCTGCCCGCATTGGGGCAATTTGGTTCCAGAGTCGGGTTCCAGCTCATTCCTGGTCTCCTTTTTGCGTTTTAATTCAGGATGTCATGCCACTCGGCATGGCGACGAAACTGGGCGGCGGCAAAGGGACAGAGAGGAAGAATTTTCACACCAGCCGCGCGCGCCTCTTCCACGGCGTGCGCAACCAGGGCCACGCCGACTCCTTTTCCGCGGTAGACATCCGGCACACCGGTATGGTCGATGATGATCAACGCCTCACCAGCCTTGGAATAGGTCAGTTCGGCCTCTGGGCCATCGTCGATGCGAGTGATGTAGCGACCTTTCGTGTCGCTCTGCTCATGATGAATGTCCATGGTGCTATCCTTTGTTCAAAACATAGATAGCACGTCCCGATGTCTGGCCAATCGACCACCTGCGCACAGCATCTGTGCCCGATACAACAGACAGGGCAATCTGACGGAGGCGTCAGGCAGGTCGCAGTCAAAAATTCCTTCAGAGCTGTTAGAGCGAGGTTACTCTTCGGCCAGTTGCGCCATCACCTCGTCTGAGGCCTCGAAATTGGCCGTGACGCGTTGCACGTCATCGTCATCTTCCAAAGCGTCGACAAGATTCATCAGCTTTTGCATACCTTCCAGATCCATCTCGGTGGTGGTGGTCGGTCGCCAGATCAGCTTGGTGCTTTCGCTTTCGCCCAGCTCGGCCTCCAGCGCATTGGAAACCTCGTTGAGATCGGTATCGGCGCACCAGATGACATGGCCGTCCTCCGAGCTTTCCACATCCTCGGCGCCAGCCTCGATCGCGGCCATCATCACCGTGTCGGCATCGCCCACGTCTGCCGGATAGGTCACCTCGCCCTTGCGTTCGAACATGAAACCAACGCTGCCCGTCTCGCCCAGATTGCCGCCGTTCTTGGCAAAGGTAGACCGCACGGTGCTGGCCGTGCGGTTGCGATTGTCAGTCATCGCTTCGACGATCACGGCCACGCCATTCGGGCCATAGCCCTCGTACCGGATTTCCTCGTAATCCTCGGCATCACCCCCGGTCGCCTTCTTGATGGCGCGCTCGATATTGTCCTTGGGCATGGATTGCGATTTGGCCTCTTTCACCGCAAGGCGCAGACGCGGATTTTTCTCAGGGTCCGGGTCACCCATCTTGGCGGCGATGGTGATCTCTTTGGAAAACTTCGAGAAAAGCTTGGCGCGGATCTTGTCCTGACGCCCTTTGCGATGCTGAATATTTGCCCATTTTGAGTGGCCGGCCATGCGCGCGCCTCCTTGTTTTTCCGAGGTTTTGCCCTCTTTATCCCAGCCCGCCCCCAAGCCGCAAGCGGTTGCTATTGCGGGGCGTTTGGGGTTCTCTGATCGAAAAACCGCGAGGGCCAACGTGACCAGTGATCAGATTATCCTTTTTTGCCTGTTTGGCGCTGTCTTCGGCTTCCTGCTGTGGGGGCGGTATCGTTATGATTTGGTTGCGTTTTCGGCGCTCATGCTGGGCGTTGTTCTGGGCGTTGTTCCGGCAAGCGAGGCGTTTTCCGGTTTTGGCCACCCGGCCACATTGGTCGTGGCGCTGGTGCTGGTGGTCTCGGCCGGGCTGGTGCGTTCGGGGGCCGTGTTCCTGATCACACGCACGCTGGTCGACAGCACGCGGTCCTTGGGCGCACATATCGCGATCATGGGCGGCATTGGCGGCGTGCTGTCGGCCTTCATGAACAACGTCGCGGCCCTTGCCCTGTTGATGCCTGTTGATGTGCAAACCGCACGCAAGGCCAAACGTGCGCCGGGAATTTCGCTGATGCCTTTGTCCTTCGCGACGATCCTTGGCGGGATGGTCACCCTGATCGGCACACCGCCCAACATCATCATTGCCTCGATCCGAGAAGAAAGCCTGGGCGAGCCGTTCAAGATGTTCGATTTCGCGCCCGTCGGAGGCGTCACCGCCATCGCCGGGCTGATTTTCGTAGCCTTTGTCGGCTGGCGCCTGATCCCTCAACGCGAGGACGCCACCCTTCAGGCCTCTGAAATTGCACAATATATTGCTGAACTGACCGTGCCTGCGGACTCGCCCCATGTGGGCAAACGCCTGATCGAGCTGGAGGAACAGGCCAACAAGGCCGATGTTGCCATCATCGGTCTGATCCGCGAGGGCAAACGCCGCTATGGCACCTCGATCAACCGTGAAATCCGCGCGGGCGATGTGCTGGTGCTCGAGGCCAGCCCCGACGCGCTGGACGAGTTTCGCGCCGCCCTGTCGCTGGCCTTTTCGGATGAAAAACGCGAGGAAATGCTCAAGGCCGAGGGGGCAGGCCTTGATCTGATCGAGGTAGTGGCCACAGTCGAAAGCCGCATCGCAGGCAAAACGGCCAAATCCATTGGGCTGCATTGGCGCCAACGCTCGGTCCTGATGGGCATTTCACGCAGTGGCCGCAAAATCACCAAGCAAGTGCGCAACACCCCCATTCAGGCGGGCGATATTCTGCTGTTGCTGGTGCCCAAAGACAGCGGCAATGACGTCACCGACTGGCTTGGATGCCTGCCTCTGGCCGATCGCGGGCTGGCCGTGACCCAAGACAGCAAAACCTGGCTGGCCATTGGCCTCTTTGCCGGGGCCGTGGCGCTGGCCAGCGTCGGGTTGCTCTATCTGCCCATCGCCTTGGGCCTCGTAGTTGTGTCCTATGTGCTGGCGCAGATCGTACCCCTGAAGGAGCTGTATGATCACATCGAATGGCCTGTCGTTGTCCTGCTGGGATCCATGATCCCGCTGGGGGCCGCCCTTGAAGATGTAGGCGGCACTCAATTGATAGCTGGCGCGTTGGTGGGCCTCACCCAAGGCATGCCTGCCTGGGCGATCCTGACTGTGCTGATGATAGTCACGATGAGCCTGTCAGATGTGTTGAACAACACCGCCACCACTATCGTCGCCGCCCCCGTGGGCATCCAGATGGCGCATTCCCTGAATGTCTCGCCCGATCCTTTTCTGATGGCCGTGGCCATCGCCGCCTCATCTGCCTTCCTCACCCCCATCGGGCACAAGAACAACACCCTGATCCTTGGGCCCGGCGGCTATCAATTCGGTGATTACTGGCGCATGGGGTTGCCGCTCGAAGTGCTCGTTGTCGCGGTCTCAATCCCTGCAATCCTTGTTTTCTGGCCACTCTGACGCTACTCATCTTGCCCAAAATACTCTGGGGTTTTGGGGGCAACGCCCCCATTCAAACCCTCCGGCATGGCGCAGCCATTCCTTTAGATTAAAGTGGCCATATAAACGGGATCACGGCAGAGGCCAGCAAGCCGATGCTGAGGTTCAGCGGGATTCCCACCTTCATGAAATCGGTAAACTTATATCCCCCGGGGCCATAGACCATCGTGTTGGTCTGATAGCCGATGGGCGTGGCGAAACTGGCCGAGGCCGCCACCATCACTGCCACCACAAGCGGGCGCGCGTCGATGCCCATGGCGTCTGCCAATCCAATGGCAATGGGCGTGACCACCACCGCCACCGCGTTATTGCTGACCATCTCGGTCAAGACCGACGTCAGCAGATAGATCGCCCAGATCACCAGAAACCCCGGCAAGATTGCCAAGGCGGGCGCCAAAGCGCCCACGATCAACTCAACCGCGCCTGATGCTTCCAGTGCCGCCCCAACCGCCAACATGGAAAAAATCAGCGCCAGCAAACGGCCGTCAATGAAGGAAAACGCCTCATCCGCGTCAATGCACCGGGCCAGCAGAACCACCGCCACGGCCATGATCGCCAGCGCCAGAATGGGCGCCACGCCAAGACCTGCGAGGATGACAATACCGGCCAGCGCCAGGATGGCCAGCGGTGCATGGCCCCGCCGGAAGGCTCGTGCCGAAGGGTGCGAGACATCAACCATGTCCATATCGCGCGACAGGCGTTGGATATCTTCAGGGGAGCCTTCCAGCAGAAGCGTATCGCCCACCTTCACCACCAGATCATCCAACTGCCGCCCGATATTCTGGTTCCGCCGGTGCACCGCCAACGGATAAACACCATACCGGCGCCGCAGCCGCAGCGCACCCAGAGAGCGACCAATCATCTTACAACCCGGCGTGATCAAAACCTCGACAGTGGTGGTTTCCACCGCCGAAACCTGATCCACGCGTTTGAGCTCCTTGTTGCGCTGCAGGCTGAGCAATTCGGTCATCTGCGTGCGCAGCACCACCCGGTCGCCAACCTGCAATGACACCCCTTTCAGGTTGCGCCGCAGTGACACGTCCCCGCGGATCACGTCGATCAACCGCACGCCTTCACGCTTGAACAGCTGCACGCCCGACACGTCGCGCCCGATCAGGTTCGAGTCCGGCGGAATCACAGCTTCGGTAAAGAACTTCATGCGGGATTTGTCCGACAGCAGGTCTGCCATGCTGTCGCGGTCAGGCAACAGAAACGGGCCGAAAAACCGCAGATAGACCATGCCCCAGATCACCAGGATGATGCCCAATGGCGTCACCTCGAAGATCGTGAACGGTTCAAGCCCGTGGGTACGCGCAACCCCGTCCACCAGAAGGTTCGTCGAGGTCCCGATCAGGGTCAGTGTGCCCCCAAGGATCGCTGCATAGCTCAATGGGATCAAAAGCTTGGAGGCAGTCAGCCCCAACGAACGCGCCAGTTGCACAAACACCGGAATCATCACCACGACCACAGGCGTGTTGGACACGAAGGCCGAGGCTATGATGACGAATGCCAGCAGCATCCCGATGGCCACCTTCGGATTGGTCTTGGCCTGTTTGTCGGCCAAGCTTGTGAAGGCATCCAGCGCCCCGGTGCGCACCAGAGCCCCCATCACGATAAACATTGCTGCAATGGTCCAGGGCGCGGGGTTCGACAGTACATCCAGCGCGTCCTGATAGGGCAAAACCCCAAGCGCCAGAAGAAGCGCGGCCCCGCTCATCGCCACCACTTCGGTGGGATAGATCTCGCGCACGAAAAGGGCGAACATGACCAGTACAACGACAAGTGCAATAATCGCTTGCCCGGTCTGCGACAGCTCAAGTAATTGCGTCACCTTTACTCACCCTCTTACGGTTCGTCTGCACTGTCGCCCATGGCGCGCGCAGGCACAAGAACCCTTGCCGCACGCGGCTGCACCAGGAACATGCCCACCATCATGGTGCCCAATGCGGCCCAGACCCAGATCGAATAGCTCTCGCTCAGCATGACCATCGAGGACAGAACCCCGCAGGCGGTGACGATATAGGCCGATTGCGCTGCAAAGACCGACCCGGCCCGCCCCACCAGCCAGACATACCCGGCATAGACCAGTGCGTGCAGTGCCGCACCTATGGCCATAGCGATTTCAGGCGCGCCGGGATTGGTCAATGGGTTGATCCACTGCCCGCTCAGCACCGCCATGGGGGCGGAAAAGAACAGCCCAACGAACGCCGCCCCAAACACCACCTGGATCGGGTCCAGCCCTTGGGTGCCCCATTTCATCACCAGATTGCCCTCGGTGGCGTAAAAGGCCGGGGCCAGCAAGGCGACCAGCACGTAGAAGGCGGCCGTTCCGGCGGGCAAACTGGCCTCGGGACCGATCAGAAGGACAACGCCAGCAAAGCCAAAGAACAGCCCGATGAAGCGCCCGGACTCGAACAGTTCATTGCGGAACAAAAGCGCGATAGGTAGCGAGAACATGGGGGTCGTCGAGGCCAGGATCGACATGATCCCGCCGGGCAGATGAATGGCGGAAAGATAGTAGAAGATATCCGGCAGCACCGCGCCAAGCAGTGACACCATCGCAAATAACCTAAGATATTGCCGCCTGATTACCGGCCTCTTGCCAATGGCAAACAGCACCGCGCCCAGAAACACGACCATCACCGCCAATTGCCAGAAGATCAGGCCCATCGGCTGATACCCGGTGCTGACCGCGATCTTGGCCAGCGGTATGGTCAGGCCCCAGCCCACGCCAAGCACGAACAGGACCAGATACAGCCAAAGCGTGCTTTTCATGGCCCCGATGGCTCAAGCCGCCCGCCCTGACGCACCATCTTCACCTTGGTGGCTTTGCCGGTGGCATCATCGGTTTCCACATAGATCCCCGACAACGTTGCCTCGCCCATGGCGGGTTGAAACCGCTCCTTGCCCATACCGGTCACAAAGCGGCGCATCGGCTCGACCTTGTCCATGCCGATCACGCTCAGGTAATCACCGCACATCCCCGCGTCACCCTGAAACGCCGTGCCGCCGGGCAGGATCTGGGCGTCGCCTGTGGGGATATGCGTGTGCGTGCCCACCACAAGGCTGGCCCGTCCGTCACAGAAGTGGCCCATGCCCATCTTTTCGCTGGTCGCCTCGCAGTGAATATCGACGATCGAGGCCTGCACTGCCCCACCCAGAGGATGCGCCCGCAAGGTGGCGTCCATAGCCGAGAACGGATCATCAAAGGGGCGTTTCATGAACACCTGCCCCAACACCTGAGACACCAGTACCTTGCGCCCTCGCGCATCAGAAAACACGCGATGACCGCGCCCCGGCGCGCCCTTGGCAAAGTTCAGGGGGCGGATGATGCGCGGTTCATTTTCAATGAACTGCAACATATCTTTCTGGTCAAACGCATGATCGCCAAGAGTGATGCAATCGGCCCCCGCCTCCAACAACGCCTTGGCGTGAGAGCCGCTCAGCCCCATGCCACCCGTGGCGTTTTCGCCGTTGACCACGACGAAATCCAATCGCCATTCGGCGCGCAGGCGTGCGAGATTTTCGATGATAGCCTTGCGCCCGCCGCGCCCGACAACATCGCCTAAAAACAAAATCTTCATGCTTTAGGTGTTAGGGGCGGGAAAGCCCGAGGGCAAGCGCAAGCTGGGGTCAGTTTCAAATGAAAAGAGGCCGCCCCAAGGCGACCTCTTGTAGTTTTAAGCGTGGGCTTCGTCTTTTGGCGTTGCCAAACGACTTTCGCCTGACAGCTTTCGCAAAGCGAAAGCTTTACATCATGCCGCCCATGCCGCCCATGTCGGGCATGCCGCCACCGGGCATGCCGCCCGCGCCTTCTTTGGCGGGCTTGTCGGCAACCATGGCTTCGGTGGTGATCAGCAGGCCTGCGATCGAGGCGGCGTCTTCCAGAGCGGTCCGCACAACCTTGGCCGGGTCGATCACACCGTAGGCGAACATGTCACCATATTCTTCGGTCTGAGCGTTGAAGCCAAACTTGGCGTCGTCCGATTCACGGATTTTGCCAGCCACAACCGAGCCATCAACGCCCGAGTTCTCGGCGATCTGACGCAGCGGTGCTTCCAGAGCTTTGCGCACGATGGTGATACCGTTGTTCTGATCGCTGTTGGCGCCTTCCACCCCATCCAGGGTTTTCGCAGCCTGAACCAGAGCAACACCGCCACCAACGACAACGCCTTCCTGCACAGCAGCGCGGGTCGCGTTCAGAGCATCGTCCACGCGGTCTTTGCGCTCTTTCACTTCGACTTCAGTCATGCCACCAACGCGGATCACGGCAACACCGCCAGCCAGTTTGGCCACACGCTCTTGCAGTTTTTCGCGATCGTAGTCCGACGTGGTTTCTTCGATCTGGGTGCGGATCTGAGCAACACGTGCTTCGATCTCGGCTTTCTCACCGGCGCCGTCCACAACAGTGGTTTCGTCTTTGGTGATGTCGACTTTCTTGGCCGATCCCAGCATGTCCATGGTAACCGATTCAAGCTTCATGCCCAGATCCTCAGAGATCACCTGACCACCGGTCAGAATGGCAAGGTCTTGCAGCATGGCTTTGCGGCGATCGCCGAAACCAGGGGCCTTGACGGCCGCGATTTTCAGACCACCGCGCAGCTTGTTCACAACCAGAGTGGCCAAGGCTTCGCCCTCGACGTCTTCGGCGATGATCAGCAGGGGTTTTTGCGACTGGATGACTTGCTCCAGCAGCGGAACCATCGGCTGCAGCGAGCTCAGTTTCTTCTCGTGCAGCAGCACGATGCAGTCTTCCAGCTCGACGGTCATCTTGTCAGCATTGGTGACGAAATAGGGGCTCAGGTAGCCACGGTCGAACTGCATGCCTTCGACAACATCGGTCTCGGTTTCCAGACCTTTGTTTTCCTCGACGGTGATCACACCCTCGTTGCCAACTTTTTGCATCGCACCAGCGATTTGCTCGCCGATCTCGACTTCGCCGTTGGCCGAAATGGTGCCAACTTGTGCAACTTCATCGCTGTCTTTGACTTCGCGCGCTGCGCCTTTGATCGCTTCAACCACTTTCGAGGTGGCCAGATCGATACCGCGCTTGAGGTCCATCGGGTTCATGCCTGCGGCCACGGCCTTCATGCCTTCGCGAACGATGGCCTGGGCCAGAACGGTGGCGGTGGTGGTGCCGTCGCCGGCTTCGTCATTGGTGCGGCTGGCCACTTCTTTGACCATTTGCGCGCCCATGTTTTCGAACTTGTCTTCCAGTTCGATTTCCTTGGCAACCGATACACCGTCTTTGGTGATGCGCGGTGCGCCGAAGGATTTGTCCAGAACCACGTTGCGGCCTTTGGGGCCTAGGGTCACTTTGACCGCATCGGCCAGAATGTTGACGCCGCGCAGCATCTTGTTGCGGGCATCGGTGTCGAATTTGACGTCCTTGGCAGACATATGTGTCTCTCCTGACTATCTGTTTAAATTGGGGTGTGAAGCGATTAGGACACGATGCCCAGAATGTCGCTTTCTTTCATGATCAGCAGCTCTTCGCCATCCAGCGTGATCTCGGTGCCCGACCATTTGCCGAACAGCACGCGATCGCCTGCTTTCACGTCCAGCGCAATGCGGTTGCCGTCATCATCGCGGGTACCGGCGCCAACGGCGATCACTTCGCCTTCGCTGGGTTTTTCTTTCGCGCTGTCGGGAATGATCAGCCCGCCAGCAGTTTTTTCGTCGCTTTCGATGCGACGTACAGTCACTCGGTCATGGAGCGGTGTAAATGCCATGTTCTTTGGCTCCTTGGCTCAACGTTTCTCCCATAAGACCCCTTTCCAGGGCCGTTAGCACTCGCTCGTATTGAGTGCTAACGGCGCATAGCTAAGGAGTGATCCAACGGCTGTCAACAGGTCCTGCGCATTTTTATGAACAGGTCTTTCAAGCCCCTGCAGCAGCCACTAGGTTGAGACCAACTTCACAAAACCATTGAGGGCGTCATGCTGCGTACCATTGCCTTAATCTCTTTTCTTATCAGCCCCCTGCCCGCTTTTGCGTTATGCGAGGGTGACAATCTGATCGACCAGCTCCCGCCTGAAGAACAGCAAGAACTGCGCAGTCTGGCGGATGAGGCGCCCTATCCCACCGGGCTGCTCTGGCGGGCCAGCAAGGGCGAGACGCAGATCACCTGGTTTGGCACCTACCATTTCCGCCACGAGATGACAGACATACATCTGGACACCCTCAAACCGCTCATCGAAACAGCCCAGAGCATCTATCTGGAAGTCTCTACGGACGACACCAGGCAAATGGAACGCGCCATTGCGGCGGACCCCTCGATCATGTTCATCACCGAAGGCGCCACCCTGCCTGATCTGCTGGGCGCACAGGATTGGGAGACCTACAAGGCCGCCATGACCGAGCGGGCGATACCCGGGTTCATGGCGGCCAAGTTCAAACCGGTCTGGGCTACGATGATGCTGGGCATCGGCCCCTGCGAGGCGCGCAACGGGATGGTGGAGCAGTCCGGGATTGACAAGCTGATTGGCGAATACGCCGCCAATATCGGCAATCCCAGCCGCTCACTCGAGGATTTTCGTACGCTTCTGACGATGCTGGACAGCTTCCCGCAAGAAGATCAACTGGACATGATCCGTCTGTTCTTTGCCTATTCGGGGGACGCCGATGACCTGGCCTATACCCTGCGTGATCGGTATCTGGCGCAGGATATCGCGCTGATCTGGGAATACTCCAAGAAGCTGTCGCTGGATCTTGGCGGGCCGGACGCCGCCGAGGATTTTGCCCTGTTTGAGCGCTTGCTCCTGACAGATCGCAACCGCAGCTGGGTTGATCTTCTGCTGAAAGAGGCCGCTGGCAAACAGGTCTTCGCGGCCGTCGGCGCCGCACATTTACCGGGCGAAAACGGTGTGCTTTACATGCTGGAACAGGAAGGGTTTCAGATCGAGGCCCTGCCTTTTGATCCTTAGAGCGGTTAATCCTGATGAGTGCGGTAGGGTGTAACCCCACCCTACATTTCTGTTTTGATCGACCACGACTCGGCCAGCATCGCGTCGACCTGTGCCAAGAGCCCTTCGATATCAGGTGGAATGTCTGACCTCACAGATCGCACCTGCCCAAGGCCCAAAGGATAACCCCCCGTCAGCCCCCGCACCCAGCGCTCGACTTGGTGAGGCGGGCGCAGGTGATCCAGATGGCTCGGGTGTCGACGCCTCGCACAAAAGCGGCGTATGGCAATTTCCGGAGGGCACGCGCAATGCAGTTCAATCACCCGATCAAAATGCCCGCCGATCCAGCCGGTGGGGGTGTCGGTGCTGCCATCCCCACCTCGCGGAGCCCAATGTGAGATAAGAACAACGCAATGGCATTCTGCCGCTGCATCACGGAAAAGCACATCGCTTTCTTGGCTGAGCCGTCGGCGCATTGTCATGTCCAGCACCGGCTGATCATTGTAAAGCGTTTCCAAAAAGTCATCTTTGTCCAGACAGGGCCACCCTAGGCCGTCCGCCAGCTGGCGACCAAGGCTGGTCTTGCCGCTTGCAGGCAATCCGGTCATGACAATGGCGGTTGAGTGGTTGGTAACTTCGACCTCTCTTCCACATCAAGAACCGTTGATCCTGCATCGCTTAATGAATAAACGCCGCGCTCTACCCGAAAGAACCAGCCGGAATGGTTGTCCGCCATGATCTGTCGCGCACGCGCAACCCCTGTTGCCTTGGCCACGGCAGAGGCTTTGGTCGGGCCATTCTCAGCAAGATAACCCAAACAGCGCAGCGCATCCTGTTTGTAAGCTGTCATCACCTGTCCGCGCGTGCCACCTGCATTGGGATCGCCGTCACGGGCTTTGAATTCCTTCATCAGTGCCGCCAGACGGGTCTTTGATTTGCGCGGGCGAAACTCGACAGGGTCACAATGGGGCTGCACGAAACCATCTTTCAATCGAACGCTCAGCACACCAATGCCAAGCCGCTTGCACAGTCCGATGTTGCCCTTGAACGTGCGCCACCCCGCTTTGCCGTTCCAACGCGGTACGGCGACATAGACCTGATCGGTGATCGCCTGACGCGCGACTGCCTGTTGCAGCAGGGTCAGGGAAAACCCGGTCTTCAATTCGACCACCAGCGGCGCATCGCCGTCGCGCAGGGCCACAACATCCGCCGCACCCACCTCGGCCTTGACCTGATATCCCATCTGTTCCAGCCAGGATTTGACAGGGGCATAAAGCTCGGTTTCGGCGGGTTTGCTCATGCCTGCAATTTGGCCGCATGACGGGTGGGTGACAAGCCCCGCCTGCCCCCCTATAAGGCGCGCAAATCAATTCATCCGCTATGAGGCACCCCCATGACCACGCTTGTTTTTGGCCACAAATCCCCTGACACCGATTCCACCGGCTCACCGATCCTGTGGGCGTGGTATCTCAACGAGGTCAAAGGCGGCGATGCCGAGGCCGTGCTGCTGGGCGAACCCAACACAGAAGCCGCTTTCATGCTGGAAAAGTGGGACCTGCCCAAGCCGCGCATCATCGCGGATGTGGACGCGGATCAGGCTTGCGTCGTGGTCGATACCAACAACCCCGCCGAACTGCCCGAGAACATCAACGCCGCCGACGTGCAGGCGATCATCGACCATCACAAGCTGGTCGGCGGGCTGGAAACCAAGGGCCCGATTGATATGACCATCCGCCCGCTGGCCTGTACCGCGACGTTGATGATCGACCTGATGGGTGACGACGCCGCCAAGATGCCCGATTGGGCCAAGGGCGCGGCGCTGACCTGCATCCTGTCCGACACGCTGGAATTCCGCAGCCCCACCACCACTGATCATGACCGCGCGGTGGCCGAGAAACTGGCTGGTGAGCTGGGCATCGACATCGCAGCCTATGCGTCCGAGATGTTTGCCGCGAAATCCGATGTTTCGGCCTTTTCCGATGCCGAATTGCTGCGCATGGACAGCAAGGAATACGAAGTGGGCAGCACCAAGTTCCGCGTCTCGGTTCTGGAAACCACCGCGCCCGCAACCGTGCTGGACCGCAAGGCCAGCCTGATGGACAGCATGACAGCCGTCGCCACCGAGGATGGCGTGGATCAGGTGCTGTTGTTCGTGGTCGATATCCTGAAGGAAGAGGCCACGCTGCTGGTGCCTAACGATCTGGTGAAATCCGTCGCCGAGAAAAGCTTTGGCACCCCGGTCAGCGGCGATGCAGTGGTTCTGCCGGGCATCATGAGCCGCAAAAAGCAGATCATTCCCAACCTCGCCGTTTGATCACAACCCAATTCACACTAGAACGCCCATAAGCCAATCGCTTGCGGGTGTTTTTCTTTGCAGCACCATGATCTGAAGGATACGACCCCATGCGACGGCTGCATCTTGCGCTTTTGATCGTGATCCTTGGCAGCACCTGGGGCCTTAACGTGTCGCTGATGAAAGCGGCCTCATTGTCGGGGTTGTCCTTCACGTTGCTCGCGGTACTGACGATCTTTGGCAATCTGGTGATCTTTGCCGCGTTCAGCCATATTTTTGTGGGGCGCATCCGCTTTGTGCCCCGCCTTTGGTGGTTCTTCGCGGCCTGCGGCGGCCTTGGCTATGTGCTGCCGTTTTTTCTTGAACTGTTCGCGGTGCCACGGATCGGCGCCGCGCCCTTGGCGATTGTGATCTCGCTGGCGCCGATGATGACCTTGCTGATCGCCGCCGCTACCGGCACAGAAAAGATGACACTGCGCCGGGTGGCGGGCATTAGCATTGGCCTGATTTCGGTCAGCCTGATCGCGCTGCAGGATCTGTCCTCGCTCAAGGGCGCGTTTGGCATCGGATTGCTGGCGGCTGTTTTCGTACCCTTCATCTATGGGTCGTATCATGTGTTCATCGCCCGGTTCTGGCCCGACGATATGGAGCCGTTCGAGATTGCCATGGGGGAATCCCTGGCCGGGCTGTTGATCGTGGCACCGCTTTATGTCGGGTTTGGCGATATTGGCGCGGCCCCGCCCTTCTCGTTTGAGACCTATTGGATCGTTGGTGCCCTGCTGCTGTTTTCCATGGTCGAGGTGTGGCTCTATTTTGCGCTGATGCGGATGGGCGGACCGACCTATGTGTCGCAATCGGGCTATATCGCGGTAATCGCCGGGGTGATCTGGGCCAGTGTATTCTTCGATGAAACCATCACACCCTGGCTAACCCTAAGCATCCTTCTGTCGCTCACTGCATTGCTGGTCACAGGCCCGCGCGAAGAGGCGGAAAAGACAGATTAGGCCATGTGCCATCTCGATTGCCCGATCCCCTGCCCCCGTGCTAACGTTTGCCAACAAGAGGCAGAGCAGGCCCGCGAAAACGGATATGACGGCACTTAATCAATACCAGCGGCTGGAATCGGCCGGGCTTTGGCGCCCGAATGCCGACGCGCAACGCACAGACGTGATTGTCTCGATTGGCGATGCCACGCTGGTGATCACCGATATGCAGGACCGCGCGCTGGCGCATTGGTCGCTCGCCGCTGTCGAACGTGCCAACCCGGGCAACCGCCCGGCCATTTATCACCCCGATGGGGATCCCGGCGAAACGCTGGAAGTTCCCGAGACTGAAACCGAGATGGTCGCGGCCATTGAAAAGCTGCGCGGCGCGATCGAGCGGCAACGCCCCCGTCCGGGCCGCTTGCGTCTGATCAGTTTACTGATGTCCTTCGCAGCGGTGATCGCACTGGCGGTGTTCTGGCTGCCCGATGCGGCGCGCAACCATGCAGTGTCGGTGGTGCCACAGGTCAAGCGCGCCGAGATCGGGACGGCCCTGATGCACCATGTGCAAACCGTCACCGGCCCGCCCTGCCGCGCGCAGGAAGGCAATGCGGTGCTGACCAAATTGGCCCGTCGCCTGCCTACGCCCGAGGGGGCGGGGCAAATCGTCGTGGTGCGCGGCGGAGTCGATGATGCGATTCATCTGCCCGGTCAGCGCATTCTTCTGAGCCGCGCCCTGGTTGAGGACTTTGAAGACCCCGACATCATGGCGGGCTACATCATCGCCGAACGCCTGCGCGCGCAAATAAACGATCCGCTGTCCGATCTGCTGACCCATGGCGGCCTGAGCGCCAGCATCCGCCTGCTGGCCACGGGCGAGGTCAAGGACGAGGTGCTGAAATCCTATGCCAGCGCCCTGCTGACCGCGCCGCGCCCAACCATCGACGATGCCATCATGCTGGCCGGTTTCAAGGCGTGGAAAGTCCGCTCGACCCCTTATGCTTATGCGGTGGATGTGTCGGGCGAAACCACCCTGCCCCTGATCGAGGCCGATCCCTATGTCGGGGCCAGCCCTGAACCGGTTCTCAGCGATTCAGACTGGCTGCGCCTGCAAGGGATATGCGACAGCTGATCCAGATCAACGGATGACGTTCATTCTCGGGCGCCGTAACTTGCGCGCCTCCTGCGGCAAATGCCGGTTCAGATAGCGATTGATCAGCCCAAAAAATCCAATAATGCACAGCGTCATCAGGATGAAATACCCGGCCAGAATGGGATAGGGCACAAAGGGATTGAAGGTCTTGTCGGCAAAGAAGTTGGCATAGTAAAGCGCATCGCCCCGTTGCCCCCAGGTTGGAAAACCCGAGAAGAACACCAGCGTTGTTGCGTGAAACAGGAAAATCGCTTCGTTGGTATAGGCTGGCCAGGCCAGGCGCAGCATGGTCGGCCATATGATCCTTTTGAACCTTGGCCAGCCGGAAAAGCCATAGGCATCCGCCGCCTCGACATCGCCCTTGGGGATGGAACGTAACGCTCCATAGAAGATTTCGCCCGAATAGGCCGCCGTATTCAGGAACAGAACGATCAGCGCCCCTAACCAGGCCGCAGTGAACGGGTCGAATATCGGACTGATCTGCTTGAGCGACAGGAACGCGAAATAGGCAAAGAAGAATTGAATGAACAGCGGCGAGCCGCGGAAAATCAGAACAAACCACTCGGCTGTCTTTCTGATCCATGTCGTGCTGGACTGTTTGCCCACCGCCACTGCCGTGGCCAGAAAGAAGCCAAAGATGAGGGCCAGAACCCCAAAATAGATGTTCCATATCATGCCCGAGCCGATCAGCGTGAACTGTTCGCACAGCGTGTAGTCTGTGGGTAAGCGCCGCTCGCCGATCCCGACGCTGCGCAGGGCGTAGTCCTGTATGGTTTGCCAGCAAGACATCAGGCCGCCTTTCGCTGGGATTCGCCACCGGTGGTGGCCTGGCCATGTGTCAGCTTGACCATCAGGCGCTCAAGAAACACTTCCGAGACTTTGGTAAAGCCCAGATAGAAAATCAGCAGCACAAGGAAGTACCACATCCGCCAGTCACCATGGGGATAGTCGGTAAAGCGCGGATTGGCGGTACCGCCCAACTCGCGCGCCCAATAGACAATATCCTCGACACCCAGCAAGAACAGCAAGGGCGTCGCCTTGATCAGCACCATCCAGAGGTTGGACAAGCCGGGCAGCGCATAGACCCACATCTGCGGCACAAGGATGCGCCAGAATGTCTGGCGGCGGGTCATGCCATAGGCCTCAGCCGTCTCAAGCTGTGGGCGGGGCACAGCGCGCATCGCGCCATAAAGCACGTTGGCGGCAAAGGCCCCGAATACGATGGCAAAGGTCAGCACGGCGACGAAGAACCCATAGGTTTCGTGCACCCATTGCGGCGCATCGCCCAAGGGCAGCTTGGCCGCCTGACAGACCACGAAATCGTTGCCCTGCCGGATCGGCTGATCCCAATCGGGGCATTTCACCTTGTGGCGGACCCATTCGAACATCTGGTCCAGCGCGATAACGAAAAACAGGAAAAACGCGATGTCGGGCACGCCGCGCACAACCGAAATGTAAGCCTTGCCAAACCAGCTGAGCGGTGGAATGCGCGACCGAGCCGCCATCGCACCGCCAAAGCCAAAGGCCAAAGCCGCCGGGGCCGTGATCGCCAGCAACAACAGGACCGTGCCGAATGCCCAATAGAAATTGGCGTGCTTGCCCGTGGTTAGGTAGCAGGCCATCCATCGGACGGACTCAAGCGTATCGGGATCTGTGCAAAAGCTGAAAATAGCGGGGCCTCATCCGGCAAGGGTGCGCGCGCGAGACACCCCGCGCGCGCCAGATCATATCACTCGAATGTGGAAGAGACTTCCCATTTGGCGATCATCTCGTTGAGGCTGCCATCGTCCTTCATCGACTTGATGGCGGCATCAAACTTCGCCTTCAACTCGGTGTCGGATTCGCGGATGCCCATGCCAACGCCGCCGCCCAGCGGGACGTCATCGCCAACGAACATCAGGTCGCCATCTTCGGCGACGATCGGGGCAAGATAGGATTTATCGGCCAGAACCGCATCGGCCTCGCCGTTTTTCACCGCAGCAATGGTTTCTTCGGGCGTGGCAAACTCTACCAAAGTTGCACCGCTATCGGCGATGTAACCGGCCTGGATGGTGCCGGTCTGGGCTGCGACAACGCCGCCTGCCAGATCCACGTCCTCGGACATACCGACGAATGCCGACGGATCAGGGGGGGTATAGTTGTCCGAGAAATCAATGACTTCATCGCGCTCGTCGGTGATCGACATGCCCGCGATGATGACGTCATAGTTGCCCGAGACGAGGTTCGGAATGATGCTGTCCCATTCGTTGGTGACCCATTCACAGGTCAGCTCGGCGCGGGTGCACAGCTCGTCGCCCAACTCGCGCTCAAAGCCATCGACTTCGCCTGCGTCATTGATGAAGTTCCACGGAGGGTACGCACCCTCGGTGCCCATACGCACCACATCCATTGCCATCGCCATGCTGGCGCTGAGCGCCAAAGCAGAGGTTGCAAGAACAAGCTTTTTCATTGGTTTCTCCCTTGTTTGTTCTAGTGAGTATTATCAGGCAGCCATCGTCGAGCTGAGGAACTGCTGCAGCCGCTCTGATTTTGGGGACCCGAAGAGTGTTTCGGGCGGTCCCTCTTCCTCGATCAGCCCCTGATGCAGGAACACAACGTGATCCGACACATCATGGGCCATTTTCATGTCATGGGTGACGATCATCATGGTGCGCCCTTCGGCGGCCAGATCCTTGATCACCCTGACAACTTCCTGTTCCAGCTCGGGGTCAAGCGCGCTGGTGGGTTCATCAAATAACAGCGCTTCCGGCTCCATGCAAAGCCCGCGGGCAATCGCGGCGCGCTGTTGCTGCCCGCCCGATAGCTGAGCAGGATAGACATCGCATTTGTCGCCGATGCCCACTTTGTCCAGATACTTGCGAGCCGATGCCTCGGCCTCGGCCCGATCACGACCCATAACCGTTACCGGCGCTTCCATCACATTCTCCAGAATGGTCAGGTGCGCCCACAGGTTGAACTGCTGGAAAATCATCGACAGGTTGGTGCGGATGCGCAGCACCTGCTTGGCGTCACCCGGATGCCGCCCCATGCCGGTGCCACGCCATGTCACCGGTTCCCCCTTGAAGACGATATCGCCCTGCTGACTGTCTTCCAACAGATTGGCGCAGCGCAGAATGGTGGATTTCCCCGAGCCGGAGGAGCCGATCAGCGACACGACCTCGCCTTTACGGGCGGTGATATCAACACCTTTGATCACTTCCAAAGCGCCATAGGCTTTGTGCAGATTGCGAATTTCGATGACGGGTGGTTCTTCGGACAAGGCAGCTTCCGGTAATTGCGTCAGGGTTCAGGGACGTACTAGGGCCGAAAAAACGACTGAATGCAACTTGCAAAACGAGTGGATTCGCCGTCCAAACTACGAATTGGCTTATAAATTCTCCGTTTTGGCACGCCTTTGCCCAAAGATGCCGCAACGTCACCCGCGTGTCTGACCAACACTCTTGACCTGATCCAGCATCGCCCGCGAGGGATAATCAGTCAGCAACTTGCCCCCATCCACGATCACAGTCTGCCCGGTGACAAAAGAGGCATCGTCTGAAGCCAGGAAGGTGACCACGCCCGCGACCTCGGCCGGAGTGCCCATCCGGTTCAGCATCGAGGGCGGCAACTCCCAATCACCCCCGCCCGACACGCGGGCCTCTTGTTCCGGCGACGTGGCAATCCATCCCGGGCTGACCGCATTGGCGCGAATGCCCAGCGGTGCCCCTTCGGCGGCCAGTGCGCGGGTCAACCCCTCAACCCCGGCCTTGGCCACACCGTAAAGGCCCCAATCCCCCTGCACTGCCGCGGTGGAGGACAAATTCACAATCGCGGCCCCCTCGGCACGTTCCAGCAAGGGCAAGGCATGGGCCGACATCAGGTACGCCGAATCCAGATTGGTACGGCGATAAAACTCCCACCGCTCGGCCGCGCTATCCGACTTGGAAATGGTCGATTTGTAAAACCCGCAACCTGCATTGTTCACCAGAACATCCAGCGCGCCCTCACGCGCGGTCACGTCGGCGATGGCGGCCTTGATCTGTTCTTCATCGCGCACATCGGCTTGAAAGAAGCGCGCCTGCCCGCCCTCCTCGCGGATGTCGTGCGCCGCCGCCTCTCCACGCGCAACATCCCGGGCCAGCAGGATCACCGAGGCTCCTTCCTCGGCAAACCGGCGGGCAATGCCAAATCCGATCCCGGCGCTGCCGCCAGTGACGATTACGGTCTTTGCTTCGAAACGTCGGAATGCGCTCATCGCTTACTCTTCTCCCGGTGCGGGCGGCGTTGGCACCGCCAGATAGGTCTCGGCGGGGATCGCAACGATGCCCCGCAGGCTCAGCATCTCGCGATCCGCCTCGTCCATATCCTCAATCACCGCTTCAATTGCCGCGTAGATCGGCGCGGGGTCATTCTGTTTCGAAGTGATATAGGGCAGCACCGGGGTTGGCGTGGTGCGCCCCAGCTCTTTCAATCCGGCGGTGAAGCCATCATCACGGCAGATCATCTTCCATGTCAGCGCATCAAGGGCGGCTATATCCGCCCGCCCCTCGGCCACGGCCCGTGCCGAGGCACGATGCCCGCCGGTTTGAACCAGATCATCAAAGCCCACGCCAAGCGCGCGCAGATGCACCATCGGGGCGGCCCAGCCGCTTTGCGAGAGAGCCTCGTTATAGGCAAACCGCTCGCCTGCAAATTCTTGCAAGCTGTCACGGGCATCCTTCCTGCGTGCGACGAAAACGCTGTTGTAATGCCCCGGCGGACAGCCCGGCAGAGCATAATCCGGCGTGCCAACCAACGTCACCTTGTCATGCAGGTGCGCGCGAAACGGATAGCCGCAGGTCTGCGACAGGATCAGATCATCGGCCAGCCAATGATCCCAGAGGTCCCCATCACGGGTCAGACGATCAGGCCCCTGCCCCAGATGCTGTCGTATCGCCTGCCAAAACCTGTCATTGGCTCCCTGACTGGGCGGCAGGTCATACATCGGCAGGCTGGCAATCATGCGCGGCCCGCCACCTTTTGCCGCGCCAGCGCACTGTCCTTGTCACTGATGCCCAGAAGTGAGGCGACCAATCGTACCAACGTATCCTCGTGCTGATCCCGCTCGCCATCGGCCAGGGCCACCTGCCACATCGCCTCGATCACGCTTTTGCGGTCTTCATAAGGGACGGCGTCTTTGATGGCGCGGGTAAAGCGAACGGTATCGGGGGCCTCGGCCTCGATCGTTTCGGCCTCGGTCCGCAACGCACCGGCAGCCTGCTGATCCAAACCAAAGCGCGTCATCGCCAGCTTTTCGATGCGAATGATTTCATCCGCAGAGTAATACCCGTCCGAACGCGCCAGCCGGACCAGCAACGCGGTCAGCGCCAGTTGAAAATCCAGCGGTTCTAGGGGGGCGGGCTCGGGCTGCATCAGCCGTTTGAGAAAATCACCAATCATGCGCTAGATATAGGCCCCGCCATGAGGCGCGCCAATCCTTAATTCGCTTCGGCGATTGCGCGCGCTTTGTCACTGTCGGCCTCGGACAGCCCCAGCGCCTCGCGCACCTCGTCAACCACGAGCAGTTCTTCCTTGTGGCGCTTGCCATCGGCAAGAACCACTTCCCACAGCGCCTCTAGCGCGTCGATCCTCGCCTCAAACGTCACCGTTTCGCGGATCAGATGGGCAAACTCTTCGGTCGGCGGCGCGGCCTTGTCCAGTTTTTCGCACGTGGCGCGCATCTTGGCGGCCTCAATCGGGTTCAGCCCGTTCAGCCGCGCCAGCAGGCGGTCGATCTGACTGATCTCGGAGAACTTGTAATTATGGTCGGACTTGGCGACGCGCACCATCAACGCGCCCAGCGCAAGTTTCTCATCCGGCTCGGGCAGCGGATCGGGGGTGGGGGCGGAAAAGGCTTTGAAAAGACGCTCTAACATGACCTCAGATTATCCATGTCTATGCGGTAGGGGTAAAGTGGATTGTTACACACCAGCCGACCTACATCCAGTTTTGCATACGCTGTTTTCCGCCAATGGAAACAATAAAAGGGCATTGCCCAAGCGGAGCCACAATTGGACCCAACTCTGCGCTTTTTCCAGACCTAGCGTGAAGCAACCTTGGGACATCGGGATTTCTGGAGCAGTATGTATGACAGGTTTTGACGGGTTTGACTGGGCCAACAGTTCGGCCGAAGCACAGCTGGAGATGGCGCGCCGCGCCGATGCAGAACAGCTGCGCCAACTGGCCCGCAGCTATGACTGGCGGATGTTCCCCGATGTGGTGCTGGGCTGGGTTATGGCACAAAAAGCCATCGATCTGGGCAGCGCGCTCAATGCTTTTCTGATGGGCGAACCGGAACGCTTCAATTACCTGCGAAAACGGGAAGTGCCTCAGAAGTATCAAGGGACGGTGCGCGTTCTGGATAACATCTGTCTGCGGGTCAATAGCGGGTTTTACCTGTCCCTTCCCGGTTCTGAAATCAAGCACGAAAAACGTCTGCAGAACTGGTTGCGTTATCAGCAGGAAGATCGAAGCGAACATGTGCGCGGACGCTGGATCCTGGACGAGCGCATCCTCAGAACGCTGAGCGACGACACCCTGAAACTGGATCCCAATGCCGCCGCCGCACCACGTCAGGCTCAAAACAGCCTGTGGCGCGATATGTTAGAGCCGGTGACCGAACTGGGCGTGTCGCGCGAATACCTGAAGTATCTGCCAGAGGGGCATTGAAACCCACAATAGCGCGCATTCCGCAATCAGGTCTTGCGTATTCTCCGGGTTCCCTCAGACAAGCCGTGAGGTCTCCATCGCCGCACGCACGAAATCAGCGAATAAAGGGTGCGGCGCGAAAGGCTTGGACTTCAGCTCGGGGTGGAACTGCACACCGATGAACCATGGGTGATCCTGCCATTCCACGATCTCGGGCAGACGACCGTCCGGACTCATGCCGGAAAAGGTGAGGCCCGTTTTCTCCAGTTTCTCACGATACTTCACATCCACCTCGTACCGGTGGCGATGACGCTCATCAATCGCGGTGGTTCCATAGATGTCGGCCACTTTCGAGCCATCTTTCAGAACCGCGTCATAGGCCCCAAGGCGCATCGTTCCGCCCTTGTCATCGCTGACCTTGCGTTTGACCTTTTCGTTGCCCTGCACCCATTCCTTGAGGTGATACACAACGGGCGTGAAACGCTTCTTGCCGGCCTCATGGTCGAACTCTTCGGACCCTGCGTCTTTCAGTCCGGCGATATTGCGCGCCGCCTCGATCACGGCCATCTGCATGCCAAGGCAAATGCCAAGATAGGGCACCTTGCGTTCACGGGCGAATTGCGCCGCCTTGATCTTGCCCTCGGTGCCGCGCTCGCCAAAGCCGCCGGGCACAAGAATGGCATGGAAGCCCTCAAGATGGGGCGCGGCATCCTCGGCATCGAAAATCTCGGCATCGACCCATTCGACCTTCACCTTTACCCGGTTGGCCATACCGCCATGGGTCAGCGCCTCTTTGATCGACTTATAGGCATCTTCAAGCTGCGTATACTTGCCGACAATGGCGATTTTGACCTCGCCATCGGTGGTGTGGATACGCTCATACACATCCTGCCAGACTGTCAGATCAGGGCGCGGCGCGGGAGAAATATCAAACGCGTCCAGCACCGCCTGATCCAGCCCCTCATGGTGATAGGCCAGAGGCGCCTCATAGATGGATTTTAGGTCATAAGCGGCCACGACCGCCTCTTTGCGCACGTTACAGAATAGCGCGATTTTCTCACGTTCCTTTTCGGGAATGGGCTGCTCGGAGCGGCAGACAAGGATATCAGGCGCGATACCGATGGATTGCAGTTCCTTCACGCTGTGCTGGGTTGGTTTGGTCTTCAACTCGCCGCTGGCGGCCAGGTAGGGCAGCAAGGTCAGGTGCATGAAGATGCACTGCCCGCGCGGCATATCGTGGGAAAACTGCCGGATCGCCTCGAAGAACGGCAGGCCTTCGATATCACCCACCGTGCCGCCGATTTCACACAGCATGAAATCCACATCGTCCTCGCCAATATGGATGAAATCCTTGATTTCGTTGGTGACATGCGGAACCACCTGAATGGTCTTACCCAGGTAATCGCCGCGACGTTCTTTTTCCAATACGTTGGAATAAATCCGCCCCGAACTGACCGAGTCGGTCATGCTGGCAGGCACCCCGGTGAAGCGCTCGTAATGGCCAAGGTCCAGATCGGTTTCGGCACCGTCATCGGTGACAAACACCTCGCCATGTTCAAACGGGCTCATCGTGCCGGGATCAACGTTTAGATAGGGGTCTAACTTGCGCAGCCTTACCGAAAATCCGCGGGCCTGCAGCAACGCCCCAAGGGCGGCCGAGGCCAACCCTTTGCCAAGGGAAGAAACAACGCCGCCTGTAATGAAAATATATCGCGCCATAGGCTGGCTGCCCCCCGTGATGTCTGCCGTTTACGGCACTTAATTGTTGCGAAAATACCGTAGTACCACGGGACTCAACCCTTATAGGATTCGGCGGCCAGACGCAAGGCGACCGCAACATGATGTTGCGCTTGACGCGTTAACCTCTAGCTTTTGTGGTTGCTGACCCGTCAGTCTGCGGTGGGCAGCAAGGGTTGTGAATCATCCGAACTGGGCGGCAGCAGGCCTTCACCCGCGCCCGGCAGTTCCGGATCAACCTCTTGGCGGGCCGGGGCATCGGTGATGCGATCCAGAACGGAGGTCCCGGCTGAGTTTTGTGCCGCGATAATTGTCAGCGTGATCGACGTGGTGATAAAGGCAGCCGCCAGAAGCCATGTCAGCTTACCCAACGCTGTCGCCGCAGGGCGGCCCGACACGGCACCGCCGCCGCCACCCATACCAAGGCCACCGCCCTCGGAGCGTTGAATCAAAACAACGCCAATCAGCGCAAGCGCCAGAAGCAGGTGGATGATGAGGACGACGTTTTCCATTAAGAAAGCCCGGCTGTGTCAGATAACAAGCGCGTATCTATGCAATTCCCGCGCGCCCCGCAACCCGGCAAACCACGCAAACTGCGTATTCCCGCGGTTCGTGACCTGGCCCGGGCCGCACTCTGCGGCGAATTTGCAGTTTCGCCTACGCGCGCGGCCCGCTATACGGGCGCGGGTTTACCTGTAAGGAAGAGAGTCTGGCATGGCCAATGTGGTTGTCGTGGGCGCCCAATGGGGCGACGAGGGAAAAGGCAAGATTGTCGATTGGCTGTCTGAACGCGCCGATGTGATCGCGCGGTTTCAGGGCGGGCACAATGCCGGTCACACGCTGGTCATTGATGGCAAGGTCTATAAATTGCACGCCCTGCCTTCGGGTGTCGTGCGCGGTGGTAAGCTGAGCGTGATCGGCAATGGCGTGGTGCTGGACCCCTGGCACCTGGTGAGTGAGATCGAGACGATCCGCGCCCAGGGTGTGGACATCACTCCCGAAACCTTAATGATCGCCGAAAACACGCCGCTGATCCTGCCCATCCATGGCGAGTTGGACCGCGCCCGCGAAGAAGCGGCCTCCAAAGGCACCAAGATCGGGACAACCGGCCGTGGCATCGGCCCAGCCTATGAAGACAAGGTGGGCCGCCGCTCGGTCCGCGTGGCAGACCTGTCGGACCCGGCGACGCTTGAGGCCCGCGTGGATCGCGCCCTGCAGCACCATGATCCCCTGCGCAAGGGCCTTGGAATTGATCCGATTGACCGCGACGCTCTGATTGCGCAGCTGAACGAGATTGCTGAGAAAATTCTGCCTTACGCCGCGCCGGTCTGGAAAGTTCTGAAGGAACAACGCCGCGCCGGGAAACGCATCCTGTTTGAAGGGGCGCAAGGCGCGCTGCTGGACATTGATTTTGGCACCTATCCTTTCGTGACCTCCTCGAACGTCATCGCCGGTCAGGCGGCCACTGGTGTCGGTATCGGCCCCGGCGCGATTGATTATGTGCTGGGCATCGTCAAGGCCTACACCACCCGCGTGGGTGAAGGCCCCTTCCCGACCGAGCTGGAAGATGCAGACGGGCAACGCCTTGGTGAACGTGGTCACGAGTTTGGCACCACCACCGGGCGGCAACGCCGCTGTGGCTGGTTTGATGCCTGCCTCTTGCGCCAGACCTGTGCCACCAGCGGAGTCAACGGCATCGCCCTGACCAAGCTGGACGTGTTGGACGGGTTTGACACGCTGAAAATCTGTGTCGGCTATGAACTGGACGGCAAGCAGCTGGATTACCTGCCCACCGCCGCCGATCAACAGGCCCGCTGCACACCGGTTTACGAGGAAATGCCCGGCTGGCACGAAAGCACAGAAGGCGCGCGCAGCTGGGCCGATCTGCCTGCTGGTGCGATCAAGTATGTGCGCCGCGTGGAAGAGTTGATCGACTGCCCTGTCGCGCTACTCTCTACTTCGCCGGAACGGGAAGACACGATTCTGGTCACCGATCCTTTCGCCGACTGAGGAACCCATGGCCCTAAGTTACAAAGCCCGCCGCCGCTGGGCGCTGGTGATCCTGCTGATCGGGATGCCGATCTATGTGATCACCGCCGTGACCCTCGTCAGCAATCTGGAACGGCCATCCCTGTGGTTGGAGTTTGCGATCTATGTGGGTCTGGGCATCGTTTGGATTCTGCCCTTCAAATTCATCTTCAAAGGCATCGGTCAGGCCGATCCGGATACGCCCCCGCAGGATGATGGACGTTCCTGAACCAGCCGAAGCCTTTTGATCAAATTCACCTAGAACCCATCGCCGCTTCCGTCTACCTTGCCGCAAATTCAGTACGGAAGACGAAGATGAACCTCGAAAGTTACCAGACCCTGCGTGTCGCGGCTTGCGATCTGAACGGCCAAATGCGCGGCAAACGCGTACCTGGCAGTTATGGGCCCAAGCTGGACAAAGGCGCGGTTCGGATGCCGCTCTCAGCCATAAACGTAGATATCTTCGGGTTGGATATCGAGGACTCGCCGCTGGTGTTTGAAACTGGTGATGCCGATGGCATCCTGCGCCCCACGAATCGCGGGCCAATGCCCACCCCGTGGCTGGCAACAAATCAACCTCTGATCCCGATGGAAATGTATCTGGAGGATGGCAGCCCGTTCGAGGTGGACCCGCGCCATGCACTGAAAGCCGTTCTCGCTCGTTATGCCGCACGTGGTTGGCAGGTGATCGCGGCGACCGAGCTGGAATTCACGCTCGTGGATGACAGCGGTGACAGCCTCGCCGCCGTACGCAATCCCCAGACCGGGCGGCCCCTGCAGGCCGCCGCTGTACTGTCCATGGCGCATCTGGATGCGTTCGATCCGTTCTTTACTGCGCTCTATGACGGCTGCGAAGCGATGGGCATCCCAGCGCAGACAACCACCAGCGAATCCGGGGTCGGTCAGTTCGAGGTGACATTGAACCACCAAAACGCCCTGCGCGCCGCCGATGACACATGGGCGTTCAAAACCCTGATCAAGGGGCTGGCCCGCCAACATGGCTTTGCCGCCACCTTCATGGCCAAACCCTTTGCCGAGGATGCGGGCAACGGGATGCATATGCATTTTTCCGTGCTGGACGGTGACGGGCGCAACGTTTTTGACAATGGCGGGGAAGAGGGCACGGATGTGCTGCACGCCGCCGTCGCCGGATGCCTGGCCGCGATGCCCGCCTCGACGCTGATCTTTGCCCCCCATGCCAACAGCTATGACCGTTTGGTGCCGGGCGCCCATGCCCCCACGGCGGTCTGCTGGGCCTATGAAAACCGCACGGCAGCGGTGCGCATTCCCGGCGGTGCCTATGCGGCCCGGCGGATCGAACATCGCGTCGCGGGCGGCGATATCAACCCCTATCTCAGCTTTGCCGCCGTGTTGGGGGCCGCGATCACCGGCATTGAAGAGGGCATGACGCCCCCGCCCCCAATGACCGGCAACGCCTATGATCAGGACTTCCCGCAACTGGCGCCGGATTGGGAAAACGCTATTGATCGGTTTGAGCATGACCCGCTGGTTGCCGCGATTTTCCCCGAGGCGCTGATCCGCAATCTGATCTTGACCAAGCGCCAGGAGCTGCGTCTGATGGCGGACATTCCCGCCGCAGAGCAGTGGAAAACCTATATCAACGCGGTCTGACCCCCTTGCCGGAGGGATGTATCTTGCCGTATCAATAATTTGATCAAATTACGGAGCTGCCATGAAGATCGGCATTCTGATGACAGGCCACGCGGTGCCGGAAGTACAGCCGACACTGGGCGATTACGATGCGTTTTTCGCCCGCCTTCTGGATGGTCACGGGTTTGAATACGCGGTCTATGACTGTGAGGGCGGCGTGATCCCGAACAGTCCGGAGGAATGCGACGGCTGGCTAATCACCGGTTCAAAACATGGGGCTTATGAGGATCATCCATGGATTCCTCCGTTGGAAGAGTTCATTCGCAAAGTTTACGCCACTGACCGGCCCATGGTGGGCATCTGCTTTGGTCATCAAATCATCGCGCAGGCATTGGGCGGCAAGGTCGTGAAATACGATGGTGGCTGGTCCATCGGGCAGACCACCTACGAGATCGAAGGGCAAACGCTCGGTTTGAACGCGTGGCATCAGGATCAGGTGGTGGAACTGCCCGAGGATGCACAAGTGATCGGCAGCTCGGATTTCTGCGCCAATGCCGCGCTGGTCTACGGCGACAAGGTGTATACGATCCAGCCCCATCCCGAATTTGAATCGGATATGATTGATTTTCTTGTGAAGTATCGCGGCCCCGGCGTGGTGCCTGATGCCATTCTGGAACACGCGGCCAACCGTCTGGACGCCCCTACCCATAACCCGGTGATTGCCGAGCGTATTGCCAATTTCCTCAAGAAAGGCGGCTGATATGGCCAAATGGACAGATAAACTTCCCGAGCCGGCGCGCGACTATCTGGAGGGCAAGCGGCTGGACGAGGTGGAGTGCATTGTCTCGGACCTGCCCGGCATCGCGCGTGGCAAGGCGGTGCCCGCCTCCAAGTTCGCCAAGCAAGAGTATTTCCATCTGCCCGACTCGATCTTCTTTCAGACCATCACGGGCGGCTGGGGCGAAGCGGCGGATGAAGATGAAGGTTTTATCGAGCGCGACATGATCCTGGTGCCGGATATGGCCACCGCCTCAGCTGCGCCGTGGACCGGAGACTGGACCTTGCAGGTGATCCACGATGCCGAGGATCGCGACCGCAAGCCGATCCCGTTCAGCCCGCGCAACGTTCTGAAACGCGTGGTCGAGATGTATCGCAAACGCGGGCTGGAACCGGTCGTGGCGCCGGAAATGGAGTTTTACCTGACCGCCCGCAATCTGGACCCGGCCAAGAAGATCGAACCGATGATGGGCCGTTCAGGCCGCCCGGCTGCGGCGCGGCAGGCCTATTCAATGACCGCGGTCGATGAATTCGGCCCCGTCATCGACGACATCTATGACTTCGCCGAGGCGCAGGGTTTTGAGATTGACGGCATCACCCAGGAAGGCGGCGCCGGGCAGCTGGAAATCAACCTGCTGCATGGCGATCCGGTCAAACTGGCCGACGAGGTGTTTTACTTCAAACGCCTGATCCGCGAGGCGGCGCTGCGCCATGATTGCTTTGCCACCTTCATGGCCAAACCGATCGAGGATGAACCGGGCAGTGCGATGCATATCCACCACTCGATCATGGATATCGAAACCGGGCAGAACATCTTTTCCGGTCCGCAAGGCGGTGAGACGGACGCATTCTACCACTTCATCGGCGGGCTACAGCACCATATGCCCGCCGCCATCGCGATCATGGCGCCATACGTCAATTCCTATCGCCGCTACGTGAAAGACAACGCCGCCCCGATCAATCTGGCCTGGGCGCGTGATAACCGCACCACGGGCATTCGCATCCCGATCTCGGGTGCCAGCGCGCGGCGCGTGGAAAACCGGCTGGCGGGGATGGATTGTAACCCATATCTGGGGATTGCCGCATCGCTGGCCTGCGGCCTTCTGGGCCTGCAGAACGAGATTCGTCCCGACAAGCAATGCAAGGGCGATGCCTATGAGGGCGAAAGCGATATCCCCCGCGTTCTGGGCGATGCGTTGGATCTGTTTGACGAAGCAACGGAATTGCACGAGGTGCTGCATCCCGAATTTGCCCGCGTCTATTCCATCGTCAAACGCACCGAATACGAAGAGTTCCTGCAGGTGATCAGCCCGTGGGAGCGGGAACACCTGCTGCTGAATGTCTAGAATTGCGCTGATCCTTGGGGGGACGGGACTTGCCGCCGTGGCCATGCTGATATTGGGTCTTGGCGGCGGTTCCGCACCGGACATACAGACCAAGGCGCCCGATAAAGGTGTGGAGCGAAAAGCTTTCGTTGATGGCCTTGATCTGGGCGAGGATGGCAATGGGTATGCACTGATCCTGCATCCTATGGCCACGAATGGGGACATGCGCGTGGTTACCGATCCCGACGCCTTGCGCGCTGCCCAGGGCAAGGCCTTTTACACTGATGATCCGGACGCGCGGACCAAGGTCTTGGTCCTATCGCTTCTGTTTCTAAGCCCGCCGGGGATACCCCCCGACAGCCAGTTCGTTTCAGTCGTACAAAACAAGACCGTGGTAGAGCATTTCAAGTGCTATCCAGCCTTCTGCAACGGGATCTATCGGGGAGATCCGCCCCACGCCCGTAACCTTGCCGGACTGTTGGAGGCATCCCACCCGGTCGAACGGATCACCGAGAGCTTTCGCAATCCGGATAATGCCCGCGCCGCCCACTTCCGTGCGCTCAAGGACCCACAGATCGTTCAGATCGACACCCCGTCCCTGCCACCGCCCAACAGGGCGATTTACCCTAATCGTGTGATCCTCAGCCTGCCACCGATACTGTTGGAGACCGATGAGACCGGGCAAGAACCCATCGAGCCCTTTAACGAGGCAGAGTTCACGGCCCGCTTCACCGCGGCGTTCACCCATGCCTATCCGGACACCGAAGCCTACCGGCTGGGCGAAATGCGGTTTTCCACCTCTTTTCCACCGGAGTCAGGCTGGCCGGTCGTGTCCGATCAACTGGATGGATATCTGCGTGATGACAGCAATGGCCCTCGCGGCCTCAAAGGCTTTCTCATGACGGAACCAGTTGTTGCGGTCGAGCTGATCCCGGCCATGGCCGAGACCCTGCAAGGGCCTGATCCGTTCCATGCCATGCCCGCGTTTGCCCGCGAACCGGTCGGCTTGTCAGATCAGTTGGATGCCTTGGCCGCGCAGGAACTGGGCCGTCCCTGCCTTGATTGCTTCAAGATCGAACTGCCCGCGACCCCTGCGGATAACATCCATGTTCGCCCGGTTGATCCGGTCGACTACACCCTGTCCTACCTTCGGAAGATGCCACAATGAATCTGCTTTATTCCAACGACAAACAAGGCCAGTACCCGCCCAGCTGGTACGCCGCTACCGCCACGCCGCTGGACCCGTTCGAACCAATGCGTGGAGAGACCAAGGCGCAGGTCTGCGTGATTGGGGCTGGATTCACCGGCCTGTCAGCGGCGCTGCATCTGGCCGAGGCGGGCCATGACGTGGCGCTTATCGAGGCACATCGTGTGGGCTTTGGTGCCTCGGGGCGCAATGGCGGACAATTGGGCAGCGGTCAGCGTGTGGATCAGGAAAGCTTGGAAAAACTTGTCGGCAGGGAGGACGCCACCAAGCTGTGGGTGCAGGCGGAGGAGGCCAAGGATCTGGTCAAGTCACTGGTGGCCAGGCATGATATCGACTGTCATTTGAAACCTGGCATTGCTCATGCATGCTTTTCGGCCAAGGAAATGCGCGAAGAACATGCGTATGCCAGGTATCTGCATGACCGGTATGGGTATGATCAGATCGAGTCGATGGACGCAGATGCCTTTCGCGCGCTTGTCCCCTCGCCCGCCTATCATGGCGGCGATCTGGATATGGGGGCGGCGCATTTGCATCCGCTGTCATATGCGCTGGGTCTGGCGCAGGCCGCCCACGCGGCCGGTGTGCGGATTTTTGAGCGCAGTGAAGTGCATCATATCAAACGTGGGGCACAGCCCACCGTGCAAACCGACAAGGGCCGCGTGGTCTGCGATCACGTGATCCTGGCCTGCAATGGTTATCTGGGTGGCTTGGACCGCAAGGTGGCTGCGCGCGTCATGCCGATCAACAATTTCATCATCGCCACAGAGCCACTGGGCGAAGAGGCCGCACGGATCGTCACCCGTGACGTGGCCGTGGCCGACAGCAAATTCGTGGTAAATTACTATCGCCTTAGCCATGACAATCGCCTGCTGTTCGGGGGGGGCGAAAGCTATGGCTATAAATTCCCCAAGGATATCGTGGCCACGGTCCGCAAGCCGATGTTGGAAATCTATCCGCATCTGAAAGACACGAGGATCGACTATGCATGGGGCGGCACGTTGGCAATCACCATGAAACGCATGCCCTATCTGGCACGGCTGGAAGAGAACATCCTGACCGCCTCGGGCTATTCCGGGCATGGTGTGGGCAATGCCACCCATGCGGGCAAGCTGATGGCTGATCTGATCGGCGGTCAGGCCGAGGGATTTGACACCATGGCCCGCGTCCCAACCCCCAGCTTTCCGGGCGGCACCGCGATGCGCACGCCCCTGCTGGCCTTGGCGATGACGTGGTATGCCACGCGGGATCGGCTAGGGTTCTAACCCGCCGAAACGCCCCACACCTTGATTGGCAAAGCTTCGCGCGCAGCGACGTGTCGCGAAAGTTTCACTTGGCTTGTTTGATCATTCGTTTTAGAAAATCCGAAACGGGATTTCAGGAAAGCCGAAACTATGACCCTTGCCCCCAATGTCTATGACGCCGAACCCATCCCCGAGGCCGCCCGCGCCGAGATTGACCGGATGCTGCGGTCGGGCGACCTGTTCCGCTATACTGCGCCGGAAAATGCACCGGTGGCCCTGCTGGAACAGGAATTTGCCGCGCTGATGGGATCGAAATACGCTCTGGCCGTGTCCAGCTGTTCGGCCGCGCTGTTCCTGTCCTTGAAGGCCCTCGGCTTGCCCCGCGATGCGCGCGTGCTGATCCCGGGCTTTACCTTTGCCGCTGTGCCATCGTCAGTGGTGCATGCGGATTGCGTGCCCGTGCTATGTGAGGTGGGCAAGAACTACCGCATCGACATCAATGACTTCGAGACGAAACTTGACGCTGATATCGCCGCTGTCATCATCAGCCATATGCGCGGACATACCTCGGATATGGATGCGATCATGGCTCTGTGCAATGCACGCGACATCCCGGTGATCGAGGACGCAGCCCATTCCCTTGGCACCACATGGAACGGCACAAATATCGGCACGATTGGGCGGGTGGGTTGTTTCTCGTTTCAGTCCTACAAGCTGGTCAATGCGGGCGAAGGCGGCATTCTGATCACGGATGATGCTGATCTGGTGGCGCGCGCGGTGATTATGTCGGGCGCCTATGAACACAATTGGTCAAAGCATTTCAATGATTTGGATGCCGACCTTAAATTGGCGTTTGACATATGGCAGAACCAACTGCCGCTCTATAATCTGCGTATGTCGAACTTGTCAGCGGCGATCATCCGACCGCAATTGCCCGAGATCCCACGCCGTGTGCGCGATGGGCGTGCGGGTCATGATTACGTCGCCGAGCGGCTGAACAGCTCGCCCTTTCTGCATGTTCCCCCCCCGCTCGCCCCGGAGGAACGCGCGCCGGATTCAATTCAGTTCAATCTGGTCGACATGAGCGAAGATGATACAAGAGCCTTTGCGACCGCTGCGGCTGAACGGGGGGTGAAAGTACAGGTCTTTGGCCTGAGCACAGACAATGCCCGCGCCTTTTGGAACTGGAATTTTTTGCCAGGAAACACCCCCGACCTGCCCCAGACCCGTGCCATGTTGATGCGGGCTTGCGATGTACGCCTGCCCGCGCGGTTAACCCGCGCCGAGCTTGACGTGATTGCAGACGCCCTTCTGGGCGCGGTGCAGGATGTGATGGAACAGCCCCGCGCCTACGGGACCTGAGGAATTTATTCAGCCGCGATCTTGCGCTTGGCTTTCTTTTTCTTCGGCGACGTGCGGTTGCGCGGTGCCGGAGCCTCGGAATTCTGATCAATAAAGTCCAGAACCAGCGGGCGGATATTGTTCCGCCAGCTGCGCCCGGCGAAGATGCCATAATGGCCCGCATCAGGTTCCAGATAGCTGGCTTTCTTGTCATCCGGCAGCCCGGTCAGCAGATTAAGCGCGGCAACACATTGGCCGGGGGCCGAGATATCATCCTTGCCACCTTCGACTGTCTTCACGGCAACCGAGGTGATAGCGCCAATATCAATCTGATGACCATCAACGACAAATTCATTACGGGCAATTTCCAGACCTTTGAAAATGCGTTCAACCGTTGAAAGATAGAATTCGGCTGGCATATCCATCACGGCCAGATATTCATCGTAGAACTTGTTGTGTGGGTCGTGATCACTTGCCTCGCCGCGCGAGACGCGCATGATCTGATCCATGAAGGCCTGGCTGTGGCGTTCGTGGTTCATCGACATGAAAGAACTGAGCTGCAGCAACCCGGGATAAACCAGTCGGCCCACCCCTTTGTATTTGTACCCAACCCGCTGAATCATCGTCTCTTCCAGCTGGCCCATGGTTACCCGGCGGCCAAAATCGGTCACATCCGTAGGCGTCGCATCCGGGTCAATCGGCCCGCCAATCAGTGTCAGCGAGCGCGGCTGGGCGTCCGGATCCTGTTCGGCGAGGTAGGCAGTGGCGGCCAGGGTCAGCGGCGCGGGCTGACACACAGCGATCACGTGCAGGTCCGATCCGAGTTCGCGCATAAAATCGGCCAGGTATAGCGTGTAATCCTCGACATCGAACTTGCCGGCGCTGACCGGAATGTCGCGCGCATTGTGCCAGTCTGTGATGTAAACTTCGCAATCGGGCAGCAGCGAGCGCACGGTGGAGCGCAGCAGAGTGGCATAGTGGCCCGACATCGGCGCAATCAGCAAAACCCGGCGGTCCATATCAGCCCGGCCCTGCACATCGAAATGAATGAGATCGCCAAACGGGCGCTCGATCACTGTTTCGATGGTTATCAGATGGTCCCGCCCGTCTTCGCCGGTGATCGATTCGATCCCCCAGTCGGGTTTGGTCACCATTCGCTGAAAACTACGTTCCGTTACCTCGCCCCAGGCGGCCATCCAACTGATCGAGGGATTTGGCACCATGCTGAAAACTGGGTAAGATGCCATGGAAAGGGCCGAAGCGCCCAGCCATTGGTTGGTGTTGCGGAGGGTCTCCATCATGTCGTAAGCCATCATGTAGCGCATTTGTCGTCTCCTTAACGGCCTCGGGGCCTGGTTCTATTCGCCGCACTGCCCCTCCAGCAAGACGACGTTATGCTGCATAGCAGAAAGTCTTAAGGGGAAATCGCCAAAATGGCAACGCAAGAGGACACAAACGGAACCGATTTTCAGGCTATGAACGAAAATCTGGCCCGGGTCGAAGAGCTGTCGGCCCGCCTGATCAAGGCGTTAGCCGCGCGAAATCCGCCGAAAGAAAGTCTGAATGCCCCGTCCCAAGAACTGTTCGCCAAGGCGGCGGCCTCTTATTGGGGAGAGTTTCTGGATAATCCCGGCAAGCTCTATGAACAGCAGGTTGAGTATTGGGGCCATTCGGTACGCAATTTCATGGAAGCGCAACAAACCTTGCTGCAGGGCAGCGGCCCCGACGAGGATGATGCGCTGCCTGACCCGCTGGAAGGTGACCAACGCTTTGCCAACCCGATGTGGAAGACCAACCCCTACTTCCGCTGGATCAAACATCAATACAGACTGAATGCCGAGGCCATTGGCCAGGCGGTGGAAGAAATCGACGATCTCGGCCCGAAAGAGAAACAGCGCCTGAATTTCTTTTCCCAGCAGATCATCGACATGATGTCCCCGACGAATTTCCTGGGGACCAATCCCGATGCTCTGGAACGGGCACTGGAAACCGATGGTGAAAGCCTTGTGCGCGGGCTGGAAAACCTGGTGGCGGACCTTGAGGCCAATAAGGGCGAGATGGTTGTGCGTCTGGCCGATGAAAGTGCCTTTGAGCTTGGCGTGAACGTTGCCACCACGCCGGGCGAAGTGGTGTTTCGCAACGAGTTGATGGAATTGATTCAATATCACCCCACCACCGAACAGGTGCACACCACCCCGATCGTGATCTTTCCGCCCTGGATCAACAAGTACTACATTCTTGACCTCAAAGAACAGAACAGCCTGATCAAGTGGATTGTCGATCAGGGCTATACCCTGTTTGTCGTCTCGTGGGTCAATGCCGATCCAAGCCATGCCGAGATCGGGATGGATGATTATGTCGAAAAGGGGTTCCTGACCGCGATTGAGCAGGCCAAGGCAATCACCAAGCAGAAGCAAGTTAATGCAGTGGGCTATTGTATTGCCGGCACCACCTTGCACCTGACCCTCGCCTTGATGGCCAAGCGCGGCGACAAGTCGGTAAAATCTGCCACCTTCTTTACCGCCCTCACCGATTTCTCAGAGCAAGGCGAATTTGTGCCCTTCCTGCAGGATGATTTCATCGACGGCATCGAAGAAGAGGTAAAGCAGCAGGGCGTCCTGCGCTCGTTCATCATGTCGCGGACGATGTCTTTCCTGCGATCGAACGATCTGATCTATAAGCCCGCGATCAGAAGCTACATGATGGGGGAAACGCCGCCCGCCTTCGATCTGCTCTATTGGAACGGGGATGGGTCCAACATGCCTGCCCGGATGGTCACACAATATCTGCGCGGTCTGTGCCAAAGCAATGCCTTCGTCACCGATGGGATCGAGCTGTGTGGTGAGACATTGCATATTTCAGACGTGAAGATCCCGCTGATGGCGGTGACCTGCGAAAGCGATCATATTGCCGCGTGGAAAGACTGCTATCGCGGCTTCAAACAGACCGGTGCCAAGGACCGTACCTTTATCGTCTCGGAATCAGGGCATATCGCCGGGATCGTGAACCCGCCCAGCAAGAAGAAATACGGCTATTACAGCGACGGCGATCTGAGTGGCGATGCCGACGCATGGCTGGCGACGGCAAGCGAGCAATCAGGGTCGTGGTGGCCCACATGGGAGACCTGGTTGGCCAAACGATCAGGTAAAATGATCAAGGCCCGGACGCCAGGTGACAAAGATCATCCGTCGCTGGGACCGGCGCCCGGCACCTATGTGATGAAGAAAGCCACGATCTAAACCCTCGCATAGCCTTATAAAAATCCTGATGTAAAAATTCTTGCTGCAGTGCAGAAAAAATACTTGAAATGCTGCGATGCAGCATGTATATATTCTGCAATCGCAAAACACAGCGGCACCCGCTGATATCACAAGGATGAATAAAATGGCTAAAGCACAAGACATGAACGCCGTCATGAAAGACATCATGGGCGCCTTCCCCGTTGACACCAAAGCAATGGAAGAAGCCTTCAAAAACCAAGCAGACCTGAACGAGAAACTGTCGGGTCTGGCTCTGGAAGCTGCTGAAAAATCGGCAGAAATCTCCAGCAAATGGACCAAGGAAACCCTGGCCAAGCTGAACGACATCACCAAAGCCAAAACCGATCCGGCCGACTACGCCAAAGCAATGACCGATTTCGCATCGGCCTCTGCCGAAGTGGCTGCCGAAAACATGGCCGCCTTCGCCGAAGTCGCCAAGAAAGTACAGTCGGACACTGTTGAGCTGCTGATGGCTGCTGGCAAAGACATGCAGGAAGACACTGCAAAAGCTGTCAAAAAAGCCACTGACGAAGTGACTGCCGCTGCCAAGAAAGCAACCGCAGCTGCCAAGTAAGCTGATTTAGTCTACCCGATCCCTCCCTTACGGGTAGCTATTGTGAAGGGCGAGCCATACGGCTCGCCCTTTCCTTTTGCGCAGCATCTGGCTAAGCTGCACTGCAGCGTCGGATTTTTGGGAGGAACGCCCCGTGGCTGAGACTGACAAACCACTGCTGATCAAGCGTTATGCCAGCCGCAGGTTGTATAATACCGAGACATCAGATTACGTGACACTTGAGGACATCGCCGAATTCATTCGCGCGGGCCGCGAAGTACAGATCATTGATCTGAAATCCGGCGATGACCTGACCCGCCAATATCTGCTCCAGATCATCGCCGAGCATGAAAGCCGCGGCGAGAATGTTTTGCCGATCAACGTACTGACCGATCTGGTTCGCAGCTATACCAATCAGGCCCAAAGCATGGTGCCCGATTTCCTGTCGGCCAGTTTTGAAATGCTGCAAAACAGCCAATCCAAGATGATGGAAAACATGGCCAAGGCCTCACCTCTGGGCGCAATGCCCGGCATGGACGCAATTCGCGCCCAGCAAGAGGCTTTCATGAAGGCAATGACCGGCGGAATGGCAGCCATGGGCACCACGCCGACAAGCGATGCCGCCCCCGAGGCCGAACAAGAATCCGAACAGGAAGAGGGGCTCGACGACATCAAGAAACAGCTTTCCGAATTGCAGGATAAGCTGTCCAAACTGGGCAAATAGGCCCGGATGGTTGACAGCCCCGGCCGGATAACCCTTTGGGGAATCGAAGTGTTCATGGCCGCGGCCGATGAGCGCTCGATTTCGGCAGCGGCCAAACGGCTTGGGGCCAGCCCCTCGGCGGTCAGCCAACAACTCACCAATCTTGAGGGGGCTGTAGGGGCCACATTGCTGCAACGCAACGCGCGGCCCATTCGCCTGACACCGGCGGGCGAAATCATGCACCGCCGTGCCCAGACCATTCTGAACGAGGCCGCACAGGCGCGCGCCGAACTGGCGATGGCCGATCTATCCACCCTCACCCGGTTCCGCCTTGGCATGATCGAGGATCTTGAGGCCGACGTCACTCCGCAATTGCTGACCCATATGGCGGGTGAGTTGAAAACCTGTCAGTTCCTGCTGGAAACCGGGGCCAGCCATCACCTTTATGATCAACTGGATGCGCGCGCACTGGATGTTATCGTGGCCGCTGAACTGGGCGCCGAAAGCGATTGGGTTGAGGTACACCCGCTGATGCGCGAAGGCTTTGTGGTGGCCGCGCCCAAGGGTGTGATTCACCGCGATGGCGATGTGCCCCGGCAACTGAAACGCATGCCCATGGTGCAATACACGCAACGCCATTACATGGGCCGCCTGGTGAATGCGCATCTTGCACGCCAGAACCTGACTCTGACCCATCGCTTTGAAATCGACAGCTATCACGCCATTCTGGCACTGGTCAGTCAGGGCACCGGCTGGACCATCTTGCCGCCGCTGGCCCTGATGCGTGCCCGTCGCTTTGCCGATCAGATCGATGTGCTGGATTTGCCGTTCGAACCGCTCTCGCGCACCATTTCCCTGACCGCACGCAAGGAAATCTTACAGGATATGCCGGGCCGCGTGGCCGAAACCCTGCGCCCGATCCTGCAAAAGACGATTGTGGAGCCTGCGATCGCCGAACATCCGTTCCTGGCCGGACGCCTAACGGTGTTCTGATATCGGGGTCGACGGCCCTTGATCAGGCCACCTTCGCAAAGCTCAGCACTGTGACATCCACGGTCGGGCGCGCCTCGGCACGGCCAATCCCCTGCAAGACCCTGGAATAGGACTCGGTTGCAAACCGGGCCAGCGCGCGTTCAGCCTTCCATGCGGCATCTGACTGCGCGTATTTTTGAACCGGATCGGTGGCGGGTTTCACTTTTTCGACCTTAGGGGCCTCCGCGTTGTGCGAGGTTTTTTCGGCAGGCTTACGCTTTGTCGCCTCCGGGCGGCGCGCAGACGGGCGCGCCTGCTGTGAGGCCGTGCGACGGGCACGCGCCGCCTTGGCCTGAAACGCTGATTTGTTCATCAGATAGGCGGTCAAAGTATCTGCCGCTGCATTGATGCGCGCCATATGACGGGTGGCCTGCTCCTGATCATCCGCGCAATCCGGATGGTACTTCAGCGCCATCTTCCGGCGCACCGCGCGGACATCCTCAAGCGTTGCCTCAAGGCTCAGGCCCAGAACACGGGCGGCATGTTGGGGCGTCGATTGCATGGCAGCTCCGGAAACGTAAAGATGTGATTAAAGTTATCCCAATATATTGCGGAAAACTTTAATCGAACACGCTTAGATTTGTTCGTGGTTAATGACGCAAGCGGGCAAAAGAGCATTGACCAAGGTCACGCCTCGGCGCGTTTTTGCAGTACGTAAGGCTGCTTCAGCCAATCCAGCAAGGCCTGCGTGGTTGCCTCAGGTTGTTCCAGTGTCGGCAGATGCCCGGCCCCCTCGATCACCTTCAACTCGGCATAGGGGATCAGCTCAGCCATGAAACTGTGCCGCTTGACCGGCGTCATGCCGTCATACGCACCGCACAGCACCAGCGCGGGCACTTTGCAGCGGCGCAGCACCGCCTGTTGATCACGTCGTCTTTGCAACGCCTTGACCTGGCGCACGATCACACTGGCCCCGATGTTTTCGGCCATATCTGTCAGCAACGCCATCACCTCGCCCCGATAGGGACCCGGGGCCAGATGATCGGGCGGCATGATTTCCGGCACCACATCGGCCAGCGGGGCAGACCGCGCCTTGATGATCAGAGGCTCGTAATCCGCCGCCGATTGCGGGGTCTCGGCTAGTGCATTGGTGGCCATCAGGGCGATCCGCGTGATCCGGTCTGGCGCGCGGCGCAGCAATTCCATCGCCACAACCCCGCCCATGGAATGCCCTGCCACCGCGAATTTGCGCGGCAATGTATCCAATAGCCCCGAGGCGATCTCTTCCACCCGATCGCCTTTCGTGATCGGCGCAACAGTCAGCGTGTAATCCGGGCTCAGCGCGGCCAGTTGTGGACCAAACAGCCGCGCGTCACACATCATCCCCGGCAAGAAAACCAAAGGTTCGCTCATGGTATGGACGCCTTTCCGACTGCCTGATTTGCCTCAGACCCACCTTGCCACAGGCAACCGCCGGGTCAATGGCTTACGGCAAATCTATGCCGCATAGTGGCGGGAAATCCGCGTATCGGGCTTGCCGGCAGGCCTTGTTCTCAGCCGGGTCATCGCCTTCACGCAACAACATCCCCTTGGGCGCGATATAGCTTGAGATCGTCTGTCGGGGCTGTTTGCGCCAGCTGAGGTTCATCGCGCAAAGCTTGGGGAAGAACCACAGATCGGAATAGGGCAGATGGTCGTGAATCCACCAGGCCAGGTCACGCCAGTCGCGCCCCTGATCATACTGATCCGCAAACCACGGGATCACCAGCGACGTGCCCGCGCCCTCTATACCCGGGCGGTCCCAGATGTGGTGGCCGTAATTGGCATCGTTGCGCGCGCAGTTCAGCTTGTTCTCATTTCCGAAGCGGTTGAGCGTGGGACTGCGATAACCAGACCGGATGGCGATCCGGCCAAAGGTCTCTTCCAGCGGATCCAGTAGACTTTCACACAAACGACGCCCGTTTTCGATCGCCAGATCGGGGTTTTCAGGAATGTTCGGGATCTGGTGAAAGCTGCCAATCTCGGAATAGAGAAAATCGCGCATGTAGAAATGGCGACTGAGGCGGACCCGCCCCAGCGTTTCGAGGCTCCACATGCTGCGCGGCGATTTCATTCGTAGCCAAGCCAGCGAAAGGCGCCGTCTTCGCGTAAGGTCGAGAACGGATTGAACGCCACTTCCCAGACATGGCCGTCCGGGTCGGCGAAATACCCGATATGCCCGCCCCAGAACACGTCATGGGCCGGCTTCAGGATCGTCGCGCCTGCAGCCTCGGCACTTTTTAGCACCTGCGCCACCTCGGCTTTGTCGCGCACATTACAGGCCAGCGTGGCAGCCCCGGTGCCAAGCGTGCTTTCCTCAACGCCCATGTCACGGGCCAGGTCGGCGCGCGGATAAAGGCCAAGGGCCTGACCCAGCAGATCGAACACCACGATCCCCTCGGGGCTATCAACCCTTTGCCAGCCCAAAGCCTCGTAAAACGCCGTTGCGCGGGGCACATCGGTAACCCCCAGGGTAATCAAGGAAACGCGCTGGTCCATCACTTCACACTCCTGATTCATCCGATCATGACATCGCCTATGGCTTTGAACGTGCCGGGCGACAGGGCATCAGTGGTCACAACTTGCACCACCCTGCCGTCAATACCTGTCACTATCGCCACCAATTGGTACACCCTCAGGGCTGCACACGTCCCAGAACTTCCTCGACCGAGGTTTCGATCAACGTCAAACAATCCATATCCGAAAACCGATGGTCGGCCCCATCGACCAAGGTCAGGCGCATATCCGGACCAGTGGCATGTTCGAGCAGGCGCAGGGCGACAGACATATCCACATCCACATCCGCTGTGCCCTGTAAGAATCTGACAGGAAAAGGTAATTCCAGCGGCTCACGCAGAACCAGTTGCTGACGCCCATCGTCGATCATGCGCTGGGTGATGATGTAGGGATCATCATATTCACTGGGCAAAGCGACCTGCCCGGTCTGCGCCATTTCTGCTTTCTGGGCGTCACTGAATTCGGCCCACATGCTGTCTTCGGTGAAATCCGGCGCGGCGGCGATGGTGACCATTCCGGCAATCCGTTCGGGAATGCGCTTGGCCATCAACAGCGACACCCACCCGCCCATGGATGAGCCAACCAAAATTTGAGGCCCCGTTGTCAGAAGCGAAATCGCGGCCATCGCATCCTCGGCCCAATCTCCGATACACCCCTCTTCAAACGTGCCCGAACTTTCGCCATGGCCCGAGTAATCGAACCGCAGGAATGCCCTGCCCGAGCGCTGTGCCCACGCTTCCAGATGCACGGCCTTCGTGCCTTCCATGTCGGATTTCAATCCACCCAGAAAGACCACGCCGGGGGCCGAACCATCGTGAAGATGATAGGCGATATCGCGCCCTTCGGGTGTGGTGAAAAAACGGTGCTGCGCCATTTTATGCCTCGACACTGGTGATCCGGGGCACCAACATCACCGCAATGGAGGATATTGTCTAGGCGATCGAGCCGATGGTGGCTTCGATCCGATCCAGCGTCCATTGGCGCGGGGGGCGTATGCTCATCGGGCGCGGATAAATGCCAGCCATATCCGATGAAATCGCGCTGCGCGGATGTGACGGATCTGCCTGCTGATCTTGCCCGTTTGCCGGGCTGTTTTGTTGCTCGCTATTGTCCATGACCGTTGTCCTGAGGGCGCGGAATACGCCTGCCTTTCCTGAATGGCGGGATGCCATGGAATCAGCGTTAACAGTTTCAGGGAGAAAGAAAAATGCCTTTTTATGACAATATGTTACAGTGAACAATCGTATGCGTTTGGACACATTAACGGCATGCAGATGCACACCTCGGGGCACTTCTGAACACAAGCGGTACTTCGACGGGGCACACGCGTTGTGACGGTAAAGCTTTTTGCAAGAGTTGCGACCTGAATGAATTACTCATTGATCGCCAAACAGGATCAGGGCGACGGTCCGCCCTGATCAACAGCGTGCCCGGCTGTTCCCCGGGTCAGGGCCTAGCCACCGACGTAAGCGCCTGTCTGCGGGCGATAGAAAACCTTCTGGTTATGCAGGCGGCCCAACAAATCGTGAATCTGACGCACCGAGCTGTCGAGCTCTTCTGTTTCTTCGCCGCTGGCCATTTCGCATTTCTCGGTGCTCAGCGCCTTGGTCGAAAGGGCGCGTTTCTCGCGGCGCAGGGCACCTTCGATAATTTCCACGTCTTCAACGGACAGTTCAAAATTGTCATTATACTTGGGCATAGCAGGGCTCCGATTTCTCATTTAGAAGCGTTAGTGCTGATCTTCTTCTTAGCTTCTAAGATAGGTTTCCGATCGGAAATATCTACAAGAAAATCCAGTTGCGACAATAAGTTACAATTTTCCCTGCATACGTTTGCACACCGGCTGAGCATGCGTTTGCACACCGTTTGGCGTTCTCTCAACGGGCACAGGCACTTACCCGTAAACCCATACAATTGCATACCGCGCGCGCCTTCCCGCTTGACATATGGTGGGGCGCCAGCCAAATAGCGCACATCGACTGACATACCCGCAACCGGGCGCTTCGTGGGCGCCAAACTGACGAGGAGCTTCAGGCCAATGGGCCAGATATCCCTGACATTTCCCGACGGCAACGCACGCAGCTATGACGCAGGCGTCACGGCGGCGGACGTGGCCGCCAGCATTTCAAACTCGCTTGGTAAGAAAGCCATTTCGGCAACGCTGGATGGTCAGCACTACGATCTGCAATGGCCGATCAACGCCGACGCCGCGATTGAAATCAACACCATGAAAGACGAGGCCGCAGCGCTTGAGCTGATCCGGCACGACTTTGCCCATGTCATGGCCCGCGCCGTGCAGGAGATCTGGCCCGACGTGAAAGTGACCATCGGCCCGGTGATCGAAAACGGCTGGTACTACGATTTTGATCGCGCCGAGCCGTTCACGCCCGAAGACCTGGGCGCGATTGAAAAGAAGATGAAAGAGATCATCAACCTGCGCGATCCCGTCCGCACCGAGGTTTGGGAGCGTGCGCGCGCCGTCAAGCACTACGAGGAGACTGGCGAACCCTTTAAGGTCGAACTGATCGACGCCATTCCCGGCGACGAGCCTTTGCGCATGTATTGGCACGGCGACTGGCAGGATTTGTGCCGTGGTCCGCATTTGCAGCACACTGGCCAATTGCCCGCCGACGCCTTCAAACTGATGAGCGTGGCCGGGGCCTATTGGCGCGGCGACAGCGACCGCGAGATGCTGCAACGCATTTACGGCGTGGCGTTCGAGAACAAGGATAAGCTGAAGAAATACCTGCACTTCCTTGAGGAAGCTGCCAAGCGCGATCACCGCAAGCTGGGTCGCGAGATGGACCTGTTCCACATGCAGGAAGAGGCGCGCGGGCAAATCTTCTGGCACCCGAATGGCTGGACCATCTACACCCAGCTACAGGACTACATGCGCCGTCAACAGCGCAAAGGTGGCTATGTCGAGGTGAATACACCCCAGGTGGTGGATCGTGAGCTTTGGGTCGAGTCCGGCCACTGGGAAAAGTACCAAGAGCATATGTTCATCGTCGAAGTGGACGAAGAGCATGCCCGCGAAAAGGCGGTGAACGCACTCAAGCCGATGAATTGCCCCTGTCACGTGCAGATCTTCAATCAGGGCCTGAAGTCTTATCGCGACCTGCCCCTGCGCATGGCCGAGTTTGGATCGTGTAACCGCTATGAACCTTCGGGCGCGCTGCACGGGATCATGCGTGTGCGTGGGTTCACGCAGGATGACGGGCATATCTTCTGCCGCGAAAACCAGATTGAGTCCGAGACCGCCGAGTTCATCCGCTTCCTCTCGGAGGTCTACAAGGACCTTGGGTTTGAAAACTTCAGTGTGAAATTCTCGGATCGGCCCGAAAAACGGGCGGGCAGTGACGAGGTTTGGGACAAGGCCGAGGCCGCGCTGCTGTCAGCCACCCGCGCTGCCGGGATCGAACCCGAGTTGAACCCCGGTGAGGGCGCATTTTACGGACCCAAGCTGGAGTTTGTGCTGACCGACGCGATTGGCCGGGATTGGCAATGCGGCACCCACCAGGTGGATTTCGTTCTGCCTGAACGGCTGGATGCCACCTATATTGGCGAGGATGGCGCGAAACACCGCCCCGTCATGCTGCACCGCGCGACGCTTGGCAGTTTTGAGCGGTTCATCGGCATCCTGATCGAAGAACATGCTGGCAAAATGCCCTTCTGGCTGGCCCCGCGCCAGGTGGTGGTCGCCTCGATCATCTCGGATGCGGATGAGTATGTGCTCGACGTGGTGGCAGCCCTGCAAAAAGCAGGCATCCGGGCCGAGGCCGATATCCGCAACGAAAAGATCAACTTCAAGGTCCGCGAACATTCAGTGGGCAAGGTCCCGGTCATCCTGGCCTGCGGGATGAAGGAAGTCGAAGACGGCACGGTCACCGTTCGGCGTCTGGGCGAGAAACAAACCAGCGTTGAATCGTTACAAGAGGTCACGAACGATCTCGCCAGGGCCGCGACACCCCCGGATCAATTGTAACATTTGGTGATCTCAGGGCGAAAAACCTGCAACAAATTGCGGTTTTTCGCTCACCTCCATCAAGCGTTTCCATTAATTTCAAGCACTTACCGTCTGCGCGCGTCTCACACATCCTGACGCATCCGTGTCTAACAGGTTCGTGAGTGGCATAATGCGCCTGACCACCCTTATCTTTTAGCTATGCGGAACAGGCTGATGTCGGTGAAGGTGCTGCACCTTTCATAAGCCACCGACACACCCGTCCCCCGCGTAACGTGTTTAACCTTAAGGGAGTCCCCCATGTCCAATATGATGAAAACTGTCGCAATCGCTGGTGCTGTTACTGCTGCTCTGGCGGCTCAAACCTCTACTGCTGTCGCCGCTGAAAAAGAGAAATGCTATGGCATCTCGCTGGCTGGCGAAAATGACTGCAAGGCTGGTGCTGGCACAACATGTGCAGGCTCTTCGACCGTGGATTACCAAGGCAACGCCTGGACCCTGGTTGACGCAGGCACCTGCACCACAATCGAGCTGCCCGGCGACCGCGTTGGCTCGCTGGAAGAGCTGAACCGCGATCTGCCGTCCTGATCGACCGACTACGTTGGGGGCGCGCGTATCTGCTGCGCGCCCCTTCCCTTTCCGTATAACGACAGGCCACATCATGCTTGATGCCTCCTCCCGTTTTCCTGCTCTGCCTGCAGCACCCGGTGTGGGCTACAAGCCCCAGCATTTTGCCGACATCACGCAGAATGCCGCGCCTGTTGAATGGTTGGAAATTCACGCCGAGAATTACATGGGCGACGGTGGCCGTCCGATAGCGCAGCTGCGCCATCTTGCTGAAAAATTTGCGATTTCCGTGCACGGTGTCGGCCTGTCTATTGGTGGCGAACTGCCTTTGGACGCCGATCATCTGGCCCGCCTGAAGCATTTGTGTGACTGGCTGAACCCGGCCAGCTTTTCTGAACATCTGGCCTGGTCCACCCATGACAGCCATTTCCTGAATGATCTGCTGCCCCTGCCCTATACCGAGGCCAGCCTGACCCGCATCTGCGATCACATTGATCAGGTGCAGGAGGTTTTGGGCCGTCAAATGCTACTGGAAAACCCGTCCAGCTATCTTGCCTTCGAGGAAAGCACCTTCGAAGAACCCGATTTCCTGAACGAGATCAGCAACCGCACCGGCTGTGGTCTGTTGCTGGATGTGAACAACATCTTCGTCTCGGCCACCAATCTGAAAACTGATACCCACGCCTATGTCGATGCCTTCCCGCTGAGCAAGGTGGGTGAAATCCATCTTGGCGGGCATGACGAGGACGAGGATGATCACGGCGCGCCGCTGTTGATCGACAGCCATGGGCGCGAAGTGGCCGATCCGGTCTGGACCCTTCTGGATTACGCGCTGGAACGCTCGGGGCCGGTGCCCGTTCTGGTGGAATGGGATGACAATATCCCCGAATGGCCTGTTCTGGCAGATGAGGCTACCCGCGCCGCGCGCGCGCTTGAAAAGATCGCGGCATGACTGTCTCGCAGACCCGGTTTCACACCGCGCTTCTTGATCCAAAGCAGCCGGTGCCAGAAGGCCTTTCCGACGGGCAAGGGCACCCGGCTGGGCGCCGTTTCGCGGTTTATCGCAACAATGTCGCCTCCAGCCTGACCGAGGCGCTGGAACTGAGTTTTCCGGCCATCCTCAAGTTGATCGGTGAAGAGAACTTCAAGAAAGTCGCCAGCGTCTTTCTGCGCCAGCACCCGCCAAGTGTACCGATGCTGTCGCAATACGGGGCGGAAATGCCCGACTTCCTGACTGGTTTTGAGCCCCTGCAACATATCGGTTACCTGCCCGATGTGGCCCGGCTGGAACAGGCGATCCGCCTGTCCTATCACGCTGCCGATGCCGCCCCTGCCGATGCCAGCGTTCTGCAGACCCTCGCGCCCGAGGCACTGTTGAACACGCGGTTCGGTCTTGCCCCGGCGGTGCGTATGGTCCGCTCACCCTGGCCCATTCATGCGATCTGGGCATTCAATCTGGAAGACGGGCCCAAACCCGAACCGGGCGCACAAAACGTGCTGATCACCCGGCCCAAGTTCGACCCACAGCTAACACCAATCCCGACCGCAACTGCCGCGTTTATCGATGCGCTCGCCTCCGATGCCCCGCTTGGTACCGCCCATGATGCGGCCACGCAGCATGATCCAGAATTCGACCTGTCGCACGCCCTTGGCCTGCTTCTTTCCAACAACGCTGTCACGCGCATCATCGTGGAGTCCTCTGAATGAACGCCCTCATCTCCCTACACCATTCCGTATTTTCCCGGCTCGACCGCGCTGACTGGCTTTTGCCCACCCTCGCGCGCTTGGCGTTTCTGGCGGTTCTCTTTGTCTATTACTGGAACTCGGCCCTGTTGAAGATTGACGACTCGATCTTCACACCCTCCTCCGGCGCATTTGGTCAGATCTTTCCCAAGGCGGCCGAAGCGGTGTTGTGGAACGTTGAGGAAATGACCTTTTTCCAACGCCTCGTGATCTTTGCGGGGACCGTGACGGAATTCGTGCTGCCGGTGCTGATCGTGATCGGGCTTTTCTCGCGGCTCGCGGCCCTTGGAACGATCGGATTTATCATCGTGCAAACCGTCGTCGACGTGACGGGGCATGGTGCCAAACTGGGCACATGGTTTGATACCAGCATCGCCTTGATCGACGAACGCACGCTTTGGGTGTTCCTGCTGCTGGTAATTGTCATCAAAGGCGCAGGGCCGCTATCGCTTGACCGTCTGCTGGGCGGTCGCATTGCCCCGGCGGATGTCGATTAAGGCGCAAGCGCACTCTGCACATCTTTCCCCCAACCAAGATGGAACTGGCCGTTGACCTCGATCAGCGGCCTTTTCATCAATGTCGGGTGCTTCGCCAACAGGTCGAGCGGATCACCGGCGCGCTCGGCCTCACTCAGCCCACGCCAGGTGGTTGAGCGTGTGTTGAGCAATGCGTCGCCGAATTGGGCATAGGCGGATTTCAGCACGTCGGTTGGAACACCGTCAGCGCGAACATCCCGCAACTCGATATCCGGAATTGATTTCAACGCCTTACGGCAGGTATCGCAGTTTTTCAGCCCATATAAGATCATGTGATCCCCCATTTAATCGCCATCTGAATACAGTCACTTGGCTGTTAGGTCACGGGGTTTCACTTGCTTTTTACACTCCGGATGCAATGATCTTAGCTGTGATCCTGGGGCTGTTTCGACCATTCAAGGTCGGGTCAATTCCAAGGGTGACATAGCCCGGCATTTCCGGGGAAGTGACGACAGAAGGAGATGCGGTATGCCCAATGGCACCGTAAAATGGTTCAATACGACGAAGGGTTACGGGTTCATCGAACCCGAAGATGGCGGCAAAGATGTTTTTGTGCATATCTCAGCCGTGGAAAGATCAGGTCTGACTGGGTTGGCCGACAACCAGAAAGTCAGCTTTGAGCTGGAAGATGGCCGTGATGGCCGGCAGATGGCGTCAAACCTGTCACTGCTCTAACACCCTGATTTCAAAGAGGTTTAAACATCTCTTCTGCCTGTCTCTTTGGGACAGGCAAAGAGTGATTAGGCCGAAGCGATTCCAGCAGACGCGATGACACATAGAAAAAGGGCGCTGCCAATGCCGCGCCCTTTCATCTGTTTCGTTCTCAGAACACGGATTTAGTAACAGCCCTTTTCACCTTCACGGCAGGTATCCACGGCCCGCGACTGGCGCACGTGATGGGTCTTTTTCTTGACTGGATGTGCCATGACTTTCTGGTAAGTATGGCTTGTATTTGGGGTGCCACAACAGATCACCCCCGAAATGGTGATCGGTTGCAGGCCCGCCGGGCAGAAATTCTCCTTGCTGGCATAGGTATAGATCTTGGCTTCCCCGGCTATTGCACCGGTGCCAATCACGGCAATGGCGATGCCTGCGGCAATAGATTTAGTAAAAGACATGTGACCCCCGTCAACTGGTTGTGTAATTCTTACCTGGTCGTCATCGTACGGATGCCTGCATTGCTGTCAATTTCTAAGCTTGAAAATATGCGTTTCCACTGCGCGCCGGTCAGCGCCGTATCAGCTCGCGTAGGGTACAGTGTGGGGCATCGTTGCGCAGAACCATACGGCGAGTTTCTATCCATTCTGCTTCGTCGATGTTGGGAAAGCGTGCATCAGCCTCTTCAACCTCAAGATCGACCTCGGTGATCAGAAGGCGATGGGCCATTGGCAGCATCTCGGCATAGATCGACTGCCCCCCAATGCCGTAAATCCTTGTATGTCCCGAGTCATAGCCAGCCGCGATAGCCGCCGGGATGTCCGAAAACACATGTTCGGTCAGCGACGCATCACGCGAGACAACGCAATTCAGGCGATTTTTCAGAGGCTTAACCGGAAGGCTTTCCCATGTATTCCGCCCCATGATCAACGCGCCGCCCAGAGTTTCGCGTTGGAACATCTTCAGGTCTTCTGGCGCGCGCCACGGAATATCCCCGTCTTTGCCAATGGCCCCGTTGCGATCACGGGCGACAACCAGACTGATCATACGGCCACCGGTGCCTTGATCGCGGGCAGCGGATCATAGTTCAGAAATTCGAAATCCTCATACCGGAAGTCAAAGATTGAACTGACCTGCCGATTGATCCGCAATTGCGGCAAGGGACGCGGGCTGCGCTCAAGCTGCGTTTTCACCTGATCCATATGGTTGGAATAGATATGCGCATCGCCAATGGAGTGCACGAAATCGCCCGGCTCATACCCGGCCACATGGGCCAGCATGGCCTGCAACAACGCGTAAGAGGCGATGTTGAACGGCACCCCCAGGAACATATCGGCCGAGCGTTGGTAAAGCTGCAGGTGCAGCTTGCCGCCCGAAATCCGAACCTGCCATAGGGTGTGACACGGCGGCAAAGCCATCTGATCCACCTCGCCGGGGTTCCAGGCCGATACGATCAAACGGCGGCTATCCGGCGTGGCCTTGATCATCTCGACCAGTTTGGCGATCTGGTCAACCTCACCAATACCATCCTGATTTACTTTGGGAAAATGCCGCCATTGATGGCCGTATACCGGACCGAGATCGCCGTTTTCATCCGCCCATTCATCCCAGATGCTGACCCCATTTTCCTGAAGATATTTGATGTTGGTATCACCCGACAGGAACCACAGCAGCTCGTGCACAATCGAGCGCAGGTGCAGCTTTTTCGTGGTCACCAGTGGAAATCCATCCGCCAGCGGATAGCGGCATTGCAGCCCGAAATACGAGGTCGTGCCAGTGCCGGTACGGTCGGTCGAAATCACGCCGTGATCCAGCACGGTGCGCAAAGCGTCGAGATATTGCTGCAAAAGGGCCTCCGGATTGTCAGTTGGAAGATAAGACAGGTCGGCGCGGGACTGCCAGCGCAAAATCACAATTCCGATCACGGACTGGACGCGGCAGGCAAAGGCCTTAGGATCACAAGCAACGCAACAGGAGACAAGAGATGGGATTGAAATACCTGCACACGATGGTTCGGGTGAAGGACCTCGAAGCATCCATGGCGTTCTATGGCCTGCTGGGGCTGAAGGAAACCCGGCGCTGGGACAATGAAGGCGGACGCTTCACGCTGGTTTTCATGGCTCCCGAAGGCCAGGAAGAGTGCCCGGTCGAGCTGACCTATAACTGGGATGGCGATGACGCCTTGCCCGATGACAGCCGCCATTTTGGCCACCTGGCCTATCGCGTCGACAATATTTACGAGACATGTCAGCACCTTATGGACAATGGCGTGGTGATCAACCGACCTCCGCGTGACGGCCACATGGCCTTTGTGCGCAGCCCCGACAACATCTCGATCGAACTGTTGCAGGCAGGGGATTCACTGGAACCGGCCGAACCTTGGGCCAGCATGGAGAACACGGGCCATTGGTAAGATGGGCCGCCCTTCTGTTGCTGCTGACCAGCCCGGTTCAGGCCGAAGGGCTGGCCAAGGCGGCCCAGTCGCAGGTCGGCGTGACGGTCATCTATGATCCCAGCTATGTCGGCCTTGATTTTCCCGGAGGTGACATCCCTCGGGCGCGTGGGGTCTGTAGCGATGTAATCATCCGCGCCTTACGGGATGCTTATGACATTGATCTGCAACTGGCCGTGAACCGGGACATGAAGGCGGCGTTTTCTGATTATCCCAAGATTTGGGGGCTTTCGACGACGGATCGCAATATCGATCACCGTCGGGTGCCCAATCTTGAAACCCTGCTGCGCCGGATCGGGGCAGCACAAGAGCCAAGCGACGACCCGAATGATTTCGAGGCAGGTGATATCGTCAGTTGGCGGCTGAACGGGTCCAACCTGCCCCATATCGGGATTGTCAGCGATCAGCGCAGTGCCGATGGGACACGTCCACTCATCACGCATAATATCGGGCGCGGTACGTTGACTGAAGACGTGTTGTTTGAGCATGAAATGGTGTTGCGCGCGCGGCTGGACGAGGCCGCACGCAAACGTCTTATGGCCCTTGCGGATTAAGGCGATCATAACCTTGGCGCTGATCCTCTGGGCCGGGATCGCACAGGCCAATTGCCGTCTGGCTCTGGTCTTGGCACTGGATGTATCCTCGTCCGTGGATGCGGTGGAGTATGACCTGCAACGGGTTGGTTTGGCCGCCGCACTGGACGCGGACGAGGTTCGAGACGCCATTCTCAGCGGTGGCCCGGGCGACGTGGCGCTGGCGGTCTATGAATGGAGCGGGTTTTTCCAGCACAAGACCCATCTCGATTGGGTCTGGTTGCGCAGCCACGCGGATATCGATGCCGCCGTGCGGATTCTGGCGAAGATGGAACGCAGCCATGATGACTTTCCAACGGCCGTTGGTCAGGCTTTAGGATACGGCGCAACCCTGATGGAGCGGGGCCCCGATTGCGATCGCAAGGTGATTGATATGTCGGGCGACGGGATCAACAATTACGGCTTTGGTCCACAGGCCGCCTATCGCAATTTTCCCTTTGAGGGCATCACGGTAAACGGCCTAGTGATCCTTGGGCACAGCCCCGAGGTTTTGCGTTATTACCACTATAATGTCGTGCGCGGGCGCAATGCTTTCGTGATCACGGCCAACGGATTCGAGGAATTTCGCGATGCGATGACCAGAAAGCTCTACCGCGAAATCAATGATATCGTTCTGGGGGATGTTGCCCCGTCAGATTCCGGCCTGCCTCAGCCCGACCCGCCCGGATGAGACTGCCTTGGATCTTCCTTTGGGCTTGCCTGGCCTTGGCGCCCGCAGCGGAGGCCGCATGTCGGCAGGCACTGGCATTGGGCCTTGATGTCTCAGGATCGGTTGATGCGACAGAGTACCGGTTGCAACTGGATGGTCTGGCCGCTGCCCTCACAGCCCCGGATGTGCAAGAGGCGTTCCTGCAATTCCCGCAGGCCCCGATACGCCTGATGATCTATGAATGGAGTGGAATGTCAGATCAGCGCGAGTTGATCGCCTGGCGCGAAATCACCAGCGCCGATCAGCTTGGCGACATTGCCAATACCCTGCGCCAAACCGCCAGTCTCAAGATCGACGGCCCCTCCACGGCGATTTCTGCGGCCCTGCAATACGGGGCCCAGGCTTTGGCCCAGCACCCGGAATGCTGGCAACGAACTTTGGACATCTCGGGGGATGGGCCCGCCAATATCGGGGCGCATCCGGGCGCTCTGAGCGTGGATGACCTGGGGCAAATCACGGTGAATGCCTTGGTTATCGGCCCGCAAAGCCGCGCCAATACGACCAAGAACCTCAACAACGTAAAAACCCTTGAGACCTACTTTGGCGCCTTCGTCATTCGTGGCCCTGGCGCTTTCATAGAAGTGGCGACCAACCACGTGGACTTTGCAAACGCTATGAAACGCAAGCTGATCCGTGAGCTGGATACACCGGTTCTGTCACTTCGCGGCCCCTTGCCCCGCGCGCATTAAGCCGAGATTCCAACGCAGGCCAAGGGCCTGCCCCTTCTGGTTAGTCTTTAGTAGATATACCGAATCTGGTCGGTCCAGTATCGCTCCACCCTGCGCAGCGCACTGGTGATCTGATCAATCCCGTCCGTCCCGATAACGCCTTTACCCTGCATGCCGTCGGCGTGGCGCTCAAACAGCTTGCCCACCACATTACGGATGTTGCGCCCCTTTTCGGTCAGTCGCACTCGCACCGAGCGGCGATCAATTTCGCAGCGTTGATGATGCATGTACCCCATATCGACCAGCTTTTTCAGATTGTAGCTGACATTGCTGCCCTGGTAGTAGCCGCGCGTTTTCAACTCGCCCGCCGTCACCTCGTTGTCGCCGATATTGAACAACAACAGCGCCTGTACCGCGTTGATTTCAAGGACGCCAACACGCTCAAACTCATCCTTGATCACGTCCAACAGCAACCGGTGCAACCGTTCCACCAGCGCCAGCGCATCCAGATAGCCGGTCATGAAACTCTGCTGTTCCGCCGGCTGGGGCACCTGGGTTTGAAAACTCATATCCGTCTCCGTACATAACTGCTCGGAGGGACCTTGAGGTAAATTGCCAAATAATCGGTTAAACAAAGGCAATAGCGCCTAAAATGCGATCTATTATCCGCCCTTTGCCGTCAGGGCTGCGATTTTGTCAATCAGGGGCTGCAATTGATCCGGCGCGCGCTCCTGCCCGGTAACCCATTGGTAAAGATCCTGATCGTTCTCTTCCAACAGCACCTCATAAAGCGCCAGATCGTCTTCACTCAGCGTTTCAAGCCTCGCCTCGGCAAAGCGGGACAGGATGATATCCATTTCCTTGATGCCCCGCCGCATCGAGCGCATATGCAGACGCTTCAAACGTGTGGCACGTGTCTCGCTCACCGGGCTTACTCGGCTGCTTCAACCTGCAAGGTCGCGCGCAAGCGGCGTTCAAGCTGGTTCAACCGATCAGCGCACAGGGTCATCTCGGTTTGAAGATCGCGAATTTCGCTCAGGATGTCGGCCACATCGCCTGACAGTTCGCCTGCGGTGGGGGCATTGGGGCCATCGCCTTCACCGGTCAGCAACCACAGCAACGACACGTTCAGCATCCCAGCCATCATCGACAGCTTGTTGGCGCGCGGTTCGGAAAAGTCGTCTTCCCAGTTGCGCAGGGTCTTGAGCTTCACACCGATACGACGCGCCATTTCTTCCTGCGCCATGCCCGCGTCTTCGCGCGCGCCCGACAGGCGGTCCCCAAAGGTCGTCGCTTCAGGGCTGTACCAGCTTTCTTTTTGAAGTGCGTTCATTGGTCTTCCTTTCGGGAATGATGCTTGATCACGTTGGAACCAGTACCTAAGAGATGCATGTCAGAGATAAAACCCGGAGCGCCTGATGACCTTCCTTTCCGCGACACTATCACGCGTCAAACCGTCGCCAACCATCGCAGTTTCGACCAAAGCGAACGAAATGAAGGCCGCTGGCGAGGATGTTATCGGCCTTGGCGCGGGCGAACCCGATTTTTCGACTCCCGCGAATATCGCCGAAGCGGGCATTCAGGCGATCCGCGATGGCAAAACCCGCTATACCGCGCCCGATGGTATTATCGAGCTGAAACAGGCGGTCTGTGCCAAGCTGAAACGCGACAATGATCTCAGCTATGAACCTGCGCAGGTTAGCATCGGCACCGGCGGCAAACAGATTCTCTATAACGCCCTGATGGCCACTCTGAACCCCGGCGACGAGGTTGTGATCCCCGCCCCCTATTGGGTCAGCTATCCCGATATGGTGCTGCTGGCAGGGGGCGAGCCGGTGATTGCCCCGGCGGGCATCGAGACCGGTTTCAAACTGACGCCTGAGGCACTTGAGGCTGCGATCACGCCGAAAACCAAGTGGTTCATCTTCAACTCGCCCTCCAACCCCACCGGGGCGGGCTATACCTGGGATGAATTGAAGGGGCTGACAGACGTTCTGATGCGTCACCCCCAAGTCTGGGTGATGACCGATGATATGTATGAACACCTTGTCTATGACGGGTTTGAGTTCTGCACCCCCGCGCAGGTTGAACCACAACTTTATGAGCGCACCCTGACCTGCAATGGCGTCTCAAAGGCCTACGCGATGACTGGCTGGCGGATCGGTTATGCGGCTGGCCCTGTCGAATTGATTGGGGCAATGCGCAAGATCCAATCGCAAAGCACCTCGAACCCTTGTTCGGTCAGCCAATGGGCCGCGGTCGAGGCGCTGAACGGCACGCAGGAGTTTATCGCGCCCAATAATGAGATGTTCAAACGCCGCCGCGATCTGGTGGTTGAGGCTCTGAATACCATCGACGGGATTGAGTGCCCTGTGCCCAATGGCGCGTTCTATGTCTACCCGTCGATTGCCGGACTGATCGGCAAGACTACAGCCAGCGGCAAGGTGATCGACACGGACGAAGCCTTTGCCACCGCCCTGCTGGAGGACACCGGCGTGGCCGTGGTGTTTGGCGCGGCTTTCGGCCTGAGCCCCTGTTTCCGGGTGAGCTATGCCACTTCGGATGATAACCTCACCGAGGCCTGCAAGCGGATCGCTGCATTCTGTGGCGGGCTTACATGATCACAGCCAACCTCCCTGCCCGCGATTTCGGCGAAACGCAGGCCTTTTATCACCGGCTGGGTTTCGAGACGCTATATCGCGGCGACAATTGGATGATCATGACATGGCATGGCCATTGGCTGGAGTTTTTCCCGCATCCCGATCTTGACCCCGCAGACAGTTGGTTCTCGGCCTGTCTGCGGATTGCTGATATCGATGCCCTTCATATGGAATGGGCGAAACTGGGACTGATCGTCAAGGAGGGCTTCCCAAGGCTGGGCGACTCTCCGTTCGAGCTGGGCGGAGATGTGCCACGTATGTTTACCTTACATGACCCAAATGGCTCTCTCTGGCGCGTATTGGAGATGGGTGACCCCGGCTTGAACACCGCATAGCCACACCCTGGCTACCGCTGGTGGATCAAACGGAGAGTTGAAAAAACCGCCATCTCGCGCCATTGTCGCGGAGAGGCCCAAAAAGACGAGCGCGATACCTGCCCATGACAGACCTGCCCGAATACTACTTCCGGGTCCGCGAAAACGGCGCCTTCGTGTTTCGTGTGGACACCGAAAACCGTCAGCGTCGCATCGACATGGATCAGATCGCCGTGATCAACATCCGCAATGGCCAGATCAAACCCCATGGCGACCGCGATCTCAGCGACCGTGACATGGAGGTCATCGAAGAATGGATGGCCGAGCGTGAAGCCCTTCTGGCGCAACGGGACATTGACGATATCCACCGCGCGGTGGATTACCTCAACACCACAACCCACTGGGCGCAAAGCCGGGCTTCGGACGCGGATCTGGAGAATGTCACCGACGCGCTGTTGCTGGCGATGCATGATCTACGCACCGTTTTGGTGCGTAAGAAGGCGGATCGGCTTCTCAGCCGTGAGGATAACGACTAGGATCGCTCCGGCAAACTGGGCACGGCCCGCCCCCAGAAGCGCCACATCAGGAAGCCGCCTGCCAGCGCCAAACCAATGGCCAGTCCCAGCCAGATGCCAACCCCGCCCAGCCCAAAGGTGAAGCCCAGCAGATAGCTGGCCGGGACGCCCACGGCCCAATAGCTGATCGCCGCGATGACCATCGGCACTTTCGTGTCCTGCACCCCGCGCAGCAGTCCCAATGCCAGAACCTGTGCCGCATCCACCAGTTGAAACAGGGCCGCAGCGGCCAAGAGACCGACACCCACGGCGATGACTGCGGCGCGCTCCGGCTCGTCAGGGTCCATGAACACCCCGATCAGCAACTCAGGAATCGTCAGGAACATCACCACCGTCGCCAACGCGATCGCCGCCGACACCATGATCACCACCTTGCCCCCATCCCTCAGACCCACGGGATCGCGCCGCCCATAGGCCTGTCCGGCGCGCACCGTGGCCGCATTGGAGAACCCAAGATGCGCCATGAAAGTGATCGCCGCGATCTGGATTGCAATGCCATGCGCAGCCAGTTCCACCGTGCCGATCCAGCCCATCATGATGGAGGAGGCCAGAAACAGCGAGGATTCCGCCAAGCTGGTCAGGCCAATGGGCCAGCCAAGGCGAAACACCTGCCCAAACGCTTCCCAATCCGGGCGCCAGACCCGCACGAACAGTTCATGCTCGGGCAGCTTGCGCGCTGCATAGATCGCCAGCGCCGCGAATGAGACGAAATTACCAATGACCGAGGCCAGCGCCGCACCGCGAATGCCCATCTCGGGAAAGCCAAGATTTCCGAAAATGAACAGGTAGTTCAGCACAATGTTCAGGGCGACACCCGCCACGGTGACTACGAAAACCACCTGCGTGCGTTCCTGCGCGGCCAGATAGGATTTCAACACCATCACCAAAAGAGCCGGGAAAATCGCCCACCCGGCAATGCGCAGATAGTCTCCACCCAATTCGGCAATCTGGGGTTCCTGCCCCAACGCCAAAAGGATCGGTTCGGCCATCAGCATGGGCGGCAACATCAGCACCCCGAACCCCAGCGAGGCCCAGCCCCCCATCCGGGTGACGCGGCGCACCTGTACTTCTTCCCCGGCGGCCTGGGCTGCGGCCACCATCGGCATCACCGCCCAGGCAAAGCCCGAGCCGAAGATGAACAGCACGAAAAATATCTCGCCCGCTAGCACCTGCGCCGCCAGCGCCTCGACATCGTACCATCCCAGCATCACCGCATCGCTCAGCACGATGGCGATCTGCGCGATGTGGCTACCCACCAAGGGCAGACCCAGCGTCAGAATGGCACGCAAATGTTGGCTATATGTCAAACGGGCTGTCATACCCCAGCCCTAGGGGCGGGGCGCTACCAGGGCAAGATTTTTCTGGACGGCGTAAAACGGGCCACTGCGCCAAACAGCGCAGTGGCCCGTTGTCATCTCTGGTGTCCGCCACAGGCTCCAATCAGAATAGAGCGTGGCGACGCCACTCGTTCAGGTCAAACTAGTTTGCTCAACGCGGTTTGCGCTGATCCGGGTGCAGGGCCGCACCCAGAATATGCTGAGACTCGTGCACCACATGGTTGGCTGAACTCACGATCAGCGGGTCCGCCGCATGGGCCACCTCAAGGTCCTTGCCCGGATAATCCAGCGAGTCGAGGAAATGCAGCATACAGTTGATACGCGCGCGTTTCTTGTCGACGGATTTGATCACAGTCCAGGGTGCATCGGCGGTGTCGGTGTAAAAGAACATCGCTTCTTTGGCTTCGGTGTAATCGTCCCACTTATCAAGGCTCGCCTTGTCAATCGGGCTCAGCTTCCATTGTTTCAACGGATCTGTCTCGCGACTGGCAAAGCGGCGGCGTTGTTCGTCCTGCGTGACCGAAAACCAGTATTTGTAAAGCCGGATACCTGACCGCACCAGCATCCGTTCCAGATCAGGGGTCTGGCGCATGAATTCCAGATATTGTGTTGGTTCACAAAAGCCCATCACCCGCTCAACACCGGCGCGGTTGTACCATGACCGGTCATAGAGGACCATTTCGCCACTGGTCGGCAAATGGTTGATGTAACGCTGGAAAAACCACTGCCCACGTTCTTCATCGGTGGGTTTGTTCAAGGCAACCACACGCGCGGTCCGCGGGTTCAAATGCTCGGTGAAACGTTTGATCGTTCCGCCCTTACCGGCGGCGTCACGTCCCTCGAACAGCAGGACAAACTTCTGCCCTGTCTCCTGCGCCCACAGTTGAACCTTCAGCAATTCCGCCTGAATAGCCGCCTTTTGCGTTTCGTATTCACGGCGCCCCATCTTGGTTTCATAGGGATAGGCCCCGCTTTCAAACGCCTCGATCACTGATGGGGTGTCCATCTTTGGATTCATCTCAACGGGCGCCTCTGCCAGTTTCGGCTTGGCTGCGGCTTTTGCTGTTGGTTTGGGTGTGGCCATGTTCGCGTCTCCTAAAGGCTTAAAAATACCGCTTGGACGCTAGCAGATCGAGGCAGAGCAAACCTTGATCGGGATCAAGAAAGACCCAATGACGTCAATGCGTCCACACAGCCCGCCGGTTGGTGGCGAAATTCTCGCCATAACCGCCCGGGCGGACATTGGGCTTGCGGGGCTTGGGGTCCTGCACGACTGCTTCGATGCCATTGTCCTCGGCGTATTCCAGCGCAGCCTCTTTGGTAGGAAACCGCAAGCGCACCTGTGCCTGCATATCGCTGTTCGAGGTCCAGCCCATCAGCGGGTCAACCTCGCGCTTGGTTTCGGACACATGTTCCAGAACCCAATGTTTGGTCTTGGCGGTGCCTGACTGCATCGCGGTGCGGGCCGGTTGATAGATGCGTGCGCGCATATGTGCTCTCCTTCGTGCGGTTTTCTTATCCCAAATTGCGCGCCCAGCAGCAAGACGGATAATCACGGCAGTCAGCGCCCCCTGATGACAGTTTTGGTCAGCAGCACGGCAAGAGGGGTTGAAGTGCCCGCAAAAGAGATCAAATCTGCGCCTGTCCCCCTTCAAGGAACCGCATACATGCCCTTCGCCCATTCCGACAAAACCGATTCCGAACTGGCCGCCGCCATCGCCAGCGGCGGTGAGGATGTGCGCAAACGATTGAAGCTGGAAGGCGGTCGGCGTCTTGAGATGGTCAGCGCATTTGAACCTGCCGGCGACCAGCCGACCGCGATTGCCGAGCTATCCCAGGCCGTGCTGGATGGGGAAAGGGATCAGGTTCTGCTGGGCGCAACAGGCACCGGTAAAACCTACACCATGGCCAAGGTGATCGAGGAAACACAGCGTCCGGCGATCATCTTGGCGCCCAACAAAACCCTCGCCGCGCAGCTTTACGGGGAATTCAAAGGGTTTTTTCCCCATAACGCGGTCGAATACTTCGTGTCCTTCTACGACTACTACCAGCCCGAGGCCTATGTGGCGCGCAGCGATACCTATATCGAGAAGGAGTCGCAGATCAACGAACAGATCGACCGGATGCGCCACTCGGCCACCCGTGCGCTTCTGGAACGCGACGATGTGATCATCGTGGCGTCGGTGTCGTGCATCTATGGTATCGGTTCGGTTGAAACCTACGGCGCGATGACGCAAGATCTGCAGGTCGGGCACGACTATGACCAACGCAAGGTGATGGCCGATCTGGTCGCGCAAACCTACAAGCGCAACGATCAGGCGTTTCAACGCGGCTCTTTCCGGGTGCGCGGCGACAGCCTTGAGATTTTTCCGGCCCACCTTGAAGATCGCGCATGGAGGTTGAGCTTCTTCGGAGAAGAACTTGAATCTATTACCGAATTCGACCCCCTTACGGGCGAGAAAACCGATACGATGGACCGGGTGCGCGTCTATGCGAACTCGCATTACGTGACGCCCAAGCCAACGATGCAGCAGGCCATCATCAACATCCGCAAAGAGCTGCGCGTCCGACTGGATCAATTGGTGTCCGAGGGCAAATTGCTTGAGGCGCAGCGGCTGGAACAGCGCACCAATTTCGACCTTGAAATGCTGGAAGCCACGGGTGTGTGCAACGGGATCGAGAACTATTCCCGTTATCTCACAGGCCGCGCCCCCGGTGAACCGCCCCCGACTCTGTTCGAGTTCATCCCCGACAACGCCATCGTCTTTGCCGATGAGTCCCACGTCTCGGTCCCCCAGATTGGCGGGATGTATAAAGGCGACTACCGGCGTAAATTCACGCTGGCGGAACATGGCTTCCGCCTGCCGTCTTGCATGGACAACCGCCCCCTCAAGTTCGAGGAATGGGACGCGATGCGCCCGCAATCGGTGTTCGTGTCCGCCACCCCTGCCAAGTGGGAGCTGGAGCAGACCAGCGGGGTCTTCACCGAACAGGTCATCCGCCCCACCGGGTTGCTGGACCCGGAGGTCGAGATTCGTCCTGTCGACATGCAGGTCGATGATCTGCTGGACGAGGTGCGCCACGTCACCAACGAAGGCTTCCGCACGCTGGTCACCACGCTCACCAAACGCATGGCCGAGGACCTGACCGAATATCTGCACGAACAGGGCATCAGGGTGCGGTACATGCACAGCGACATTGATACCCTTGAAAGAATTGAGATTTTACGCGATCTGCGTCTGGGCGCCTTCGACGTTCTGATCGGTATCAACCTGCTGCGCGAGGGCTTGGACATCCCTGAATGCGGGTTGGTTGCAATTCTGGATGCAGACAAGGAGGGCTTCCTGCGCTCGGAAACCTCGCTGATCCAGACCATCGGTCGCGCCGCGCGCAATGCCGAGGGCCGCGTGATCATGTATGCCGACCGGATCACCGGCTCGATGGAGCGTGCCCTTGGCGAAACCGACCGCCGCCGCGCCAAGCAGCTCGCCTATAATGAAGAACACCGCATAACCCCCGAGACTGTAAAGAAAAACGTCGAGGACATTCTGGCGGGGCTCTACAAGGGCGACGTGGATATGAACCGCGTCACCGCCAAGGTCGACAAACCGCTGATCGGGGCAAACCTGCAAGCCCATCTGGACGGGCTGCGCGCGGAGATGCGCAAGGCCGCCGAGAACCTTGAATTCGAAGAGGCCGCCCGCCTGCGCGACGAGGTGAAACGGCTTGAGGCGGTTGATCTGGCTGTGGCCGACGATCCATTGGCCCGCCAATCCGCGATTGAGGCCGCCAGCGACGCCGCTGTGAAATCCAAGGGCCGCTCAACCGCCGGACGGCCCGGACAACGGGGCGGCAATGTGAAGCGGCGGAAGAGGTGACGAATGCCGGAACTCACTTTCACGCCTGCATCATTTGAATGCCTGTTCGATAAATTTGTGGAATCTGAATTGAACGGCTGTCGACTCGATAAGATGCTCTCAGGGAAAATTCCTGATGGAACCAAATGTGCCGACTACTTCTTTCCGAATCCAGGAATCATCATTGAGTTAAAGACTCTAAATAAAAACCATGGAGAACATGATTTTGTACTTGGATTGGTAGAGGAGGGTTTAGCAAATTTTGGGTTTCCGCTTTCCCGAAAAAATGACTGGCTCAATAGTGTGGCTCCTCTTCCACAGAAAGTTGTTCGGTTTGTTCACGGTAAAGTTCAGAATTCGATCAAAAACACAGTTCGCAAAGCCAACAAACAAGTTATTTCGTCTCGCATTCTTCTTGGTAAGAAACACGACAGTATACTGATATGTGCAAACTTGAACGAGTTGCTATTCGGACCACTTGAACTTCTAAAGTATCTTGCTGGTCATGCCATGTCTCGAAGCACACCCGCAATTGATGCAATCTTGATGATTTCGCCCGGAGTGCAGTACTCATCTGTTTCACATCAGGTTCAACACTATGCAGCGCCAATATATGCTGACGGGAAACAGCATCTAGGAGATTTCTTAGAGCCTTTCATTGAAAAGTGGTTAGAATTCGAGGCACAATCCCTAGGTCTATATTCTGATATCGAAAAAGTTTATGAATTCGACGAAGATAGCAAAACCGCGCGACCAATTGTGGCCAAAACCTAAAGTATTTGAAGTTTCATCCCAACTCCGTTGACCCAGTGACAACAGGCTAGGTAAACCCCCAGCCAACTCTGTCTTACAAGGTCGAAACTCATAGTTTGACGCATGGAGACGCCCTCTAACTTATTGGGCTTCATTCCTTTTTCGACAAACAGGCGTCAACCGCCATTTCCCGACAAAAACCATCGGAATTTAATACCCGACAAAACCACTCAACTAATTGATTTAATTTATTTTTCCCTTGAACTCACCGCCCTGCACTCCTATCTTCCTCTCAAGATCAGAGTGCCAGCAAATCACGCAGGCCGCTCGCAAAAGCCAGCCAGCCAATCCTCCGGGATCAGCCAGCGCGCTACGCCAGCCACCCACGCAAGATAGCCAGCCCTCTGACTTGATTTCCCGATCATGACGCATCATCCAACGCACGGCCTCGCCTTGGCAGACATCCGTGCTATCCTTCGCATATGCGCCTCACTTTACCCCTTATTCTCTTTGCCAGTGCGGCCCAGGCTTGGGAATTCACCCCCGGCCTGCCATGCCTGCTGTCCCATGAGACGTCACAGGCGCGGATCGAACTGACATATGATCCAACGCAGCCGCTCTATTCACTGACCATTTCGCGTGCCCAGCCGTGGGCTGAGACGCCGAGTTTCGGGATGCGTTTTGATGGACCGCACGCGCGGGCAATCGGGACAGGTCGGCATGTTTTGAACGCCGACCGCAGCGCCTTGACCGTGACCGACCGGGGCTTTGGCAATGTGCTGGATGGCTTGCAATACAACCATACCGCCACGGCAATAGCAGGCGATGTGGAAATTGCCTTTCCACTGGAGGGCGCCGCCGGGCCGGTAGCGGCGTTTCGAGCCTGCGAGGGTGTGCCTTTGGCAAGCTAAAGGGCGTAGGGCGGGGTTCACCCCGCCATTGGACGGGCAAGCCGGGGTGAACCCCGCCCTACGAACTAGAAATCAAAGATATCTTCCAGGAACCCACCACGTTTTTTCTTCTTGCGATAGCTGCGGTCATCCTCATATCCGTCACGCGGATCATGCCGGGGTGCGGCCTGTGGTTGTGGCGCAGGCGCGGCAGAGCGTTCGATGATCTTGTCCAATTCACCGCGATCCAGCCAAACGCCGCGACATTGCGGGCAATAGTCAATTTCGACCCCGGCGCGGTCGGCCATGACAAGTTGGGTTCCATCAATCGGGCATTGCATCGGTGTCATCTCCTTGTTGGGTATAGACATCGATATGGGGCGCGTACCCCTTCGCGAAAAGGGGTGCGACGCAAACCCGCAGGATACCGCGCGCCTTAGCGGATCACATGCACCGCGCAGGTGGCGTGGCGCACAACCTGCGACGCGGTACTGCCCAGAAACAGGTCCTGCATGCCGGGGCGGTGGCTGGCAATGACGATGCAATCGGCCTTTTTCTGCTCGGCCCAGTCCAGGATCGTGCGGCCTGAATGCCCTTCCACCACCAGACCTTCGCCATTTGGAACGTCGGCGACCATATCGGCCAGTTCGGTTTCGATCGCGCGCCGGCTTTCGGTGCGATGCTCCTGAGTGATGTAGGAAATGGCATAGGCGGGCACCTGCTCCATCACGTGGAACAGGGTGATCTTTGCCCCTTCCGCGGCCAAAGCCTGTGCGATCTCAAGTGCTCCGGCGGAATCGCGGTCTTCCTCGAAGGAAATCGGAACGAGAATATTGTGATACATGGCGTTTCTCCAGAAGTGGTTGTTAGCTCCCTTATGGCAGAATGCGAGGCCGTGTTCCTTGATACAGGTCAGACGGCGCGACGTTTGAAAAGGCGGCCATCGGTGATCAAAAGGCCGAGGGCAATCAGGCCAAAACCGACAAACGCGTCCGGCGACAAGCGTTCGTCCAGGAAAACCGCGCCCAACCCCGCAGCAAAAGGCGGGATCATCAGCGTCACAAGCATCAGATTGGCCGCCCCTGCCCGCACGAGAATGCCGAAATAGAGCAGATAGGCGATGGCCGTTGACAAAAGAGCCATCGCCACAAGGGCCGCCCAGACTGATGCGCTATAGCCGAAGGTCGGGACCCCATCCGACCAGAGCGCCACGGGGATCATCAAGACCGTGCTACCGGTCAACATCCCCAAGGCATTCATCTGCGCAGGGATACCGGCCAGGGTGACCTTGGCCCAGACCGACGCAAATGCATAAGACAGAGCCGCACCCAGCACCGCCAATTGCGCCAGGTCACGCGGATCAAGCCCGCCCAAAAGGTCAAACCCCAGAATGGCGACCACGCCAGCCAGCCCGAACAATGCACCAATGATCTTGTTCGGGGTCAGCGGTTCATCCTTCAAAATAAGGCCGGCCACCAGTACGCCAAAGAAAGCCGTCGTGCCGTTCAAGATCGAGGCCAGACCGGATTCGATTTGCGTTTGCCCCCAGAAAATCAGCGAAAACGGAAGCGCGTTGTTCAGCGCCCCCATCACCAGATAACAGCCCCAGATACGCAAAGATCGCGGCACGCAAATGCCCCGCACCCAGATCACCAAGGCCAGCGCGGGTACAGCCAGGCCGACGCGGAACAAGGTGATGGTCAGCGGTGGGACACCTTGGAGAGCAATCTCGGCGAAGAAGAAAGACCCGCCCCACACCAAGGCAAGTCCTAACAGCATCAGGGCGGCGACTGGGGTGATTTGAGAAGCAGGCGATGTCATCGCACCTCCATCTCATACAGCGTGAACGGGCACGACCCGTTTCTTGCGCATCTGAGAGAGGCTACTGCGCAGCCTTCATTTGGCGGGCAATTTCCGTCGCCCATTCACCGATGATCGGCAGAAATTCGATCTGACTGACCGACCAGGCGACCAGCGACAACAATACCGACGCCCCCAGCACAGTGCCCAGCCCGAAGGCGAGACCGCGCATGAAATTGAAGGTCAGCAGCCGAAAGACCGAATTATGCATCCGGATAAAGCGATGGGAATTCAGCTTCTCCAACTCGCGGCGAACGATTCTTAATTCGGCAGTGGTATCGCCTGCTAGGCTTTGTTCGGAACTATCAGTCATTCAAATGTTGCCGCCACGTCATACATCACCGGCTCGAAGGTCTTGCACAATGTGTTGATCTCACGATTGCGCCGCCGCATTTCATCACTGCGCAACATCGCCTGAAAATCTTCGCGGCGTTTCCATTGCGAATAGTTGGCGATGCGGGTCTGGGCATCGTTGACATGCAGGCCGGCACCGATAAAGCCGGGTTGTTTTGAAATGAAGTTTTCATAGGCATCCACCAGTGCATCCAGTAGGTCCTGGCAGGTACCGGGTGTCATTTCAAACGTGGTCAGAACAGTCTGGTAGCTGTTGGATGGGGCGATGGTAGGCATGGCATCTCTCCTCTTAGTCCAGAGTATCAGCAAGCAGCACCCGGGGCAAAACCCTCATTTTGTTAACCAAGGATTTACCATCGTTAACCATGTTGGACGTTAAGCATTTTGGATTTGGACCGGATGATGCGACTCTTATGGCCTGCGATACTGGGGGGGATACTGCTGGCCAGTTCTGCACAGGCCGGGCCCTGGCTGCGCTCAGCGGGCGAGGGTTTTCTTTCTTTCAGCATTGAGGCCCCGGTCTCGGAAATCGGCCCAAGCTTTGCGACCACCTATTTGGAATACGGATTAAACAAAAATGTGACGTTGGGCTTTGATCTGGGCGGCACTCAAGATGACCTTTACAAGGCGATTGTCTTCGCGAAAATGGCATTTGGCAGCCCGGACTCACCTTTCAAAATAGCAGCAGAACTTGGAGTTGGGACGACCGAACAGGAGGCAGTCCTGCGTCCTGGCCTGTCAATCGGACGTGGTTTTTCACTGGGGGATCGGTCGGGTTGGATGGCTGTCGATACGCTTGCTCGTATCGAAATCGACGGCGGCAACATGGACATCACCACGGATATCACGGTCGGTCTCAACCTAGGTGAACGCACCAAGGTGATGGTTCAGCTGCAAAGCGGCCATCATCTGATGAACCCGGAATATCTGAAGCTGGCGCCTTCATTCGTTTATGAACGCAAGCCCGGCCAGCACATTGAACTGGGTGCGCTGGCCGGGATTAACAATTCTGAAGACCTCGGACTGAAGATAGGCCTCTGGCAAAAGTTCTGACTGCCGCCCTACACAGGGTCGTCCATGCGCACCCGCATCGTCACCTCACCACTCACCGGACGTTCCCAGTTCAACAGCACCCGGTTTTGATCCGGCCCCTGCCTTGCAACATAATAGGGCGCGCCCCAGTAGGTATTGTTAGACGCATCCTCTATCGGTCCTTTGGGCAGAACGGCTTCAACAGTCTGGGCATAGCCATTGAAGGGCAGATTAGGCCCAAAATCGACCGTCCAGACCTGTTGCGGGCTGCCCTCTTCATGGTTGACCACCAGCGGATTCGACGTGTGATCATTCACATTGCTGAACGTGTTGCCCGCAAATGTGATGTTGCGGAACCTGTTGAAATCCATATTCGCAAAGCTGGTATTGATCCCCTCGATCCGGTCGATATTGCCATCAATCAGACGGAAAGTGTTTCCCGTAACCGTCAGGCCATTGATGAAATGGCCCGGACCGTGGGGTTTGACCTCGATAAAGTTGAACCAAGCCGCGGTACTTTGTGACAGGAAGACGTTGTTCGTGATACTGAGCCCGCTGAACGAAAACTCGCTTGAGAAATCAGGCGTGGCATCATGTTCGTTGCCCCATTCCACGGAGCAATCACAGATATAGTTACCCGTGATTGTCGCGCGGTTGTTGGTCCGTGTCAGAACAAACCCCGCGTCGCGCGGCCCAACAGGCCCACTGTCGCCCTGGAACACATGGTTGCCAACGATAATCGTGCTTGACCCGCCCAGCACCGCAAAGTGACGAAAATGTACAACCCGATTATGGCGCAGCTTCAGATCATTCCCGTTGGCGTTCAACGCAATCGACTGACGCTGCGTGGCCAAAAGCGGGCTTTCATTCGAGATGAACTGACACCGATCCAGTTTCATACCCTGATCGCCTTCACCGTGACTGCTAATGCCCCGGTCCTTGGGGCGGGTGATAAAGCAATCGCGCAAATGGAAGGCCGTACCAGTCGGCGGCAGCAGGATCGCGCTGCAATCGCCCGAACATTGAAATTCGATGTTCGACATTGAGAACTTCGAAATCGTATCGAACCCACTGAAATCCAGCATGTATTTGAACCGGCGGAACGTGTAAGTCTGGGTGCCAGCCGCATCGTAGAGCGGCGCGCTCAAGGTGACTGTCTGCGCCCCGACATTCTTGTCACGCACATAGACTTCGCGGCCCACGCCATTGCCTTCAATCAGAGAACCAACAGGGATGTTTGCGACGTTAGAAACGTTGGTCAACACCTTATTATTGCTTGGCGAATACGTCCCTTGAGAGGTGTGAACCTCGGTATCCCAATTCGGCCCATTGACAGACGAAAACTGACCATTGCGGATCACCCGGCGCTGTTTGAACGTGGTCTTGTTGTTGACCGCAGCCTGCATATCGATCGGGCCACGCACTTCAATCACGCGCCCGCCCAGATCCAGTGACTCATGGCCGGAGTTATTCAGCAGCGATTGATACGCTTTCTTGAAGGCCAGTTCCTCTGACTCGAAAGCGTCGATATATGACGGCAAATCGAAGTTCTTGGTCAGAGACAGGATTTTATCATCCGGCATCGTGACCGTGCCCTGAAAACGGGTGCGGCTTTGAAAGGTGACGCTTTCTTCCAGCCGGTACGTCCCCTCGGGGATCAATACCTGTCGCCCGTTGGCAGCCGCATCCGCGGCCTCAAAGGCGGCATGGTCATCCGTGGTGCCGTCCCCCACGGCGCCATAGTCACGCACATCCACCCAATCCATCATATCGCGCAGAAAAACAGACGTGGCATCGGTGATCTCGATATCGTCAATGCGCACGACCCCGCCATTCGGACCGGTTAGATCCAGTCCGAAATGCCCATATATCGCTTGCGCGCCCCATGCCATATCCACACCCGGACGATTCCCCAGACCGACAATGGCGCTGACTTCGACCACCTCGCCATAGCTCGACAAGGTGACCGGCGACGTGTTCAAAGGAACACCCGTCAGCGCCACGCCACCGGCACCGCCTGCCCAGGCCGCGATGCGCACGGTTGGCAGGCTGCCACTGATCGCCTTGATACGGGCCGTGACCTGCAGATAGCAGCCCGGCAGGATTGGAGTTTCCCCCATGTACCGCAGCCGCTGGGTGGCGCTTGTCTTCAGAATTTCCAATGCTCCGCCAAAATCCTGGTCGGCCGGCACAAGGGCAGCGTTCGGCGCGCTTTCATAGGTGTCGGACCCCGGGGTGCCATCGCCGCTGGACCACACATCCAAACCGTTTGCGAAGGCAGGGGGCATAAAATCAATGCCGTCGGTGATTGCCTTGTTCATTCAATTCCCTTTCCGCACCCGGTGGCCACCGCAAAGGCTTGGCCCGCATTGCCGGATGTCTCATGTTTCGCCAGCCGGGTGCGCCCGGTGGCTCAGGGAATTATCAATCAAGGGTTAACCGGAGTTCATGACACCGTACGGTAGTTGAGCGCGCATCAACCCGATATCAACAGTCGGGAATCAGGCGGTACCCTCAGGTTCTTTTCGCAACCGTACGGCGTTGATTTTCCAACCTGTTTCGCTGTTGATCATTTGATATTCCAGGATGTGCAACTGATCTTGCTGATCCCGGATCAAAACGTTCTGCCAAAGCTGTCCGTCGATAACATCAACGCCAAGAAACCTTGTTTCTTTCGGACGCCACACCATCGGATACCCCTCGCGCACCATGGTGCCGAAATTTTCAGGCGTGCGGAAAATGCCTTGAATGGTCGGGCTGGCGAAGGAGAAAGCCGTGACAAAATCATCGGCCTGAAACGCCTCGATTTGATCAGCGATAACAGTTCGGATTGCCGTCTCGTCAGCGCGTGCCGGTCCGGCCATGGCCCAAGCCACCAAGAGAATGCCTATCAATCGTTTCATATCAAGCCCTCGCATGTCCTCTTAGAACGATAGAGCCGTCGCACATTCGATCAATGGTTCGGGTTCACAAGGTAGCTATACCTCTAATGACAAAGAGGAAGATTATGTTAAAAACGATCTCATTGTAGCTTGTTGTTTTTTTCAGACGCCCTTACCCAGGAGAGATATCGTGCCAACTCGATTCAAACTCACTCGCCGCGCCACCCTTGCATTTCTGGCGGGATCCTTCGCCGCATCATCCACCCCTGCCCTATCTGGCGGCGGCGGTGGTGCCAGCGACAGGGACTCATCCTCCTCAACTGCCCCACGAAAAGCTCCGGTTTTGCAAGAGCGTTACAGCCAAGCTGACTTTGCCAACTTGTCGAAACGCGAAATCGCGACGCTCTATGACAACAGAGGCCGAGTTTCGCGCGGCGGTCCACGTGTCAAAGTGGACGGTTTCAGCGGAAACATGGTGGAATGGCTTGTTGCTATGGCTGATTTTGACCGTGCATCCTTCCGCCGTCTGATGCGTGATATGGCCAAGATCAAGGACAAGGCCAAGCGCAAAGCCCGGCTTGCCCGGGAGATCACGAAAATCAAAACCAGGATCACCAAGCTAGAGGCCTCCAAAGAACGCGCACGCAAGCGAGGCAGCCAAAGTGCAGTTGAAGAAGCCGAAAATCGCCTTCAACAAGCCAAGGAATACCTCGAGGGGGTCGAAATCTGGGCCAAGTTCCCGCACGAAGGTACACGCTAGCCCAAGCCAGCGAAAGCGAGGTACGGTTAGTCAGACTGCGATTGCAGGCTGTCCAGATAGGCCACCAGATCAGCCACAGGCCGACTTGTCAGTATGGGCTGTCCAGATGGTGTTTTCAGGCTCACATCCTCGCCTTCAAAGAAATCGCCATAAACTGGCATCGGGCTTCCATGGCTGACCAATGGGTCGCGCCCGTCGATCCGTTTGATCACCCGGATCAGCGGAAACTCTCCATCATTGTTTGCACTCAGCCGGGTCAGGTCAACCGGTTGCACGGTCAGCACAGGTTGCATCGGTCCCTGCCCCGTGGCCTCGATTCCGTGGCAAGTGGCGCAGTGGTACTGGTAAAGATCACGCCCGGCATCGACTTCGTCGGCGTGCGCGGGTAGCGCCAAGGCCATTAGGGAGAAGGCGAAAAACATCTGTTTCATGGGGGTCCTCCAAGCGTGGGTTAAAGAGTCTGAAGTCGGGCCAGATAGTCTCGTAGATCAAGCAGGGCCTGCGGCGTTTCCACCTCGGCACCCGTTTCATCCGTCCAAAGCACTGTCGGGCCAGCAAGTTCAGGGCCAAATTCCGGCATGATGTCCGTTTGATAACGGCCGGGATAGCCATAAATCTTGGCCATCACCCGGCTGCTCGGAAAGACCCCGCTATTTTGCGCGGCAAGTTGGGTCAGGTCGGCGGGTCGTTGCGGCAAATCATCGGCCAGCGGCCCATTTCCTTCGGCGCTCTGCCCATGACAGCTGACGCAGTAACTCATGTACAACTGCTCGCCTCGATCATCCGGCGGTACAGCACAGCCCAGCAATGTGGCAGTTCCAAGCACTGTGATCAGTAACGAGATGAGTTTCATGGCTTTGTCCTGTTTATCGCCGCCCGAGTGCCAAGTTTAACGCAAACATGCCCGCTCCATTTTGATCTGGATCAGGCCTGTGCGCTGTGTAAACCTGCCCCTGTCAAACCAGCGGAGATCATCTCATGCCCCCCACCACATCCTACGCCGCCATCATGCTGGTTGCCGGCATCGGCATCCCGGTTCTGGCGGCCTTGAACGCGGCGCTTGGTACACGGCTCGGCTCGCCCGTGGCAGCGGCAGCGATCCTGTTCGTGGTGGCCCTGCTCAGCACACTGGCGGTATTGATGTTTGGCAAACCCGGGGCCGTGATGGGAGTCCTCAACGCGCCCAAGCACCTGCTTCTGGCCGGGTGCCTGATTGCCTTTTATGTCCTGACCATCACCTATGTCGCCCCGCGGTTTGGCGTGGGCAACGCAGTCTTTTTCATCCTGCTCGGGCAACTGATCAGCGCGGCGGCGATTGACCATTTCGGCCTGTTCGGCGCACAGATCTCCCCGCTGTCCCTGACCCGTGCGCTGGGGATTTCCGTCATGGCCGCCGGGGTGTTTATCACCCAGCAGGTTTAACCGGCCAGGTCCAGCACTTGCGCCCAGGTGGTATCGGCCACCTCGACCGGATCCATCAATTGTTTGCCCTGCCCCGGTATGCGCGTGCCTTCGTCCCGCACAATCACCTCAGCAATCCGTGCAAAGCGGTCATGGAAGACGCCCGATGTACCGGGATCAATCAGCAGGTAGTAATCACCAATGTCATGCGGCGCACCTTCAGGGGCTTTGAGTGGGCCGATATCGGGACCCGCCTTGCTGCCCGTCATGCCTGCCGCCAGCAATTCGCACATCAGCCCTAGGCCCCAGCCTTTGTAACCGCCCATGCTGACCAGCGATCCCTTCAATGCCTCGGCAGGATCGGTGGTAGGATTGCCGCCGCTGTCCACGGCCCAGCCTTCGGGAATGCTCTCTCCCGCGGCGTTCGCCATAGTGATCTTGCCCAAGGCTACGGTGGTGGTGGACTGATCAAACAACATCGCCACACCGCTCTGCCCGTCAGGCACCGCAAAGGACATCGGGTTGGTGCCAATCACGCGGGTTTTCCCCCCAGGAGCTGCGACAATCGGCGACGCATTGGTAAAGCCCATCCCGATCAGGCCCGCCCGCGCAATCTGTTCGGTGAAATAGCCCAGAGATGTACAGGTATGTGCATGGGCAATGGCCAGACTGACCACGCCGCATTCTTGTGCTGCATTGACAGCCTCGGGCAACCCACGCTCAAACGCGGGCTGGGCAAACCCGAACCCGGCATCGACAACCACCGTACCTGACCGGGGGCGCGTCACATCAGGCTCCACATCGCCTTTCACCCGCCCCGAGGCCAGTTGTAGACAATAGCTTTCCAAATAATAGAGGCCACAAATCTTATTGCCGTTGGCTTCGGCGCTGCGCACCGCCCGTGCGACACTAGCCGCAACCCATGGCACTGCGCCATGACGGCTCAAGGCCTTGGTGGTTTGAGTTTCGATCTCGTCCAGGCTGATCTGAGGCATCACACTCTCCCATATGTTTCGCGGCACCTTGGCGGCGAATGGCAGGGGGGTCAATCAGGCAGGAACGACTTTACCCTGATCCAGCCGCACAACCCGGTCCATCCGGGCGGCAAGGTCCAGATTGTGGGTGGCAATCAATGCCGCCAGCCCGGTGCCGCGCACCAGATCCACCAGCGCACCGAACACCTGATCCGAGGTCGCCGGGTCCAAGTTGCCTGTCGGCTCGTCCGCCAACAAAACGCGCGGCTGATTGGCCAGGGCCCGGCAAAACGCCACGCGCTGTTGTTCACCGCCCGACATGGCCGAGGGGCGGTGCGATGCCCTGTCTCCAATGCCAACGCGGGTCAGCAACTCTTGGGCGCGGGTTTCAGCCGCACCACGGACAACACCATTGGCCAGTTGCGGCAACACGATGTTTTCCAGCGCGGTGAATTCGGGAAGCAGGTGATGGAACTGATAGACAAACCCCACATCCCGACGCCGCGCGACAGTACGGCGGCGATCACTGAGGCCCGTCATATCCGTGCCTGCAATCTCAACCGTTCCCGCATCTGGCGTGTCCAGCAGCCCGGCCATATGCAACAGGGTGGATTTACCGGCACCCGACGGGGCAACCAGCGCGACAATCTCACCGGCCTTCAACGTCAGGTCAGCGCCGGTCAGCACCGACACCTCATTGGTTTTGCCTGCGTTATAGACCTTGGTGATCCCCGAAAGGTGCAACATTGCTTCACTCATAGCGCAGCGCCTCAACCGGGTTCATCCGGGCTGCGCGGCGAGCCGGGAAAATGGTAACAACAAAAGACAGGCTCAGCGACAGGGCCACGGCTGACATCACATCAGCAAATTCCAGCTTGGCGGGCAGATGGTAAATCCCCCGGATCGACGGATCCCAGACCTGTCCGCCGCTGAAAAAATTCACCATCGAGAAAATCGGGTCGATATAGATCGCAAAGAGGCACCCCAGAATCACACCCATGGCCGTACCTATGATGCCCGTAAAGGCCCCGCAGATGAAAAACACCCGCAGTACCGACCCTTCAGTCAGCCCCATGGTGCGCAAAATCCCGATATCGCGACCCTTGTTCTTGACCAGCATGATCAGGCCGCTGGTAATGTTCATCGCCGCGATCAGCACGAGGATCGACAGGATCACGAACATCACGTTGTCCTCCACCTCCAGTGCGCGCAAGAACCCGCCCGAGGCGTCTTTCCACGTCCAGACCTGACTACGATCGCCAGCCGCGCGCATCAGTTCCAGCGTCATGACATCGACGCTATCAGGGGTCCCGACCATCACCTCCAGCTCATCGGCGCGCCCTTCGCGATTGAAGAAACTCTGAGCTTCGGCAAAGGGCAGATAAATGCGCGTCCGATCAATATCATAGCGCCCGGCGGTGAATATATAAGTCACATCGTAGGTGTTGATTCGGGGTAAAGCTCCAGTCGGTGATTTGATGGCATTCGGCAGAATCAGTTTGATCCGATCGCCCAAGCTGACCCCTAATTCACGCGCTACGCCCGACCCGATCGCAACCCCGCTTTCAAAGTCGGCTATGTTGCCAATGGCTGTTTCCGGGTTGGCGATACGTGGGATCGTCGACAGGTTTTCTGCCGTGATCCCAAACACTTCCACGCCAGCGTTGCGCTCGCGCGCATTGGCCATCACTTGCCCTTTGACCAGCGGCGCAACCCGTGTCACCCCCGGCACAGCGCGCACGGCGTCGGCCATGTCGTCGTAATTCTCAATCGTGCGATCAATCCGACCCGTGACATCATCCACCTGCCCGACGCTGTAGACCGTGACATGGGCATTGGAACCCAGGATGGTATCAACGAACTCGGCCCGAAAGCCCGAGCGGACAGCCAGCGTGGCGATCAGGGCAAACACTGCCAATGTGATCCCGATCAGCGATATCCACGTCATGACGGACACGCCGCCCTCGGCCCGCTTGGCACGCAGATAGCGCCAGGCGATCATCCATTCAAAGGGCGCAAAAGGGGCGGTGGAACCTGCCACGGGAAACCTCGGTGTTTATTTTTTGCGGACAGTGCGTGCAGCAGCCCCGGAGGTCAAGGGGAACAGGGTCATCGCGCCATCACCTGCAACATGAAATCCATGCTGCCCTTGAGCGAGGACAAATAAAACTCATGCGATCCCAATCCACCGCTGCGTCCTGTAACCAAAACAATCGTATCCTTGTCCAGCGCCCGCCAAACCCGACAGACAAATCCGCCACTGCTTTCATCATCGCCCAAACACATCTCGCCATTCAGGTCATTGCCATCAAAGTAAAGGGTGTCAGAGGCGGGTTTCAACGCATGGCTCATCTCATAGCGCAAGGTCGTTTCATCTCGGATCATCAACTGCAAAGACTCCAGATGCCGAAAACCATCCGGCAGATCGCCTTGGCAGTAAAATGGGCGGACATCACCTGTGCAGGCTTGATCGAGAGACAGCGCATAGGCCCCCGGTGACATCCAGACCATATCAACCGCAAGCGGTGTGTCCCCGCCATCAGTCAGATCGCACAACCGCCGCATATCCTCTTTGTGTCGGGCGCGATAGGAGTAGCGAACGCTTTCGCGCGCCGCGCCGGTCAACCTGAGGTCGGCATTGAAATCCGGGCTGATTTGAAAATCGAACTGGCCCAACTTCAGAGGGATTGCATCGCTCACGCAGACCGCATTGGGCAACATCTGGCGTTCGAACGTCACGGCAAGGGCCACAAGCGCAGGCACCGCCAACGCAATCAATGCCACGGGCAGGCCGTGCTTGCTGATCCGGAAACGGACGAACGCGGCCCAAACGAGTGCAAAGGCCACGGCTCCCAGCACTACTCCAAGGGCGATCCATCCCGCCCTGCCCAGATATCCCGGGCCTCCCCCCATCGCCAGCAGCATCCAGATGGCAAGCCCTCCGGTTGCCAGGGTCGCAACAACGGCCCAGAGAACCGAGTGGCGCAGCGCAACGAAAAGTCCAAGGGCCAAACCGGTGAACAAGGCGCTGAAGCCGGCGACGATCAGGAAGGTTTCACTAAGCGGGCTCATCGCTCAGGTGACTTTCCGGCGCAGGAACAACTGACGGCAAATTGCATTGAAACCCGAAAGAAGCCCGAGCCCCATCAAGAATCCGACCCCGGCAAACACCAAACCCTCGAAACTCAGCGGCAGTGCCGGTTTGAAGTCACTCAGCGTTCCACGCGCCAACTCGCTGTCGGTAAAGGCATTGGCGTGAAAGGCGCGGGTAAAGGGCCCGGCGCCGCGCAACTCCTCAAGCGCGGCGCTCAAGCGGTCCTGACGTTCAATCGTGGTGACTATGGTTTGCGCCCGCTCAGCTCCGATCGCCCCGCCTTGCGCAAGATCAACCAACGCCTGTTCACGGCTCGCACCGACATCGCTTGCATCGGCGTCAAACTCTTCGACAAAACGGCTCAACTCCTCGACCTTACCGGCCAGACGCTGGGTGTATTGCTGCGAAAACTCCGGAAATTGCGACAAACCTGCCGCCCCAGTCATCCCACCCATCAAGATCAGCACCCTCACAAACATGCGGTGTTGCCTGAGGCGATTGTATTGGCTGTAAAATTCAAGCACTCGTAAAGCCGCACAGGGCGCACGAACACCATTTGCTTCACCGGAAAACCGCTCATGATACCTGCCTTTTTCGGCAATCTTATACCATGTGATCCTTATAGATCAGCGCGAGTTTCTCAACCGCCTGCTCGGGCGGCAATTCTTCGCTTTCGCCTGTGCGACGGCTGGTCAGTTCGACCACACCGTTTTTCAACCCGCGAGGCCCGACCGTGATCCGCCAGGGCAGACCGATCAGGTCCATCGTCGCAAACTTGCCCCCTGCCCGTTCATCACGATCATCATAAAGCGGTTCTAGGTCCAGCGCCTCGACCGACTTGTAAAGCGCCTCACAGGCGGCATCGGCCGCGTCGTCGCCCTGCTTAAGGTTGACGATGCCCACATGGAACGGCGTCACACCTTCGGGCCAAATAATGCCCTTGTCGTCATGGCTGGCCTCGATGATCGCCCCCACCAGACGGCTGACGCCGATGCCATGGCTGCCCATATGCACCGGTGTCGGTTTGCCATCAGGGCCTTGCACAGTCGCCCCCATCGCATCGGAATACTTGGTCCCGAAGTAGAAAATCTGCCCCACTTCGATGCCACGCGCCACGCGGCGGCGCTCTTCCGCGACTTTCTGGAATTCGGCCTCGTCATGGGTCTCATCCGTGCGGGCGTATCTCGTGGTGAATTCTTCCATCACACCGGCGCACTGCGCAACGTCATCATAGTCAATCTCGCGATCCCCAAAGCTGAGGTCGGTCACAGCGCTGTCATAAAACACCTCTGACTCGCCCGTCTCGGCCAGTACAAGGAATTCGTGCGTGTCATCGCCGCCAATTGGCCCGGAATCGGCGCGCATCGGGATCGCCTGCAGGCCCATACGTTCATAGGTGCGCAGATAGCTAACGAGATGGCGGTTATAGGCGTGCAGCGCATCTTCCTTGGTCAGATCGAAGTTGTACCCGTCCTTCATGAAGAACTCTCGCCCCCGCATCACGCCAAAGCGCGGGCGGATCTCATCGCGGAACTTCCACTGAATATGATAGAGCGTCAGGGGCAGATCTTTGTAACTGCTCACATGGGCGCGGAAAATATCCGTGATCATTTCTTCATTGGTCGGGCCATAAAGCATATCGCGGTCGTGCCGGTCGCGAATGCGCAGCAATTCCTCGCCATACGCATCATAGCGCCCACTTTCGCGCCACAGATCAGCGGGCTGCAATGTGGGCATCAACACCGGGATATGTCCGGCACGCTGTTGTTCCTGATGCACGATGTCCTCCAGCTTGCGCAGGACCTTGAACCCCATGGGAAGCCACGAATAAATCCCGGCGCTGGATTGTTTGATCATCCCCGCTCGCAGCATCAGCCGATGGCTGACGATCTGCGCCTCAGAGGGGTTTTCCTTGAGAACCGGCAGGAAGTATCGGGACAGGCGCATGGGGAACCTCGATGCAATGCTATTTCGCAAGGGGTTTATGGCTTTGCACCCGGGCAGACAAGAGAACTTCGGGCAAATTACCTGATCACGCGATTATCACGGCTGCGTTACCAGTATGAACCGTTTTACCGGACGCCCCGTAGACCTCCTCACACGCAATTGATTTGCACCAACAGAGAGGACGACCAAATGAAACCGTGTTTTAAAATTGCTGCCACAGCGACCGTGGCCCTGACCATGGCCACCGGTGCCAAAGCCTCGAGCATCGTCGAGATTGCCGCGGGAGATGAGCGTTTCAGCACGCTGGTCGCCGCTGTTCAAGCCGCCGGTCTGGCCGAAACGCTGTCGGGCCCCGGCCCTTTCACTGTCTATGCCCCGCTGAATGATGCTTTCGCCGCGCTGCCCGAGGGCACGGTGGAAACACTTCTGAAACCCGAGAACAAAGGGCAGCTGACCGATGTGCTGCTCTATCATGTCGATGATCGCAAGCTGACCGCCGAAATGATTCCAAGCGGGTCAAACTATTTCAAGCCGGTCCTAACCTCCGAGCGTCTGTGCATCACCAACAACTCCGATGGTGTGTCGATTGCCGACGGCACCGGTGACAGCGCCACGGTCGTCGTCGCCAATATCATGGCCGACAATGGTGTGATCCACGTTGTGGACAAGGTTCTGCTGCCCGGCACCCGCCCGGCCTGCCACTAAAGTTCAGACATCCGGCCCCGTCTTTTCGGGCGGGGCCACTTGCAAGCCCGCGCGCCATGGGCGATTGCTAGGGGGTAACGCTCAAATCCCGAGGCAACGATGGCCCATACCAGCTCCACACAGATGAAATACTGGGGAATTGCCGCGGCAATCTTCTTTCTGGCCCTTTGGTTTCTGGGCGATGTGATTCTGCCCTTCGTTCTGGGCGGCGCGATTGCCTATTTCCTTGACCCGGTCGCGGATCGCCTTGAAGCAATGGGCTGTAGTCGAGCTCTGTCGGTCACCGTTATCACTCTGATCGCAGTTCTGATCTTTGTCATTATGGCGCTTCTGGTCGTGCCGACACTGGTCGAACAGGCCGTGGCTCTGTTTAATGTAGCCCCGCAACTGGCTCAGGACCTGCGTGATTTCCTGAGCGAAAAGTTCCCGGAAATCCTGGATGACAGTTCGACCCTGCACCAATCCTTGCTGGCCATTGGCGACACGATCAAGGAACGCGGCGGTGAGTTGCTGAACTCCGTTCTGACCTCGGCCGCCTCTCTGATCAATGTCATGCTGCTGTTTGTGATCGTCCCCGTCGTGGCCTTTTATCTACTCTATGATTGGGACCGCATGGTCGCCAGCATTGACGAGTTGCTACCGCGCGAACATGCCCCGGTAATCCGCGATCTGGCCAGTCAGATTGACCGCACATTGGCCAGTTTCATTCGTGGCATGGGCACCGTCTGCCTGATCCTTGGCACCTACTATGCGGTCGCCCTGATGCTGGTCGGGTTGCAATTCGGCATGGTGGTGGGGGCGATAGCCGGGCTCATCACCTTTATCCCCTATGTCGGCGCACTGGTCGGCGGGGCATTGGCCATCGGTCTGGCCTTGTTTCAGTTTTGGGGAGACTGGGTCTCGATCGGGCTGGTGGCAGGCATTTTTGCCTTGGGCCAGGTCATCGAGGGTAACGTTCTGACCCCCAAACTGGTGGGCAGCTCGGTCGGCCTTCACCCGGTCTGGCTGATCTTTGCGCTATCGGTCTTTGGGATGCTGTTTGGCTTTGTCGGCATGCTGGTTGCGGTGCCCGTCGCGGCCTCCATCGGCGTCTTGGCGCGGTTCTTTATCTCGCAATACAAGTCAAGTCGTCTGTATCGTGGTCCTGAACAACCGGCCGAGGACGCAGCCGAGTAATGGCACAACAACTCAGCTTTGATCTGCCCGTGCGCCAGGCTCTGGGGCGCGAGGATTTCTTTGTCTCGCCAGCCAATGCGGCTGCAGTGGGGTTGATCGAGGGATGGCAGGACTGGCCCGCGCGCAAATTGTTGCTGATCGGCCCGACTGGCGCAGGCAAGACGCACCTTGCCCATGTCTGGGCAGCCCTCGCAGGGGCAACGATCCTAAAGGCAAGCGATCTGGCCGGGGCGGATATTCCCACCTTGGCCCGCGCGCCGGTAGCCGTGGAAAACGCCGAGACCACCGCCGGTGACAGGACAGCGGAAGAGGCGCTGTTTCATCTGCACAATCTGGTGTTAGCCGAGGGGCAGTCTTTGCTGATCACCACAGGCCTGCCGGCCAATCGCTGGGGCCTGGCCCTGCCTGATCTAGCCAGCCGGATGGAGGGCACGCCCGCCACCACGCTTGATGCCCCGGATGATGCCCTGCTGGCAGCCGTGTTAATGAAGCAAATGGCCGACCGCCAACTTTCGCCCTCGCCGGGCACAATCCCCTATCTGGTCAAACGCATTGACCGATCTTTCTCTGCAGCCCGCGAGATTGTCGAACGGCTGGATAGCACAGCCCTTGATCAAGGCGCGCCGATCACCCGGGCGCTGGCTGCAAAAGTGCTGGACAAGCCCGCGCGCTGACGCCATCTTACCGTCTTCTCAATCTATCGCGTTTTCCGTCATTTAACCGTCACATAGGGTCCGTATCAGCCGCAAATGTCCAATGCCGATTTCCTCAAAGCTCCCCTGCCCGATGCCGTCGATCTGCCGGATCTCGACCTCGACGGCCCGGGCCGGTTCTTTAACCGCGAACTCAGCTGGCTTGGCTTTAACTGGCGAGTGCTTGAAGAGGCGCAGAACCGGCGCGTTCCGCTGCTGGAGCGGCTGCGCTTTCTCTCGATCTCGGCCAACAATCTGGATGAGTTTTACAACGTACGTGTCGCTGGCCTGCGCGAACTGGCCCATGCGGGCAACACGACACCAGCGGCGGACGGACTGACCGCCGCTGAGCAATTGGTGCTGATCAATGAGGACGCGCGCAAATTGCTGGAGGCCCAACAGCAGACTTTCAACATTCTGCGCGGCGAGATGGAAGATGAGCGGATTTCAATCCTCGATCACACCAACCTGACGGCGGACGATACCGCATTTCTTGAAGACGTGTTCATGTCCCGGGTCTTTCCGGTACTCTCGCCGCTGGCGATTGACCCCGCGCACCCGTTTCCGTTCATTCCAAACCTTGGCTACTCGCTGGCCCTGCAACTGGAACGCAAGAAAGACAAACGCCCGCTTCAGGCGCTGCTTCCGATTCCGCAGCAGATCGACCGCTTCGTGACCTTGCCCGCCGAGGAAGGCACGCATCGCGTATTGCCACTTGAAGAGCTTCTGCTGCTGCGGCTCGACACACTGTTCCCTGGCTATCGCTATAAGGGTCACTGTACTTTCCGGGTGCTTCGCGACAGCGATCTGGAGGTCGAGGAAGAGGCCGAAGATCTGGTGCGCGAATTCGAGGTGGCCCTGAAACGCCGCCGCCGGGGCGAAGTGGTGCGCCTGAAAATCTCGGCCAAAGCCCCCACCGATCTGCGACGCGTGATCATGGATGAATTGCACGTCATCCCCGATGAGGTGGTCGAGGTTGAAGGCATGATCGGTCTGGCCGATCTGAGCGAGCTGGTACTGGATGATCGCTATGACCTGCTTTGGCCCAGCTTTACGCCGCGCGTGCCTGAGCGCGTACAGGATCACGATGGTGATATGTTCGCTGCGATCCGTCAGAAAGATATGCTGCTGCACCACCCCTATGAGACCTTCGATATGGTGGTGCGTTTTCTCAATCAGGCCGCGCGCGACCCAGACGTGGTGGCGATCAAACAGACGCTTTACCGCACCTCGAAAAACAGCCCAATCGTCAGCGCCCTTTGTGAAGCGGCCGAGGATGGAAAATCCGTAACCGCGCTTGTCGAGCTGAAAGCCCGCTTTGACGAGGCCGCCAACATTCGCCAATCCCGCCGCCTGGAACGCGCGGGCGCACATGTAGTGTATGGTTTTATGGACCTGAAAACACACGCAAAAATTTCGACCGTGGTGCGCCGCGAAGGGAACACCCTTGTCACCTACACCCATTACGGAACCGGCAATTATCACCCGATTACCGCCAAGATTTACACCGATCTCAGCTTTTTCACCTGCGATACCGTGCTGGGGCGGGATGCCACCAAAGTGTTCAACTATCTCTCGGGTTACGCCCAACCCGACACGCTGGAAAACCTCGCGATCTCACCCCTTGACCTGAAACCACGTCTGCTCGAGATGATTGATCAGGAAATCGAGCACGCGAAGGCCGGGCGCCCGGCTGTAATCTGGGCGAAAATGAACTCGCTGATCGATCCTGACGTGATCGATGCGCTCTACCGCGCATCTGCGGGTGGCGTGCAGATCAGCCTGATCATCCGCGGCATCTGCGGGCTGCGCCCCGGCATCAGGGGGTTGTCCGACAACATCCGTGTCAAATCCGTAATCGGACGGTTTCTGGAACACTCGCGCATTGTCTGTTTTGGCAATGGCAAGGAGTTGCCGTCCAAGAAGGCACGCGTTTTCATATCTTCGGCTGACTGGATGGGGCGCAACCTGAACCGGCGTGTGGAAACCCTTGTCGAGATTGAAAATCCAACCGTGAAAGCGCAGATCGTTGGACAAATCATGGCAGCCAATATGGCCGATGTGGCGCAAAGCTGGGTGATGGGACCGGATGGTCGATTTACCCGCGCGCAGCTGACCGAAGGAGAGTTTGCATTTTCCTGTCACCGCTTCTTCATGGAAAATCCATCGCTGTCCGGGCGCGGCTCGGCAGGGGCAGCCGATGTGCCCAAGCTGACCCATACCGAGGATTGACCGTTCCTAATCGCTGTCGCATAAACGAAGCGCACTATCCGCGGGGTGACACGCATGGACGGGGCCGACACCTCGGATAAATCGGATTGGGGTCCGTTCGGGCGTCCCCTTTTCAATGATCCATCTTCCCGGGCACTCAGACGTGTCGGCGTTGTTGATGTCGGATCTAACTCGGTCCGGCTGGTGGTGTTTGATGGTGCCGCACGCAGCCCGGCTTATTTTTACAATGAAAAAATCATGTGTGCGCTTGGCGCAGGGCTTGCCTCTACAGGGCGGCTGAACCCGGAAGGCCGCGTCCGGGCGCTTGAAGCCATTCGCCGCTTTCAACTGCTGGGTGACAGCATGGGTACCGGCCCGCTGAGTGCGGTCGCCACCGCCGCGGTGCGTGAGGCTGAAGATGGCCCAGAGTTTTGCCGCGAGGTCGAGGAACAAACCGGCCTGAAACTCTGGGTTATCGACGGACGAGAAGAGGCGCGGCTGTCGGCGCAGGGCGTGCTTTTGGGCTGGCCCGGTGCATATGGGCTGGTCTGTGACATTGGTGGCGCGTCCATGGAACTTGCCGAGATCAATGGCGGGCATGTCGGGCGCCGGATCAGTTCGGCACTTGGCCCGCTCAAGCTTCGCGATATCAAGGGCGGGCGCAAAGCCCGCGTGGCGATTATCCGCGAGACGCTGAACGGGATGCGCACCGAACTGGGACCACAAAACAACCGGCTGTTTCTTGTCGGCGGATCATGGCGGGCCATTGCCAAGATCGACATGCACCGACGTGGCTATCCCCTCAGGGTGCTGCATGAATACCGTATGACCGCCAAATCGGTCCGTGACACCGCCAAGTTCATTGCCAAGTCCGATCTTGAAGACTTGCGCGTCGCCGCTGGTGTCTCGAGCGCGCGGATGGCCCTTGTTCCCCACGCCATCGAAGTCCTGCGCGAGGTGGTCAAGGCCTTCAAACCTCATGATATCGCGGTGTCCAGCTATGGTATCCGCGAAGGGCTGCTGTATGAGCAGATGCCCCAGCGCCTGCGTGATCGCGATCCTCTGATCGAATCCTGCCGTTTTGCCGAGGCCAAGGATGCCCGCGTGCCGGGTTTTGGTAAACTGGTGTTCGATTACATTCAGCCGATCTTCAAATCCATCAAACCCGAGCGGCGCCGCTTGGTCAAAGCCGCGTGCCTTTTGCACGATGTCAGTTGGCGCGCCCATCCGGATTACCGCGCCGAGGTGTGTTTTGATAATGCCACGCGGGCCAATCTGGGCGGTTTGAAGCACTCCGAACGGGTGTTTTTGGGCCTGGCACTGTTGCACCGCTATTCCAACCGACGCGATGGCACGCAGTTTGAAGACCTTTATGATTTATTACCCCCCGCCGATCAGCTGCAGGCTGAAATACTGGGCAAAGCAATGCGTTTTGGCGCTGTGCTGTGGCTCAGCGAAGATGTCGACTCCGGCGAGTTGCGCTGGTTTCCCAAGAAGAAGCTGCTGGAACTACGTCTGTCGCCCCATGGTGCATCCATGTTCGGCGAAGTCGCCGAGGCACGTTTTCAATCTCTGGCCAGCTCCCTTGAAGCCGAGACGCAGATCAAACACTTGAAGGGCTGACTAAATCTCGATCTCGCCGTCGGGCGTATCTTCCAGAATCTCTTCAGGGGTTTTCTTGCGCAGGATAATGTCGCCATTAGGAAGAATTTCCGGCGGGTGGTAGGTGCTTAGATCCCCGATCTGGCCCATCAGCTCGGCAAAGGCCGGACCCATTTCTTCCATGAACCCACGCAGCGCTGGCTGAATATCCTCGGCCATGCCTTGCAGATCATCCAAAGTGGGTTCCATTTCGCGCATGATGCCCTCAAAAAACAATTGCGCGCCGCGCTCCATCAGGGAAAATCCATCGTCCCCCTCGGCCTCCTGCGCCTGCAGGGGAAGGGCCACCAACGCCAGAACAGCGCCGTATGTTGCGATGTGTTTCATTCCCAATAGATATGCATGATTGTGATGAATGTAAGATCACAGATCAAGATCGAGCAGCACCGGGAAGTGGTCAGAGGCGGTAATCAGCGCATTACACAGCTCGGGCAGCTTCCAGCAATCCGGGTCGTCAAACGGGTGCAGAATGCGCCATTGCGGGTTTTTGTCCCGTAAATCGGGCGAGATCATGATGTAATCCAGCAGTGCCTGCATGTAGCGTTTTTCGTGGTTCAGATAAAAGCGCGCGGTGGTGTTGATCGGCCCAATCTTGCGGGTCAGTGCACGACGCGCATGTGGGTCATAAAGCGGGATCGCCCCGTCCTGACGCTCGCCCATGATGATCTCGACCGACGAACGGCCAAAAAGATGCTCATACTCATCTAGGCCCGGACCGTCATTCAAATCCCCCAACAGGATCAGTGACTCGCCCGCCGCCAAATGCCCTTCAATACGCTGGCGCAACCATACCGCCTGCGCCTGTTGCTTGCGCCGGTTGGAAATCGCCATACGCATGATCGCATCGCGCCCCGTGGCCCCATGGGGTGCCTTCGATTTCAGATGCGCACCGATCAGCCGCAACACCGCACCCGAAATCGTGGTCAGTTCCACCTCAAAGGGTGGTTTGGAAAACACCACCCGATCCTCTGTCGCATCGATATCCAGATCAATCCGAAACACCCCGTCAAAGCGCGGCGCATCACTTGACCCCTTCTTGCCGGTCTCCTGCCCTTTTGGATCGTGCCGTGCGCTCATCTGCTCCGGGTCATAAAGCAAGGCAATTTCCTGCTGTGTTTCGCTTTCAAAGCCAATCAATGCCTTGCGCGTACGCAGCCCCATTACCTCGGCAAACCGCTCCAGTGCGGGAACGGTAGCGCGGCGGCTGTTCTGATCGGGCGCCTCGATGATCATCACTGCATCGGCGTTCATCGCCGTGAACACGATTCCAAGAGCGGCCGATTGATCAGCCCGTGTAACGTTGTAGCGCGCCGACCATTCACCATCATCCAGCAGATTGCCTTCATCATCAAAGAGGGCATTGAACCACTCAACATTATAGGTGGCGATGCGCATGCCCTAAGCGCCCCCGTTGATCTCTTCCCAGGCGCGATTGATATCGACCATCCGTTTCTCTGCCAGTTTGATGGCTTCTTCGGGAACACCGCGCGCCATCATTCGATCCGGGTGTGCCTCGCGTACCAAACTACGCCAGACCGCCCTGATTTCGTCCCGGGACATATCCGTTGTGACACCCAGCACGGAGTATGGGTCAGGCTTGGCATCGGGAACAAACCGGCTGCGTAGGCTTTGGAACTCGAGCGGCGGCAGATCAAAAATCTCACCCACCCGTTCCAGGAAGGCATCCTCATTCGGATGATACACGCCATCGGCCATGGCAATGTGGAACAGCCCCTCCATCAGATCGACCAGCACCGTGGTTTCATCCCCGAACATCCGCTTGATCCGGGTCGCGTAGTCTTCAAACCCCGCCACGTCCTGACGGGCAAGGTTGAACACGCGCGCGGCACCCGCCTCGTCATCCTGCGCGATCTGGAACACTTCGCGAAAGGCTGTCACCTCGTCACGCGTCACCAGTCCATCGGCCTTGGCCATCTTCGCACTCAACGCAATCACAGCGATGGTAAAGGCAACGCTGCGCTCGGGCGGGCTGCGCAAACGGTCAAACACCGCGCTCAGCCCCTCGCCCGAGGTCAGCGCGCTCAGCGCATCGGTTATGCGGGTCCAGATTGACATGGGGGCCATCCTAGAGGGTTTCATTGGGGTTGTCAGCGCGACCTTATAGACGCTTTTGCAACAGGATCAGGTCCATCCAGCGGTCAAATTTGCGGCCCAATTCCGGCATAGTAGCCACCTGCGCATACCCGATGGCCTTGTAAAACGCGATGGCGTTCGGGTTTTCACTGCTGACAGCCGCAATGAATACATGAACACCCGACTTTCGCGCGTGTTCTTCCAAGGCTGTCACCAAAGCGCGGCCTATGCCCAGCCCTTTCCTGGCCTCATTCAACATCACCGAATGCTCGGCTGTGTGGGCATAGCCCGGGCCACTGCGGAAGGGGAAATAGGTTGCAAATCCAACTGCTTGCTCACCGTCTTCAGCGACAAGAAAGGCCCGCCCTTCGACCTGTCGCGCGGCGATATCATCCGCAAGACCCTCCGCTGTCTTCTCAACGGTTGTGAACGTATTGGCCGTCTGCCGGATATTGTAGTTCCATATCTCGGCAATCGCGGGCGCATCTTCGGCCCGTGCCGGACGGATCATCATGTCAGCACCTTTGGCCCCGATGGCGTGTCAAAATGAGCCGTGATCCCAACAGGACCAGCCTCGTAATTCAGACGCGGGTCCCTCAGGCAGGCGGCCAACTCAGACTGCAATTGGCTTGCCTGCGGGTGCCGGATCACCAAACGCATCAATCGACAGCCCGATGTGGGCAAAACATCGGCCGGGATCGGGCTGCTCTGCCACTGCATCAGCGCCGGAAAGCAGTTATCATAAGGAAGCTGCCCGTTTGGCGGCACCGCCATGGTCCAACGCACCGAGCCACGCGACAGCGGCACTGGTATGCCCGCCTGAGGCAGCTTAGCAACCGTAGCAGCGATATCGTCACTGCGGCAGATCCAGTTCCCGATCCGTGCTGCCCCGCTGAACCGATCCAGGTCAAACCACCTTGGATAGGCCGGTTTCGGTGCCGCGGGATCAATCGAAATCACCTCAAGGTAAAGCCCGTCTTCGAGGCCCAGAAGCGCGTTATGCGTGCCATAATGGCCATGCTGTCCGCCTTGCTGCAAGGCCACTCCCAGCGTGGCCTCGACATAGGCACGACCTTCTTCCAGTGTTTCTGCCGCAATGGCGATGTGATCGAGCTTTAGCATGGTCTTTTTCTTCTCAACTGAATCCCGCCGCCAGCCGCGACAAGCCCCAGATCGCCACCAGAACAGTCGGGTAAAACGTCGCTGCAAACCCAAACGCCCGCAGCAGTGGCGAGACATGATAGCCCACCCAGAACGCCAGCCGCGCCACAAAAAAACCCAGCCCCAGGCAAACAATCACACCGGGCCCCGCCCCGGTCAGCAAGACCGCAGCAGCCGGCCAGATGCACAAGGCCAGTATCAGTTGCTCGCCCGTGTTGCGCAACACGCATTGATCGATTTCGGCCGCGCCGCGCAGCTCCGTGCCATCAATGATCGCGTCATCAAAGAACCGACGCTGCGCAAGGCGAGCGACCATCGCAACCATGATAAGGCCCGGAGCCAGAAAAGCGGTCATGATGGTCGGCATCAGGGTAAACACAGGCAATTGCACATAGGTGGCCGCGCCCCATAACAAGGCTATCGACCAAAGTAGCCCTGCGATCATACCCGCTGCAATCTTTTGTCTTTTGCCCATCCGCCCACTGTTCCAGCGCCAAAAATGTTTGAGATCGGACTGTCGGACTTTCCAATCGGGAAATCAACGGGTGGCGTTGCGGGTTTGCAATCAAGATACAGGCATTTCTGCCTTGACGGGCGCGCGCCTCTGGCTTAGTCCACAGCCCGATGGCGCGGTAGCTCAGTTGGTTAGAGCGAACGACTCATAATCGTTAGGTCGGGAGTTCAAGTCTCCCCCACGCCACCATCACACCCCATAAGCGCCCGGCCCCGACCATCCGCCCGAGACCGGTCTTGCATGGCCCTATCCGCGGGCTTCGCGGATCAGACGCAGGATGTCCTGCGCGGCTTCAGGGATGTTTGTGCCCGGCCCAAAGATCGCCTTCACCCCGGCTTTCTTGAGGAAATCATAATCCTGCTGGGGGATTACACCGCCGCAAATCACGATAATGTCGCCCGCATCCTTGTCGCGCAACGCATCAATCAGCTTGGGCGCAAGGGTTTTGTGCCCCGCCGCCTGACTCGAGATGCCCACCACGTGTACATCGTTGTCGATGGCGTCCTGTGCCGCCTCTTCCGGCGTCTGGAACAGCGGGCCAACATCCACGTCAAAACCGATATCGGCAAAGGCCGTGGCAATCACCTTGGCACCGCGGTCATGACCGTCCTGGCCCATCTTCACCACCAACATGCGGGGGCGGCGCCCTTCTTCCTCGGCGAAACTGTCGATGGATTTCTGGATCGCCGCAAATCCCTCGTCGCCCTCGTAGGCCGCACCATAAACCCCGGCCAGAGTTTTAACTTCGGCGCGATGACGGCCGAATACTTTTTCCATGCTCATGCTGATTTCTCCCACCGAGGCCCGCGCGCGGGCCGCTTCAACTGCGGCTTCCAGAAGGTTCCCACCCTCGGACGCGCGGCGTGTCAATTCATCCAAAGCCGCCTGACAGGCAGCGTCGTCCCGGCTGGCGCGGATTTTCTCAAGCCGGGCAACTTGCGATTCCCGCACCTGATCGTTGTCAATCTCCAGAATATCGATCGGGTCTTCCTGGTCTTTGCGGTACTTGTTGACGCCCACGACCACCTCGTCGCCCCGGTCAATCATCGCCTGACGACGTGCGGCGCTTTCCTCGATCCGCAGCTTGGGCATGCCCGATGCGACGGCCTTGGTCATGCCACCCATTTCATCCACTTCCTCGATGATCTTCCACGCGGCCTCGACCAGTTCATTGGTCAGGCTTTCGACATAATAGCTGCCTGCCAGCGGGTCGACGACATTGGTGACACCGGTTTCTTCCTGCAAAATCAACTGGGTATTGCGTGCGATACGGGCGCTGAAATCAGTAGGCAGCGCAATCGCCTCGTCCAGAGCATTGGTGTGCAAAGACTGCGTGCCGCCCAGAACCGCGCTCATCGCCTCGTAGGCGGTTCGGATCACGTTGTTATAGGGGTCCTGTTCCTGCAGGCTGACACCACTGGTCTGGCAATGGGTGCGCAGCATTTTGGACTTCGGGCTTTTTGCCCCAAGATCGTCCATCACCTTATGCCACAACAACCGCGCCGCACGCAGCTTGGCCACTTCCATGAAAAAGTTCATGCCGATGGCGAAGAAAAAGCTGAGCCGAGGGGCAAACTTGTCCACATCCATGCCCCGGGCCATGGCTGTTTTCACATATTCCTTGCCGTCCGCGATGGTGAAGGCCAGTTCCTGAACCAGGTTCGCACCGGCCTCCTGCATGTGATAACCCGAGATCGAGATCGAGTTGAATTTGGGCATCTCGTTCGAGGTGTACTCAATAATGTCTGCGATGATCCGCATGCTGGGTTCCGGCGGATAGACATAGGTGTTGCGCACCATGAATTCCTTGAGAATGTCATTCTGGATCGTGCCCGACAGGACCGATCTGTCATGACCTTGCTCTTCCCCGGCGACAATGAAGCTGGCCAGGATCGGGATCACAGCGCCGTTCATGGTCATCGACACGCTGACTTTATCCAGCGGGATACCGTCAAACAGGATTTTCATATCCTCAACGGAATCAATCGCCACTCCGGCCTTGCCGACATCTCCTAATACGCGCGGGTGATCGCTGTCATACCCGCGATGCGTGGCCAGATCAAAAGCAACGGAAACACCCTGCTGACCAGCAGCCAGGTTGCGGCGGTAAAAGGCGTTGGATTCCTCCGCCGTCGAATAGCCCGCATATTGGCGGATCGTCCAGGGGCGGCCCGCATACATCGTCGCCTTAACGCCGCGTGTAAACGGCGCGTCCCCCGGGATCGTGCCCAGATGCGGCAGATCCTTGGTGTCATCTTCGGTATAGAGTGGCTGAACCTCGATCCCCTCCAGGGTATTCCAGGTCAGATCCTCCAGCGGGCGCCCCCGCAGCTCTTTTTCGGCGATATCACGCCAGGCGTCTTTCTTCGATCCCATAGGATTGTCCTCTTGTGGTCTGGGACGACAGCGGGGTTTTCCCCGTCTTATCTGTCCCGGTTTCCTCGATCAGGGTGGCAAGGCCATCCGCCCCGGCGCGTAGCCAGAACAGATCGTCGGCATAAGCCTCCCGCAAAGCCATTGTTTGGGCGGTATCAAAGGGCTGCCAACGCCCCTCACCTTCAGGCAGCAGACCTTCAGGTTTCAGTCCCCTGTCCCGCAGCACTTGTCTAAGTTGGGCCAGGCCCGGCGCCCGGTTCAGCCATTCACGGGCATATGTCATCGGTGGGTTGGCCAGCCCGGTCATCAGCGTCAGTTTTTTCTCGGGCACGCCACCCCAGGTTTCGTAGGGCAGAACAATCAGTGCAGCGCCCGGCAAGGCGCAGGCCAGGTCGGTGATCACATCGCGCCAGTGACGGTTCGTTGTGACCAGCCGGTCAAGGTCATCTTTCGTGGGCACGCGATGGCCGCGACCGACGGAAAACGCCGCGACGGACGACCACCAGCGATCCTGACTGCGGATGGACAGGACAACCCGCGCGATCCGCCCATCAAAAGCCTCGCCATAGCGGGCCAGACGTTGACCAATCGCGCCATAGAGCTTGCTTTCACGCAGGTTACGGCGCGGTGCACCGATCATATTCTCATCGCTGATGATCAACTGGCGCAAGCCCCGGCCTTCAACCTGTTTGAGGTTCAGCGCGATGCGCCCTCTCGCCCGGCGAAACTGCGCGGTTGGTTCGGCTATTGCGCCGGGGACTGCGACCACACCTCGCAACAACCCAGAGCGCGTATGTTGTGGCCCCCAATATCCGATGCCGCGATTTGCCAGCTCGTGTCGGTTCTCGCTCATATAGTTCTGAAACACGGTTGAGGCGGAGCGATGTGCGCCCAAATGCAATGTGATATCCATCGGGTCTTGTGCCTTTCCGTGACGAACCGTCACACGAAGCGGGTTTCGGGTTGAGCGTGTCATGTTGTGCCCCCGAAACTATCGAACCCATTAATGCTAAAATTTTCTCGTTCGAGGTTTGCTTGCCTCTTCGCTTTGGCCACGCCACGCCCTATATCCTGATCGACAGGAGAGACCATGAAACCACTATTCGCGCTTGTTTTTCTTAGTTTTTTGCCGGCCGCGTCGCTGGCCCAGACCGCAGACGTCGCTGCTGAGCCCGCTATTGAAGAGGTCATTTTGGGCGACGGTATCGACAATTTGAATGAATTTGTATGGATAAAACGGCCCATCGTTGTCTTTGCCGATAGTCCGGCTGACCCGCGATACATCCAGCAAATGGAGTTTTTGAACGCTGAATTTGGCGAATTGGCCGAGCGCGATGTGGTGGTTCTGACCGATACCGATCCGTCGGCAAATTCGGCCCTGCGGGATCGGTTGCATCCACGCGGTTTCATGCTGGTGCTGATTGGCAAGGATGGCACGATATACCTGCGCAAACCGCTGCCCTGGGATGTGCGTGAAATCTCGCGCACGATCGACAAGATGCCCATGCGCAAGCAGGAAATCCGCGACAGGCGCGGTGACAGCTGAACCCGCATCACGCCCCCTCCCCCATGCTGACAACCAGCACCGAACGCCGACGATCCATCAGGATCAGCGCCCCCAGATTACTGTCAAAGGCAAGCAACCCGCCCGGTGTTTCCAACGCATAGCTGAACGCGCTTTCGGTCAGTTCATCCATGCAGGACAATCCGTCAATCGCGGCACGACGCATTCTTGTGCCCAAGTCGCGATTGGCATTTACCAAATCGATCAGCGTCTGATCGGGCGCAACACCGGCTTGATCCAGCGCGACGGCCCCACGATCCAGCAAAACCTGCATCGCGCGCGGCGCATTGCCGATGATCGGCAGGGCCGAACCTACTTGCGTATCGACCAAACGGAAGGCCCCGGCCGCACAGCTCCAATTGCTATCAAAGCTCATGGTTTCGCCTAAGGCAAACCATTGACCCAGATGTGCGCGCAACGCGGTCTCGTCGGTACGCGCGCAACTGCCCAGCGCCATCAGCCCGCTCAACGCCAGCGCCGGGGCAGCAGACGCCCGTAACTTCGATATGTCCCGCAGATGGAAAATTACACGCTCCTCAGATCATCACTCGATCGCGCCACTTGCAGGTGCCGCCACCGCATCACGCTGCAGACAGGCCAGAAATCCCGCGAAGAACACCAACAAAACATCAAATGCAATCGCCTCAATAACAGTCACATAACCGTTCCAGACCAGTTGAAGCGACCCCGCCAGGATCACGAGCAACAGCACCGGCACATAGGCCCAGTACCGCCATTTCAGCGCCCTCCCCGAGGCCAGCCCGTAGACCAGAGAGAACACACAGAGCCCCACCAGCATGGACAAAAGCATGGTCAGTGAGGAGCTGCCGGTCGCGTTTTCAAAAAACGCGTCGACACCCAGCGCCATGAAGGCCCAGATAGACGCAAGCGCAGCGACAAACGCCAGCGTGTAAGTCGCACCAACCATCCAGATCCGCATGGTTACTCAAACTCCATAATCACGTCATCCACGGCCAGACTGTCGCCCGGTCCGGCATTGATCTTGGTTACGGTCGCCTTCTTTTCGGCGCGCAGGATATTCTCCATCTTCATGGCCTCAACGGTGCAAAGAGCCTGACCTTCCTGCACCTCATCGCCCACGGCCACATCGACCTTCACGATCAAGCCCGGCATCGGGCACAGCAGCATCTTGGATGTATCAGGCGGGAGTTTCTCGGGCATTAACGCGGCCAGTTCGGCCTGACGCGGCGTGCGCACATGCACTTTGATATCCGCCCCACGGCTGCGAATGCGGAAGCCCCCGCTGACCTTGCCAACCTTGAGTACCAAGGGGCTGCCATCGACATCGAGCAGAGCCAGTTGATCACCCGGCGTCCAATCGCTCGTCACGCGCATGGTGGTGCCATCCTCAAATGTCACGGTCGAGCCATCACGATCAGCTGCAATGGAGACGGCAAAACTCTGCCCCGGCAGGCTGACCACCCAATCATCGCCGACATGGCGTTCATGATTATCCATCCGGCCCGACACACGGGTGCGGCGAATTTCGGCCACGCGGTGCATCGCCGCACAGCTGGCCGCGATCCGGCGCAATGCACCTTCGTCCAGCGTCACACCCTCGAAACCGTCCGGATATTCCTCGGCGATAAAGGCCGTGGTCATATCACCCGATACGAATTTGGGATGATCCATCACCGCGCTCAGGAAGGGCAGGTTGTGGCCGATCCCTTCCATCTCGAAACTGTCCAGCGCCACGCGCATCGCCTCGATCGACTGCTTGCGATCTGGGGCCCAAGTACACAGCTTGGCGATCATCGGGTCATAATACATGCTGATCTCGCCGCCCTCATAGACGCCGGTATCGTTGCGTACAGCGGTCTCACCTTCACCAGCCTCATCCTGCCACTTGCCATTGGTCAGAAGTGGCCCCGCTGCCACCTCGGCGGGCGGGCGATAGCGGGTCAGACGGCCAATCGAAGGCAGGAAGTTACGGTATGGGTCCTCAGCATAGACCCGGCTTTCCATGGCCCAGCCATTCAGTTTGATATCATCCTGGGTCAGCGACAGTTTCTCACCAGCCGCCACGCGGATCATATGCTCAACCAGATCGACACCGGTGATCAGTTCGGACACCGGGTGTTCCACCTGCAAGCGCGTGTTCATTTCGAGGAAATAGAAATTCCGGTCGCCATCGACGATGAATTCCACCGTCCCCGCGCTGGAGTATCCCACCGCATGGGCCAATGCGAGGGATTGCTCGCCCATTGCTTTGCGGGTCGCCTCGTCCAGGAAGGGGCTGGGCGCTTCTTCAACCACCTTCTGGTTCCGGCGTTGGATCGAGCATTCCCGCTCGCCCAGATACACGCCGTTGCCGTGGCTGTCACAAAGCACCTGAATTTCGATGTGGCGCGGCTGGGTGACGAATTTCTCGATGAACATGCGGTCATCGCCGAAGCTGCTGGCGGCTTCGTTCTTGGAGGCCTGAAATCCTTCGGCCACTTCGCTTTCATTCCATGCAATGCGCATGCCCTTACCGCCGCCGCCAGCCGAAGCTTTAAGCATCACCGGGTACCCGATCTCGCTTGAAATCTTGATCGCCTCATCCGCATCTTCGATCAGGCCCATATGGCCCGGCACCGTACTAACGCCAGCGTCCTGCGCGATTTTCTTCGACGTGATCTTGTCGCCCATGCTTTCGATGGCACCAACGGGTGGCCCGATAAAGGCAACGCCTTCGGCCTTCAGCGCCTCGGCAAATTTGGGGTTTTCCGACAAGAAGCCATAGCCCGGATGCACCGCCTCGGCGCCGGTCTGACGAATCGCATCCATTACCTTATCGATGACAATGTAGGACTCAGAAGCAGGGGGCGGGCCGATATGAACGGCCTCATCAGCCATCTTCACATGCAGCGCGTCGCGGTCGGCATCGGAATAAATCGCAACCGTCGAGATGCCCATCTTGCGCGCGGTTTTGATAACTCGGCAGGCAATTTCACCGCGGTTGGCAATCAGGATCTTCTTGAACATCTGTCGTCCCTTCTTTCAATCATCTGAAAACGACAAAAGCGCAGCACCCGGCCAAGGCCAGGTTCTGCGCTTTGTCAGCGTGGTCGGTGCGTCAGACCGGGCGGCAGAGCCCGGAAACGCGATTAATCTGCAATCGGAGTCAGCATATACGGGTCGAATGCCATGCGGCTCGACACGTCGGGGGCGCTGCATGCCCCCAGAATTGCTAACAAGATTACTGCTCTTGCTATGATGCCCATATTCAGCGCCTCGTTTCGTGGACGCCCCCCATTGGGCTTGGTCTACAGCGTTGGATCGGCTAAGCCAATGGGAACAGAAACAATTTCTTCCCCGATGTGACTTTGTTGCCGTTAGGTCAACAGCGGTTCGGGTTGGTCTGGCAGTAAAGCAGGTTGCCTGCCGCCCCGATGGCAGCACCAGCCGCCAGGTTGCCGTCCAGCACCGCCGCAGTGCCAAGGCCCACACCTGCTCCAAAGACCCCCTGCTCCAACGGCGTTTCGCCGCAGGCGGCAAGGAAGACAAGGATTGGGGCCGCGAAAAGGATAGGTCGCATGGGAATATGCCTCTTTTGTTATGCTCATCTTGGGCAGCACATGATGCCAAAGCACCGCGCGCGTCAAAGCCCTCCCTTATATAGTGCCTGTTTTGAGCAATTGCCCGCTGGTCTCGCCAAACACTTGATATCCCATAAAAAAAGGACGGCCTGCGCGGGGTAGCGCAATGCCGTCCTTTAGGGGAAGGGTAACGGAATAGACTTGCAAACAAAGCCCCTAGGGGAAGGGCGTACACTACACGGCCCATGTTGCGCTGAACGCGCCGACTGTCCATCGTGGGGGCTATCGGGTCACCGCTTTCGGCTGTAATCCGCGTGTTTGCGCAACCTATAGGCAAGAAAATGCCGTTCTGCCGCTTGGGATATGCGATCACAACGTTCATTCGGCAAAAGCCTCGGGAAAGGCCGCGCGGGCCGCCGCAACGTCCAGAACAAGCAGAGCGTCATAGCTGGCAGGGTCAAACGGGTCTTCAGCGGGCAAAACTTCGCGGCCAAAAAGCCAGCTCAGACGCCCGGCATCCAGATTTCCGCGCTCAAACGGCTGATCGCCAAAGCACTCCCACAAGGCACGAACAAAACCCGCATCGGCGCGTTTGTCGGCCGCGCGGCGGTCGCGATAGCGTTCCCGTTCGGTGATCGGCGTCACCCCTCTGGGGTTGGCGCGTCGAATCGTGAATTGGTAATCCGTACCCGGCAGTCTGCCCGGGAACCCGCGATGCTTCAGCATGGCCCACCCCCCGGAATGAAGGGGCGCGCAGGGATCAGAGCGGGCCCAAGGGCCCGTTCTGGATGCTTGGCAAGTGGATTACTTGTACTTGCCTGTGTAGACCGGCTCGACCGAGATCGGTTCGGGCTCAACCACCACAAACTCTTCTTCTTGCTGGCCGCCGCAGGCTGCCACCAGGGCCACGAGCCCGAGCGCCAAAACGCCTTTGATGCTGTTCGACATATTTGTCTCCTGTCTCTCTTGTTCGCAGGCAAAACCGCGGCCAAGGCCCCGGTTCGCCCTTCTTGCGAGGGTAAGATTGCTTGGGTGCAATCCTCCGGCACCATATCCGAAAAAGGCATCAGTTTAAATTCTTTGCGCGCAATGCTGCCACCCTGTGACTCGAAAGCCTCAAACCGTCCGCAGGGTGAGTTATGGTGCGCAACATGTTGTGGTTGCATCAAAACATCTCCCAGATGCAGGCCCCGTCTTTGACCCTATAGGCCTCGAAAACCTGAGTGACATCAGGGTCATACTGGCCAAATTCCGAGGGTTTATCAGCCAGCGAGATGATTACCTGACCCGGCAATGGCCCGGTATTGGCCAGCTTGGGCAGCGCATAATAGGTGCACAAATGCTGTAAGTCGGCCATCAGGGTATCCACGTCATCCGTCTTTTCAAAGGCAGGCGCAACAAAGCGGAACCGATAGACCAGACCCTGCCCCGGGCGATCCCACAGCATTTCATGGAACTCGGCCTCAAGGCCCGATGGCAAGGGCACAACGCCCGCCTCATACTTGCGGGCGGATTTCACCTCTTCCTCGGGCAAAAGCAGCAAAAGCGCCCCGCCCGCCAGTAGAATCAATAGCGGTCCAACCGCCAACCAAAGCCAGCGCCTCATGACGCCCACCTCTGCCAACGCGCACGGTTGGCCGGGTTCTCAAGCACCTCGGCAATCCGCGCCTCGGCTGCCTTGCGGGGAATCACTCCATCAACCTGCCCGCCCGCCGTGATCTCAAGGCCGTTGGCGCACTCCGCGACCCGTATTGCAGGGGCAAAACCCCGCAGATTTTGCAAAGCCCGCCACACATCCTGCCGAACCTGCTGCGCGAGGCGCAACCTGTCTCCTCCCGGCAGGTGCGTGGTCACGCCCAGATCAAACCGCACTGGCACCCGCCGCGCCATCGTCAGCGCGCCGTCCTCATTAAGGATATGCCAGGTGTTGCGGGTCATCTGAGTGAGCATCCTCAAAAAACGCTATCTTTGATCAAAGCCCAAGAAAACTCGTACGAATTTTCTTGGGTAGCGTAGTTAAAGCGGAATATTGTCGTGCTTTTTCCACGGCATTTTCTGCGACTTGTTGCGCAGGCTGGCAAAGGCACGCGCCACGCGCATCCGGGTGCTGCGGGGCATAATCACCTCGTCTATAAACCCGCGCTCGGCGGCCACGAACGGATTGGCGAACCGATCTTCATAGTCCTTGGTGTGACTGGCCAGTTTTTCGGGGTCATTGAGATCGGCGCGGTGGATAATCTCAGTCGCGCCCTTGGCACCCATTACCGCGATCTCGGAGGTTGGCCAGGCATAGTTGAAATCGCCTCGCAGATGCTTGGAGGACATCACCACATAGGCCCCACCATAGGCCTTGCGGGTGATCACCGTGACCTTGGGAACTGTCGCTTCACCATAGGCAAACAACAGTTTCGCACCGTGCTTGATCACGCCATTATATTCCTGACTGGTGCCCGGCAAGAAGCCCGGCACATCGACCAGCGTCAGGATCGGGATTTCAAAGCAATCGCAGAACCGCACAAACCGCGCGGCCTTGCGGGCACTATCGATATCCAAAACGCCAGCCAGCACCATCGGCTGGTTGGCCACCACGCCAACGGTTTGCCCTTCCAGCCGGATAAAACCGGTGATCATGTTCTTGGCGAATTCTTCCTGTATTTCATAAAAATCGCCCTCATCCGCCAGCTTAGTGATCAGCTCTTTCATATCGTAGGGCGTATTGGGATTTTCCGGCACCAACGTATCAAGGCTGGCTTCGGCCCGGCCCGGCTCATCAAAGAACGGGCGCACCGGGGGTTTTTCGCGGTTCGACGAGGGCAAGAAATCCACCAGGCGGCGTACTTCGGCCAGCGCCTCGACATCGTTTTCAAAGGCTGCATCAGCGACTGAGGATTTCTTGGTGTGAGTTGATGCCCCACCCAGCTCTTCGGCAGTAACCTGTTCATTGGTCACGGTTTTCACCACGTCGGGACCGGTCACGAACATGTACGAGCTGTCTTTGACCATGAAGATGAAATCGGTCATCGCCGGGGAATAGACCGCACCGCCCGCGCAGGGGCCCATGATCACGCTGATCTGGGGCACCACGCCCGAGGCTTCGATGTTGCGCTGAAACACTTCGCCATAGCCGGCAAGACTGTCCACGCCTTCTTGAATACGCGCGCCACCGGAATCGTTGATCCCGATCACCGGCGCGCCGTTTTCCATCGCCATATCCATGATCTTGCAGATTTTCTTGGCGTGGGTTTCAGAAACCGAACCGCCCAGAACCGTAAAGTCCTGAGAAAAGACATAGACCATCCGGCCATTGATCGTCCCCCAGCCAGTGACCACACCGTCGCCGTAAGGGCGCTCTTTATCCATCCCGAAATCGACACAGCGGTGCGCGACAAACATGTCAAACTCTTCAAAGCTGCCTTCATCCAGCAGAAGTTCGACCCGTTCACGTGCGGTCAGCTTGCCCTTGGCATGCTGTGCGGCGATCCGGCGTTCTCCTCCGCCCATGCGAGCAACCGAGCGGCGGTCTTCCAGTACCTGAAGGATATCTTTCATCTGCGTCCCCTAATCTCGTGGCGAATTTCGCGCCACAATAGGCAAGCCCTGTTGCGGATCAAAGCGGAATCCCGCAAATTTGCAAATACTGGGAAACCCTTCTTGGCTAATTCGCAAATCTGCAAATTGATACAATCTCGGAATGGACTTCGCCCTACACCCCTCCTACCCATGTCGGATGACCAGTCACCCCGACATTCGCCTGCTGGACCGGCACACCCCGCCGCATATTGTGACCCTGATCCTGCTGGCGGGCCTGTCGACGCTGGCGCTCAACATCTTTCTGCCCAGCCTGCCCGGCATGACTGCCTATTTTGAAACGGACTATGCGCTGATGCAGCTTTCCGTGGCACTTTACCTGGCGGTCAATGCGGTACTTCAACTGCTGATCGGCCCGATCTCCGACAAGCTGGGCCGCCGCCCGGTGATCTTGGCGGGCCTCGCGATCTTCCTGGTCGCCACGCTGGGCTGCATTCTGGCGCAGAACGTCTGGGTTTTCCTGTTCTTCAGGATGATGCAGGCTGCCATCGTTGTAGCCATGGCGCTTAGCCGGGCCGTGGTGCGGGATATGGTGCCCGAGGCACAGGCCGCCAGCATGATCGGCTACGTGACGATGGGCATGGCGGTGGTACCGATGATCGGCCCCGCCATCGGCGGCGCACTCGATCAGTGGTTGGGCTGGCAAGCCGCTTTTGGCGCACTGTTCCTACTGGGGGCAGTCGTACTTTGGCTGACATGGGCCGATCTTGGGGAGACAGCCCCGGCAACCACACGCTCCCTTGGCGAGCAGTTCCGGGAATATCCTGAGTTGTTTCTCAGTCCGCGTTTCTGGGGATATGCCTCGGCCTCGGCACTCTCGTCAGGGGCGTTCTTCGCCTATCTGGGCGGTGGGCCTTACGTGGGGGACAAGGTGTTTGGCCTGGCGCCTGCCCAACTGGGCTTTTTTTTCGGAGCCCCTGCCATCGGATACTTCCTCGGCAACTTCATCTCAGGCCGCTTCTCGGTGCGGATTGGCGTCAACCGAATGGTGATGTGGGGCACGCTGATCAACGCTGTGGGAATCGCCGTCAACCTCGCGCTCTTCTATCTGGGACTCGCCTCGGTCTTCACCTTCTTTGGTCTGATGACATTGATGGGACTGGGCAACGGGATGACCATCCCGAACGCCACGGCGGGGATGCTCTCGGTCCGTCCGCATCTAGCAGGCACAGCCTCGGGTCTCGGCGGGTCGCTGATGATCGGTGGCGGGGCGGCACTCTCGGTATTGGCCGGCTTGGGCCTCAGCCCTGAAACAGCCGCCTTCAACCTGCTCTGGATCATGCTCGGCACCGCACTGGCCGGCATCGCCGCCATTCAATTCGTGATCTGGCGCGAACGGCACATCGCACGCGCCTGACAGGGATTGCACGCCAGGCTTTGCAAACATAATCTGCGCATATAGCTAATCTGCAAAGGCCACCCTAATGCCCACCCAAAAACTCTATGCCGGGGCCAAGCTACGCGAAACCCGGCAGCGCCTCGCCCTGACCCAAAAGGACTTTGCCGCCAAGCTGGGCGTGTCGTTGCCCTATCTGAACCAGATGGAGAACAACAATCGCCCCGTGAGCACCACGGTGGTGCTCGCACTGGCACAGGAATTCGGCTTTGACGTCACTGAGTTAAGCACCGGCGACGCCGAACGCATGGTCAGCGACATGCGCGAAGCGCTGGCCGATCCGGTTTTTGCAGATGACGCCCCACCCTTGGCCGACCTGCGCCTGACCGCCTCCAACGCGCCAGCCCTGGCCCGTGCCTTTCTGGCACTGCACTCGGCCTATCGGTTGACCCATGAACGGCTTGCCTCGCTGGACGAGGCGCTTGGGCGCGAAGATGCCCGCGCGCGGCCCAGCCCGTGGGACGAGGTGCGGGATTTTTTCCATTACTGTGACAACTACATCGACGCGGTTGACCGCGCGGCCGAGCATTTCACCCGCTCAGGGCAATCCGTGCAATCCGTCGCCGAACAGCGGCTGGGCGAGATGGGCATTACCATCGCCGCCTCGGATGACGGCCCCTTGCGCCGGTTTGATCGCGATAGCCGGATTTTGTACCTGTCGTCCCGGGCCGAACCCGAGACCAGACGGTTTCAAATGCTATTGCAGTTGGCGCTGCTGACCCAGGATGCATTGCTTGAGGCGACACTGGATCTGGCCAAGTTCCAATCCGATGCTGCCCGCGCCATCGCCAAAATCGGGCTGGCCAACTATTTCGCAGGTGCCGCCCTGATGCCCTATACAAGATTCCAACAGGCCGCCGCCGAGGACCGGCATGATCTGGAGCTACTGGCGAACCGTTTCGGGGCCTCTGTCGAACAGGTCTGTCACCGTCTCGCCACCCTACAACGCCCGGGCGCAAAAGGTGTGCCGTTCTTCTTTGTCCGTGTCGATCAGGCGGGCACGATCACCAAACGCCACTCGGCCACGCGGTTGCAATTCGCCCGCTTTGGCGGAGCCTGCCCGCTTTGGAATGTGCACCGGGCGTTTGAAACCCCGGGCCGGTTCCTGCGCCAACTGGCCGAAACCCCGGATGGGGTGCGGTATATCTCGCTGGCCCGCGACGTCTCGAAACCCGGCGGTAGTTTTGGTGCGCCCGTGCGCCGCTTTGCTATCGCGCTGGGGTGCGAAGTGAAACATGCCGATGCGTTGGTTTATGCCGATGATCTGGATATTACGAATGCCCGCGCGTTCGAGCCGATCGGCATTTCCTGCCGGATTTGCGAGCGGACGGATTGCCATCAACGTTCGGTTCCCCCGCTGGAACGCCGCCTTTCGATCACACCAGATGAACGCGGCGTTCTGCCCTACAAGGTGGGCTGATGGTCAAACTGCTGCTGGTTATCGCGTTGCTTGGCGACGGGCTGTTCTTCGGCCTTGGCAGGTTTGAACGAAATGCCGTTTACCCCTTTGATGCCACGCGCGTTGCACCGGCCCGCATGGGGCTGTCTAATATGACCGAAATGCAGTTGCGCAGCGGAATACAAACACTGATCATCTGGGTGAGCCCACCCCGTGCTGGCAAACCAACGATCCTGTACTTCCATGGCAATGCCGGCAATCTGGCGAACCGTGCCGGACGGTTCACCCGCTTCACTAATCGCGGCTATGGCGTGATCGCCCCGGCCTATCGCGGTTCCTCTGGCAGCACAGGACGCCCGTCAGAAGCAGCGCTGACCCGCGATGCCACATTGGTTTGGGCCGAAATGGGCACGTTGATCCCCGGCCTCACCCCGCGAAACACAGTGGTTTATGGCGAAAGCCTTGGCACAGGCGTGGCGTTGAAACTGCTGGCGCAGCCAGGCAATCCGCAACCCGCTGCCGTGATTCTGGAGGCACCGTTCACATCCCTGCCCGAAGTGGTGCAAACCACCTATCCACAACTGGAACCGTTGATTGAGCGGATGAAAAACATCTGGAACAGCCGCGACCACGCGCGCTCCCTGCACGCGCCGCTATTGGTGCTGCATGGCAGCGAAGATGCCCTGATTCCGATTGACATGGGGCGACAGGTTTTCGCTATCGCCCCATCAAAGGAAAAACGTTTTCTAGCCGTATCTGGTGCAGGCCATACCGATATATGGCGCAGCGATGTTCTGCCCCAAATCTGGTCGTTTATCGACGCTACATCAGGCCGATAGAATCCGATACAGTTCGTCTTTCAACAGCGCGCGTTTCTTGCGCATCTCGCCCTCGGCCAAAGCTTCCATCGGCTCAACATTTGTTTCTGCGCGATGCACGGCGCGGTTGATCTCGTGATACTCATCCGCCAGACGGGCAAAATGCGCATCACTTGACTTCAGCTCGGTGATTTTTCCGGCATGTTCGGGGAATTCTTCGTGCAGCTCATGGGGTGTGTGCGACATACAGCGTGCTCCTCCTGTCAGGTCCGTCAATCAGGCTAGGCGAAGGACCTTGACGCGGCTTTGACACGGATCAAATCTGTTGGTGAATAGAAGCCCTGTTTCGCAGCGACCAGATGGGCTACGACTCTGGCACATCGGGCAGGCAGCGATACATGGCCATCCAGACTTCATCGCCCTGCTCAAGCGTGCCCGAGCCCGCAAGTTGCCAGAAACTGCCACCGTTTTCCTGGATCACCACCGGATACTCTCCCGTCTCCCAGTCCGCGATCAGGATGTTGCTTGCCGCCCCGTCCGAGCTGTGATGGTAACGCGCGATAATCGGCGCGGCCCCACCAACAAAGGCACTGCTGAGTGTGCCTGCACCGAAATCAATGCCGAAGCTGAGCCCGTTTGGGTCCATCTCAACGACGCTGGTGCCGTCGGCGACGCGCATATGCCGCTCAAGCGTACAGGTCCAGCGATCCGCCTGCTCCCACATGGGAGAGGCGATAGCAGGTGTCGCTAATATCATCGCGATGACAATTGCGGTTCTCATAACGTCGCTCCTGCGGCTGGTTGACGACACTTTGCCACGAGGTACATCGCAGGTCACGCGCTTTACATCTACCGCTGTGCAGCCTGCCAATTGGGATGCATCCACGGCTCGGCATTTTCCGGGGGCAGCGGCGTGCGACCGAGAATGTGGTCGCTGGCCTTCTCTCCCACCATGATCGAGGGGGCGTTGAGGTTGCCGTTGGGAATGCGTGGAAAAACCGAACTGTCGGCCACGCGCAATCCATCCACACCGATCACCCGCGTTTCCGGATCAACCACTGCATGCGGATCGTCCGCGCGACCGATCCGGCAGGTGCCACACGGGTGATAGGCGCTTTCGGCATGCTCGCGAATGAAATCATCCAGCGCGTCATCACTTTGCACCTCGGCCCCGGGCTGAATTTCATGTCGTAGATAAGGTTTGAATGCGTCCTGCTCGAACAACTCGCGGGTCAGGCGGATACAGGTGCGGAATTCTTCCCAGTCCCGCTCCTGGCTCATATAGTTGAAGCGGATCAGCGGATCGTCCATTGGATCAGCACTGCGCAACCTGATATCCCCGCGCGAGGTCGAGCGCATCGGACCGACATGCGCCTGAAATCCGTGTCCTTCAGCAACGGCCTTGCCGTCATAGCGTACGGCGATGGGCAGGAAATGGAACTGAATGTCGGGATAGTCGATCCCCGGAGCCGACCGGATAAACCCACAACTTTCAAACTGGTTGCTGGCACCCGGCCCGGTCTTGGTAAACAGCCATTGCGCCCCGACCATCGCCTTGCCCGCAAGGTTCCAATACTTGTAAAGGCTGACCGGCTGGCTGGCCGCCATCTGTATGTAAACCTCAAGATGATCCTGCAGATTCGCCCCCACGCCGGCGCGATCCGCGACCAGCGGGATCCCATGCTCGGCCAGATGAGCCGCAGGACCAATGCCCGAAAGCATCAGCAACTTGGGCGAGTTGATAGCTGAGGCCGCAATGATCACTTCCCGCCGGGCGCGAACGACCTCGCGTCGCCCTTTCACGGTGGCCTCCACCCCGACAGCGCGCCCTTCCTCGATCACAATGCGGTGGACGAGCCCGCGCACAAGATCACAGTTTTCGCGTTTGAGTGCGGGTTTGAGATAGGCATTGGCCGCTGACCAGCGCTGCCCCTTCCAGACGGTCTGCTCGAACGGTCCGAAACCCTCTTGCTGATGACCATTGTAATCCTCGGTCACCGGGTACCCGGCCTGTCGGCCTGCCTCGATAAAGGCCCGGGTCAGGGGGTTCCACATAGTCCCACGCCCGACATGCAGCGGACCCGACGTGCCGCGCCAATCGGGATCACCGCCATGGCCACCATCGTCCCAGTTTTCCTGGCGCTTGAAATAGGGCAGCACATCGGCATAACCCCAGCCCTCGGCTCCCTGATCGCGCCAGTGATCGAAATCCATCGCGTGGCCACGCACATAGACCATGCCATTGATCGACGAAGATCCGCCAATCACCTTGCCCCGCGGGCAAGCGAGGCGGCGATTGCCAAGATTTGGCTCGGGTTCGGACTGAAAACCCCAGTCATACATTTTCATGTTCATGGGATAGCTCAGTGCACCGGGCATCTGAATAAACGGCCCGGCATCGGTGCCGCCATGTTCGACGACCAGAACAGACTGTCCCGCCTCAGCCAGACGATAGGCAATCGCACAGCCTGCGCTGCCAGCGCCTACGATGACATAATCAGCTTCCATCAGCAGCTCGCTTCATGTTGCGGGTGGGAATTGAGGATACGAAGATTAGTGAAAAGCAGGATCATCATTCGCCCCTCGGGAAACGCGCGTTTTCCTCGACAGTGTTCAGGTCCATATGGTTGCGCATGTAGCGTTCAGACGCTTTTTGCAGCGGCTGATAATCCCAGGGATAGTAACCGCCCTGACGCAGGGCCTCGTAGACAACCCATCGGCGCGCCTGGCTTTCGCGAACCTGCGCATCAAAGGCTTCTAGATCCCAGCGCGCGGCGGATTCGCGCCGGAAATACTCCAGCACTTTGGCGACAGACGGGTCTTCCGCCAGATTGGTCAGTTCCTGCGGGTCCGACTCAAGATCAAACAGTTGCTCAGGGTCAAGCGCGCAGTTGGTATACTTCCAACGTCCCTGCCGCAACGCGATCAATGGCGAATAGGATGCTTCGGCGGCGTATTCCATCGCCACAGGGGACATGCGTTTGGCCCCCTTGCCCTGCGGGACCAGCGATTGGCCTTCGACCCACGGGGACACCTCGTCAATATTTACACCCGCCAGATCGCATAAAGTGGGGCACACATCGATTGTGCTGATCGGATCATCGACGCGACCCGGTGCCATATCCGGGGCGGCGATCATCAAAGGCACCCGCGCGGATCCTTCGTAGAAGCACATTTTGAACCACAAACCGCGCTCGCCCAGCATGTCGCCGTGATCGGACACAAACAGAATGATCGCCTCTTGCCGCGTGCCTTCAAGGGCCTCCAGCACCTCACCGATCTTGTCATCCAGATACGAGATATTGGCGAAATACGCCTGGCGCGAGCGGCGGATATCATCCTCGGTTATGTCGAACTTGCGCCAATCATTGGCGTCGAAAATTCGCTGTGCGTGAGGGTCATGATCTTCATAATCCATTGCCGGAACTTCTGGCGACAGATATTTGCAATCGTTATATAAATCCCAATACTTCCTGCGCGCCACATAGGGGTCATGGGGATGGGTGAAGCTTACGGTCAGGCACCAAGGGCGGTCGTCTTTGCCGCGGGCCAGATCGTAAACCTTGCGCGTGGCGTGGTAGGCGACCTCGTCATCATATTCCATCTGGTTTGAAATCTCGGCCACGCCGGCGCCGGTGACGGATCCCATATTGTGATACCACCAATCAATCCGCTCGCCCGGTTTACGGTAATCCGGGGTCCAGCCGAAATCGGCCGGGTAGATATCGGTGGTCAGGCGCTCTTCAAACCCGTGCATCTGATCAGGACCGACAAAATGCATCTTGCCCGACAGGCAGGTCTGATAGCCCGCGCGGCGCAGGTGGTGCGCATAGGTGGGGATATCTGCGGCAAATTCGGCGGCATTGTCATAAACCCGGCTGCGCGAGGGCAGCAGGCCTGACATGAACGAAGCCCGTCCCGGCGCACAGAGGGGCGACGCGGTGTAGGCATTGGCAAACCGGGTCGAGCGGGTCGCCAGTTTTTTCAGGTTGGGGGCATGCAGCCATTCGGCGGGGCCATCCGGGAACAGCGTCCCGTTCAACTGATCGACCATGAAGATCAGGATATTGGGTTGGGTCATTGCGCCGGGTCCTTAGGCAACGAGGTTTCGATGTAGTGCAGCAGTACGTCCAGCGCGGTCTCAGGAGGAATCGGATCCCCCCGAAGCGCCTGGCGCAGGTACAGCCCGTCGATCATCGCGGCCAGACCACGGGTCAGGGTGCGGGCCAGCGCCTCATCCCCTGTCAATTTGCGGAATTCGTACAGAAGGTGTGAGCGCAGACGTTTGTGATAGACATTCAGCAACCGATGGGCAGCCTCAGACTTTTGCGCCTGAACGTAGAAATTCAACCAAGCTGAAACGACCTCAGGGCGGAATTGACGCGGGGCAAAACTGGCACGCAAGATCGCCTCGATCCGCTGGCGAGGGGTTTGGGCCATGATCATCGCGCCGCGCACTTCGGCTCCGTACAAGCTCAGGATATGGCGCATGGCGGCGGCAAACATCTGTTCCTTGGAGCCGAAATAATGATGCGCCAGCGCGCTGGACATACCCGCGCGTTTGGCGATCTGGCTGACGGTGACATCCAAGGTACCCCGTGCGCCAATCTCGGTAATTGTCGCCTCCACCAATGCGGTGCGGCGGATCGGCTCCATCCCCAGCTTGGGCATGCCGACACTCCCCTCGTCATTGCGAACTCTTTGTGTAATTGGCGTATTGTGGTTTAATTGACTCGTCAATCAATAAAAACTATGACAAGGCATCGCAGTGATGACTCACTAAAAAGTCATTGCATGTTTGGGCGCTAACGCATTATCGTCCGGACAATAACTGACAACAGAACACGGATTTCACCTCGCTTTGCCGGATCAGACATCTTCACATCTTCCCGCAAATCGACGCGTGACACCCCGCCCAGAGCCGACCTAACGGCATCGGGCACATTACCACTCAATGATCAACGACAGGGAGAGATTAGTTATGTCGATCATCAAAGGCGGAATGCTGGACCGCCGCGGATTTCTGAAAACAACGGCCGCTGGTGCGGCCCTGGCCACCCTGCCCCTGGGCGGCGCGGCCATGGCAGCCCCCAAACGCGGCGGCCACCTGCGCGTCGGTAAGGGCCACGGCCAAACCACCGACACGCTGAACCCCGGCACATGGGAAAACGGCTTTACCATCGGTATGGCCTTTGCCATCCACGGCCGCCTGACCGAAGTGGCCGCCGATGGCAGCCTCGTGCCCGAACTGGCCGAAAGCTGGGAAGCGACGGCAGATGCCAAAACCTGGACCTTCAAGATCCGTCAGGGCGTCACGTTCCACTCGGGCAAGCCGTTGACCACCCAGGACGTGATCAACTCGATCGCCTTCCACCGTGGCCCCGACAGCACCTCGGCCGCTGGCCCGCTGGTTGAGCCTATCGCCAACATGACCGCACAAGGCGACGACACGGTTGTGTTTGAACTGACCGGCGGCAATGCCGACTTCCCGTTCATCCTGTCGGATTATCACCTGACCATTCACCCCGCCAAAGATGACAGCATCGACTGGCAATCGGGTGATGGCTGCGGTGCATACATTCTCAAGTCGAAGAATTTTGGTGTCTCTGTTGAAATGGAGCGCAATCCTAACCACTGGCGTGACGACGTTGGCTTCTTCGACAGCATCGAGATGCTGGCGCTGGTTGACCAGAACGCACGGACAACCGCCCTGGTATCGGGCGATGTCGACGTGGCCGACCGGATGGACCTGAAAACCGTCGGCCTGCTGGAACGCAATCAATCGCTGGCCATCCATTCGGTCGCGGGCACGCAGCACTTCACCTTCGCCATGAATTCGCAACAGGCGCCGTTTGACGACAACAATGTCCGTCAGGCCCTGAAATACGCGATCAACCGCGAAGAAATGGTCGAGAAAATCCTGTTTGGCTACGGTTCTGTCGGCAACGACATCCCCGTGGGTCAGGGACAGCTTTACTACAACACCGAGCTGGAACAGAAAACCTACGATCCGGATAAAGCCAAGTGGTATCTGAAAGAATCCGGCCTCGACAGCCTTGAGGTCAGCCTGTCCGCCGCCGACGCCGCGTTTGCGGGCTCGGTTGACGCAGGCGTTCTGTTCCAGAACTCCGCCAAGGCCGCTGGCATCGACCTGACCGTCGTGCGCGAACCCAATGATGGTTACTGGTCAGACGTCTGGATGAAGAAACCCTTCTCGGCCGTCTACTGGTCGGGTCGTCCGGTTCAGGATCAGATGTTCGCAACGGCCTACTCCTGTGGTGCCGCCTGGAACGACGGGTTCTGGTGCAACGACCGCTTCGAAGAGCTGATGGTTGCCGCCCGTGCCGAACTGGACCCGGCAACGCGTCAGGCGCAGTACTACGAGATGCAAGAAATCGTCTCGAACCAGGGCGCGATCATCATCCCGATGTTTGCCAACTATGTCTTTGCCACCAACAAAAAGGTCGGCACCCCCGATGCGAAAGCATCAAACTGGGATATGGATGGAGAACGCTGGGCCGAACGCTGGTGGTTCGCCTAAGGCATTTACCAGACCTCGCAACAAGACGAGGGACAGTGAAGGAAGAGGCCGGATTTTCCGGCCTCTTTTTTTGGCGAATGGTGGTGCGTCTGGTTGCCGATCTTAAGCCACGTCAAATTGACGTCTCTCACCCGCCCCCCAGCATTGCCGCGATAATCGCCTCGGGCGCATCGTCCTGCATCAGATGCCCTGCCCCGGGCACGCGGATCAGCGGGCGATCTGACAGCTTCCTTGCCAGGTCCTCTCCCTTTTCGATTGGAATCCAGGCATCTTCCTCACCCCAAAGTACGGTGACCGGGCAATCCAGCGCCCCATAAAAGGGTTCGACCTCGTCGGTAAACCTTTGATCCATCTGCGCAATCTGGGCGTAAAAAGCCGCCTGCCCTTCTTCACCCTGCCAAGGGCCCATATAGGCGTCCAACGCAGCCGCGCTCAAATCGCCATAGGCCGCACCCTTCAGATAGGCCGCCAACAACGCATCATGCGCATAGGCGGGCAATCCGGTAAACACGCTCTGATGGTGGCGCACATGCGCCACGAAAGGTGATCCCCACGGGGCAAGCGCCACAGCATCAATAATTACTAACCGTTGGTATCGTAGTCCGTCGAGATAATACGCTCTGAGCGCTGTCGCCCCACCGAAATCGTGGCACAGCACCTCGGGTCGCTCCAATTTCCAATAGCCAAGCAAGGCCGCCAGCAGCCCGTTTTGCACCCCAAGCGAGACATCACCGCCCTTCTCGGATGCACCATATCCCAGAAGATCGAAGTAGTAGACCGTCCATTGACGCGCCAATAGCGGGGCAATCCGCCGCCAGACCTGTGACGAAAACGGGGTGCCGTGGATCAGCACCAAGGGCGGCCCTTCGCCGATCTTGCCCCAGCGAACACTGCGCCCTTCATGGATGAATGTCCGGTCCATGGGCAGCATCATGATTCTCTATATTGTTATTTCGCTAATTTGCTATATAACAAATTCATGCCTAACCGCGAAGCTCAAATCAAAGCTCTTGCCAGTGATCAGCGTTTGAAGATTCTCAAGTTGCTGTCACATCCCAAACGGCATTTTGGCGATCAATGGTCCGCTGACCCCGCGAAATTCGGTGTGTGCATGACGTTGATAGCCAAGGCGCTTGGTGTGTCGCAACCCACGCTGAGCCGCCACATGGACCTGCTCAGACTGGCTGGTTTCGTCACTACAAAACGACATGAAAGATGGGTTTACTGCCAGCGACATGAGCGCTCCTTGGCTGAATACCATCGCTGGTTGGGGCGCAAGCTAGGCGTCTAAACCTTTGTTTCACTTACACTTGGGGTCACCTGTCGGCGTTTGAGTTGTGCCTCGCGCCACGAGATGAAGCTGATCGACAAAACGATCACCGTCCCGCCCAGGATCACCCAGGGGTCCACTGGCTCGGCAAAGAAGACCGCCCCCAGCAGCACCGCCCAGACCAGCTGCAGAAACGTCACAGGCTGTGTCACCGCCAAAGGGGCTGCCCGGAACGCCAGGGTCATGGTGTAGTGCCCGCCCGTGGCCAATGTCGCCACGCCAAACAGGATCAGCAGTTCAAACCATGTCGGTGTCACCCAGCTCATCGCTGCCAAGGGGGCAAGGCCAATCGTCACCGTGAGGGACAACATGGTGACCACCACAAGCGGGCTGCAGCGCCCCGATAGCAGCTTGGCCAAAAGATATGACCCGCCGAAAAGAAACGCTGTGCCCATGATCGCCAGATGCCCCATCTCGACATCACGAAAGCCCGGACGCAGGATAATTAATGCCCCCGCCAACGCTGCCGCCACGGCCAGTACCCGTCGCAACGCCAGCCGCTCGCCCAGAAACAAAGCAGCCCCAAGGGTGACATAAACAGGCGAAAGGTAATTGATCGCGGTTACATCGGCGATGGGAATACGCGCCATCGCATAAAACCAGCAGGCCACACCCAGCGTATGTGCCACCCCCCGTGCCGCAAACAGGCCAAAAGTCTTTCGATCCATCCTGATCCGGCGGATCGCCCCCAGGAACGGGATGAGGAACACCAAGCCCAGAACATAGCGCAAAAAAGCCGCCTCGGGTGCCGGAATGCGCGTGCCCAACATCTTGACCAACGCGGTCACGCCAATGAATTGCACGCCGGTCATGATCATCCAGAAAACGCCCCACCCGGGCCGGGATGCCTGTTCACTGCTCATAAGGTGCATTAACAAGGGCCGCCCCGACCTTGTCGAGCCTGAATGCGTCACGCATGACCGCGAAACGCGCGAGCGTGTCCCGCGGTGCCTGCGCACGCTATTCTCAGAACTCCGGAAAACCATGCCAACGCGAGGAGCAATCATAAACCGCCAAGGGCAGTCGACTTGTTACATGTGGTACCCGCGGCCGGACTCGAACCGGCACGGCCTTACGGCCTGGAGATTTTAAGTCTCCTGTGTCTACCATTCCACCACGCGGGCATGCTCCGTCTGGTAACCTGCTCAAGATGGCGGTGTAAAGTTCCACAACGCCCGATCACTGCAAAAAACGGCCCGAAACCGGGATCTTAACCAAGACATCATGGTATGGACGGTAGTGAGGCCGTTTGAGAGGGTCTGGATGACATCTGATGGATCACGGCCCGACAAATGTCGGGTGTTCGCACCATGATGAAGTTTTCGGCCGCCTTCTCGTTGGGGTGAAACGGGTCTTTCACCCGACCCGATTTGTTGCGCCGAAAATATAGTCGGTTGCCCTGGTTGGCGTCGATCGTTTCCGGCGTGAACCCTTCAACAAAACTGCACCGGCTGCCCTGCATACTAAAAGCATACTTCACGTTCTCCTGTGCCTTCAGGCGCAAGGCCACCGACTTTTTTGTGTAGGATGGCGCAGTGGTCATAAAGATACAGGGCAGACCCTCGGGCAGTTGCGACATCGTCGCCTCTACATCCTCCAGCGCCTTGTACTTGTCCGCTGACCAGCGATGTGCGGAATTGCCAAGAAAGGTCATGATCAGCAGCTTGGGTTCGTAATAGCCCTTCGTGAACATCGCCTCAAAGGCCGACTGGCCCTTCTTGCAGAACTGATATTGCGGGCCTTTTCCGATCTGCACATATTTGTTCTCGGTCGTGTTGACCGTCCCGAATGTACCGGCATTGGCCTTCCATTTCTTATCCACATCGCAAATGCTGCCCTTGGCTGATCCCTTGCGCGCCGCCCAGGACCGCAACGAAGTTGACCGCACGCCTATCACCGCCACTGCCTTGTCACCAAGCCGTTCAAGGTCTTTGGCGGCCTCGGGTGTCATCCCGCAATGGGTGTCGATGTTTTGAAAGAAATCCAACAATACCGGGCCGGACCCAAAACTGATCTGGCTGTCACCCAGCACCAGAATATCGGGGGATCGGAAATCCCCGGCGGCGACCGGCATATGGCCCAGCACCACGAATATTGCGGCTGCCATGCCAATCATAAATCGGTTCCAAACGCGTTGTTTACACATGCCAGCCCGGTGTCATGCCCATTCCCAATGCACTGCAGCTAAAACAAAACCGCCCGCGTCGCCATAAACAAAACAGTGATCTGCCGGTGCATTGGTCGCCCACGCTTCACCGCGGACCGATCTGTTCAAGAACCGCACGGCACAATTGCGGCCTGATCGATGCAAAGAAACGTTCTTGCGCCGCCGCATTGGGGTGAAGCGGGTCACTCACCTTGCCCGTCTCATCAGTCTTAAAAAACGCAGGATTGCCCGTGGCCTGCGCCAAGGTCGCCGCTGTGAGGCCTCTTACAAAGCTACACCGCCCGTCTGCTGTCACCGCACGCTCAAGGTTGGCCTGTGCCTGTTGGCGGGCCGTATTGGTTGCGGCCTCAAACACGGGCGAGGTAGTCATGATGATACAAGCCTGACCATTTGGAATCTGCGCCATCATCGCCGCCACATCCCCAGCGACAGATTGCGTATTGCCCCACCGCTCGGTCGCATTCCCCAGAAACGCCAGGACCAGAAGTTTCGGGCGGTAATATCCGTCCCGAAACATTGCCTGAAAGGCCGATTGACCGGGACGGCAAAACTGATAAGGCGCGCCCTCCCCGATCTGAACATAGCGCCGACCGGCCTGGCCATCGACCCCGTAAACCCCTGCATTGACGCCAAATTTCTTATCTGGGTCACAGACCAACCCTTTGGACGCCCCTTCGCTGGCGGTCCAACTGTGCAACGCGGTGGAGCGCACCCCCAGCGCTGCGACTGTACGCGCGCCAAAATTGTCCAAAGCGCGCGCCTGATCATCATCCGGTCCGCATTGGCCGCTCAGATCGCCAAAAAACGCCATATGCTGCGCGCCTGCCCCAAACGAAATCTGGCTGTCGCCCACAACCAATATATCCGGCCCGTAAGGCGGCGGCGCAAATTCTGGCAATCGCGCGTGCCCGACGGCAACAGGTGCGGCGGGGGCTGGCACCGAAACAGCGGCGGGTTCAGGGGGGCTGTGCACCACAGGGGTGGGCGGTTGAACTGTGGCGCAACTGACAACCACAACCGCGCCAATCAGAGCGATCAAACCAAATAAGAAACGCTTTATCATGCCATACCATCGCCCGGATCAGGACCAAGGCCCAGCCTTAATCCCTTAACGGTTTCGTGACAGGCGCATCACAGCGCGTCTTCTTGTGCCTCAAGAACCGGCAGAAGGCTGCGCTCGCCCAGCCACGGGTTCAGTTTTAATGCCCGTCGCAGGATCAACGCCGCCTCGCCGGGGCGTTCCAATGCCATCAGGGTCAAGGCCTGCCCGGTCAGAGCGGCAACATGCTGATCATTCAGCTCAAGCGTTTTTTCCAGATCAGGCAGGGCCGCGTCATAGTCATTGCGCAGGAAATTCACGAAAGCGCGTTGATTGTAGCCCTCGGCGTAGTCAGGGCAGTAGTCGATCAGCGCATTGGCAGCCGTCATCGCCCCGTCAAAGTCAAAAGCCTCGCGGCGCGCCATTGCGGTGTCAAGCATCTCTTGCGCCTGCGCATCCGGTGCATCGGCCCAAAGCGCCCACATCTGATTGGACAGATCAAGGCCGCTGGCCTGATCCGGGGCGGCACGCGTTTCTTCAATCAACGCGGCAAGCGCCTCGGAATGATCAGGGGCTTCTGGACAGGTTTGGGCCATGGCAGGGCCCGCCAGGCAGAGAGAGATAAGGAGATGTTTCATGAGGCCAAGAATGGCCCATCCACCCCACAGGTCAAATCACATCTGCAAGTGAGTTTTCCTTGATCGCCTGCATCGCAACATAGGTCGAGGTACCTGCAACATGCGGCAGGGTGCTGATTTTCTCGGCCAGAACAATGCGATAGTCGTTCATGTCCTGAGTGCGCACTTTCATCAGGTAATCAAACTTTCCGGCAATCAGATGCACCTGCTCAATCTCGGGGATTTTGCGCACCGCGGCGTTGAATTCGGCCAAAGCTGCCTCGCGCGTGTCGTGCAAGCGCACCTCGACAAAGCTGACATGATCCAGCCCCAGTCGGATTGGATCAAACAGCGCCCGGTACCCGGTAATCACGCCGTCTTTCTCCAACCTGCGCAACCGCGCCTGGGTTGGTGATTTGGACAAGCCAATCTTTCCGGCCAGATCGGTGATGCTGATCCGTCCATCTGTGGCCAGAATCCGCAGGATGGCACGGTCAAACGGATCCAGCTCGATCTGATCATTTTTCATGAATATCACCCTTTTTTCAGGTCAATCGACCTTTTAATCTCATTCAACGGGAAAACCGCCTGCGTATACCATGGTATTGAAAGCTATTCCACCTTGGGGGTTTGCTATGCTTGATTCCACTGATCTGCGCCGCACCATCGATCTGGCCACGTACGAAGACGAGGCCGTCACGCTGAAACGCCTGATTGCCGAGGCTGATCTATCCGAGGCCGACCGCGCCCGCATCTCGGCGCGCGGGGCCGATCTGGTTCGGGCGATCCGTGGGCAATCCTCGCCCGGGCTGATGGAAGAATTCCTCGCCGAATATGGCCTGTCGACGGATGAAGGCATCGCCCTGATGTGCCTGGCCGAGGCACTGCTGCGCGTGCCTGATGCCGACACGATTGATGCGCTGATCGAGGACAAGATCGCGCCGTCCGATTGGGGCAAACATATGGGGCAATCCACCTCCTCGCTGGTCAATGCCTCAACCTGGGCCTTGATGCTGACCGGCAAGGTCCTGAAGGAAGACCAGCCGGGGCCGGTGGGCCATCTGCGCGGCGCGATGAAACGGCTGGGTGAGCCGGTGATCCGTACCGCCGTGGGGCGCGCCATGAAGGAAATGGGGCGCCAGTTCGTGCTGGGTGAAACCATCACAGGCGCGATGGACCGTGCGGCCGGGATGGAGAAAAAGGGCTATACCTATTCCTATGACATGCTGGGCGAGGCCGCGCGCACCGATGCCGATGCCACCCGCTATCATCTGGCCTATTCCCGCGCGATCACGGCTATTTCAAACGCCTGCAATGATGTGGATATCCGCAAGAACCCCGGCATTTCGGTCAAGCTGTCGGCGCTTCATCCCCGCTATGAAGTCGCCCAGCGCGATCAGGTGATGGATATCTTGATGCCCCGTCTGCGCAGTCTGGCCCTGTTGGCGAAATCTGCGGGCATGGGCCTGAATATCGACGCCGAAGAGGCAGACCGGCTATCCCTATCGCTGGACGTGATCGAGGCAACATTGTCCGAGCCCGCTTTGGCCGGGTGGGACGGCTTTGGTGTTGTGGTGCAGGCTTATGGGCAACGCGCCGTTCATGTGATTGATTTCCTTCATGATCTGGCCACACGGCTGGATCGTCGCATCATGGTACGTCTGGTCAAAGGCGCCTATTGGGATACCGAGGTGAAACTGGCGCAAGTGAACGGCATTGATGGTTTCCCGGTCTTCACCTCCAAAGCCGCGACCGACATTTCCTATATCGCCAATGCCCGCAAACTTCTGGGCATGACCGACCGGATTTACCCACAATTTGCCACCCACAACGCCCATACTGCAGCCGCCATTCTGGATATGGGCGCGGACAAGGAAACCTATGAATTCCAACGCCTTCACGGCATGGGTGAGGCGCTTCATGACATCATTCTGCAACAGGAAGGCACTCGTTGCCGCATCTATGCCCCTGTTGGCGCGCATAGCGATCTGTTGGCTTACCTTGTGCGGCGTTTGTTGGAAAACGGGGCCAATTCAAGCTTCGTCAACCAGATCGTCGACGAAGATGTCGCGCCCGAAACCGTCGCCCATGATCCGTTCCTGACGGTAAATGATCCCACACCCGCATTGCGCAAAGGCCCCGACCTGTTCCAACCTGAGCGGATCAATTCCAAGGGCTTCGACCTGAAACATCTGCCCACGCTGGAGACGATCGACGCCGCCCGTGGCCCCTTTGCCAAACATAGCTGGTCCAGCGCACCTTTGCTGGCAGGCAAACTGGCCTCGAACGCTCCAACGCCGGTCACAAATCCAGCCAACCCGGCGGATCAGCCCGGCACTGTCGCCACCGCCAGCGCGGCGGATATCGAGACCGCCTTGGCCTCGGCCAAACCTTGGGCTGCCTCTGCAGAAGAACGCGGCAAGGTCCTGTCCAAAGCGGCGGACCTTTACGAAGAGAATTTTGGCGAACTGTTCGCCTTGCTGGCGCGCGAGGCCGGAAAGACGCAACTGGATGCGGTGGCCGAGCTGCGCGAAGCCGTTGATTTCCTGCGCTATTACGGGGCCAATGCGTCCAGCGATGCGCCGGTGGGCACCTTCACATGCATTAGCCCGTGGAACTTCCCGCTGGCGATTTTCTCCGGGCAAATCAGCGCCGCACTTGCCGCAGGAAATGCCGTACTGTCCAAACCCGCCGAGCAGACCCCGCTGATCGCCCATCGCGCCATCACCCTGCTGCACGAGGCGGGCGTGCCGAAAACCGCGCTGCAATTGCTGCCCGGTGGGGGCGATGTGGGCGCGGCGCTGACCTCAGACCCCCGCGTGCATGGCGTGGCCTTCACCGGCTCGACCGCCACCGCGATGAAGATCCGCAGTGCGATGGCACAGCACATGGCGCCCGGCGCACCGCTAATCGCCGAAACCGGGGGCTTGAACGCGATGATCGTCGACAGCACCGCCCTGCCTGAACAGGCCGTACAGGCGATCGTGGAATCGGCCTTTCAATCCGCCGGGCAACGCTGTTCCGCCCTGCGCTGCCTCTACGTGCAGGAAGACATCGCCGAAAGCTTCACCGAGATGCTGACCGGCGCGATGGATGCCTTGCAGATGGGCGACCCCTGGGCCCTCAGCACCGATGTCGGCCCGGTGATTGACGAACTGGCCCGCTCGGGCATCGCCGATCATATTCAGACCGCCCGCGCCGAAGGCCGTTTGATACATGAATTGAAGACACCCAATTCCGGCACCTTCATCGCCCCCACCCTGCTGCGCGTGAACGGGATTGCCGATCTGGAACGCGAAATCTTTGGCCCTGTGCTGCATATGGCGACCTTCAAATCGCATGAATTGGACGATGTGATCGACGCAATCAACGCCACGGGATACGGGTTGACCTTTGGCTTGATGACCCGGATTGATGACCGCGTACAGCATGTGACCGAGCGGGTCGAAGCGGGCAACCACTATGTGAACCGTAACCAGATCGGGGCCATCGTCGGCAGCCAACCCTTTGGAGGAGAAGGGTTGTCTGGCACTGGCCCCAAGGCGGGCGGGCCAAACTACCTGACACGGTTCAGTGCACGGCCCGCCCCCGAGCGCAGCAGCGCGTGGACCGCTCCGATGCCACTGGATGTGCTGGCCCTCGCCATCGCCGAGGCCAACGCAAACGCCCCTGCCGCGCAAAGCGACCTGGTGCTGCCGGGGCCAACCGGCGAGTCCAACCGCCTGACAGCCTTCCCCCGCAAAGCGATCCTGTGCATGGGTCCGGGACCTGAGGCCGCGGCGACCCAGGCACGCATGGTTGCCAATCTGGGCGGTGTTGCGGTTGAAGCGACCGGCAGTATCGATACCGAAGCATTGACAGATCTAGACGGGATCTCGGGTGTCATCTGTTGGGACACATCCGAAGCAACGCAGCCAATCGGCGTCGCGCTGTCTAAACGCACGGGGCCAATCCTGCCGCTCATCACCGGTGCGCCAGATCGCGGACATGCCTGTCACGAGCGTCATGTTTGTGTCGATACCACAGCAGCGGGTGGAAACGCGGCCCTCTTGGGGGGTATGTCTTGACCTCCTGAGGGCGCGGGGCCAGTGTCAGCCCCATGTTACCGATACGCGATCACAACCCTTCGGGGCGCACGCCCTATGTCACCTATGCGCTGATGGCCATCAACATCGTGGTCTTCCTCAGTTATGTGTCGATGTTTAACGACCCGCGCGCGATCAATCAGTTCTTTTATGAATGGGCCATGGTGCCGGTTCTGGTCACAACCGAGGGAACATATCAGACCATGCTCACCTCGATGTTCCTGCACGGGGGTTGGATGCACCTTGCCGGCAACATGCTGTTTCTGTGGATTTTTGGCGACAATATGGAAGATGAGATGGGCCATGTCGGCTATCTTCTTTTCTATATCGCCGCTGGCATGGGCGCGGGTCTGGCGCATGTCATCGCGGGCCCTTACTCACAGGTGCCAACAGTAGGGGCCTCGGGCGCGATTGCCGGCGTGATGGGGGGCTATCTGCTGCTGTTTCCCAAGGCCAAGGTGGATATCCTGCTGATTATCATTTTCTATGTGCGCATTCTCCCGATCCCGGCCTGGGTCATGCTGGGATTATGGTTTGGGTTTCAGCTGTTTGCCGGCGTTGGTGCGGACAGTTCAGGCGGCGGCGTGGCCTATTGGGCGCATGCGGGCGGATTTGTCGTGGGGCTGATCCTGACGATCCCTCTGTTCTTGCGCCATGGCGGTACGGCTTTCTGGGAACAGACCGAGGGCCATCCCCCGCATCCCGAAGCAACCTATGAACTCGCCGCCTCGCGCATCCCCCGCGTTAAACGCAAATGAGCGTGCATAAGGCAACCTGTCATTGCGGTGCGGTTGAACTGCGCCTTGACCTGCCAGGTGGCATCACCGGCGCACAACGCTGTGACTGCAGCTTTTGCAGACGCCGGGCGGCCCCGAATATCAGCGTCCCTTTGGCGTTGCTGGAAGTGGTCAAAGGGGCGGAAAACCTGTCGCTCTACACGTGGAATACCGGCGCGGCGAAGCATTACTTTTGTGCGACTTGCGGGATTTACACCCATCATCAACGGCGCTCAAACCCCGATGAATACGGGGTAAACCTGGGCTGTATCGAGGGCGTCAATCCGGCTGAATACGAACCTATTCCGTGGACGGATGGTGTTAACCATCCTTCGGATCGTTCATCAAAAGCGTAGAAACCGAACCCGGTCTGCTTAGCCGCGGATCACTTTGGAAAACTTGTCAAAAATCGCTTCATTGGCGCAGATTACCTGACCATCTTCCAGGATGTTACCGTGCGGGTTCAGCGGCTCGATCAGCCCACCCGCTTCCTGGCAAATGATGATCCCGGCGGCCATATCCCAGGCGTTCAGGCCCCGTTCCCAGAACCCGTCATAGCGACCAGCCGCGACGTAAGCCATGTCCAGCGCGGCGGACCCGAACCGACGCACACCGGCGCAGGCCGGCATCAGGCGGGCAAGGTCCTGCAAAGTCGTCGGCAGATCAGGACGGCCCCCAAAAGGCACGCCCGTGGCAAAGATGCTTTCGATCATTTTCGAGCGCCCCGAGACCCGCAAACGCGCCTCGTTCACAAACGCACCCTCGCCTTTTTCGGCCAGAAACATCTCGTCCTTGCTGGGATCATATATCACGCCCGAGACGATTTTACCCTTATGCTCCAACGCGATGGAGATCGCCCAATGCGGCAATCCATGCAGGAAATTGGTGGTGCCATCCAGCGGATCAACGATCCACCGGCGGGTCGGGTCCTGTCCTTCTTCTTCGCCCCCCTCTTCGGCCAGCCAGCCATAGGTCGGGCGTGCACCCATCAGTTCTTCTTTCAGGATTTTCTCGGCGGCAAGATCGGCGCGGCTGACGAAGTCACCGGCACCTTTCATCGACACCTGAAGGTTCTCGACCTCGCGAAAATCCTTGGCCAGGGCACGGCCCGCTTTGCGCGCGGCTTTCAGCATGATGTTAAGATTGGCACTGCCCGCCATGGGAAAACTCCTGATGTTCAGGCCGCGCATATACGCCCCCAGGCCCGCTCATACAAGGGCCTGTGCCTTCACCTCGTCACCGCGTTGCAAGCGTACTGGAATGTCGCGCGCCAGTTTGATCAGCTGTGCGACATAGGGCTTGTCTGCGTCGTCCTCCCGGATGGCAGCGTAGAGACGCTTGGTCAGCCCCTCGCGGGTTACTTTTCGGGTCACGTAATCGCTGCTTGTCTTGACCTCGCGCACCACCCAATCCGGCAGTACCGAGACCCCGCGATTGGAGGCCACCAGCATCAGGATAACAGCGGTCAGTTCAACCTTGCGCACGGCTTGGGGTTCCACCTTGGCCGGGATCAATAACTCGGTGAAGACATCCAAGCGAGTGCGATCCACCGGATAAGTGATCAGGGTCTGATCGCGGAAATCATCGGCTTCGACATAGTCTTTCCGGGCCAATGGATGCTGACTGGAGGCCACGAAAACCGGTTCATAGTCAAACAGCGGTTTGAAGATGACCCCCGGCAAATCCTCGGGATCGGACGAGACCACCAGATCGACCTCTTCTTTCTGCAAGGCCGGCAACGCATCAAAGGCAAGCCCCGGGCGGATATCCACATCCACATCGCCCCAGGTCCTGCGAAACCGCTCAAGCACCGGGAAAAGCCATTCAAAACAGGCGTGACATTCAATGGCGATATGCATGCGCCCGGCGCTGCCCTCGCGCAGGCCTGAAAACTCGTCTTCCAGCGCTTCGATCTCGGGTAGGATTTTTTCGGCCAACCGCAATAGGCGCTGCCCTGCTGCGGAAAGCTTCAACGGTTTTGAGCGGCGCACGAACAATTCAACGCCGGCCTGATCTTCCAACCCCTTGATCTGATGGCTCAAAGCAGACTGGGTGATGTTCAACACGTCGGCGGCGCGGGCCAGTCCCCCCGCCTGGTGGATGGCACGGATGGTTCTCAGATGACGGAACTCGATATGCATTATGAACGAACCTCATTCAAACCATGAATTATATGAAGTTGTCTCATATAGATCGACCTGTAACAAGAGGGCAACCACCGTCTCGCTAGGAAAATCAGATGCCCGTTCCCTCCATCTCATTCGAATTCTTCCCTCCGAAATCCCTTGAGGCGTCGTTTCGCCTTTGGGACACGGTGCAGTCACTGGCCCCGCTGGACCCCAGTTTTGTCTCGGTCACGTACGGTGCGGGCGGCACGACACGCGAATTGACCCGCGATGCGGTCGGCACCCTGCATGCCTCGTCGGGCCTGAACGTGGCGGCGCATCTGACTTGTGTCGATGCCTCGCGTGCGGAAACGCTGGCCATCGCCCGTGACTTCGCCAACGCAGGCGTGTCCGAAATCGTGGCCCTGCGCGGAGATCCCCCCAAAGGCAGCGCTGGGTTCGAACCCCATCCCGACGGATTCGCCAATTCCTGCGAGTTGATTGAGGCGCTGGCAGATACCGGTGATTTCACCATCCGCGTGGGCGCCTACCCCGAGAAGCACCCCGAAGCAGTCAGCGCTCAGGCCGATGTCGAGTGGCTCAAGCGCAAGATTGATGCCGGTGCATCCGAAGCGATCACCCAGTTCTTCTTTGAGGCCGAAACCTTCTTCCGTTTCCGCGATGCCTGCGAGAAAGCCGGGATTGATGCGCCGATTATCCCTGGCATTCTGCCAATTGAAAACTGGACCGGGACGCGAAAGTTTGCAACGGCCTGCGGGGCCAATATCCCCGCCTGGATGGACGATGCGTTTGAAAAGGCGCTGCGTGACGACCGTCATGACCTGTTGGCAACCGCCATTGCAACCGAACTATGTTCAGAGCTGCTGGATGGCGGTGTTGAGCATCTGCACTTCTACACTCTCAACAAACCGGACCTGACACGGGATATCTGTCATGCCTTGGGCGTAACACCCCGTGTTCAGCTGCGGGATGTGGCCTGAGCGTCGACCCTGTGCGCCTCAGGCCACCCCGCCTTTAATCAAACGGTCAGCCAACCGCGCATAGGCTTCGGCCGCAGGGCTGTTTCCCGCGGCAATCGGGATTCCCGAATCCCCGGCCAGTCGCGTGTCGAGGTCAATCGGCAACGCGCCGAGGAACGGAAAGCCGCGTTTTTCGGCCTCGGCTGCAACCCCACCCTGTCCAAAAATATGCGCCTCGTGCCCGCAATTGGGGCAATGGAAGGTCGACATGTTCTCGATCATGCCCAGCACCGGGGTTTTCAGCGTGTTGAACATATCAATCGCCTTGCGGGCATCCAGCAACGCCACGTCCTGCGGGGTCGAGACAACCAACGCCCCGGTGGGCGCGGCCCGTTGACATAAGGTCATCTGTACATCGCCCGTGCCCGGCGGCAGATCGACGATCAGCACGTCCAATTCGCCCCAGCGCACCTGGCTAAGCATCTGTTGCAATGCACCCATCAACATCGGCCCGCGCCAGATCACCGCCTTTTCTTCGTCCAGCATCAGGCCAATCGACATCAGGGTGACGCCATGGGCATGCAGCGGCTCGATAATCTTGCCATCGGGGCTGGCCGGACGTTTGTTGACGCCCATCATACGGGGCTGCGAGGGGCCATAGATATCGGCATCCAGCAGCCCAACACGGCGGCCCTGCTTGGCCAGGGCCACGGCCAGATTGGACGAAACGGTCGATTTCCCTACACCGCCCTTCCCCGACGCTACAGCCAGGATCGAGCGGATAGTATCGGGCCGTATCGATTCCTGACCGCCCTTGGCATGCCCCCCGATTTTCAGGCTGGGCGCTGCGCCGCCGCCGGGGGCGGCGGGCGGGGCTTTTGAGGGTCCATGCGCGGTCAGGGCAACGCTGGCATTTGCCACACCCTCCAGCGAAAGCACTGCACGTTCTGCAGCCGCGCGTAGAGGTTCCATCTGGCGGGCAATATCCGGGCTAGGCGCTTCGATCACAAAGCGCACCGTATCGCCTTCAATCATCAATGCACGCACCATATCGCGCGAGATCAGCGTACCGCCATCCGGCAGCTCCAGACGATCCAACTCGGCTTTGATCTGCTCTGGGGTGATGGACATACGCGCGCTCCTGTTTTGGCCTTTGATCTATAGGTGGCATGTTTTGCGCCGGGCGCAAGGCGACTTCGTAACACTCTTAGTGTCGCTCAGGATTATTGCAACAATAGCATGACGTTAGGTCACTTTCTTCTATGCGCTTGCTGCATAGCAGCATTGCTCCGACAGGGGATTGTGCACCTGCAGCATATACCTATCTTCTCCAACAAGAGACACGAGCAGCCCAGAACGGGCGTCGCAATGAATAGTATTCCGCAAGGACCCAAGACAATGACGTTTGCACCCCTGACCCAATCGCGCAGCAACGCGCTCACCCTGACCATCGCCGAAACGCTGAACAAGACTGTGCAGCGGATCCAGGATTACCGCAACTACCGCATCACTATGGACGAGTTGTCCTCACTCAGCAGCGCACAACTGGCCGATATGGGCCTGCACCGCAGCGAGATCAAACGCGCGGCCCGCGAGGCTGTCTACGGCGCAGAGACCTAACACCAGATCGGATGTCCCTCCTCCTCCCCCGGGGCATCTGTACCCGGCTATGGCACTCCTCCTCCCTGATGTCATAGCCAAAATTCCCGGGTTTCTGACCCGGTCAAGATCGCGAACGACCCTCCTCCTCCCATTTGGGTCTGACGTGCTTTGATGGCGGCACCCTCTCCTCCCTCGGGTGCCGCCATTCTTATTTCAAGTCAAAGGTTTCGCCGGGTTTCCGACGACGGTCACGCCGGCAGGCACATCTTTTGTCACAACGCTGCCAGCGCCGACAATGGCCCCGTCGCCGATAGTGACGCCCGGCAGGATGATCGCACCACCCCCAATCCAGACATCTTCTCCGATTTTGACAGGACGCGCACGTTCCAGCCCCTCGGCACGCTTCTGGCGATCCTTGTGGTGGTTGGGACAGTAAATCTGCACCTGAGGCCCCAACATACTGCGCGCGCCGATGCGCAGTTCGGCCGTGTCCAGCAACACACAGCCCGAATTCAGATAGACCCGGTCGCCCAGATAGATGTTCACGCCATAGGCGCAATGAAACGGAGACTCGATCCAGACATCCTGCCCAACATGTGCCATCAGCGCGGCCAGTTTGGCCCCTAACGGCCCACGCTCATCCGGGTGTTGGTGATTGTGTTGATGCAGCGCATCCCGCGCCCGCATCTGCATAGCCAGTAATTCGGGGTCCAGGCAGGTATACCATTGCCCGGCGGCCATTTTCTCGCGTTCTGAATTCATGGCCGCCCGATTCCTGTTCTAATGCAAGCGCCGCGCGCGCCCGCCCCGTGACCGGGGTCGCGTCACAGGGCTGGTCGCCTGGTGCAGGAAATCGACAAAAGCCTGCGCCGCAGCGCTACCGGGATTCTGCGCCTCAGGTACTTTCAGCGCATCAACCGCGTCTTGTGGCGTGGCCGCGCCCGGCATGGCAAACACCCATTCCAGAAACCCCAGCCGCGCGGCTGCGGCTGCATCTTCACCTTTCAAGTCAAGGGCTTCCAACCCGTCTATAATGCGTGTGGCAGTCATGTTCTCAGTTTCTCCCCGGCCACACCCCGGGCCGGATGGGGCGATGGAGCCTAGAGGGATGGGGCCTTTTGAGGCCAATCATCCGTCCCGACCGCCCACCGCGATTCGACGTAGACCCAAGGCTGGTTTCCGGGCTTGGCGGGCTCTGGATGTTGCGCCTTCCCGGGCCGTTGGCTGGCCCAGTGGCATCGTGCAACATCCCCCAATTCTTACCGTTGCGGGGGCAGCGCCGGTATCTCACCGGCTTCCCAATTCTCCCCGTTGATCGTGCAAATCGCAGGGGCACCTCAGACTTTCAGTTTTGCCCAAAGCGATACACCGCGCAAGTCAAACTTCGCCGCGATGCGGCATGAAACCGACAGGCAGAGGTCGTCATGGACAGGTGATCGGAACCATATACCCGGCGGGCATGACACGATTCCCCAACACTGCTGTGGGACGCGAGGCATCCCGCACACACCCGGTCTGTTGGCGCAGATAGGTTGAAAAATCGGGACTCAGGATATGTTGAGGCAGGGGCAACCCGGTTTCACCCGCCCCCGGGGCGACGCGGATGTAATTGGAATTTGGCGATGGGTGCGACAAATCCAGATCAAAAGCGCTCATCGTTGGAGCCTTGGGCGGCGCAGCGCAGGCTGAAAGCAAAAGACCTGTCGCGATCAGGATCAGTCTGGTCACTTTCATCGCGCCTCTCCGCCGGGTTAACACGGTGACCACAAACTATTGGATCGCGCGCAGCCGCTCAACGACAAGGTAAAGACATCGTTAACGCGGAACCGAGCCGGACCAAACACATTCGCGCACCTCGGTAAGCTTGGTCAGGCCAAGTTGCCCCATATTGGCGATCAGATCAGCGCGCAGGATATCAGCCAGATGCGCGGGGCCAGCAGGGCCAAGCGCGGCCAGCGCATAGTGCCACGCGCGCGCCATCATCACGTAATCCGCGCCCAAAGCGATGGCCCGCAAGATATCAAGCCCGCTCTCGACACCGCCATCCAGGATCAAGGGGAGGCGTGTCGCTGCCCGGATCGCCGGCAACATCTCGATGCCGGTCGGGGCCGCATCAAACTGTCGACCACCATGGTTGGACACCCAGATCGCATCAACGCCCTCATCTTCAAGCCGCTGGGCATCCTCAACCCGCAAGATCCCTTTGACCACCATCGGCCCGTCCCAGGCATCGCGCACCCAGCGCAGATAGTCCCAATCCGGTGCGGTGCGCAGCAGGTATCCGGCATGAGCGTTCGAGGGCAACCCCTTGGTATCGGGCGCATAATCGTCAATCAGGCGCATCCGCGGCATCCCTTGCTGCGTCATGCCCAATGCCCAGGCCGGACGGAACGCGATCTGCGCCAGAAGGCGTGCTGTCAAACGAGGCGGCTGCGTCAACCCCGAGCGCATCTGGCGTTCGCGGCGGCTGCCCACGGGCACATCAACCGTCATCACTAGGGTCGAGAAACCAGCGGCTTTGACCCGGGTCAGCATGTCGCTGCGAATGTCAGGATCGCGGGGCGTGTAAAGCTGGAACCACGCGTCTTCGCCGATGACGGGTTGCAGGTCTTCGGGCCTCTGGCTGGCCACAGTCGAGAGCGTATAGGGAATCTGTTCCACCGCCGCCGCCCGGGCCAAATGGCGTTCGGCATCGGGCCAGATCAGCCCGGACATACCAACTGGCGCGATGCCTACAGGCAAAGCATGGGTACGGCCCAGCAAAGCCGTCTGTAAATTGGGGGTGGTTTCACCATGTAAAACCGAAGGCATCAACCGCACATCATCCAACGCCTGCCGATTGCGTATCTTGGCCAGGTCTTGCCCCGTGCCACTATCAAGGTACTCCCAAACAAAATGCGGCAAACGCCGCTTGGCACGGATACGCAGATCGCTGAGGGCGGGATATCTGACATGCAAGTCCATCCGAGGGACTGTGCGGTGGGAAGGGCGAAATTGTCCAGAGGACCGAGTAGATCCAGATGAGCGTCAGGCCGGGCCGCTAACCAAATGTTCTTCTTTTGTTTAAACCTGAACGCGCCCCATGGTAACAATTCTTAACCAAGCGTTAATGCTTGGACTTGAGTGAGCAACCCTATGGGCGAAGTGGAACTGGCCGCGCTGCTATGCGCCTTTCTGGCCGGAAGCGATGGCGAAACACGGCAATATTTCGATGTGAACGGCCTCAGCCGCCATGTACGCGTGGATTGTGAGACCGATAGCCACGTGATCGAAATCGGGCTGGACGGCAAATCCTCGGCCCGCGACAGCCTGCATCAGGCGCTGTTTTATGAACATCTGACCGGAAAAATCCCGGTAGTGATCCTGATCGACCGCGATGGGCTTGAAGGGCGGTTTGAATACGAGCTGCGCCAGACCGCAGGAATGGTTGGGGTGACCTATCTGCGCTGCGCCGAGGATTTCATTGTCAGATGGGCCGCCACCGGCCCCATGCGCCCGGCGTGGCGCGAGGCGAGAAACGACGTGCCACGAACGGACGTGTGCGACCTGTCAGCCGTTCTCCCGCACGAAATCGCCGGGTCATAAATATGCGCAACACGCAAGGAACAATCCCCGAACATTTTCTTTAACTCATCCGAAAGCCACGTTATCGTGCCGATCATGAGCAGTTATGACGAATCCGGGGCGCAAACCTCCCCTTCCCTTGCCGCCCGCGCCATGGCCGCGCGGCCTACCCCCTATCTGGACGGGTTGAACCCGGCCCAGCGAGAGGCAGTGGAAAAGATGGATGGCCCGGTGCTGATGCTGGCGGGGGCTGGCACGGGCAAGACCAAGGCGCTGACCACGCGGATCGTGCATTTGCTGAACACCGGCAAGGCGGCCCCCAACGAAATCCTCGCCGTGACCTTCACCAACAAGGCCGCGCGCGAGATGAAATCCCGTGTCGGCCGAATGCTGGGCGAACATGTGGAAGGAATGCCCTGGCTGGGAACCTTCCATTCGATCTGTGTAAAACTGCTGCGCCGCCATGCCGAGCTGGTCGGATTGAAATCAAACTTCACCATACTCGATACTGATGATCAGTTGCGCCTGTTGAAACAACTGGTTCAGGCCGCGAATATCGACGACAAGCGTTGGCCTGCCCGGGCGCTGGCCGGGGTGATTGATCACTGGAAAAACCGCGCCTGGACGCCGGAACAAGTGCCTGCCAGCGAGGCGACGGCCTATAATGACAAGGGCGTGCCGCTTTACACCCAATACCAGACCCGCCTGAAAGAGCTGAACGCGGTCGATTTCGGCGATCTGCTGTTGCATATGGTCACGATTTTTCAGGCCCATCCGGATGTGTTGGCACAGTATCAACGCTGGTTCCGCTATATCCTGGTGGACGAATATCAGGATACCAATGTCGCCCAATACCTGTGGCTGCGCCTGTTGGCGGGCGGACATAAAAACATATGCTGTGTGGGCGATGACGATCAGTCAATCTATGGCTGGCGCGGCGCCGAAGTGGGCAATATCCTGCGGTTTGAAAAAGACTTTCCCGGCGCGCATGTGGTCCGGCTCGAGCAGAATTACCGCTCGACCCCGCATATCCTTGCCGCCGCATCCGGCGTGATTGCGGGCAACAAGGGCCGTCTGGGCAAAGAGCTGTGGACCGAGGCCGAGAACGGCGAGAAGGTGCGCCTGATCGGCCATTGGGATGGCGAGGAAGAGGCGCGCTGGATCGGGGAAGAGATCGAGGCGATGCAGCGCGGCACCCGTGGCATGCGCGAAATCGGGCTGGATTCCATGGCGATCCTCGTGCGCGCCTCTCATCAGATGCGCGCCTTTGAGGATCGGTTTCTGACCATCGGCCTACCATACCGCGTCATTGGCGGCCCTCGGTTTTATGAACGCATGGAAATCCGCGACGCCATGGCCTATTTCCGGCTGGTGGTCAGTCCCTCGGATGATCTGGCCTTTGAGCGAGTGGTGAACACGCCCAAACGGGGGCTTGGCGACAAGGCGCAACAGAAAATTCAGACGATGGCGCGCGCCAATGGGGTGCCGCTGGTCGAGGGTGCCGCGATCCTGCTTGAGGAAAAGGGCCTTGGCGGCAAGGGCGCAAGCGAACTTGGCAAACTGCTTCAGGGCCTTGCCCGCTGGGGTCGGATGGCGGGCGATCCAACCATCAGCCATATCGAACTGGCCGAGATCATACTGGATGAATCCGGCTATACCGAGATGTGGCAGAACGACAAGACTCCCGAAGCACCCGGGCGATTGGAAAACCTCAAAGAACTGGTCAAGGCTTTGGAACAGTTCGAGAACCTGCAAGGGTTTCTGGAACATGTCAGCCTGATCATGGACAATGAAAGCGAAGAAGCGGGCGAGAAGGTCTCGATCATGACCCTGCACGCCGCCAAGGGTTTGGAATTCCCCGCCGTGTTCCTGCCGGGCTGGGAAGATGGTCTGTTCCCCTCGCAACGCAGCATGGATGAAAGCGGCCTGAAAGGCGTCGAGGAAGAACGCCGCCTTGCCTATGTGGGCATCACCCGCGCCGAGGAACTGTGCTCGATATCCTTTGCGGGCAATCGCCGTGTCTATGGCCAGTGGCAATCGCAAATGCCCTCGCGCTTTATTGATGAACTGCCCGAGGATCATGTCGAGGTGCTGACCCCGCCGGGCCTTTATGGTGGCGGCTATGGCGCCGTGGGCATGGACAGCAGCATCGAACAAAAGGCCGTGAATGCCGATGTCTATAACTCACCCGGCTGGAAACGCATGCAGGCCCGCGCCGGCAACCGCCCCGTCAGCCAACCCGCCGAATCCAAATCCAGCGTGATCGACATGCAAGCCACCAGTGCGCACACGATGGGTGAGCGCGTGTTCCACCAGAAATTCGGCTATGGCCTGATTGTCGGCATCGAGGGCGACAAACTGGAGATCGAGTTTGAAAAAGCCGGGCTGAAGAAAGTCGTGGCCCGATTTATCACCGGTGCAGACGACATTCCGTTCTAAAATCTATGATTTAGCCAGGCCTCGCCATGAACCTGCGATGTATTGCACTTGTTGTCCTAACGGCTTTGGCCAACCTCGCCAATGCCGAAGACTCGCCTTGCCCGGCACCACATCAGGTTTTCTATCCATTGGCAGAGGTGATCGAGCGCGAAGGCTTGGCGCTGGAGTTCGATTTCGCCCAAACCACCTATCCCGACTATGGTTCTCCGGCCCATGTCCGCCAACAACGCGATACGGTTCTGCGCGCGCTTGAAGGCAAGTCCGTCGCCGAACGCGACGCGCTTCTGCTGGGGCGATTGTCGTGGTCGACCAAGGGCACCCTTCCGCTGCTGAGTATCACGGCCTTCCCCGAGGCTGGCTTGTTTGACACCTATCTTGATGTGCTGGAGCGCAATGGACTGGAACAGCACGCGGCGGCACTGCGCATTGCCCGCACGGGTTTTCCCATATGGAACACAACGGCCGAGGAACGCTATGCGCAGTGGAGCGATGGCAAGGGCAACATCCTAGACCCCTTGCTGGATACGACCCTGCGCGCGCAATCCGATGCCTTCCTGAAGGCCCAACCACCCCTTTTGGATAAGGCGCAGGCACTTTTGGAGGGCGACCCCTCTTATCCCGTTTATGCCGCGAAGCTGGAGAATGTAGAGGCGTATGATCGCCATATCTATCTTATGCAGCAGATCGGCACCTGCGTGCCACGCTATGCCACCCCGGAACAGGCAGATACCGCTTTAGCCGCCCTGCCCCCGATTCTGGCCGATCTTCATGTGATTGATCTTTTCCTGCTCGAGTCAGGGAATGGCGGGATGCATCAGTACATTTTCAACTCGGCCGGAATGCTGGCCCCACAGTTTGCCGATGTTCTGGCACGGTGGGACCTACCCGAGCAGGAAGCCGCCGTGAGGGATGCGATGGCGTATTTTCCCGCCCCCTACCCGCGTGACACACAGCGACGGCGAGGTATCATGCAAGGCTTTGATCGGGCGACCGATAGCGCCCTTAATGACGGGACGTGGATTTCCGATGATCCTGCGATTTGGGACGCGGTCGAGGAGCGCGCGCAAGCCGCTGGTTACTGGCCCCAATAACGCGCGCAGCCATGCACGAGCGGGTAGGATTTTTCGCAAAGCGGTAAGTGTTTCTTACCGGCCATTGCGAAAACCTTTCACAAATCTTACAAACGCCGCAAATGCGCTGCACTGCGGCATGACGTAACGTCCCTGCCTCATCAATCACGGAGACAGAACCGATGGCTGAATTCAAGAAAATCCTGATTGCCAACCGTGGCGAGATCGCCATTCGCATCATGCGGGCCGCCAATGAACTTGGTAAACGCACCGTGGCTGTCTTTGCCGAAGAGGACAAACTGGGGCTGCATCGCTTCAAGGCGGACGAGGCCTATCGCATCGGGGAAGGCATGGGGCCTGTCGCCGCATACCTCTCGATTGACGAAATCATCCGCGTGGCCAAGCAGTGTGGTGCCGATGCGATTCACCCCGGCTATGGCCTGTTGTCCGAGAACCCAGATTTCGTGGATGCCTGCGCGGCCAATGGCATCACTTTCATCGGGCCCAAGGCCGAAACCATGCGCGCACTGGGCGACAAGGCCAGCGCACGGCGCGTCGCGATCGAGGCCGGTGTGCCGGTCATCCCGGCGTCGGATGTGTTGGGCGATGATATGGGCTTGGTCCGCAAACAAGCGGATGAGGTGGGCTATCCGATGATGCTCAAGGCGTCATGGGGTGGTGGCGGACGTGGGATGCGCCCCATTGAGAAGCCCGAAGAGCTGGAAGAAAAAGTATTGGAAGGCCGGCGCGAGGCCGAGGCCGCATTTGGCAATGGCGAGGGGTATCTGGAAAAGATGATCCTGCGCGCCCGCCACGTCGAGGTGCAGATCCTCGGCGACAAGCACGGCAACATGTATCACCTGTTCGAGCGGGATTGCTCGGTCCAGCGCCGCAACCAGAAAGTGGTCGAACGCGCCCCTGCCCCCTACCTGACCGACGCACAGCGCGAAGAAATTTGTCAGCTCGGCTACAAGATCTGCAAACACGTTAACTACGAATGCGCGGGCACCGTCGAATTCCTGATGGATATGGACACGCAGCAGTTCTACTTCATCGAGGTGAACCCCCGTGTACAGGTGGAACATACCGTCACCGAAGAAGTGACCGGCATCGACATCGTGCAGGCCCAGATCAAGATCGCCGAGGGCAAGACCCTGCACGAAGCCACCCGTAAGCCCAGCCAGGATGACGTCACCCTGAACGGCCACGCCTTGCAGACCCGGATCACCACCGAGGACCCGCAGAACAATTTCATCCCCGATTACGGCCGCATCACCGCGTTCCGCGAGGCGACGGGGATGGGCATCCGCCTTGATGGCGGTACGGCCTATTCGGGTGGCGTGATCACCCGGTTCTACGACAGCCTGCTGGTCAAGATTACAGCCCATGCGCAAACCCCGGAAGGGGCCATTGCACGGATGGACCGCGCCCTGCGCGAGTTCCGGATTCGCGGCGTCAGCACCAACATCGCCTTCGTCGAAAATCTGCTGAAACACCCCACATTCCTCAGCAATGAATACACAACCAAGTTCATCGACACGACGCCCGACCTGTTCCAGTTCAACAAGCGACGCGACCGCGGCACCAAGGTTCTCACATATATCGCCGACATCACGGTGAACGGGCACCCCGAGACGACGGACAAGCCCAAACCGCCCGCTGATCTCAAGCTGCCACGCGCCCTGCGCACGCCGCTGGAAACGCCGCCCCCGGGCAGCAAAACCCTGCTTGATGCAAAAGGCGCCAAGGCCGTTGCCGACTGGATGCTGGAGCAAAAACAACTTTTGCTGACAGACACCACCATGCGCGATGCGCACCAATCGCTTCTGGCCACTCGGATGCGCTCGTTTGACATGATCCGTGTTGCACCGGCTTATGCCCACAAGCTGCCACAGCTTTTCTCGATGGAATGCTGGGGCGGGGCCACATTCGACGTCGCCTATCGCTTCCTGCAGGAATGCCCATGGCAGCGCCTGCGCGACCTGCGTGAACGGATGCCGAACCTGCTGACGCAGATGCTGCTGCGTGCTTCCAACGGTGTGGGCTACACCAATTACCCCGACAACGTGGTTCAGGAGTTCGTCCGGCAAGCCGCCGAGACCGGAGTCGATGTATTCCGTGTCTTTGACTCGCTGAACTGGGTGGAAAACATGCGCGTTGCCATGGATGCGGTGATCGACTCGGGCAAAATCTGCGAAGGCACCGTCTGTTACACTGGTGATATCCTTGATCCTGACCGCGCCAAATACGACCTGAAATACTATGTCGGCATGGCCAAAGAGCTTGAGGCCGCAGGGGCCCATGTGTTGGGCCTGAAAGATATGGCGGGTTTGCTGAAACCTGCTTCGGCCCGCGTGCTGATCAAGGCGCTGAAGGACGAACTGACCATCCCGGTCCATTTCCACACGCACGACACTGCGGGCGCGGCTTCGGCCACTATTCTTGCTGCTGCCGACGCCGGGGTAGACGCCGCCGACGCCGCGATGGACGCGCTGTCGGGTAATACCTCGCAGGCCACGCTCGGCACGGTTGTCTCGGCCCTGAAGAACACCGACCGCGACACCGGCATCGACATGGGCACGATCCGCGAAATCTCGGATTACTGGGAAGAAGTGCGCAGCCATTACCGTGCCTTTGAAACCGGGATGCAGGCCCCCTCCTCCGAGGTTTACCTGCATGAAATGCCCGGTGGACAGTTCACCAACCTCAAGGCACAGGCCGCCTCGCTGGGTCTGGAAGAGAAATGGCCCGAAGTGGCGCGCACCTATGCCGATGTGAACCAGATGTTCGGTGATATCGTGAAAGTGACACCGTCCTCCAAGGTGGTGGGTGACATGGCGCTGATGATGGTCTCTCAGGGCCTCACCCGCGACGATGTGGAAGACCCGGATACCGATGTGGCCTTCCCTGACAGTGTGATCGACATGATGCGCGGCAATCTGGGCCAACCTCCCGGTGGCTTCCCAGAAACGATCCTGGCCAAGGTGTTGAAAGGCGAAAGCCCCAACACCGAACGCCCCGGCAAGCATCTTGAGCCGGTCGATCTTGAGGCCACGCGCAAGGACCTCAGCGAGCAGCTGGAGGGCAAGTCGGTCGATGACGAGGACCTGAACGGTTATCTGATGTACCCGAAGGTGTTTCTTGACTACATGGGCCGCCATCGCGCCTATGGCCCGGTGCGCACCCTACCGACGCGGACGTTCTTCTACGGCATGGAGCCAGGTGAAGAGATCAGCGTCGAGATTGACCCCGGCAAGACCATGGAAATCCTGCTGCAGGCCGTGGGCGAAACACAGGATGACGGCGAAGTGCGGGTGTTCTTCGAATTGAACGGTCAGCCCCGTGTGATCCGTGTGCCCAACCGTCTGGTAAAATCGCAAACCACCCAACGCCCCAAGGCTGAGCAAGGCAATGCCAACCATATCGGCGCCCCGATGCCGGGTGTGGTTGCCTCGGTCGCGGTCAGCGTGGGACAGGAGGTCAAACAGGATGACTTGCTGCTGACCATCGAAGCGATGAAGATGGAGACCGGCATTTATGCCGAGCGCGACGCCACCGTGAAGGCCGTGCATGTGAGTGCAGGCGGTCAGATTGATGCCAAGGACCTTCTGATCGAACTGGAGTGAGACCTCGATGACGCTCATCGCAACTCCGCTTTACGCTGGCTTGCTCACCCTGCTTTTGATCATCCTCAGCATTCGGGTGATCCTGGCGAGACGCCGTTCCCGCACGCTTTTGGGGGATGGGGGCGACAAACACCTGTCAGAGCGTATCCGTGCTCAGGCCAACTGTACCGAATACGCCCCGCTTGGCCTTCTGCTGTTGGCCTTGTGCGAGATACAGGGTGCGCCGCTCTGGTCAGTGCATTTTCTGGGTGCACTTCTGTTGCTTGGTCGCACCCTGCACGCCGTGGGGCTGACGGCCGACGGAAAACGCCTGTGGTTACGCCAGGCTGGCATGCTGGCGACATTTGCGATGCTGTTGCTCGCTGCTCTGGGCCTGGTAGGACATGGCGTTTTCTGATCGCGCTTATGTCGTTTTGGGGAAATCACGGGCGTGAGGAATCCGCGATACACTGCTTAACAAACCTTCCTAAGCGGACAAGCCGATGCAAAAGCTCCTTGTTTTCACCGATATTCATTTTGTCAAAGAGGGCCGTGATATTATCGGCCTCGACCCGGTTGCGCGGTTTTCCCAAGGGCTGGCCCACGCCCTGGCCACGCATCCGGATGCGTCCCATGTCATCATCACCGGTGACCTGGCACATTATGGCAGTTCAAAGGAATACGCGCGGTTGCGCGCCGCCCTCGCCGATTGCCCGATCCCGGTGGCTATGACCATCGGCAATCACGACATCCGCGCCAAGTTCCGCGCCGCCTTTCCCGAGGCGCCGGTGGACGAAAACGGGTTTGTCCAAACGGTAATCGACGCCCATGGGTACCGCCTGATCCTGCTGGATACGGCAGATGAGGAGGCCGAGATTCAACATAGTGGTCTGCTGTGTGAAGCGCGTCTGAGCTGGCTGGAAGACCGACTGACCGAGGCATCAGACACCCCCACAATCCTGTTCATGCATCACCCGCCGATCCTCACCGGGTTTGACGGCATGGACCATATCGGTTTGCGCAACCGCGCCGAGTTGATCCAATGGTTGCGCGCCCATCAGCAAGTCAAACAGATCGTCGCGGGCCATGTGCACCGCACCATTTCGGGCTCGGCAGGTGGCATCCCGACTGCCATCTTCAAAAGCCCATGCCACCAGATGCCGATGAGCCTTGGTGATGACGATCATCATGTCTCCATCGACGAACCAGGGGCCTATGGTATGGTCTTGCTGCAGGACGACCAGATTATCGTCCATACCGAGGATTTCACGCTTAACCCTCTGCCTCCGGCCTCGGCGATTTAGGCGGCGCGGTCGCAACCTCGCGCGTCATATCGGCCGACTTTTTACCCGACCGCCAGTCACGGGTACCAGTTGCTTGATGTTCAATGAACGTCGCGTTCAACCTGCATCTGAGCGGGGCACCTGAGGGGTCAAAAAGAAGATAATCCAGGTTGAGCCCCGCCAACCTGCAGCGCAATTCATTGCCGTCCCATCTAAGTTTCAGAAAGTTGGGAGAATGAAGACTTCCGTTGTAGTCATAGGTCAGCTTTTTGAAGTTTTCGATCGCCTCCGGCACCGAGCTGATGCCTTTACCCTCCTCAACACCGGTTGCATCCAGGATGATCTCCACAACCAGCGTGGCTGGAGATGCCGGTTGAAACACCTGTGTTTCATTGATTTCCGGCTTTGTCTGATACAAGGCCTCAGCGGTAACCCGAACCACGGTTATGCCGATCTGAGACACCTGCTCCGCATCTGAAAACGCCATGATCTCAAGATCAACCATCCATCACCAGTCCTCTTTTTTACAGAAAGCCCTTGTCCGCAGCCCTTTTAGGCCCCTCATTTTGGGGCAAAGCTACACATTTTTGGGCTGCATCCCAATTTAGGGCTTGCAGGCTTGGCCCAGACTTTATATCTCCCACCTCACTCAAGGATGCGGGTGTAGCTCAGGGGTAGAGCGTTACCTTGCCAAGGTAAATGTCGTGAGTTCGAATCTCATCACCCGCTCCAAATTCTCTACCCAACCACCAAGAAGTATCATCGTCATTGCGCAACGCTCATTGCTGCGTGCGGCTCAACCGGCTTGCCATCGGCCAAGGCCTGTTCAACCTCGGGGGCCTCTGCCGGACGTGTAACGTCATCCAGCACCAACTGGTTCAGCGCGCACCAGGTGGCGTAATTGGCCCAACCCGCGTGTCCCCGGATCGCGCTGTCCAGCACGCGGGTGTTCCAGAATGGTGTGGTCCACGGGCTAACCGACAAGTGTCGGGATTTACCAGCGGGATAGATCGCCTGACGCCATTGCACGGCCGCCTTGTTGAAGGCTCCGCCAACGTTACGCGTGGACACGCGCGTGCCATCCTCGCCCACCGGCACATAGCCGTAATCCCAACTTATGCTGCGCGCCACGGGCTGCCCAAGATCGTTGGTGCGCGCGCGCAGCAGCCACCCGTCGGCGGGCGCGCACCATGCCGCCTCGGCGGTCATCGTGCTGGCATATCTTGAGGCAAAGCGCCTGCCATCATCCGTGCGTGCGCCTTCAAGCACCGCCATTTCATGCGAATTGCCCACGGCCCGACCGTTTAGACTGCGTTTACCCGCATAATCCGGCAATTGGTGACCAAGCGCGATTTGCCCATCGCGCCGTTCGATGCCGATCACCTCTTGTGAAAGCTCGAACACCCAACCGGTCGCAGTGTCGTACTCGACCTCACGGTTTGCGTTCTTGAGGGTACCCCATCCCGTCGTTGCCGTCAGCGAGATATAGATCGGGCGTTGTGTGGCAGGATAGAGCGTGTGCCAGCGTTGCAGCCTATCACGATCTGCTTGATCACACTCCACCGGAACGTTCGGATCAGACCCGATGCAACTGATCCGGTTATCATCCGGATCATACCCGGCTTTCTGACGTTCTCGCATCTGGATGGGTGACCAGTTTTCAGCCCGCGAGGCCGGATTGATCAAAACAACGAGGTCACCGGCCAAAGGTGTCATCTCGCGCCCCGCGCGATGACGGGCGACCTTCGCGATAGCGTCGTCGCGCAGCATGGTGGCCAGAATGTTGCCGCCCATCGAATGGCCTACCACCATCAGCTTGTCCGCCTTGGGGTTGCCTGCGTTCAGGCGCAACTCATCCTCGACATCGTTCAGCAAATCCTTGAGCGGCGAAGAAGATCGCGCAGGCGGCTCGCCACCACAACTTGGCCGCCATTTACCCAGGCATTCAGAGCGATCAAACCGGTTCCAGAAACTCAGGATCGGGCCGATTGCCCCGATTCCGTTTCCAGCGCCGGTATCGGCATCCGTCTCGGTTTCGCCTTCGTCAAAGGCCCGCCCATGCCAGGCGGCGAAAATCCCGGTCAGCTCGGCATTGCAATAGCTTCCGTTCTCGATACAGCGCGAATTCAGCGCCGCGCGAGTATAGCCCAGAACACGGCGAAACTTGCGCACATCCCCATCGCGCAGCGCTGCATCGTGGCGCCACCCGTGAACAAAAACGACGACCACGTTCTGCGCCCCGGCCTTGTCCAGCCTGTCCAGGTGTTGCGTGACAACCTTGGTCTGACGCGCGCCAAGGTTGTTTTCCTTTTCCTCCACCTCGACAAAGGCCAGATGATAACTGTCCGAGTGCAGCAGCTCTCCGGGACGCCCCGCATTGGCCGCAAGCCGGGTCCAGTCATTGTCAGAACGAACGGTGACCCCATCAGATGCCGTACTGACCAGCATGACCTGCGGCGCATCGACATCAGGCAGCAAGTGCTTTTGCCGGGGGCACTTGCGCAGCGTTTTCAGCTCTTCCCTGGTAAGCGCTTGCCCAGGGGCACGGCTCGACAGCTCAAAGTTGGATGCCGCGAGAACGTGGTCGTTAGCACAGATCGCCTCGCTCATCTGCGTTGTGCGATAGGGTGGATTGGGCGCTGCACAACTGCCAATGAAGGCGCAAACACCAAGGGCCAGGCCCAGCCGTGAGAGTAACGTTCGCATCGGAATAAGACCGTTGAATAAGAAATTTGAATATCTAAACAACGTATTGGCGAATTGATCCTATGTCACAGGTTTTTTGATTCATGGCACCCCGGCGCGACTGAGGCTTGGAACTGTCTCCGCGCGCGCCTATAACGCCCACAATCTTCGAGGATCACACCATGCGCACAGCCAAGATCACCCGCAAAACCGCCGAGACGGATATCTCGGTCGAGATCAATCTCGATGGCTCCGGGGCTTATGACAATGCGACCGGCGTCGGTTTTTTCGATCATATGCTGGATCAGCTGGCGCGCCATTCCCTGATCGATATGACTATCCGCTGCAGCGGGGACACCCATATCGATGATCACCACACGGTCGAGGATGTAGGGATCGCACTGGGTCAGGCCCTGACCCAAGCCCTTGGGGACAAAAAGGGAATCCGGCGGTATGGCGCCTGCCTGCTGCCGATGGATGACGCGCTTGTGCGCGCCGCGCTGGATTTGTCCGGGCGACCGTTTCTGGTGTGGCATATCGAACTGCCCACCCCCAAGATCGGCACGTTTGATACCGAACTGGTGCGCGAGTTCTTTCAGGCACTCGGCACCCATGGCGGCATCACCCTGCATGTCGATCAGTTACACGGCATCAACAGCCATCACATTGCCGAGGCGGCATTCAAGGCCGTGGCCCGGTCCCTGCGCGATGCGGTCGAAACGGACCTGCGCAAGGCCGATGCTATCCCCTCGACCAAAGGCGCGTTGTAGAGCGCATGACCACTGCAATCGTTGATTACGAATCGGGCAACCTGCATTCGGCCGAAAAGGCGTTTCAGCGCATGGCATCCGAGACCGGCGCAGGGAACGTCGTTGTCACCTCGGACCCGGACGTCATCCGGGCCTCTGACCGGATCGTGTTGCCCGGTGACGGGGCATTTCCGGCCTGTCGCCAGGCACTGTTCGATCATCGCGGCGTGTTCGAGGCCATCGAAGAGGCGGTGATCACAGGTGGCAAGCCCTTCATGGGCATTTGCATCGGTATGCAGATGATGGCCACCGAAGGGCTGGAATACCAAACCACGCCCGGGTTTGACTGGATTGGAGGCTCGGTCGGGCCGATCACACCCAGTGATCCAACGCTAAAGGTGCCGCATATGGGCTGGAACGATCTGGTGATTGATCAGGACCATCCCATATTTCAAGGCATCAGCACCGGGGATCACGCCTATTTCGTGCATTCCTATCAGTTCCGCGTGGACGATGCCGCCCACTTGTTGGCGCATGCGGATTATGCAGGAGCGATCACCGCCGTGGTGGGGCGCGACAACGTGATCGGCACCCAATTTCATCCCGAGAAAAGCCAGGCAACCGGTCTGCGCATGATCGCCAATTTCCTGAATTGGGCGCCCTAGGCTAGTTCACACGCGACCATTTCTGACTTTCGCAGATCGGTCCAAGACAGCCTTTGACGGTCAAGTTGTTTCCGCTTAGCAACATCTGCGCGTCGTACTCCTTGTTATAGGCTGGCACCAAGGCCCGCCCGGCATAGCTGCCCCCGCCCTGCGCGATCATATCCCAGAAGATTCTCCGGCCGACATTCTTATGAGCAATCTGCTGACCGCCCGGGCTGAACACCTTGACGATGGTTCCGCACAGGGCCTGAGCACAGTTTTGAACTTGCACATAGGCGGTCTGACCTTTGCGATCCGCCTGCGTATGCCACATTCCAACAATGGGGTCAGCCGCGGCCGTGCTGGCAAATCCGGCAAACAGAAAGACAAGGACAAGGCGCATGATGTTTCCTCCAAGCGAGGGCGCTTGAGGGCCGACCACTCTCAAAGCGCCAATCACATCTTCCTCGCACCATATAAAACAGGCCGCACACCCAGCAACCTGAGCGTGCGGCCTGTCAGCAATTTTTGGCCGAAACGGCCCTTGATCACTTAGCGCGGGTCCAGTTTTGACTGCGGCAAATGCCCAGCACACAGCCTGACACTTTCAGTGAATTGCCACTGAGCGCCATCTTGGAATTATAGGTCTTGTCACGATCCGGGGCCCAGATCTTACCGCCGGAATACTTACCACCGCCATCGGCGTTCATATCCCAGATCATCTTGCGCCCGATATTGGGTGAATCGATCTTGTTCCCAGCGGAATCAAATCCCTGCCCCAAGACACCACAAATCTGGCTGCCGCATTTGCTGATCGTCACCAGACCGTAATTTCCATCATCCCCCGGTTGGGTCTTCCATGTACCCAAAATCGGATCGGCGAACGCAGCGCCGGTGCTGATCATCAAGGCCGCTGCGGCGATTGCGAAACTCTTCATATCTTTACTCCTCCCTGAGTGGTGGGCGGAGTGTGGTCTATTGCGGCCTCTGCAATCAAGTCTGACGTCGGGTCGCGTTGCATTCGCCTGCCCTCCATGTCAAATGAGTTTCAATGTATTTCGGGGGGCGCGCGGCCAATGATCCTTTATCCTGCAATCGATCTCAAAGACGGACAGGCTGTGCGGCTTGTCAAAGGTGAAATGGACCAGGCGACGGTGTTCAACGACGATCCAGCAGCGCAGGCGATGGCCTTTGTCGAAGCGGGGTGCGAGTGGTTGCATCTTGTTGATCTGAATGGCGCTTTTGCGGGTGAGCCCGTGAACGCCGCGCCGGTCGAGGCGATCCTGGAACGCACAAGAGTACCTGCGCAACTGGGCGGTGGCATTCGTGACATGGCCACGATTGAGCGGTGGATTTCCAAGGGTCTGGCCCGCGTGATCCTGGGCACCGTGGCGGTGGAGAACCCCGCATTGGTGCGCGAGGCCGCCAAGGCCTTCCCCGGCCAGGTTGCCGTCGGGATTGATGCGCGCAACGGGTTTGTCGCCACCAAAGGCTGGGCCGAAGAAACCGATGTTGAGGCCACTGATCTGGCCCTATCCTTTGAGGACGCGGGCGTGGCGGCGATCATCTATACCGACATCAACCGCGACGGCGCGATGCAAGGTCCGAATGTCGAGGCGACGGCGGCCCTTGCCAACGCTGTGTCGATTCCTGTGATCGCCTCTGGCGGGGTCAGCTCGTTGGACGATCTGCGCGCCCTCAAGACCTGCGGCGCCCCGCTTGATGGTGCCATTTCGGGCCGCGCGCTTTATGATGGGGCGATCGATCTGGGCAAGGCATTGGCCCTGTTTAACGCGGGTTGATACGATCCTGTTCCGGGTCGCCGTACTGTTGGCTGCCCTCGGCCTTTTCCGTTTTGGGCGAACCCCGCGCGCATTTGCATTCGTGAATGCGTGATTGACTTGCTGGACGCCCTGAACATAATGAAATCACTGAATTTCTTTACTTGATACGTGATTTCAAATGCTTGGCGATTTCCTTTTATCCTTCTTTCTCGGCATGCCCGCCATCGTCGCGGTGATCAAGGGGCGCGAGATGAAAAGCCCGGTGGCGCGCGTGATACTTGTTCAGGGCGGGCTGGTGGCCGTCGTGTTGATCTCGTTGGTCATCTTGCCGATGTTGGCCTGCGACGGGACGCTTTTAGCAACCTATTCCAACTGCCTTGGCGGCGAGGCCGTAACTTCCCTCGCCGCCCGGGGACAACCTCTCATGATTGTCGCAGGCAAGATTTACGTTCTTCTCGGAATTCCGCTGGCCCTTTTCGCTTTCGCGATAGAGGGGCTGGGCCTTAAATCGAAAGGCGCGTGATACCGGTTAGCCTCCGGCAGCTTTTGCGGTCAGTTTGCCCAGGGCACCGCTCATCTTCTTGATGTACGCGGCATCCTCGGACACGCTGCCCAAGTCATCCAACATTTCTTTCGGATCCTCGTAGGCCAGCCAGACCTGCCCTGCCCCATCAGTGTAGACTAACACTTTCAGCGGCAAAAACAGCCCGGCCAGCGGATCGTCCTGCATGGCGGGTGTCCCCAGCTTGGGGTTGCCGAAAATCAGCACCTGCGACGGGTCCAGTTCCATATCGACTTTCGCGGCCCCACCAGCATGATCGACCCGGGCGAACACCGTGGCCCCGGCCCCTTCCACAGCGGCAACAAGCGCGTCCATGGTGGTGGCAACGTCTCCCTGCGCCTGGACTTTTATGATGTCGTCATTCATGGCCTGAGCTCCTCCGGCGGCGGTGATGGCAATGGCTGCGGCGGCAATGGTCTGTTTCATCGCAAAAAATCTCCGTGATGCGGCAATTAATGTTGGCTCCATCCTCTGGCATCCGGACGCGATTGGACATAAACAATCCCGTGACAATCATGACAGCGGCGAAACCATGCTGAAAACTCGGATCATCCCCTGCCTTGACGTGGCCGATGGCCGCGTGGTGAAGGGCGTGAATTTTGTCGATCTGGTAGACGCGGGCGATCCGGTGGATGCCGCGCGCGCCTATGATGCAGCTGGCGCGGATGAGCTGTGTTTTCTCGATATTCACGCCACGCATGAAAATCGCGGCACGATGTTTGACGTGGTCCGGCGCACGGCCGAGCAATGCTATATTCCCCTGACTGTGGGCGGCGGCGTGCGATCGGCGGCGGATGTACGCGCCCTGCTGCTTGCAGGGGCCGACAAGGTCAGTTTCAATTCCGCTGCCGTGGCCAACCCGGATGTGGTGGCCGACGCCTCGGATCAGTTTGGCAGCCAGTGCATCGTCGTGGCCATTGATGCCAAAACCGTCAGCCCCGGCAAATGGGAGATCTTTACCCATGGCGGGCGCAAGCCCACCGGCATTGATGCGGTCGAGTTCGCGCAATTGGTCGAAACCAAGGGTGCCGGTGAAATCCTGTTGACCAGCATGGATCGCGACGGCACCAAGCAAGGCTTCAACCTGCCTCTTACCCGCGCGATCAGCGACGCGGTGCGCATTCCCGTGATTGCCTCGGGCGGGGTTGGCACGCTGGATCATTTGGTTGAAGGCGTCACCAAAGGCGGAGCCAGCGCCGTTCTGGCCGCCTCGATCTTTCACTTTGGCGAATACACCATTGCCGAGGCCAAAGCCCATATGTCCAAGGCCGGAATTCCGGTGAGGATAGCCGCATGACCCTGCAAGATCTGGCAGACATCATCTCGGACCGTGCCAAGGCTGACCCCAGCGACAGCTGGACCGCCAAATTGCTGGCGCAAGGCCCCGAAAAAGTGGCCGAGAAATTCGGCGAAGAAGCGGTTGAAGCCATCATCGAGGCGGTCAAGGGCGACCGTGACGCATTGATCTCGGAGGCGGCAGATGTGCTGTTTCACCTGCTGGTGATGCTGGAATCACGGCAGGTGTCGCTGAGCGCGGTCATGGATGAACTCGCCCGCCGCCAGGGCACCAGCGGATTGGCCGAAAAGGCCGCACGGAATAAAGGGTAACTCATGATTCGTCACATCGTGTTTTTCAGCGCCAAGAAGCGCGAAGATGTTGAGCGTATTCAGGAAGGGCTGAAGATGCTGGGCGGGATCCCGCATTCTCAGCATTTCGAGGTGGGGCGCAACCTGCAGGCCGATCAGATCGCGGGTGCCCAGATCGACGTGGTCGTCTATGCCGAATTCGCCGATGACGCCGCACTTGCTGCCTATAAGGCCGATCCGGTTTATCAACAATGCATTGACCTGGTCCGGCCCATGCGGGAATTGCGGATCGCAGCGGATTTTGAGGCGACTGGGCGTGCAGATGTCTAATTAAGTCGCGCTTTGCGGGGCCGAGCGGACATCTGAAAGCCGCGCGATGGCCAGACCGCGGGTTGGCGATCAAGCGCCCGTTTTGGTGCACTTTATTGCAGCCAAATCCGCAAGAGTTCACCGCATCGCGCCAAGCCCGGCCAAATCGCCAGCCCTTACGGGAGGCCCCCTGCGTCGATTGCCGGGCAATCGACTTTCGGTCAACGGACGATCGCGCGGCGGCCTGCGGCCTTGATTCCGCGCGGGGATGACCGCCCAGGGCTCAAAGCAGTCATGAGATCTGTGTCGTCGGATATCTGTTTTGCGACCGACAGCCCCCAATCCCTTGCGGATAGCAGACACATGCCTGCCCGAGCAAATCATCAGGCCCACTGGCCAGCAGTCTTTGGCGAAGCGGTGAGGACAACTGCCGTGCAACCTCAGAAATCTGTCGGCGCGCCACCCTCGGATTTACGGCGCTCGACGAATGCGGCCAGTTCCTCGCGAATGGCCTCGTCCATCGGCGGAGCTTCAAAATTGGCGATGATGTCCTGAGACACCTGATGCGCGCGCTGCGAAGTCCAGACCCCGCCAGCAACTTCCCATGCCTCGAAATTCCGCCAATCGCTTAGGAAGGGTTGATAGAAGGCCGTCTCATAGCGATCCTGGGTGTGCTGAATGCCAAAGAAATGCCCCTGATCACCAACTTCCCGCACGGCCTCTACCGCGATCTCATCGGGGCCTGTCGCTGTCAGAGATGGATCCATGTAGCGTTGAATATGCTGTAGAATCTCGCAATCCATGACGAATTTTTCAGGGGATGCGATCAATCCGCCCTCCAGCCATCCGGCGGCGTGATAGACCATATGCGCCCCTGCCTGCACGGCCGACCAGAGGCTGTTTGAAGTCTCCCATATCGCCTGCCCATCCGGCACATTGGCGGCACACACCCCGCTGGCGCGCATGGGAAGTTTGTAAAACCGTGCCAATTGCCCCGTCATCTGGGTGGCACGCATGTATTCCGGGGTCCCGAACGCGGGCGCGCCCGATTTCATATCCACGTTGGAGGTAAAAGTGCCGATGGCACAGGCCGCACCCGGGCGGATCAACTGTGCCAGAACAACCGCCACCAGTCCCTCGGCCAGCGATTGCGCCACGGCGCCTGACATGGTCACTGGGGCCATCGCCCCGGCCAAGGTGAAGGGGGTGACCACAAGGCCCTGATTGCGCCGCGCCAACCGCATCCAGCCATCCAGCATCGGATAGTCGTGTTTCAGCGGCGAGGTGGAGTTGATATTGGAGTACATCTTGGGGCCGGATTCGAACTCTTCATGGGTATGACCGCCCGCAATGCGTACCATCTCCATGACATCCTCGACCCGCTCTTTGCCCAGACAATAGGCATGCGCCACTTTGTCGGTCAAAGTCAGCTTGTCATAAAGCACGTCGAGGTGGCGGATGCTGGCATGTACGTCCTGAGGTTCTACCGGATAGCCGCCCACAAAATGGATGCAGTTGAAATACTGACTGAGTTTCAGCAGGTTGGCACACATTTCGCGGGTGCCGGTCACCTTCTTGCCAATCCGCATATCCCAATAGCTGGGCGGGGAAGATACGTTGCCGAAATTCAGATGCTTGCCGCCAATGGTGATCGTGCGGTCAGGATTGCGCGGCGTGATGGTCCAGCTTTCAGGGGCCTTGGCGACCATCTCCATCACGAAATCACGGCCCATACGCAGGTTTTCACCATTGATGGTGCAGCCACCGGAATCGCGGAAAATCTCCAGTGCCTCGGGGTTCAGGATTTCGATCCCGATTTCCTCAAGAATACGCATGGCCCCGTCATGAATGGCCAGCACACCCTCTTCGGTCAGCGGCTCTGTGGGGCGGTCAATGTTGACCGGCGGGTTCCATGGCATCTGCTCAATCACAGCGGTGCCCCGGCGTTCGGCATTGCCTGCCCGGCCTCCGCCTCTGCGTCTGCGCTTGGTCTCTTCGGCCATACCCTGTGCCTCCCCTGATCCGGTGTGTCCTCACGAAACACCGGGGCACAGGCAAAGGTATGCCGATTTGCGACTTAGCTTGTCGTTTTCATGATCCCGGCTTGGGTTTCACCGCACGACGCCCGGTAACGATCAAGTAGATAAACAGACTCAACACCACGATGGTGCCCCCCAGCATCATGCGCGGTGTTGGCGTTTCGGCCAGAACCAGCCAGACCCAAAGCGGCCCCAACACCGTCTCCAACAACATCAGCAGGCTTACATTGGCCGCATGGGTGTAGCGCGACGCAATCGAGAGGGAGGCAAATGACACGGGCAACACGACCATTGCCGTGAGTGCCATCGGCCATATATGTCCCTGCCCCATCTGACCTATGCCAGTGATCGACGTGCTGACGATCCCGGCGACCAGGGCACCCAGACCGATGGCCAGCAGGATCGGCAGGCGGGGACGCGCCCGAACAACAACGAAGTTAAGCGCCAGCACCAGCGCCACGCCCAACCCGAACAGCGCACCATAAAGCGAGGTGGCATCAAACGCTACGCCCGTCTCGGCCTTGCCTGAAACAGCAATTCCAATGCCGATCAGCACGGCGATGATGGCCGCCCATGTGATAGCGCGGGTCGGCTCGCCCAGGATAAGCCAGGCCAAAAGCGCGGCAAAAACCGGCACCGCGGCCACGCCAAACAGCACGATGGCCACGGGGGCAATGGCAATCCCAAGGCAGAACAGGGTCGAGTTGAAAACCTGACAGATAACGATGGTGATACCGAACCGCTCGGTCAGTGCCTCGACATCGGCCCGGTGATGACGGCTGGTGACGGCCCAGGCCAAGATCAGTACAATCCCCATGATCAGCCCACGCCAGCCTGCCATCTGAAACCCGTCCATCTGCGACAGCCGCATCAGCAACGCGTCAGGCGTCAATATGAGGGTGCCAAATGTGGCCAGCCCCAACCCAAACAGCGGATGTCGTGTCATCCCTCCAGCCAAGCGGGGATATGCCCGATATCGGGCAGGACAATATCAGCCAACGGGGCAAGGTCGTCCGTTTCAGCGACGCCGGTCAGCACCCCAATCGTCTGCATCCCTGCCGCACGGCCCGCAATCAGGTCATGGGCGCTGTCACCCACCATCACGACAGCTGCGGGGTCCAGTTGCATGCTGCGGGCAAACGCCAGCAACGGGCCGGGATCGGGCTTGGCCCCGTGCCCGGAATCAAACCCCGCCACAAAGTCGAATTTCTCCGTGACCCCCGCCACGTCGAGATGCGCCCGCGCGCCGAACTCGGTATCATTGGTCATCACGCCCAGTGCCATGCCGCGCCCGGCCAGATCATCCAGAAACGGCGCCAGAGGGACGGCCGCCACCAGAGGTGCCTGCGATGAAGAAACCATCAAATGATGTTCAAGCTCGTCGAAATCACGCTCTGGCAGGGCGACGGCAACACATTCCGTCGCCTCGCGATTGGTGCCGGCAATCACCGGGCTGGTAGGCAGAAACCGTTGCGTGGCCAGATCGTAATGCATCGACCTGGCCAGCGCGTCGATCACCGCGGGATCGCCACCAGACAGCTCCCTGATCAGACCACCTGCCCACACATTCCAAGTCGCATGAAAGTCAAAAAGGGTGCCGTCCTTGTCGAACAGAAATCCTTCGGGGTTAACTCTTTTAGGCGCAAAACCGCTCATGTCCAGTTTACCTCGGCACCGCCCGGCAGGGTCACCCGGGCCATATAGGGTGTCTCGTTGGGCAGCGCGGCTGCCTCGCAGAACTCTTGCACCCATGCATCATCCATCAGGATGAAGTCCAAAACAGACCCTAAAAACTCTGGATCATCAATACGTTGGCGAAAGTCACCCTCAGATGCGCCAGTAGCACCCAGGAAAACAGGCAGCAGGTCTTCATGACCCGCCAACCACGTTAACGCCTTCAATCCGACGACCTCCGCGGCCTGCTGCGACATGCTCATGTGTCCTAATTCCCGGAAAGGATTTCTTAACTTCTCCCATGGATAGTCAAGCCAACGAGAAGGGCAAGCCAGAAAGGTCCCTCCATATGCCAGGCCGTGTGCTGATCATTGACGATCTTGCGACCAACAGGATTATCCTGAAGGTCAAATTGTCGGCCGCCTATTACGATGTGGCGCAGGCAGCTTCGGTGGATGACGCCTGTGCGCGCTTGCCCGATCTACGCCCCGATATGATCCTTCTTAGTGCACGCCAGGGGGAAGAGGGCGAAACAGGCTCTTGCGCGGATCAAAGCTCTGCCAACGCCAGAACCAGCGCGCTGAGCGATAGTATTCACCGCCTCCAACTCTCCACTGATGATGCCGTGGCCACCCCGGTTGTCGTTCTCCTCAACTCTGATACTGCCGAAGATCGTGTCCGTGCCCTCAAGGCCGGGGCGGAGGATGTGCTTTGCCGGCCTCTGGATGAACAGATATTGCTGGCCCGGTTACGTAATCTCATGCGTCAGCGCCTTTCGGATCAGGAATTGCGCCATCACTCCCTGACGGCGCAGGCGCTTGGCTTTGCAGAAGACCAGGGTTGTTTTGACCTACTCGGTAACATCGGTCTTATCGCCCAGCAAAAACAAACTGCGCGCGTTCTGCAATCCCGGTTGGCCTCGCATGTGCATCACAGCCTGCGGATGGTGAGCGCCGAGGAAATCATGTGCGCCGTCGTCCCCGACCCTGCGATGGGGGCCACACCCGTACCGGATCTGTTTCTATTGCAATTGGCCGAGGGTCAGGGACAAGACGGGCTGCGTCTGCTGGCCGAGCTGCGCGCCGACCCGGTCACGCGCAATTGCCCGGTGGTTGCCGTCATGCCCGAGTGGGATACGACGCTGGCCTCGAACCTGCTGGATCTGGGGGCTGGCGATGTGATCGTGATCGACACCGAGACAGAGGAAATGGCGCTCCGTATCGACAAGCAGCTGGAACAGAAACGCAACAGCGACCGGTTGCGCGACAGGTTGAAAGATGGGCTTCAGGCTGCCGTGATTGATCCGCTGACCGGGCTCTATAACCGCCGTTACGCGCTGTCCTATCTCCGTTGCCTGATGGAAACTCAAGGCAGCGAAGCGGGTAGTTTTGCGGTTATGGTGGCCGATCTCGATTACTTCAAACAGGTCAATGACCGGTTCGGTCATGCTGCGGGCGATGCGGTACTCACCCACGTGGCAAAGCTTTTGCAGGGCCATATGCGCAAGGATGACCTGGTAGCGCGAATTGGTGGCGAAGAGTTTCTGATCATTGTGCCCGGCACAACCCAGGATCAGGCCCGTGAGATAGCGACCCAACTCTGTCACCTGGTGCGTGACACACCCATTGCCCTGCCCGGTCAACGCGCCCCGGCCAGGGTGACAATCAGCATCGGGTTGGCGTTGGCCGATGCAAGCGAAACCAGAACCGATGATCTTCTGGATCTTGCGGACCGCGCGCTCTATCGCTCCAAGGCCGAAGGGCGTAACACGGTTTGCGCGGCGTAACGATCTGTTATCGTTTCTCTTTACGTCCGCGATCCAGTCTTTTCTCCAAGCGGTCCGCGAAGGCAGCACGCTCTTCAACGCTCATCTTCTCGATCCGCTCCAGCATCAATCCCTGACCAAAGGCCATCCGATCATTCAGGAAGGCCCGTTGGCGCGCGAGGTGACCGGCGACCACCTCACGATCAAAACGGTCTACGCGCAGATCCGCCACCAGTGCCTCTAGGGCGGCACGTCTTTCGTTTTGCCCGTCGGGCGTCTTATCGAAGGCACGGCGCATCTCGCGGCCAATCTCGTGTCGGTCGCGTTTCGACAGCGCCCGGGTCAGTGGGCCACCCATCTGTTCGATGCGTGCGCCGGGGCCACGCTCTTTGCCGCCCCATTTTATGACCGAGCCGACAACGGCACCCACTACAAGCAGATTCAGCGCCAGCGAAAGACCAAACACCACCCGCAGCCAAGGCCGCATCCCAGCGCTGGTTTTTTGTTCCGGGCTGTCCATCACATAGCCTCCTCAACCAGACCAAGGGCCACATCAGCACTGGTATCAATCAGATAGGCAGTGGCATCCGGCCCCAGATATCCGCCACTCAACTCCTGCAAAACAACCGGCGGACTGATCCCCAACCAGAGCCCGGCCACTGCCGCAGTGGTCAGCCCACCCATCGCAGGCCAGCCTCCCAGCAGGCAGAACAGCTGTGTCATGGGACTGATCCGAACGGGCGCGGGCGTCACAGCCGACGGCGCTTTCTTTTGCACAGCCTCGGCATCATTCAGAACGCGGGCAAGCAGATCGTCCGAAGGGGTCGGCGCGGCGGCGCGCGCGACGGCAAAATGGGCGTCAAGCGCGGTCATGTCATCATCTTCCTGCGTCATTCTGTGTACCCCAATTCATCCTGTCTGTCTTTCAGCCCGGCCGCCAGCGCCCGTTTTCCCCGCGCGGTCAGGCTTTCCACCGCCTCAACGCTGATCTGCATAATCTCGGCAATCTCCGGATTGGCCAAGCCCTCAATATGGCGCAGCACCACCGCTTCACGCTGCCGATCCGGCAGATCACTCAACGCGGCTTGCAGCGCATCGGCACGGGCCCTGTCCTGCATGGCCTCTAACGCCGAGGGGCGCTCATCCTGAGGATCCTCCGCCGCGTCAAGCGGGCTCGAGCGCGCCCGGCGGCGCAACCGATCCGTGCTCAGATTGGCCACCACGCGATAAAGCCAGGTGGTCACCTTGGCCTCGCCCTGCCGCCATTCAGGCGCGATTTTCCACAAGCGCAACATCGCCTCTTGCGCGATGTCTTCAGCCTCGGACCGATTGCCGGTCATGCGAAAGGCATGGGCCAGCACACGCGGCGTCAAGCGCAGGGTCAGGGCACGCGCCGCGACGCGGTCGCCATTGGCAAACAGCACCAACAACGCCTCATCCGGGATATCACTTGTCTGATCCAGCGCCATGTCCATCATTCGGGCCTACCCTGCGCGGCCCCTTCGTGCAATGAGGGGCGCAGAGGTCGAAACCCCCGCGCCCACCCGCGAGTGGTATCAGCCTTTATCAGCCTTGTTTTTGGCACGCTTGGCTTTCATCTCGTCGAATTCCGCGCGCGAGATTGCACCATCGCCATCAGTATCGGCCCGATCGAACATCTTGCCCATCCGTTTGGGTTTGATCTCATCCGGGCTGAGTTGATTGTCGCCATTGGCATCATGGCGCTTCATCATGTGGCTGATGCGTTTTTCGATACGATCAGCCGATTTCGCCTGCATCCCTTCGCGCATCTCGGCTTCGCTGACCTGACCGTCGCCATCGGTATCCATCTTCATGAATTGGATGCGACGATGATCGCGCATCTCGTCCTTGGTCAGCTTGCCATCGGCATTGGTATCAACCTCTTCAAAACTGAATTGCGGGCCACGGGGCGGTTTGCCATCTTCTTGGGCATGGGCCAAACCGGCACCGGTGAGGATCGCAACGCTGAGCGCGCCCATCAAAAATACGTTGTTCATGGTCTGCCTCTCTTTAACACTCTGTCTCATCTACTGTTCGAAACCGGCCTCTCTGCCTGTTTCTGATAGGTTTTACGGCGCAGCCCGAACGTTCCGTCGCACAAAGCTCAAAAAACTTGCAGGGCTTTGCGACATGGAGACGCATCGGGAATTTAATCCTTTATGTTTCCACTCACATGGATCAGAAACGGGCATTCGCGAACGAGCAGGTGCGCTATGAGTGACGCAACAGATATTCCAGTGGAACGCCCGGTGTGGCCGTCAGTGTTCAAAGGGTTCCGCGGCAAATGCCCGAATTGTGGCAGCGGTCCGCTGTTGAAAGGATACCTGAAAGTGCGGGACACCTGCACGGTGTGTCGCGAGGAATTGCATCATCACCGCGCCGATGATGGCCCGGCCTACCTGACCATCCTGATTGTGGGGCACCTGATGGCGCCGCTTCTGCATATCGTGTTCGTGCATTTCCGCCCCGAGCCACTGGTTCTGTTCACCATTTTCGCTATTGGATGTGTCGGCCTGTCGCTTTACCTTCTGCCTCGATTGAAAGGGGCAATCGTGGGCTTCCAATGGGCGCGCATGATGCATGGGTTCGGCAACAAGACCTGACCCTTTCCTCCGAGAAAGGGCCGATCATGAGCACTGCCACCATCGACAAGACCGCCATTCGCAACGCCGCCACGGTGATCGTGCTGCGCGATCGCGCCACTGATCCACATGTATTGATGGGCCAGCGCGGAGCCAAGGCGGCCTTCATGCCCAACAAGTTCGTCTTTCCCGGCGGCGCATTGGATGCGGCAGATTCGCATGTGCCGCTGGCCACGCCCCTACCCGCGCTCTGTGCCGATCGTCTGGCCGAGGACAGCGCGAGCGACCTCTCTCATGCCCTTGCCATCGCCGCCATTCGCGAGCTTTGGGAGGAAACCGGGCTGATCCTTGGCACCCCCGGCGACTGGCCCGGCACCCCGGCCGAGGATTGGGTCGAATTTGCCGCAACGGGCCACGTGCCTTCGGCCGAGGCACTGCAATTCGTGTTCCGCGCAATCACGCCGCCGGGCCGCCCGCGCCGGTTTGATGCGCGGTTTTTCCTGATTGATTCCGGGGCGATTGCCAGCGATCTGGATGATTTCTCGCGCGCTGAGGATGAGTTGTCCCATCTGCAATGGGTCCCGCTGGCCAAGGCACGGCATGAATATGACCTGCCCTTCATCACCGAGGTCGTGCTGGCCGAGGTCGAGGCGCGCGCGCATGATCCCAGCCCGCCTCAATCGGTGCCGTTCTTTCGCAATGATGACGAAACCAGCCTGTTCCTGCGCCTGCGCGGCTACGATCCGAACGCCGACGATTAACCTTCCAGCTTGGTTAAATCCGCTGCTTGCCCGCAAATCTGGCGAATGCGGCTGAGCAGGTTCAACCGGTTGCGCCGCACCACGGAATTGTCGGTATTGACCTGCACCGCCTCGAAAAACGCATCAACAGCAGGGCGCAGGGCGGCCATCGCCCCCATCGCCCCGGCGAAATCCTCGGATTCCAGCGCCTTGGAGATCTGCCCTTCGGCGGTATCAAGCGCGGCAAAGAGGGTCTTTTCCTCGTCGGTTTCCGCGAATTTCACATCCGCCCCATAGGAATACTCGACCCCATCTTTTTCTTCGGCCTGAGACAGGATGTTGTTGGCCCGCTTGAAGCCTTGCACAAGGTTCTCACCATCCTCGGTCGCCAGCACCTCGCTTAGCGCCTTGGCTCGCGCCACCACCCGCGCCAGATCATCGGCACCTTCGTCAAGACAGGCGTCAATCACGTCATGGCGAATACCCTGATCGCGGAGGTAAACCTTGAGGCGGTCATGGAAGAAGGAGAGGAGCGAATCCGCTTCATTCTTAAGGAACGAAACTACATTCTCTACTTCACCAAGAAATTCCCGAGCATGTTCGTGTTCAGACCCTCCATACATGTCCGCCATGTATTCGGTTCTGCCATCTTCATCGAAACTAAGGTAGTTGACCACTCCGTACAGCAGGCCGGAGTAATCTGCCAGTTCTTTAGATGGTGAGTTTTCCAAGTCTCGCCACATTGCCAAAAACGGCAGCTTAGATCGCCAACCGATGAATGCTTCCCAAATGGCATCTACAGCACCCTCAGAAGTAAATGATCCGATATTCCTATATTCTTCTACAGAGTACAGCATATCAAGATCATAGTAGCGCATCAGCTTCTGGAGCATTTGTCCGAAGTTTACCTCGGGCAGCGAAATTCTCAAATTATTTTTTAAAATCAAACGGATCACCCCTAGCGCCGCACGGCGCAAGGCAAAGGGATCCTTTGACCCGGTGGGTTTTTCGTCAATCGCCCAGAAGCCGGTCAGCAGGTCCAGTTTGTCGGCTAGGGCCACGGCCACTGCGACAGGCGCTGTGGGCACATCATCGGATGGGCCAAGCGGCGAGTAGTGTTCTTCAGCGGCAACGGCGACCTCTTCGGGCAGGCCCGCCTCAAGCGCATAGTAGCGTCCCATTAAGCCCTGCAATTCGGGGAATTCATAGACCATTTCCGAGCTCAGATCGGCCTTGGCCACCTTCGCCGCCTGTTCGGCCAGATCGGGATCGGCCCCCACAACCGGGGCCAGTTCGCGGGCCAGCGCGGCAATGCGATTGATCCGCTCGGCCTGTGATCCCAAACGCCGCTCAAACGTGACATTCTCAAGCTGTTTGATCCACGCGCCCATGCCGTCCTTGGCGATGCGCAGGTCGTTTTCCCAGAAGAATTTCGCATCGGCCAGCCGGGCAGACAGCACCTTTTGGTTGCCGGCCAGAATGGTCGCGCCCTGATCGGCCGTCTCAATATTGGCGACGGTGATAAAGCGTTCAATCCGCCCCGTCTTGGGATTGCGCACCGAAAAGAATTTCTGATGCTCTTTCATCGAGGTTTGTAACACCTCGGGCGGCAGGCTCAGGAAATCTTCATCAATCGTACCCATCAGCACGATGGGCCATTCCACCAACCCTGCGACCTCGGTCAAAAGCCCTTTATCCTCAACCACTTCAAGCCCCGATGCAAAGGCCAGATTGCTGGCCTCCTGCCAGATATGCTCGGCCCGCTCACCCGCGTTCAGCACCACATGGGCGCGTTTCAGCTTGGTCTCGTAGTCTTCAAACGACGACACGGTAAACGCATCCGGGGCCATAAAGCGATGACCTTGCGTGCTGTTGCCCGTCGTAATCCCGTCGATCTCCAACGCAACGGTCTGTGCCTCGCCCGCGTCATCGGTCAGGATGCACAGGATCGAGTGCAATGGGCGCACCCAGCGCAGGCCGCCCGCCCCCCAGCGCATGGATTTGGGCCAGGGGAAATTGCGGATCACATCCTCAAGCACCTCGGCCACGATCTCGGCCGCCGGACGGCCGGGCTTTTCAATAACCGCGAAGTAGACCTGCCCTTTTTTCTCGTCCCGGATTTCCAGATCCTCAAGGGCCACACCGGCCCCGCGCAAGAACCCTTCGATGGCTTTTTCAGGTGCATCAACCCGCGGGCCTTTGCGTTCTTCACGCAAGGCGGGCGATTCAGCCAGCATGCCGTTGATGGTCAGCGCCAGACGACGCGGCGTGGTGAACACCGCCGCCCCGGCATAGGTCAGCCCGGCCTCGACCAGCCCGTCGGTCATCCGCTTTTTCAGATCCTCACCGGCACGCGCCTGCATGCGGGCGGGGATTTCCTCGGAAAAGAGTTCGATCAGAAGGTCAGGCATGGCTTAATTCCTTTCCGGTGGGGTCGGACAGTCTTCGGGCACCGGGTTGCCATCAAACACAACCTCGCCGCAGCGGTTGATCTGGTGCCAGGCATAGCCGCGGCCATCTTCGGTGATCGCCACGATCCGGTCGATCCCGTATTGCACGTCGCGCACCCCCAGAAAGGCCAACGCGGTACCCGCTTCCAGTTCTGACCCGAGGGCCTCGGCATCAAAACACTCAAACCAGTCGGGGGCGACCAATGGTTCGGCGTCCTCGTAAGGTTCATAGGTCTCAGAAAGCATCGCATGGCTCATCGTGGTGGTGAAACAGGCACGATAGCGGATCGGAGAACTGCTGGCGTCAATGCCCTGAAATTCATCGTAAAGCACCGGTTCAGCCTCACCCGAAACAAGCGAGACGAGGGTCACGTCGTCTGTGCCGTTCGGCTCAAGCGTTTCGTAGAAATGATAGACCTGCAGATAATACATCGCCGCGCCGGCGACCAAGGCGGCGACCACAATGGATCCTCCCAGAATTTTACCCATCATGCGTTGTCCGCCCCGAAGCAAAGACGGTTGCCGTCCGGGTCCACGATCTCGATTTCACGCATTCCGTAAACGGCGTCGCGCGGGCCTTCGATCACGGTTCCAGCAGGCAGGCCGGCGGCAAAGGTGTCGACATCCCCGACATGGAAGTATGCCCGCCAGGTGGGTGATGGCGCGGGGTCTGCACCTTTCCACGTATCAACAAAGACCGTGGCTTGATCCCGGCGAAAGATGCCAAACCGTGGCGGATCACCGCCTTCTTCAGCAACAGAGAACCCCATGGTGTCCACCCAGAACGCCTTGGCGCGCGGATAATCCGCACCGCGCAAAACGGGGATGGAGGATGTAATCGTCATGCCGCGTGGCCCCCGGCTTCGGTTTGCACGAAGGCGTCGGCACATTGTTTGGCCAGTGCGCGCACACGTCCGATATAGGCCTGGCGTTCGGTGACAGAGATCACCCCGCGCGCATCCAGCAAGTTGAAGATATGGCTGGCCTTGATGCATTGGTCATAGGCCGGATGGGCCATGATGATGCGCTTACCGGTTTTGGGATCAACGTGCTCCTGCGAAAGGATCGCGGCGCATTCGGCCTCGGCCTCTTCGAAATGACGCAGCAGCACTGCGGTATCGGCCACGTCAAAATTGAAACGAGAGTATTCCTGCTCGGTCTGGCGGAACACGTCGCCGTATTTCAATGCAATCGGAGCATCGGGATCATTGAATGGCATATCCATCACATGATCAATGCCCAACACGTACATCGCCAGACGCTCCAACCCATAGGTCAACTCGCCCGAGACCGGGTGGCAATCATGGCCGCCGACCTGCTGAAAATAGGTGAACTGACTGACTTCCATTCCGTCACACCAAACTTCCCAGCCAAGGCCCCAGGCACCCAAGGTGGGACTTTCCCAGTCATCCTCGACAAAACGGATATCATGCAGGGCCATGTCGATGCCAATCGCCTCAAGCGAGCCGAGATATAAATCCTGTAAATCCGGCGGGCTGGGTTTGATCAGCACCTGATACTGATAATAGTGCTGCAGCCGGTTGGGATTCTCACCATAGCGCCCATCGGTGGGGCGGCGCGAGGGCTGCACATAGGCGGCTGCCCATGGATTGGAACCCAGCGAACGCAGGGTCGTGGCCGGGTGAAACGTCCCTGCCCCCACTTCCATGTCATAGGGCTGCATGATGGCACAGCCTTGGTGTGCCCAGTAGCTTTGAAGCCGCAGGATAATCTCCTGAAAACTGCGTGGTTTTGCCTTGTTTTCGGCCATGCTGTCCTCTGATCCATGCCCCGTCATTGTGCCGCCCCTACCTACGGCGCAGGCCCGGCAGCGTCAATCGCAGGTTTGGGGCGTGCGCACCCTGTCACAGGGCTGTACTGACAGGCAGGCAGGTTCATATTTCTGATGCGCCCGGCGACAGATTTGTTAAAAAGCAGGGAACCTTAACAAGGTCTGTTCCACGGAAGGGCAAAAGAGCCAAGATGACGCGCGTTTTTATTACACTCCTTTTTTCGATTACCCTGCTTATTCCGGCAGGACAGCCCGCCCAGGCACAACAGACCGCCTGGATCCAGATCGAGGCCCAACCCAGCCTGAACCGGGCGCAAGCCAGCATCCGCCAATATGCCAACCGCTTCTCGGATGTGAACGGGTTCTCCCTTGGTGGCGGCTGGTACGCCATTGCGCTTGGTCCCTACACACCGGAACAAGCGGCCCAACGGTTGCGCGCGCTGCGGGCAGATCGGGTGATCCCGCGCGACAGCTATCTGGCTGAAAGCGCCGATTTCCGGCAACAATTCTGGCCCGTCGGGGCCAACCTTCTGGACAGTCCGGCGCTGATCATCACCGAACCCCAACCTGAACCCACCCAACCCGATCCGGATGTGGTGCAGGTGGACCCGGTCCCCGAACCCGAGGCCGCAGATGAAACCCCGCGCGAGGCCCGCGCCAGCGAGGCTTTGCTGTCCCGCGAGGAGCGTGCGGAACTGCAAACTGCCTTGCAATGGGCCGGTTTCTATAACGGCGCGATCGATGCCGCCTTTGGCCGCGGCACCCGCAATTCCATGCGCAACTGGCAAGAGGCCAACGCGTTTGAATCCACAGGTATCCTGACCACCAAACAACGTGCCGAGTTGTTGCGGCAGTACAACGCGGTGCTGGATGGGCTGGGTCTGCAATTGGTGCGTGACGAGGCCGTGGGTATCGAAATGCGCCTGCCCACCGGGGTGGTCAGCTTTGACCGCTATGAAAGCCCGTTTGCACATTTTGCCCCAACCGGGGATATCGACGCGAAAGTTCTGCTGATCAGCCAGCGAGGCAACAAAAGCACGCTGGGCGGGCTGTTTGACATAATGCAAACGCTTGAGATCGTACCCGAAACCGGCCCGCGCGACCTGAAGGACAGTTCTTTTGTCCTGATCGGCGAGAGTACGTTGAAAATCTCGCACACCCAAGCGTGGTTGAAGGATGGCGAGATCAAGGGCTTCACCCTGGTCTGGCCTGCAGGCGACGAAGAGCGCCGCACCCGCCTTTTGGGTGAGATGCAGGAAAGCTTCCAACGTATTGACGGAGTGCTGGATGCGGCTGCGGGCACGTTGGAGAACCAAAGTATCGATCTGGTCTCGGGGTTGGAAATCCGCCGGCCTACCCTGTCGCGATCCGGCTTTTTCGTGGACAACTCAGGCATGGTCGTGACCACATCCGACGTGGTGGCCAATTGCGGACGCATCACCCTGGACGAGATTTATGAGGCCGAGCTGGCCGCCAATGACACAAAGTTTGGCATCGCAGTGCTGCGCCCTGTCGAGCAGTTGGCGCCAATGGCCGTGGCCGCGTTCCAAATGGCTGCCCCCCGCCTGCAATCGGATGTGGCCGTCGCCGGCTATTCCTATGGCGGTGTGTTGGGCGCACCCACGCTGACCTTTGGACAGCTGGCCGATGTAAAGGGCCTGAACGGTGAGGTGGAGCAGAAACGCCTGGCGCTGGCAGCCCTTGAAGGCGATGCCGGTGGCCCGGTGGTTGATGCCACAGGCGGTGTTCTGGGTATGCTGCTTCCTGCGCCCAGCGAAGGACGGCAACTGCCTGAAGGGGTCAGCTTGGCTGCAAACGCCGATACGGTGGCACAAGTCCTGCAACAGGCCGGTGTGTCGCCATCGGCGGCCACAGGCAACACTCAAATCGCGCCCGAGGCCCTGACCCGCAAAGCGTCGAATATGACGGTGCTGGTCAGTTGCTGGGAATGAGGTAAGCGCAGCGCGCCCATCCGACCTTTTGAAAATCGCCCCGGAGTGTAACCAGCCGGGTGTGTCTCAGAGATCCTCTGCCGCCCGATCAAGCGGCCGAGCGGCAGGCGCTACTGTGCTTGGACAGGTCCATGCCGCGCACCACACCCTTGTCGAACAATTGTCCGATCTCCCCATCTGACAGGCGGATCACATCGCCAAGGATTTCCTCGGTGTGCTCACCCAATCGCGGCGCAGGTACGGGTCTGCATCGCCCATGGCTGCCGAACTCGGCCGGGTATCCTGGTACCGGGAAACGGCCCACACCGGGTTGATCAATCACCGAGAACATCTGGTTTGCCTCACTCAGGTCAGGGTCTTTCTGAACCGCCTCCTTGACCGTGCGAAAGACGGACCATGTCAGGCCGCGCGTTTCAAACTCGGGGGCAAACTCTTCTACGCGGCGCGCGGCAAACCACGGGGCCAGAATGGCGGTGATCTGATGACGCAGGTCCCAGCGGGTGCCCTCTTCATTCATGTCACGGCCCATGCGACGACCCAGCTTGGCCATTGCCTCGACCGTGCCTGTCACGTTTAACAGGCCCTTCCACTGACCGTCTGTCAGACCAATTACCATCACTCGCTGCCCGTCGGCGCAGACGAAATCCTGCCCGTAAGCCCCGTAAAGCGCATTACCGGATTTGCTGCGATCATTGTCGTTGATCACCGCATCGCCAATCATCCCCAGATGCCCGATCGTCGCAGCAGCAACGTCCTTGAGCGACATCACCACCTCTTGCCCCGATCCTTTGCGCAGGCGGTGACGCTCGGCCGCCAGCAAGTTAGACACCATTTGATGCCCGGCCATCAGGTCCCAGCAGGGCAGCGCGTGGGCCACCGGTTCATCATAGCCTTCAGGCCCGGTCATGGCAGGGATGCCAAGGGCAGGATTGACGGTATAATCCACCTGCGGATTGCCATTCCGATCCCCGGTCAGCGTCGCCATTATCAGATCGGGACGCTGGGCGCTGAGGGTTTTGTAATCTGTAAATCCAGGCACGCGCAGGTTGGTCATGAACATGCCAGCGTCCTTGCCGGGCGCCGTGATCAGCTGCGTGATCAGATCGCGCCCCTCGGGGGTGCGCATATCCACGGCGATGGATTTCTTGCCCTTGTTCAGGCCCGCCCAGAACAGGCTGTCGCCCGACGGGGTCAGCGGCAGGCGGGTTGCATCAAGGCCTCCTTCCAGGCGGTCAATTCGGATCACCTCGGCCCCCATTTGCGCCAGGGTCATCCCCGCCAGCGGGACTGCCACAAAGGCCGAGCTTTCAACGACACGCATTCCGTCAAGAATTCTGTTCATTGCGTTTCCTCCCAGATGGCTGTGGCCTGCATCGTCTGATGCCCGGCCTGACCGACAAAAAGTTCAAGAGCGCATGGGTTTGGTTCGACCCCCATGATATCGAGCGTGCGCGGTTCCCCCGGGGTCAGCAGGCAGGGATGCACGCCGCGAAAATCGAAATGCTGTGGCAGGCGGCCCTTGTATGCGCGCGCGGCCTCGATCAGCCACATCGCCTGCAGGGGGCCGTGAATGACCAGCCCGGGATAGTGTTCAACCTCCCGCGCATATGGCAGATCGTAATGAATGCGGTGTGCGTTGAAGGTAATTGCTGAATAGCGGAACAACAGTGCTTCGGAGGCTTCGGCGGTCTCATGCAACACGGGCGTTTCGGGCAATGGCCGTTTTTTCGGCGGACTGAATGTGTCGGGAATGGCCAGGTAAACGATGTCCTGCTGCTCTTCGATCACCAGCCCGCGGTCGCCGTAAATCTGATGATCGACAGTGACAAACACCATGGGTCCGGTGGCACCCTCTTTCTCGGACACTTTGGCGATGGTCGAGCGGCGGGTGAACTGTTCGCCGACACGCAAAGGCGCGCCAAATGTCAGACGGCCCGAGGCCCACATTCGCCGCTCCAGTTTCACCGGCGGCAGGAAATCGCCCAGCATGGGGTGCCCATCGCGCGCCAGTTCATTCATCGGCACCGCGGGCGGGAAAGCGCACCAGTGCCACAACTGCGGCATCGCTTCGCCTTGGGTCGGAGTGGGGGTGCCGGGTTTGCCAAGCGTGGCGTGGATCTGCGCGGCCTGTCTCTGGCTGATGCACCCGTCAAGGGTTTCGCTCCGACCTTCCCAAGCGATCACATTTATCTGATCCATCTATCTCTCCTCCGTGTCATAACCAGAGTGCCGGAGGAAATAAAAAAGTCAATATTTCAATGACTTAGCGGAATACCGTAGTATGCCGAAGCGATGCTGCAATTGCAGAAACTCGGTATTGCCTTTTGTTTCCTATAGGAAAATTCGGATCAAAACGCTGCATCCGATGAGCGCGAAACCAGCACATTTCAGAGCAAATGCTGCGCCGCGCACGCCTCGCAAAGGCGCGGCAGATTGACCCATCTGCTCGGAAAAAGAGAGGACAGGTGTCTTCTGGACAAAAAAAGGGCACCCTTGGGGGCGCCCTTTTCGTGTGGTTTAGAGATCAGGTTTTTTGGTGAGTTGCCGGGCAATTCCCCTATCGCCTTACGGGCGTTTGCTAACGCAAGCCACCCTTACTCGATGATTTTAGCGACGACGCCGGCGCCGACGGTGCGGCCGCCTTCGCGGATGGCGAAGCGCAGGCCGTCTTCCATGGCGATCGGCGCGATCAGTTCAACACCGAACTTCAGGTTGTCGCCCGGCATCACCATCTCGGTGCCTTCGGGCAGCTCAACCGTACCGGTCACGTCGGTGGTGCGGAAGTAGAACTGCGGACGGTAGTTGGCGAAGAACGGCGTGTGA
>NZ_JBGEHK010000004.1:240000-447563 GCF_041403425.1 Roseovarius conchicola | reverse complement strand
GGTTTTGCTTCTTATTGTTGCCTCACCTTTGTCGGCTGGCGATTGCCGCCCTGACGGAATGTCCGACAAGGAAGCAGAGCGTATCATTACTATAGCGACCGAGCAGGGCCAGAGCTTTCGTGCCGCAATTGACAAGATACGTGCGGATGGTCTCACCTATAGTAGCGATAGCACCTACGATGATTTGATGGCCGATCCGGAGCGGGCACTCGCGCTTGCAAACGAACGACATCAGGGAAGAGAGTCGTCTTTATACAACTATTCTCCTGAACGGATTCAGGAGATGGGTGCGAGTGTTGACGGATTTGTAGAAGACCACATCGTATACTGGGTTCGGAAGGAAAACGTCAACTTTTTTGCAGATGAACTATCCAGCCATTTGAAAGACCTCGCGATACAGCTTGGCGGGAAACCGACAGAATCCAACTACCGCTATCAAACTGATGCTCGAACTTTTATCTTCGCGCTTGGGAAATTCGCGGAAAGCGCTGAACTCAAGTACATTAAAGGCTCAATAGCCGGTGGAACCAAGCTCAGGTTCATAAGGTATCGGTTTTCAGAAAAATGGACGCTTAAATCATCACTCGAGGGGCGTAAGCCAAACTATCTAGTAAGCGTATTTCTTACCATACCATCGTCCGGCGAAGAAGTGACTTTTGATGAAATTTCATTTGGCGGAGTCAATTGGCTGAAGAGTTCTTGGCCTACCTTAGAAAAAAAAGGCGACGGCTGCCTCGCATCTTTTTGAAAATGGAAAGACCTTAACATGGCACCAAGAATATATTTAGAAGCAAAAGAGGTTTTCACTGAGATTTTGGGTGTCAGCGTAGGTACCAATCATGGGCACCTGTATCTTGTTCTTCGGGATGATTCAAACCCAACTGACACTCCTGAAGTTATTCGTGGCGGAGTTCCAATAGAGGGCGGAACCAAACTAGATATTGAGATCGGTTCCCTTGCCACATCACAAGACGCATATGATAGAGGCACGCCACAAAACGAACGCTTCTCTATCGATATTACAGATTTGATACCGGGAGGAGTGGGAGCGTGGAATTCGCTTAGCAGCTTTGCTGTGGGACTCGATGGCGCATACCAATACGACATCGCGGGTGCGCCAGGGACAAATGTAGATGGCGGCCCTATTGCAAACTCGAACTCTACTATTTTAACCGTACTCAACACTGTTGGAGTAGATGTCCGCGAGTTAGTTGAGAGAAGTGACTTTGGACACTTCGGCAGCCAATATGCCGGTGTGAACTACTTCGGAAATTCTTACGGTACATTGTTAGGCAGCGGGTCTGAAGAATGGATAATTGCCAATTCCGCTTTGGGTGACCAAGGGCTCGTGCTTTTGGGCCGCGAAGACTTCAATGATGGGATGATTGGCACAAATTCTGATGATTTTTACTACGGTCAGGGCGGAGATGATTTCGCGTACGCTGGGCTGGGTAGTGATTACCTTGATGGCGGAGAAAACGCAGACAATAGCGCAGATTCAGATACGTTATCATATCAAGGTATTGACACTGGAGTAACAATTAACCTGTTGACTGCTGCCACAAATGACGCAGCAGCAGTATTTCAAGCGACTGAAATTGGGGCAACCGAATGGACGGATACATTCACCAACTTCGAAAACTTAATTCTATCCACGAAGCACTATGATGAGGTGCTGTTCGACCCCGAGATGTTTAATCTCAACGTCATCGACGCAGGAGGCAGTTTAGAAAAAGGTGACCTTCTAGATGGATTGGGGCTTGACGGTGGGATTACGGTTAACCTTCAGGGCGTGAACGATGACCCTGGTGCTATCACACTTGGCAGCGACACTCTGAGCATTTCAAACTTCGATAACGTGATTGGAACAGATCACGTCGACAACATCACCGGGAGCGACACCGGAAACACTATCGACGGCGGAGCTGGCAACGATGTTATCGATGGCGGCTTGGGCCATGACAGTCTATTTGGCGGCTTAGGCAGTGATGAAATCGAGGGGGGCGATGGAGCCGACCTTCTCTTCGATAATGCGGTTAATCTGCCGGAAGACGGACAACCTGCAGACTTTGAACTGATCGCCTATGACGGCACGGGGAATGACACGCTCAACGGCGGAGCCGGGGCTGATGTTCTGGTGCATTCCGGCGGGGTGGATGTTTTTAACGGCGGTGCAGGGAACGACCTCTATCTGACCTCGGAACAGACCCAGCTGTCAGATGTTGCCACGGACGATCTGACCATCGTTCTCTCGGGCGATTTTGGCCATGACTTGATTGCCGGTGGACCAGACGGCGTTGACACGGTTGTGTTTGAAGGGATCAACAGTTCGGACATTACTGTCAACTATCAGTATGGCGACCCGACTTTAGTAAACACTCATTACTTCAATTATGACCCGTTGATTGGTTGGTGGTTTGATTCAAGCTCTATGGAAATCGGAGTTTTCCAAACCGTTGGTACGCTTGAGATCATCGTCAATGCGACCGGAGCGAGTATTACAGTTGAAAATGTTACCGGCTCGTACACAGAAGTGTTGAGCGGCACCGGGAGCATCCAGCCTACTGCGTTTGTACACAACCCATTCGATCTGATGTTCGACGATGGCTTGCTCGATCTCAACAGCGTTCTGGTTTCTGGCGGAAGCATAACCAACAGCCCGGTGAGCGATACGGCTTTCGATGCGCTTGGCGCATTGGATGAGGAACGCTCGGTCCCCGAAGACACGATTGATGGTGAGGGCACGGACAACGAACTATACGGCACCACCGCGGCGAATGAGATGAACGGGTATGAGGGCAACGACACGTTGTTCGGCGGCAGCGGTTCAGACGTACTTTCCGGTGGCGAAGGCGCCGACTATATGAACGGCGGTACGGGCATCGATACCGCAAGCTATGCGGGGGCAACGTCGGGCGTTGGGCTCCGTCTTTTTGACACCGGCTTCCGATCCGGCGAAGCGGTTGGGGACGAGTTGGTTTCAATCGAAAATCTGGTCGGATCAGCCTTTGATGACCTCCTGATTGGCGATGAGTTTGCCAATGTTATTCATGGTGGTGCCGGGTCAGACACACTGGGCGGCGGCAGGTATGGTGAAGGCGATACGCTTTATGGAGAGGCGGGTGATGATCGCTTGACCGGCCTTACCGGAAACGATCTTCTTGATGGTGGCGAAGGGAATGACACGCTCCAGGCCGGTAGTGGCGATGATACGCTGCTGGGCGGCGCGGGCGACGATCTGCTGATCAGTGATGGTAACGTCGTGAACATCACCGAAATTCTCAGCCCCGGCAGTGATCTGCTTGATGGCGGTGTGGGAACTGATACGGCCGAGTTTTACCATGATGGCGGTCTGGTTGTTGATCTCGCCGCCGGGCGGGCCGATTTCGGCGGCACGGATGATTTCACGACGTTGGTGAATATCGAAAATGTGACAACCGGTTGGGGCGACGACCTCATCCGGGGCGATGATGGTGCCAACGTTCTTGATGGCAGCAAAGGTGATGATACGATCCTTGGCGGCGGTGGCGACGATACGCTCATTGGCAACGATGGCAATGACGTCATCTTTGGTGGTGCGGGAATTGACACTGCCCAACTGAACGTGGTGAGCACTGCCGTGACATATGAATATGTCGATGGCGGGGTGAGAGTTGTGATCGACGACACCCATCCGGACTTTACCCATGGCATGGAGACCGGCACGGTCATCATCTATGACGATGTCGAGAACATCGCGTTTACCGATCAGACCGTCTCTTACGGAACGATCGCAGGCCCGTTGCAAACTGAGTTTGAGGTTATTGATGACAACCTGAGGGCAGATGAGGGTCAAACCGTTACGATTGACCTGTTGGCGAATGATCTTGAGTTCGGTGGTGATCCAATCGGTCTTACGCACATCAATGGGGTTGCGGTGTCACCGGGAGACACCATCAGGTTGGCGAGTGGTGCGCTGATCACAGTTCTGACAAACGGCCAGATCGAATTCGACCAGGAAGGGGCCTACGCGGCGCTGAATGAGGGTGAAACCGCTGTTCAGGTTCTGACATACACCGCAACGGATTCTTCCGGTGTGGAAAAAACGGCAACAGCTACGATTGTTTTCGATGGCGTGGCCAGCGGCACAGATCAGGTACATATCGAAAACAATCTGGTTCTGGTCGAGAGCGACCCAGACAACGCAGCCGCCACCCGTGTGGCAAACTTCGATATCGCCAGATCTGTTGTTGTCATCGATGGGGTCTATGTCGATCCAAACGATCCGCCAACTGGCGTCACGTTCGACGAAATCGATGGCGATACCTACATCCTGTTTGGTTCCGATGATGCGGTGATCTTATCAGATGTGTCCCTTGCTGCATGGCAACATGTGTCTGCGCAGCAAACCAGCGGTTCCACGGGAAATGACTTAATCAATGGCACGACTGGGGATGATGTCCTCACCGGCGGAGACGGCCATGACACGATCAACGCAGGAAGCGGAGACGATGTCGTTATCGGTGGAGACGGCAATGACGACCTCGTGCTCTCCGAAGGTGATGATCTCGCAATTGGCGGCAATGGTGACGATGACATTGACGGCTTTGAAGGCGATGATCTGATCTATGGCAATGCTGGTGATGACTCCCTAAGCGGGGGTCTTGGTGACGATACATTGATCGGAGGAAGCGGAGACGATGAGTTCTGGGGGAATGATGGGAATGATGAGTATTTCGGGGGGGCTGGCAACGACACCTTTTATGGCAGTGCTGGCCAAAACATGTACGATGGCGGAGAAGGGACGGATTTTCTCAATCTTTATTGGTACTTTAGCTATGAAGGTTACCCCGGAGCAGTCATCAACCTACAGGCCGGTATTCTAAGCTGGCATGATCTGTTTCCGCCAGAACAACTGATCAGCATCGAGAATGTTTGGGGCACGGAGGGTGACGATCTCATTATCGGCGATGATGGTGCGAACAACTTGGGTGGCGGCATAGGAAGCGACACCATCTTCGGCCACGGCGGCAATGATACGCTCTACACCGCTGGCGACAATGTGCTGATGGATGGCGGCGAAGGCGATGATAGAATCACTAGCCAAGGCCCCGGTGAATACGAACTGATTGGCGGGACGGGAAATGATACACTCCGTGGCGGCGCAGGAAATGATCACTACGTGTACGCACTGGGTGATGGCCACGATCTGATTACGGAAACTACAGGCGGCGGCACTGACCGGCTCATGCTCACCGATGTACCGTCTGGGCGTATCACGCTGGCGAAAGATGTTTCCGGCGACGACTTAGTCATCTCGTTTCCGGATGGCGGAACCATTACAGTCCAAGACTTCTTTGCGGCCCCCGGCACCACCTTGGAGATGATCGAGTTTTCAGATGGCGACGTCATGACCGAGACCGAAATTCGTCAGTTTGTCGCCGCTGAATTTGTTAATACAAACTGGAGCAATACGTCGACGGTCTTGCAAACGGGTGTTGAAAACACATCGCAGTTCGGCAACAGCTGGAATGGTCTCACAGATGCCGATGGAAAAGTTGATATCGGGTTCACCAGTGATGGTTCCCCGATGGAACTGAAACTGACTGGTTACGATATCGACTTCACCGATGAGATCGCGATCTATATCAACGATGAGTTCCATTCCTATCTCGACCTGGGGCCGAACAACGGCCTCACAGATTACGTTATCTATATTGGCTCAGATGCTCTGCTCTTTGGCCAAAATATAGTTACTTTCGAGAACACAAATCCTTCCTGGACGTGGGGCCTCACAGATTTCACAATCGACAATTTCGTCGACATACATTGGAATGATGTTTCCGAGGTGCTCCAGACAGGTGTGGCTTCCTCGGGGCAATACGGCAACAACTGGAATGGCCTCACCGATGCGGATGGCAAGCTTGAGGTTGGATTTGTCGCCGACGGCTCCGCGATGGAACTAAGCCTGACGGGTTTCGATATCGATTTCGCTGATGAAATCTCAATCTATTTGAATGGCGAGTTCCATTCCCATTTATCCGTAGGTCAGGATGAGGCATTGACGCCTCATTCCATCGTCTTTGAAGCCGACGAGCTTTTGCACGGCAACAACATCGTCACATTCGAGAACAAGGACTCCTCCTGGAAATGGGGAATCGAAAACTTGTTGGTTCAGGACTATGTCGAACCCAATGCGGCACCAGTGGCAGACCCGCTGAGTATCGCCGCCAATGAGGTGGACGGTTCGATTTCCATAGATCTGTCCGGCATTGTAACGGATGCAGATGTTGATGATACCCTGACGATCACCTCCCTCACGACGGACTTCTTTGGCGGTACAACAGATGTACCGTTCTCCGAAGGGGTCGTTACGGGAGAAGGCGGCGAGTTGTTCATCGACCCCGTGTTTTTCGGACTGGAGGATGGCGAGGTCGAAACCATCACCCTCACTTATACGGTCGAAGATGAGCATGGCGCGAGCGATAGTGAGACGATCACCCTGACGCTTACGGGTCACACGCCTACTGTTGGCAATACCCCACCAGAAGCGTTGAATGTTCTTGGCGTGCCCGGTTATCCCGCTGGCACCGACGACCAGGGCAATGCCATACCGGCTGATGTCATCGTTGATGACCCGGCAACGACGTCTTTGACCATCGACCTTACAGCGCTGATATCAGACCCAGACGGCGATCCTCTGACCATCGTGCCGGGCGATTTACGTATTGGCTTTGACGAGACCACGGGCACGCCGATCACCGTGCCCTATACGTTCAATAGCACCAATGGAACTGTGACCATTTCGTTTGCGGATCTCGGGCTCGCAGACGGTGAAAGCGTCGTTGGAACGTTAACCTATTCGGTGACGGACGGGACTGACACAACCACAGGTCAGGTGACCCTCAATTTCGTTGATCCTGCTGTTGATCCTGGGCCGCAGCAAATTGCTCTTGATTTCGAGTCGTTCGCCGACCCTGCTGGCTATCAGATTGACCTCTCAGATGACAGCTATGCAGGCCTGTCATTCTCTGGAAGTGCCATCGTGATCGAAACAGATGAGGTGACCGCCGGGCATGGTCGCGACGGAGTGATCAACTACAGCGCCGGTCAAACAACGACAGGTGGTTCGAACCTGTTGGTGGGTAACACCACCACGATTGACGTGCCGGTTCTTGACCAGGTCACGGGCGAACCGGTGATTGATCCCAGCACGCGCCTACCCGTGACAACGACTGAGATTGATGAGATCTTTGGTGTTTTCGGTGCCGGTGCGACCTTTGATTTCAATGACCAAGGACTCTACCTGACCGATGCGCCATCCGGAACGCCGCCAACCTTACCGACCGAGCTTCCGGACGGGGTTGGAGCAAGTTTCGATCTCGACGGCATCTCGCTGAGCGTATTGGCAGACGGTGTAACGACGATCACAGTAACGACCTACATCATCGACGTTGTTGAGGGCGGCCTGGCCGAAGGATCTTCGGGCGATAGCGAGTATTTCCTGCACTATGCAGAAGCCGATGAGTTTGTGTTCAATGTCGACTCCAGTAACCCTCCGCTTGAGATTGATTTCAACGATCCGGCGTTTGAAGACGCGTTGGGGAACGATAATTCAGCTGCCCTGGATGACATCTATGCCATCAGCATCGAAACAGACAATGGCGCTGCGATATTGATCGACGACGTGCTCGTGACGTTCTGATTGCTCTGCTGGGCTTTAAGTTAGTCGACTGAATGATATCGTGCCTGCTAGACCGCTGGACGTGCCAAAGGTCACTATGGTCAGAATGCAATCCGGCATTTCGATCATTGGCAGCGCATATCGTCGCTATAGCGAAGCATCATCATTTGGGATAACCCAGCGTGATCGCCTCATGCATTTTTATGCTATCGGGCAAACAGGTGCTGGGAAATCGACATTGCTCCTCAATCTCGCGCGACAAGACGCTGAGCAGGGGCGTGGCTTTTGCCTGATCGACCCACATGGTGATCTGGCAGAAACGCTGCATCAAAGCCTTTCGGTGCCGCATGTGTATTGGGACGTGGCTGACCCTACATGCCCACTTGGATACAACCCTCTCAAGCGGGTGTCAGAGCGCTACCGCCCCTTGATCGCCTCTGGTCTGATTGAGACGCTGAAGAAGCAGTGGCCGGATGCCTGGGGGGCGCGTATGGAGCATCTACTGCGCTACGGCGTTCTGGCGCTCTTGGAGCAACCAGAGAGCGATCTGCGCGACCTGATGAAGCTGTTCATCTACAAAGGCTTTCGACGTCAGGTGACGGAAAACCTGACCGATCCCCAGGTGCGCTTCTTCTGGAACCATGAATACCCGGCGATGAATTACCAGACCAGCTCTGACGGCGTGTCTCCGGTGGCGAACAAGATTGGAGCGTTTCTGGCGCACCCATCCGTGCGAACAGCGCTTTGCGAGCCAGAGCAACCGCTGCGCTTTAGGTCTGTGATGGATGAGGGGCAGGTTCTAATCGTGAACCTCGCCAAAGGGCGTTTGGGGGCGGATATCTCAAACATCTTGGGGGGCTTGATCACATCCAGCATCATGCAGGCGGCCTTCACGCGCCATAGCCTGTCTGAGTCCGCCCGCAGGCCGTTCTTTCTCTATGTCGATGAGTTCCACAACCTGACCACCAAATCCTTTGCCGGGCTGCTTTCCGAGGCCCGCAAATACGGCCTCGGCCTCATTCTGGCGCACCAACACCTGTCGCAGACGGATACGGAGGTGCGAGAGGCCGTTCTCGGCAACATCGGCACCATGGTCCTGTTTCGCCTGGGGGCGAGCGACGCGCCGCTTTTTGAACGGCTGCTGGCGCCGTTTTCGGCGCGGGATCTGCAGAACCTACCGAACTATCAGGTAGCGGTTTGGCTGATGCACCAGGGGAAGCGGCTGAAGCCATTCTCCGCCACCATGCATCCACCGCATCACTGAGGGTCATATGGTGCCTGCTAGGCAATTCAGACCACAGAGTTACGATGGTGGAATGACTGAAGACGAACGCATCCAACGACATCTCGAAATCTGCCAACGGGTCTTTGAGCGCCTGGTGGCGGAAGGGAAATGGCCGTGGCCGGATTCGCCAAAATCTGAGGATGTGATAGAGTCCGAGAACCCTGAAACCGACCTATGAAACCGTGCTTTGGATACATTCGAGTATCCACCCAGAAGCAAGGCGAGGGTGTATCACTCGAAGCACAAAAAGACGCCATCACGGTCTTTGCGAGTCGGAACGACCTCGCTGTCACTCAGTGGTTTGAAGAGAAGGAAACTGCCGCCAAGAGTGGCCGCCCGGTCTTTAACAGCATGCTCAAGCAGTTGAAGCAAGGGAAAGCCAAGGGCGTCATCATTCACAAAATTGACCGCTCCGCCCGCAACCTGCGGGATTGGGCGATGTTCAGCGAGCTGCCTGATGCTGGGGTGAGTGTCTACGTCGCTACTGAAAGCCTCGACTTCAATTCACGCGGTGGTCGCCTCACCGCAGACATCCAGGCCGTCATCGCCGCTGACTACATTCGCAACCTGCGCGAAGAATGCATCAAAGGAATGAACGGGCGGCTGAAGCAGGGGCTGTTTCCTTGGGGAGCGCCGCCGGGATATCTTAATCAGGGCGGCGGCAAGCCCAAGATACCTTGCCCTAAGACTGCGCCTCTCATCAAGCTGGCGTTTGAGCTCTATGCCACCCGTCAGTATTCATACGATGCCTTGCTTGATGAGCTACACCGACGCGGCCTGCGGAATACGCGTGGCGGCAAGCTTACGCTTTGTGGCTTGGGCAATATCCTACAAAATCCCTTCTACATCGGCCTCATGCACATCAAGAGCTCGGGTAAGACGTATGAAGGCGTTCACAAACCAATCGTCCCGGTGGCGACCTGGAAACAAGTGCAAGCCATTCGAAGTGAGAGATCAGGCCCCAAATCAACCAGACACAACCACCTGTTTCAGGGTATCTTTCGCTGTGGCCTGTGTGACAAACCGATGGTCCCGGAAAAGCAAAAAGGCCACGTGTACTATCGTTGCAAGCAGCGTGACTGCGCAACCAAAACCATCCGAGAAGAACTGCTGGATCATGCGATAAGACAGGAACTGAAGCGACTGGAGCTGAGTGCAAAGGCGGCGGCACAAGCCGAGAACGCAGGCATGCCAGAAACGATTTTGCGGCTGGAGGAACAGCGGGTTGCGCTGGATTTGCAAATTAAAGACGACCAGCGCCGTCTGGATCGGTTGGAAGACTTGTTGCTTGATGGGGTTCTCGACCGAGGCGCTTTCGAACGAAAGCAAGGGAAGATCTATGTGCGCTTGGCTGGACTGCGTGAGGAGGTTCTGAAACTACCTGATCCTGATCCTGATGCTTTAACCGAGCACCAAGAACAACTGGCCGAACTGCGAAAAAGCCTTGTTTTGCTTTATGAAAAGGCTAATCGGGCTGAAAAACGCATGATTATCGAAAACGTGTGGCCGAACCGCACTGTGTCCGGCATCAAGCCAGCGTTTGAGCCATATTCTTGGGTCGCGAGGGTGGAAATTGATCCAGCCCTCCTAGGTGGTGCACAAAAGCGACATAGAGACCGAACCACTCACGATATCGCCGAGGACGATTTGCAGCTCATCCAGCCTTTGTTTGAGCTACTTAATGCAGCAAGCAAATCTGATGACTATCGCTCGAACTGATGCACTGCCTGCTAGTCAAATCTCATTTTGAATTGCCGTTGCGTAGAGCTGGATGACTTGTCGACTTGTTTTGATGTGGTAGCATGCCTCAAAAGGCAAATTTGATAAATATGGCTGAAACTTTAGTTCTAACAGATGATATTGAAAAGATTGAGAAAACTCTCGAGAGGGCTCTTCAGTCCGGAAATATTAACTTCCTCATCGGATCTGGCGCTTCGCAGCCAGCAATTTCTGTTGCTGGTGACATAGAAAAGACTCTAAATGAGTGCTTGGATGATGATGACGAAGCGCTATTCACCAAGACCCGAAATGACTTCTTGGTTGAAATACAGTCAGTAACCAATGAATTGTTTGGTGGTGCTCCAAATCCGAGCACAGTCGAAACCATAGGAAATTATCAAGACTTCCTAAGAATTCTGGTACGTATCCTGGACGAGCGGAAGACTGATTTGCTCGCGAAACAGGTATCAATATTCACTACTAACTACGACTTATTCGTTGAGCATGCTTCGGCTGGCATTCCGACTCTCAGGCTGAATGATGGTTTCAACAGAAATCCAACAGTGGGAGGCTCGTTCAGCTTCGAACCGGAGACCTTTTTTGACGCGCTTTATAAAACCGGTAATCTTTTCAATTACAAATTTCCCGTCCCGGTAGTCAATTTGATTAAGCTACACGGCTCATTGTCGTGGAAAGCAGACGCGGATTCAATTGAGTACCAAGTTGAAAGCAAGAGCATTCCCGATGCTGCCGCTGACGATTACGTCGCAAAGATAGAACAATTCTCCTCAGAGTTTTCTCTCATTTTACCGACGAAGAAAAAATTTAACGAAACGCTACTCGATCGAATCTACTACGATTTACTGCGTATCTACGCGAACACGATGGAGATCGAAAACACTGTTTTATTCTCGTTTGGCTTTTCCTTTGAAGATGAACATATTCTCGATATCACCAAGCGTGCACTAAAGAATCCAACCCTATTGCTGATTTTGCTTGCTTACAGTGATAACTCAAAAAATTCTTATCAGGATAAGTTTGCGAAATACGACAACGTATTGATTATCCACCCAGAGGACAATGCCAACATCAAATTTGACCGTTTGAACGAGTTGCTTAAACGTGTCGTGCCAAATTCGCGATATGACTAATCAGCTTAACAGAGATGCAGTACTTCGAATTGGCGAGGTCGTTGAAGTGTCCGGTCGAAAAGTCTTTGTGAGTGTAGACAAAAACAAGAACCTCTCAGACCTGTTCTTCCAGGGGCAGCTTCTGCGGAACGTATCAGTAAATGGATACATAGAAATTAAAAAGGGCTTCCTCAGCTTGATCGGAAAAGTAGAGGGGGAGAAAGTTGACGCCTCCGCAGATCCTTCTTCGGCATCAAGATGGGAAGATTTTGACCGGAACCGAAGAATTCTTTCAGTTGCATTGGTGGGCTACATCGATAAGGGCGGTGCCTTTCAAGGTGGGACCAAAGAGCTACCTCTGATTGGCAATGAGGCTTCAATTATTACTTCTGATAGGGTGCATCAGATCCATAGATTAGTTTCTGCGGACGGTATTTCAGTCTGCTTCGCAAAAACTGACTATGAGGACTACGCTATAGAGTTTCCAGTAGATGGGCTGTTTAACAGTCATATTGCAATTTTTGGAAACACAGGAAGTGGAAAGTCCAATACTCTGGCAGCTATCTTTGGTGAGTTTATTAATGCTTTGTCTAATCGAAATGACGCTGCCTTTCGTGAACGGTGCAAATTTCTACTGATTGACTTCAACGGAGAATACGCGGGTGAGCACTGCATCACTGAAAAAAAGACGGTTTTCAATCTTTCAACCCGACAAGAGCAAGGAGGTGATAAGCTACCGATTTCACAAGAGAGTTTGCTCGACGCCGAGTTGCTGGCCATTTTGGCCGATGCTACAGAAAAGACACAAAAGCCATTCTTGAGTAGAGCAATTTCCCTCTTTCGACATGTCGCGAAGCCTGATCAAAACGAGCAGGCTGAACATTTTCGAAACCTTCTCAGACAACGAATTACCTCGATACTTCAAATGTCTGACAAGGTGAGAGTTGATTTGCTTTTTGATTACCTCCGGGAAGTTCTTCCTCAATTCGACAACCAAGGCAATCAGATTGAGCTAGCAGCTGACCTCGAATGGCACAACGGTGCCCAAGAGTACTTCATCCGGCAAGGGGCAGTTTATCTAAAGCAAAACCCGGATAGAATACCTGAGACGTTCGTTTACCAACACGTGGAACAGTTTGAGTTTAGCGGGAACCTTCTCACAAACCTGATCCACTTCATGTATTTGCAACTGATTTCAGACGTCTTGTCTAATCGCGCTCAAAACGAGCATATTGCTCCAGCGATTAATAAATTGAAGAGCAAGCGTAGAGATATCGAGAAGGTCTTGGATACTACTGGAGAGAGCGAACTCTGGACCGAGAACTTTGTCGTAATCAACCTCAACGATGTAAATCTTGTAATGAAAAAGACCATCCCACTTCTGATCTCAAGAAAAGAGTATCAGGATCAAAAGGATCGGTCTGCGGAGGATTCACTTTCAATTATCATAGACGAAGCTCATAATATTCTTTCAACTTCATCGTCCCGAGAGGCTGAAAGTTGGAAAGATTATCGTCTCGAAACCTTCGAGGAGATCATTAAGGAGGGTCGAAAATTCGGAGTTTTTGTAACCATTGCCAGTCAACGACCCAATGACATATCTCCAACAATAACTTCTCAGGCACATAATTACTTTATCCATAGACTGATCAATCAAAAGGACTTGTCGACAATCTCAAGTGCAGTTTCATATATCGATCAACTATCAGAAGCATCGATCCCTACACTCCCTACAGGTACATGCATTTTCAGCGGAACGGCGGGTCAGATGCCATTAAAGCTAGTCGTGGATAAACTCGATGATGACAAAAAACCTCAAAGTGGCACTCTAGAATTTGGAGTCACGATCCCCGTGATTGAATAGCATTTGAATGCTCAGGAGCCTTGGGCATGAAAAGTTCAAAAAATCCGGAAAGAGTCATATTCGCCAAGCCTTTTTTGGGTCGTTACCATGTGGGCATATGACAAATAAATTCATCGCATACACCCGGGTTTCAACGCAAAAGCAAGGTGCCCACGGTGTATCGCTCACCGAACAACGTCGGGCCATTAGTCACTACGCAAAGAAGCATAATCTGAAGATTTACGACTGGTACGAAGAACAGTATACAGCCGCCAAGTCGGGCCGACCGGTGTTCAAGCAAGTCATGCAAAGCCTGCGATCTTCTAGAGGACGTACTGGGCTTGTTATGCACAAGATTGACCGCGGCGCCCGCAATCTCAGCGACTGGGCCTCAATTGGTGAGGCGATCGATCACGGCATTGATGTTCGCTTCGCGCACGAGAACCTGGATCTTTGGAGCAGGGGAGGTCGGCTGACTGCAGATATCCAGGCTGTCATCGCCGCTGACTACATCCGCAACCTGCGTGAAGAAGTGAAGAAAGGAATGTATGGCCGGTTGCGCCAGGGCCTGTACCCGTTTGGTGCACCACGGGGCTATCTCGACCAAGGTTCGGGAAGAGTGAAATCTCCTGATCCAGCAATCGCTCCGCTCATTATCCAAGCGTTTCGACTGTATGTATCCGGACAGTATGGGCTGAATGCGTTGGCAACGGAGCTTTCAAAACAGGGTCTCGTAACCAAATCGGGTAATGCGCTTCGACCGGATGCACTTTCGAAAATGCTGCGCAACCCATTCTACAAAGGGGAAATGAAAATCAGTGGCAAGCTCTATCAAGGCGCCCATCAGCCACTGGTCACTGCCGAGCTATTTGAATGCGTGCAAGGGATACTGGCATCGAGAAAACCCAAACGGAGACGACGTCACATTTTTCGATATCAAAGACGATTGCGCTGCAACACCTGCGACAAGTGTCTTCTCGGGGAACATCAAAAAACATGGGTATATTACCGCTGTCGCATGTGTCGGGTATGTGTTCGTGAAGATCGTGTTTTGTGGCAAAATCACCGATTTCGTGTGATTTCTAGAGACGAAGTTTCAAAATACGGCCAACTAGAGCCGTGGGAAAAGTTCGATTCCTCTGGGGTTATAGAAAAGCCACAGAAAACGACGCTTAATCAACGGCTCTACTGAGTCATATTTTTTGTGATGCACCCCGAAAAAGAGGTGTTTCTTGAGGTGCCCTCGAGCGGGATAGAGACCGAACTATTATGTCTGAGGATGATAAGTTGACTGACCCACTTTTCAATTTACTGCACAGCAAGCGAGCAAACGATGATTTGCCAGATGCGGGTTAATTTGCTTTAGTATCAAAGGATTGTCATCCTCTGACTACTGTCCAGTGTAAGTGGGCAGTTTCAGTGGAGGATAAAATGATCAAGAATGGATACTTGCGAATGAAAGTTTGGTGTCCAAAGCGGAAGAAAGCTGTTCCGCGATGGTACCAGATTGAAAGCTGGTGGGATTTCTTGCCTGAAGGAATGGAGCCATGAGAACTCAGATTGAAGTGAGTACATCTTGGCTCGTCACACTGAATTCTGCGGGTGTCAGCACAAAACAAATCCTTGCCTGGCTCAATCGGAAGCCGAACTAGGAGGTTAGGCCATGTCATACGCAGTACTCGAGTGGGTTGTCACCATCATGCTAATGGGTGGCGTCTATCTTTATTTTAGAAAGCGCGATAAATAGCGCAAATAGGCCGGACCTGCGGGACCGGTTTTTTCTTATTCAGAGTTCGATTCCTAGAAGGGTGTCGTGAAATACGCTCGAATGAGCAGACTACAGCGTTAAAATATGTTGAAAAGTCCAGCTCAAATACTGTGCCTGCTAGTCAAGCTAAAGTGTTTGTGGTGGTGCCCCAGAGCGACATAGAGGCCGAAGCAGGCAGGGTATTACACAGGACGATATGCAGCTCATCCAGCCTTTGTTTGAGCTACTTAATGCAGCAAGCAAATCTGATGACTATCGCTCGAACTGATGCGCTGCCTGCTAGTCAAAATACGTTTTGTATGGTGCACCCACCAGGTGGCTTTCAGAACTTTATGAGAAAAGAAACACCATCCATGCCCAATCGTTGCTGCTTGAACGATGTGTGCTGAAGTAGATGTGGCAGCCCGCTCCAGTATTATCCTGTTAATGGTTCGACAATTGTCTAGGTGCGGATCAAATCCCCCGAAAATGACCGATCAGCGCTGACGTCAGACAATCGACGTTTACCAAGCTCGTTGTAGAGGTTCTGCATCGATATGGGCCAACCTTTTGGTCTTTCTTAGCTCGCAAAATAAACTTGAACCTCGACAGATACTTAAGCAAGCTGACGCTAATGATCTCTTCAACGGACACGTTCGGAGCATTCGAGATAGTTAAAACATGCAGCCGAACTATGCTATAATCTGGGTGAACCAACGTATGATAGTTGAAAATGAAGCACGAACCTCAATAGAAGACCCTTCTTACCTTCTAAGTAGAGCTGAGGTGAAACGTTGGATCCTCTTAAGAGAGCAGACTGTTAAAGACATCGCTGACGATTTTCCCGTAGCGGCTGAACTTGCTCGCTCGTACTTCGCTGGCGCCCCAAAGCCGACCTTAAGCGAGCTCATTCCGCTATTTCTCAGGGGACGCTCTTCCCGCGGAAAAGACGCCCTGTACGATACGGCGTGGATTCTATTGTATTTGGCGGCTTCACTGATGGACGACCTCCAAGATGGTGAAATCGAGAGTAATCAAGAGAATGTCGCCTCAGTTCAGATTTTAAGTGTAGTAGCCGCGTCTCGCGTAGGGCGCTTATCATACCCAAGAAACACCAAAACCGAATCCGTCATAAGAAAAGCACTTGTTGGGCAACTCCTCAGTTTAGAAAACAATTGTAGTTATAGTCAGATTTTGCAATCGGCTGCTCAGAAGAACGCGCTGTTAGAGTTACCCATTTCAAGAGAACTTGGTGCCGGTGCTGAAAACGCGTCTATTGTAGAAGCCTTGCAAATTGCAGTTCAATGCATGGATGATTTAACGGACGTTTTTGCCGACAGTCGGCGCGGCGCTACTACCACGATTTCGTGTCGAGAATATCAGGGAATGTCTGACAGCGAGATTCTCGCTAAAGTTGTGAAATGTGGCCGACTTGCAGATTTGCTGAGATTAATTCAAAAAAATGCAGATTCATTCAAGAATGAGTTAGCGAGTTTTGAAGGGGACCGTACCCCACTCTACCACTTCCTCAGCGCAATCGTCTATGCAACTGACGACCTGTTAAAGCTAGAAAATGAGGTATCTATGGCTATCGGAGGACCAGAACTTGAACAAAACATTGCGAAACTTAAACAACGCATAGAAGTGTACGCAATTGGCTCGTAAAGTCATTTTCATGAGGCCGATATGGAAACAGACGAACTGATACTCAGTTTAATTTTGTTTCTGGCTTCGAGCCCTGTTATTTGGCTCATTGCCCTAGGACCAGTATTGTTTACGATTTCGTTAAACAAGGTGCGAGTGGCCGCCAATGGTCTCAAAAGGAAAAACCGAATTGCAGAGTTGCCTGAAGTAGTTCAACGCTTGGCAAACATTGAGCAAGGCGACAGTGAGTACTCGATTATGGAGTTCGGCATCCATTTCTATACCTTGGTCGCCTCGATGATTGGTATTAACATCGCCTTATGGAAGCTGCTGCACTACCGAATAGTGTATGCCCCCGCATTGGAGATTGCAGACTGGTATGTTCTGCGAATCTATACAATTGGGATACAGGTTTTCGTGGTGGGGATTGTCACACTATGGCTCCTGTTGTCTGGGACACTTGGCGCCCCATCGGTTGTTGAATCATTCAGTAAACGCAGGCGCGCAGTATTTGGTGATATCACATTGCCACCAATGAACCGCATACTAACAGCACGATTTATCTGCTTGGGGATGGCAATATATGTGGCGATTTTGACCATTTTCGGACTGAATGTTAGAGTTCTTCCATGATCTGGAAAGTTGCCCGTTTTTTTCGACCAGGGCTATTCCCATTCATTCTTGGATTTTTGTTCCTTGGGTTTTCTGTCACTTACTACGCCCTAGACTTTCCGGATCCTATTGAAATCCAGAAGTTTCTTCGCACCGCCTTCGAGCGGTATGGTTTTGCAGCGGTGTTCTTGGCAACTCTTTTGGAGTCGCTTTTTGTGCTCAGTTTCTATTTTCCCGGCTCATTGGTAATTGTTTTGAGTGTTTTGGCCATTGGCGGTTCTTTGGGGAATTTAAGTCAGCTGACAATAGTCGTAGCATGCGGCGCATTTGTTGGTATTTCAGCTGACTATGCTATTGGGAGGTATGGGCTTTACTCTCTTTTCGCACGGATCGGCGGACGCGAGGGTTTGGAAAGGGCGGCAAGCTGGCAAGAGCGATGGGGTGTTTGGTCGTTCCTTCTGTTTGGTTTTCATCCAAACTTTCTTGCGCTTGTAGCGACGCACGCTGGAATCGCTGGGGTCAAGTATTTGCGCGTGGCTTTGTTAACAATCATATCGCTTCTATTTTGGACTCCACTTGCGATATTCTTGATTTCTGTTGTTGTTTCGGAGGTTTCTGCCACGTCAACTAGCCAGCACTGGTATGTGTTTGGAGCGTTCATGGTTTGGGGCTTATTACTGGCAGGTTTAAATTGGCTGCAATCAGAAAGCCCACGTTGACTGGCCTAGTAGAATAATTCGAGAGCCTATGATGAGCCTAGTAATTTCTATCACTCTCTAAGCCTTTGATTTAATGGTGCCCGGGGGCGGAATCGAACCACCGACACGAGGATTTTCAATCCACTGCTCTACCCCTGAGCTACCCGGGCACGGGGAACGCCGGGGCGTTCGGGTGCAGGCGTTCTAGGCGAGGGGGGCGGATGTGTCCAGAGGGTATTGGCAAAAAAGTCTTTAATGCAGCTTGGGGTCCTGATCTAAAAGTTTTTCAATCGCATCAAAGGCTTGTTCAATGTCGTCCGGGTCGCGGGATGGCGTGGCGTAATCGCCGGACAGCCATTTGCCCAGATCGACATCCGCGCAGCGCCTGGAGCAGAAGGGGCGGAACGCTTTCTGAGTCTCTTTCTGACAGATCGGACAGCTCATTTCATCAACTCGCTCAAGGGGATACGGTCTCGCTTGCGGTGCATCTCATAATGGCCCAGAGGGGTCCAGCCCGCCAGCGCGGTGTCAGTGCTGTCGCCGCGAAATGCAGATTTCAGCGCGGTTTCGAACAGCTTGCGGTCCTTCTTGGGCATCGGGGCAAGATCGAGCGTGATTTGCCCGCCCAAACCCCGCAACCGTAATTGTCTGGGCATGTCCTTGGCCGCGGCAGTGTTCACTTTCAATCCTGCGGCCATAGATGTGTCCCCTCCGGTGTTTACGTCGACAGCAACCAAGGCGCGGGTGGGTTCGATATACATTGATCCGCCACCGGGCAGGGCGACATGCGTTGTGGTCAGCTCTTCGATCTGATCCAACACACCAAGCGCCTCGAACCCGCCCGGGTCGGTGACAACATCGGCGGGATCCGACCATTCACGCCATGCCAGCATATGCGGGCCATCGCCCTCGGTCAGCGTTTCCGGGCCATCGCCCGCCGCATCAGCCAGAACAGCCGTGGCCAGATCGTGCATGGCGCGGACATCATCGGCAATGTCATCCGGATCGGCCACGGCACAAGCCGAGCGCAGGATCAGGCCCATTTCACTTTCCGACATCTCGTCATGGGCGATGGCCAGAAGTTGATCGCGCAGATCATCGTCACGGATCGAGCGCGAGATATTCAGGCCGGGTGCCTCGGGTGTGACAATGGCATAACGGCTTTTGAACAGGATGCGCGCGGTCACAGGGAGTGCTTTGCCAGGTTCGGCATAACCGGTGACCTGAACAAGAATAGGCTGGCCGGGCGACAGGCCTTTGATCTGACGCAGGAAGGCGTTGCCGTCCGGCGTGGTCACGAACATCCCGCCCTGACCCTTCATCGGGCGATTGGCAATGGCGCGATAAATGGCACCGGGTCGTGGCTGATCAGCGTTAATCAGCAGATCGTGCAAGCGACCATCGACCAGCAGAGCCGCCGCTTCGGCGCCGTTCAGGTGATCAAGGATGATCTGGCGGCCCTTCATGAGGCGTCCTTATAGAGCGGGTGCCCGGCGGCGATCAGCAGGTTCGCCGTTTCGGCCAAGGGTAACCCGACCACGCCTGTGAACGACCCCTGAAGCCACGGGACAAAGGCCCCCGCAGGCCCTTGAATGCCATAGCCACCTGCCTTGCCTTGCCAGTCATCCGTCGCCAGATAGGCGTTTACTTCTTCATTCGACAGGTTCTTCATTTTTACAGTCGTAACGACATCACGCTGCCAGATCTGATCGCCCCGGCGCACCGCAACAGCGGTGATCACGCGGTGGCGTCGCCCGGACATGGCATGCAAAAACGCGGCTGCTTCGCCTGCATCCTGAGGTTTGCCCAGAATACGTCGGCCAAGGGCGACGGTGGTATCCGCCGCCAGAACAAGATCACCCGCCTCTGCCTTGACCGCCTGCACCTTTTCAAGCGCCATGCGGATGCAATAGGGGCGGGGCAACTCGGCCTTTTGCGGGGTCTCGTCAATATCGGGCGGGCGGATATCATCCGCCACTACCCCAATCTGCGTCAGCAATTCCTGCCGCCGCGGGCTTCCTGATCCGAGGATGAAAGCCATTTAGATCAGGTACTTACTTAAAGCGATAGTTGATCCGACCCTTGGTCAGATCATAGGGGGTCATCTCGACCTGCACCTTGTCGCCAGCCAGAACGCGAATGCGGTTCTTGCGCATTTTGCCTGCCGTGTGTGCGATGATCTCATGGCCGTTTTCAAGCTCGACCCGGAACGTCGCATTGGGCAGGAGTTCTTTCACGACACCGGGGAATTCGAGCAGTTCTTCCTTGGCCATGGTCTCTCCTTTGTTACACACCCCGCCAGTTGCGGGACGCCGCTTAAATGAGCCTATTTGGCGAAGTTTTCAAGGGGATAATCAGCGAAGTGTCTCAGATGTGACTGTGGTGTCGCGCCCGTGCTGTTCGGCCCAATGGGCGCGGTTCAGCACGCGTCCGTCTGCGCGGACATGGGCAATCGCCGCCGGATCGACCGTGGCGTAGGTCCAGCCGGGTTGGCCCAATGTGCCGATACCCAGAACGCCGGTATCGGGAAATCCGGTGTCTGGCGGGCCGAAAACCCCGCCCATGCCGGTGGTGATATCGGCCACATCTGTCCATGGCGCTTCTCCCACCAGCGAGGCCATGACCGACACGCATTGATTTTCAAGCGCGCGGGCCATCGCCCCGATCCTGACCCGCCAATAGCCCGACAGCGCCTCGGTGCAGGACGGCACCAAAAGCAGGTCGGCCTCGGACAAGCCCCTGCCAAGCAAGGGAAATTCACTGTCATAGCAAATCAGGATGCCGATCTTGCCAAGGTCCGTGTCAAACAGTTTCAGAGGTGCGCAGGGGGCCATGTCCATCGGATCACGCTCGTAGCGCGTCATGATCTGTTTGTCCTGAAAACCGCGTCCGCCTGTGGGCGCAAACAGCCGTGCGCGGTTGACGGGTCGGGAGCTAAGAGCGTCGTCATAGACCGGGGCGGACCCGGCGCAGAGATGCACATTGTATTTGGCGGCCAGATCGGCGTGCAGGTCATCTGCGTCCGGCACCCGGGCCGAGACCGCGCGCAGCGAGCGTTCCATGTCTGCCGCCACCTCGGGCCCATCCAGCATGGCCAGTTCCATTGCGCCATATTCGGGGAAGACTAGAAGGTCGGCACCGTTTTCGGCTGCCTCAGATACCCAGCTTTCTATCTTTTCGGCGTAGTCGGCCCAGGACCTTAGCGGGTCAAGCGGGTAGGCGGCGGTTGCGATTTTCATGTCGAAGGGGCCTTTCGGGCATGTACAAAATGGGAAACAGGGGTCCTGAAGTTTGTACAAAATGGGGTAGGTCGCGAAAATGGGCAATGCCGAATGAGAATCGCTTGACTTGACGGCTGTGTCTGTTATTTCTGTCATTACAGAAAATACAGGATTGACCGATGAAGCTTACACCCGCCACACAGAACTTCATTCTCCATTGGGGGGAAATGGGTGCGAAATGGGGGGTGAACCGCAGTGTCGCGCAAATCCATGCCTTGTTGCATGTGATGCCCGATCCGATGACCGCGGATGAGATTTGCGAGACGCTGAACTTGGCCCGCTCGAACGTGTCAAACGGGCTGAAGGAATTGCAAAGCTGGAAGCTGGTCAAGGTCAGCCGCCAGCTGGGTGACCGGCGTGATCACTTCACTTCGGTCCGCGACATGTTCGATCTGGTCAACATTGTTATCGAAGGGCGGCGTGAGCGGGAATATGCGCCCACGTTGGCCGCATTGCACGAGGTCGCGAAAGAGGCCGAGGCCGACAAGACACCCGCCAACATCAAGGCCCGGATTTCCGAAACGCTGGAGACGATGGAGATGTTCGATGGCTGGTACAAGGAGATGTCGCAAATGCCGCGCGGGGTGCAGATGGCCCTGCTGAAAATGGGTGGTCGCATCGCCAAGCTGCTGCCGAAGGGCAAAACTCGCTAAAAATTTTAACTAAGGATTTCTCTCATGACAGAAGAAACTGGAATAGTGAAAATCGGCAATCTCAACATCGCCGCCTTTACCGGAGCTTTGTTGTTGGCGCCACTGGCAGCCGCCTTGCCGATATTTTGGATATATCTGATACCCGTCGTCGCGGTGCCAATGGGATACCTTCCTTACCTGGTTTTTGGCGGTCCGGTCCTGTTTCTCTATCTTCTTGTGTTCCCGGCCAACGCAATACTGACGGGCCTCTTGCTCCTTTGCGTGAACATTATTGCCTTTCACCCCTCACTGGATATCGCCCGCCAAATTGGGATGAACCTGACCACGCAACAAGTCGAGTTAAACCTCAGCATGGGCAGCATATTCGCGCCGCTTTGGGGAGCAGCGTTCGGGGTCTTGTATTGGATTTTTGATCGATAAGGAGGAACTGTGATGGCAGGTTCTGTTGGCAAACTCGGCTTTAGAAACGTTGCAGAACGCAGAAGCTATATGATCGACCCGGTCGGCTTTTTCGTGGCCCTTGTGGCGGCACCGATCATGGTGGCAGGGGCCACGTTCTGGATCTTGTTTATCCCGGTGTTCGCCTTGCTGTTTGGCGGTCCCATCTACCTGGCAGCGGCCACCCCTGTCCTGTTGTGGTGGTTGGCACGCCATCCCCCGAAGGTAAGTGAAATTGCCGCCCTTGGCTTTACTGCCAATCTGGTGATCTGCGCGGGTGTCTACCTGTTCGGCCTTGCAACGGGCGCGCGCGATCCGTCCGGAACGGCCATGTTCTACCTGCTGTTCGGTTCGGTTTTTGCGCCGCTTTGGTCGGCCGTATTTGCAGTGCTTTATCGCCGAATGCGCCGCCCGTTCTTTGCCCAATTCGTATGAGAAAGGAGACCTCATCATGTTACTTGTTCTTGCAACTTACACTCTGACTTCCCTGGCTGGTCTGATTGTGCTGGCCAACATGATCCTCAAGATCGGCACCATGCTGGCGGGTTGCCCCAAACGCGGGCCGGTGATCCGTTCGGCGGCTGTGACTGTCGCCACCGGGTTCAGTGCCATCGGCGCAGGGGGTGTCTTGTTAATCGCCGGTGTCCTGCCGCTTCTCGGAAATGACGCGGCTTTGGCACTGATGGCTGCCTTGGGATTGGCTGCGATCTGTCTGGGGCTCGGGTTCTCTCACGCGATCACCATCCTGCGGGCCGTGGCGCAGGGCGGTGAACCAGCATCGCCACCGCGTGCAGAACCCAGTGTCGGCTAAGGCAACAGGGCCGGACCCACAGAAGGCCCGGCCTTTCCTTGAACAGAGAGGACAGACCATGTGCCCCCAAGAGCCCACCCCGAAAGGCGTCAAATGGCATGACCTGACCGGCATGACCCCGGCGCGGACACTCCACGAGTTGTTGTTGCCCCTGCCATGGCTGTCGCTGTCGCTGGTGCTCTATGCCAGCCCGCTTTGGATGGCCGGGCCGTTGGCCAGCTTCATGTTTTTCCTTTGCGCGCTGCGGCTGAACCACGAGGCGATCCATGGCAATCTGGGCCTGTCCCGGCGCGGCGACAACCGGGTCATGCATGTGTTAAGCGCATTGATGTGCGGGTCAAACCATGCGGATGCGTATTGTCATCTCAAGCACCACAAACACGCCATGGGTCCCGAGGATCACGAGGGCAAGTGCAGCCATATGAGTGCCGGTCAGGTGCTGCTCTATGGCCCGCGGTTTCCGGTCGATCTGAACCTTGCTGCGTGGCGCAGCGGGTCACCCAAGTGGCGGCGTCTGGTGCTGATCGACTGGATCGGGGTTGTGGCCGTGGTGGCGATGATCCTGCTCAGCGGGCAGTGGTTCCTGATGCTGCATCTGGCGGCCATGGCCACGGCGCAATGCCTGACCGCCTTCTTCGCTGTGTGGATCACCCATCAGGGCACGGCTCATACCGGCGTGGCCGGGCGCAGTCAGAGGGGACCGCTGGCACGGGTGGCCTACCTGATGTTTTATCACCGGGAACACCACCTGTTCCCGAAGGTGCCGGTGCATCGTTTGCCGGTACTGGCCGCAAGACTAGACAGGGATGTCCCCGGATATGCCAGGACAAGACAACCCGTGATGCCGACGCTGGACTGGGGTTAGGGCCTCCCTAGAGGTCGTGATGGAGGTAGAACACATGCCCATTGAGATCGCGCACGGCAAACTGGCGCAATCCCCACTCGGTATTCGCGATCGGCTCGAATATATGGGCACCGCGTTGCTGAAGGTCTTCATAGGCGGCGTCGATGTCGTGGGTGAAAACCCAGAAGGTACAGGGGTGAATTTCGCCTTCGGTCTCACGAAAAAAGATCGCGCAGGGACCATGTGATACTGCGCCGATACGGCCTTCATCGCTGTACCATTCGATCTTGAACCCCAACCGGTCGCGGTAATGCACCTGCGCCTTGGCCACGTCACGAACGGGCAGTTCCGGGGTTGGTTGCGCAATTTTCATCGGGTCCTCGCAGTGCAAACTGGGCCCGAAGAACTGTATCAGCCAGAAAGCCTAGTATGAATACTCGGCGTAAATCCGGCTCAGATCGCCATTCCAGGCCCCGTGGTAACATTCCAGAAGCTCATCGGCGGGCACCTTGCCGCTGTCGACACTTTCCATCAGGGCGTTGAGGAAGTGTGTCTCGTCCGGGACCAGACCGCCAGCCCCTTCGCAAGCGCGGGCCTTCAACCCGGCCTCGGAAAGGGCCAGTACCTCGCGGGCCAGATCATGCATGTTGATGTCATTCACCTGTGCCTGCAGCGCGCTTTCGCTTGCGGCGATGCGCAACGCTTCGCGGGTTGGGGCATCCCAGCCTTTCACCAGATCCCACGCCGCATCCAGCGCGCCCTGATCGTACATCAACCCTGTCCAGAATGCCGGCAGCGCACACAGGCGACGCCATGGGCCACCATCGGCACCGCGCATCTCCATGAACTTCTTGATGCGCGCCTCGGGGAAAATCGTGGTCAGGTGATCGGCCCAGTCTGACAGGGTTGGCTTTTCGCCGGGCAGAGCGGGCAATTCGCCCTTCAGGAAATCCCGGAAGGACATGCCCAAAGCGTTGATATATTCGCCATCGCGATAAACGAAATACATCGGCACATCGAGTGCGTAATCGGCATAGGCCTCAAACCCGAACCCGTCTTCGAAGACGAACGGCAACATGCCGGTCCGGGAACTGTCCAGATCGCGCCACACCCGGCTGCGCCAGGATTTATGGCCGTTGGGAACCCCTTCAAAGAAGGGCGAATTGGCAAAAAGCGCGGTCGCCACGGGCTGCAGAGCAAGGGCTACACGGAATTTCCTGACCATGTCGGCCTCGGACCCGAAATCTAGGTTCACCTGCACGGTGCAGGTGCGATACATCATGGATTTCCCCATGGTGCCGACGCGGTCCATATAGTCGGTCATCAGCTTGTAGCGGCCCTTGGGCATCTGATCCATGTCCTCATGCCGCCAGACCGGTGCCGCCCCCAGCCCGATAAAACCAACGCCTACCTTGTCGGCGATGTCCTTCACATCGGCCAGATGGACGTTCACCTCGTCGCAGGTCTGATGAATGTTTTCCAGCGGGGCGCCCGACAGTTCCAGCTGTCCACCGGGTTCGAGGCTGACATTCGCACCGTCTTTTTCCAAGCCGATCAGCTTGCCCGCCTCTTCCACAGGGGCCCAGCCATGGGCATCCCGAAGGCCCGTCAGCACAGCCAGAACCGAGCGTTCGCCCTCATAGGGGATCGGTTTCAGCGTATCTTTACAATAGCCGAACTTCTCATGCTCGGTGCCAATGCGCCATTCATCGCGCGGTTTACAGCCGCTTTCCAGATAGCCCGCCAGTTGGGCATGATCTTCGATTGGTCCGCCGCCGGATTGTGGGATCGACATGGGCTTGCCCTCGCGCTTTTAAGGTCCGCGAGTGGTGAAGCGGATGGCGCGGGGTGTCAAGCCTTGGCATCGGGTGGCCTGCGTCTGGTTGACGCAGGTTGAAGAGTGGGCGATGGTGAAGCGCCGACCGCGCTTGGTGCAGACATTACAGCTGCGCGCGGAGGTCAGGGGACGGCCTTGTATGAGTGCATATTGCCGAGTTGCATAGATTTTTTTCAGGTGATTTGCTTTTCCGGGCCAGCCAGTTCAGTTGGAACGAATGTAGGGGAAGGAATTTCGGATGGGGATTGGGAACAATCACGATGGCGTGACACGACGCCAGGTGGTGGGGGCTGCCATCGTGGCCCTGGCAATGCCGGGTATCGCGCAGGCCGGTGGCGGAGGCGGTCGCGAAGCCGACGACAAGTCATCAAAGAAATCAAAATCTAACACCACGAAATCCCGCAAGCTGGATGTGGTCTATACGCAAAGAAATCTGCGAAAGGTCAGTAATGAGGACCTGAGGATCGCGTTGGAGGCCAACCGGAAGGGCCAGAGCGTGGTTGTTAGCGGGTTCAGCAAGCGCATGTCCTCGAACCTTTTCGAAATGATGTTGATTGACCGCCAACTGACCGAGACCCTTGTCAATCAGTTGCGGCGCGTCGACTCGGTGTTTTCAAAAGGGATTGTGCTGAAACAGGTGGAGGAGAATGTGACCACCGAGATAAACACCAGTCAAGGTCAGCAGGCGACCAGTCTTTTCACGCAGAATGACGATTTGAAAGACAAGAAACGGTATCGCAAGCTGCTGCGATACTGGGTGAGGAATCCCCAAGAGGGCGATCTGTTTTGAAGGTCTAAGATGACGGCACAGGCCGCTTGCCTTGACTCAGTGCAGGCGTTTTCGGACAGGGACGCTGCGTTCCCAGATTGTCGCGCTGCCCGGTGAGGGCGTCTTCATCCGCGTCAGCATCTGTTCTGTGCGCAGGCCCGGCAGGCGGGCAAAAGCGTCAAACAGCGCCTCGGCGCCATCTGCCGTCGTGGGGATGAACAGGTCGGGTTGTCCCGGCTGCGACAGCACCCAGTGGGCCGGTTTGCCATCAGCCTGAATTTGCAGGCGGGTCAAATCAGACAGCGCCACGACCCCGCCGGTCAACGGCCCGAAATAGGCGATCTGATCCTCGGTCACACGCACAAGGCCGGGGCCATCCCCGGGCACGCGAAAACGCCCGCGTTGAAAGCCGATGACAATTAGGATGCCGCCGATAATCATCATCGCGCTGCCCAGATAGGGCATCAGCCCGCTCAGGCCAAAGACCCACCACACCCCGACAAGCAAAACGAACCCGCCCACATAGATCTCGCGCCAGCGCATCAGCGCTGCGGTGGCTTCGGGGCGCACGAAGCTCATGTTAAATCCCTGTCGGCCGGGTGCCATCCGGAGCGCATATCATAGGGTGCCTTGATTGGCTCGAAGGACATGTCGGTGAAGTCGCGGATCAGGGAATTGTCCGCGCGGCGATAGAGACAGGCACCTTCGGTGCGGTATCCCAGATTCGCAATCTGTTGCAGATGCGCCTCGCGCAATGCTTCGGCGTCGGGGATTTGCAAAGACAACGGCGATGGCTCTTTGCGCTGAACACGTTTCAGCCCTGTGGAATGGTCCATAACGTTTTTGGCGTCACACCCATCCACCACATAGCGGGTGTTGCTGATGAACGCGCCACCGCCACCCCATGTGTCGCCCTGTGGGTGCAGGACTAGAGCGGTGAAATAGGGGGGCTGCGAGATGGCGGTGTAACTGCCTTTGGCCGCGCTGCCCCATTTCCCATCCAGCGCGAAAAACAGGAAGTGCTTCCCGTCCGGCGACAGGCTGCAACGGTCAACATAGACCTTGTGTTTCAACCATTGGCCATCCTCAAAGCGATCACTGTCGCGATACCACAGGATCATCCGAAACAGCTTGGACGGCCCTTGGCGCAGGATCACGGCGCGGTCGTTGTCCTTGGCAAAGAACAGGTGCAGCCGAAGGGTGGGGTCCGCGCTCATCCCCAATCCCCCAGGGCTTGTTGCCAGACGGTCATCGCGGCCACGGCGGCGGTGTCGGCGCGCAGGATACGTGGGCCGAGCGAGACAGGATGGGCGTTCTTCATGGCATTCAACGCATCGCGTTCAGCGTCGGAAAACCCGCCTTCGGGACCGATCAGGATAGCCCATTTATCCCCACCCACCGCGCCCAGTGTCTGGGCGGCCCCGGCGAGGGCTTCGTCGCAGAACATCAGCCGACGATTCTCGGGCCAGTTCTCCAAAAGCCTGGAGAATTTGGCAAGATCCGCCACCTCGGGCACAAACGTGCCTCCGCATTGCTCCGCCGCCTCCACGGCATGAGCTTGCAAGCGATCCTGCCGGATCCGTTCGGAATTGGTGAAGGCGGTTTGTACCGGGCAGATACGCGCGGCTCCCATCTCGGCGGCTTTCTCGACGATAAAATCGGTGCGGGCCTTCTTGATAGGCGCGAAAAGCAGCCACAGGTCAGGCGGATCTTGTTGCGGCCCGGTCCGCGTTTCCGGCGTCAGGACCCCGGCGCGTTTGCCTGCCTCGGCGATACTGGCGCGCCATTCGCCATCCTTGCCGTTGAACAGCAGGATCGTATCGCCCACCCCCAGCCGCATCACCCCGAACAGGTAATGCGCCTGATCCCGGCCGAGCGGAACCGATTGCCCTTGCCCCAATGGGTGATCTACATACAGCCTGACGTTTGTATCCTTCATGAGGGGCAACATATGACCGCCGACAACCAGACACCAGAGGCCGAAGGCCGGGTGGCGGATGCGTATAAGGGCAATTGGGTGGATCACACCGCCCCGGCGTGGACGCGCCCCTATCTGCGACTGTCCCGGGCGGACCGCCCGATTGGCACATGGTTGCTGCTGCTACCCTGTTGGTGGGGGTTGACCCTTGCGATGGTGCAGGATGGGCAGGCGCGCTGGTTCGATCTGTGGATTTTCGTCGGCTGCGCGATTGGGGCGTTTCTGATGCGCGGAGCAGGCTGTACGTGGAATGATATCACCGACCGACATATTGACGGAAAGGTGGCCCGTACCGCGTCGCGTCCCATTCCGTCGGGGCAGGTGACCACCAAACAGGCACTGGCATGGCTGGTGATACAGGCGCTGCTGGCGTTCTGTATCCTGCTGACCTTCAACTGGGCCGCGATCGCGCTGGGTGTTTTGTCACTTTTACCGGTTTGCATTTACCCGTTCGCCAAGCGGTTCACATGGTGGCCCCAGGCGTTTCTGGGGCTGGCCTTCAACTGGGGCGCGTTGCTGGCCTGGACGGCGCATACGGGCAGCCTGGGCTGGCCTGCCGTGCTGCTTTACCTAGCGGGGATTGCGTGGACCATGTTCTATGACACGATCTATGCCCATCAGGACGCCGAGGACGATGCATTGATCGGGGTGAAATCCACCGCGCTCTTGTTCGGGAAAGACACCGGCAAATGGCTGAAACGGTTCCTCGTGGTCACCGTGTCTCTTCTGGGGCTGGCGGTCATCCTGGCGGCTAAGGGAGGGCATCCGCTGGCGGTGCTGATCGCGCTTCTGGGGCCTTGGACCATGGGCGCGCATATGGTCTGGCAGATGCGTGGGCTGGACACGGACGATGGCGCGGGGCTGTTGCGCACCTTCCGGTCCAACCGGGATGCAGGGCTGTTGCCCCTGCCGTTTTTTGCCATCGCCCTGTTGCTGTGATTGCACTCGCGAGGGCAAGGGCCTAAGACAGTCCAAGTGCAATAACTCACGGCCCCCGTCATGCGTCTTTCTTCGGTGTTTGCGATCATTGGCGTCTTTGTCGCTGCAGCAGCACTTTGCCTATTGGCGGCCCGTTTTTCGGTCACCGTGATCGAGGACCATTCCCGCCAATCCGTGCGCGATACGCTGGATGAACAAGGCCTGACATGGGCCGAGGTGGATGCCAGCGGACTGCAGGTGTTCCTTGCCGGCGAGGCCCCCACCGAGGCCCGCCGCTTCAAGGCGCTGTCCGTTGCGGGCACTGTTGTCGATGCCGCCCGCGTCATCGACCAGATGCTGGTCGAGGATACAGCCGATATCGCCCCGCCGCGGTTTTCCGTTGAAATCCTGCGCAATGACAGCGGGATTTCCGTGATTGGCCTGATCCCTGCCGCGAATGATCGCGAGGCTCTGGTTGCCGAAATCCAGGAGGCGGCGGGTGGCAAATCCGTGGCTGATCTGTTGGAAACTGCCGACTATCCCGAGCCTGAAACATGGGATGCGGCGTTGGACTACGCCATCAATTCGCTCAAGAGACTGCCGCGCACCAAGATTTCGGTGGATGCCCGGCGGGTTGTCGTGAAGGCCATGACTGAAAGCCTCGAGGAAAAACGCCAGATGGAAGTGGCCCTTGCCCGTAATGTTCCCGACGGGGTGCGGCTGGGCCTTGAAATCTCGGCGCCCCGCCCGGTGATCACACCCTTCACGCTGCGCTATACCATCGAGGATGGAGAGGGCAATTTTGATGCCTGCTCTGCCGATACCGACGAGGCGCGCAAGCAGATACTTGACGCTGCGGGCAAGGCCGGGTTGACCAAGAAAACCGATTGCGTGATCGGCCTTGGCGTACCGTCGCCGCAATGGGGACAGGCCGCCTCGCAGGCGATTGCCGCCTTGGGCGAACTGGGCGGTGGCAGCGTGACCTTCTCGGATGCTGACATCTCGCTGGTGGCGGCCCAAGGCACGCCGCAGAATGCGTTCGATTTTGTTGTTGGCAAACTCGATACGGCACTGCCCGAAGTATTTGCCTTGCATGCGGTGCTGCCAGCCCCTGAAAATGCGACAGTCGATATCCCTGAATTTGTCGCCACGCTGTCCCCCGAAGGATTGGTGCAACTGCGGGGCCGGGTGGGTAGCGAAGTGATGCGCGAAACCGCTGACAGCTTTGCCAAGGCGCGGTTTACCTCGGATGCGGTGCACACCACCGTGCGCGTGGCCGAGGGGTTGCCGGGCCGCTGGCCTCTGCGCGTGCTGGCAGGGCTTGAGGCGCTGGCGTATCTGTCAAACGGCGCCGTGATGGTGACCCCCGATCTGATCCGCGTCAGTGGCAATACCGGGCGGCCTGATGCCAGCCAGCAGATCGCTGGTTTCCTGTCGGACAAGCTGGGTGAAGGCAAACAGTTCGAGATCGACGTCACTTATCAAAAGGCGCTTGATCCGGTGGCCGGTATCCCCACGCCGGATGAATGCGAACAACTGATCGCTGAGGTGCAGATTGGCCGCAAGATCAGCTTTGAACCCGGATCTTCGACGATTGATGAGAATGGCGCCGCAATCATGGATGACATTGCCGAAATCCTGAAAAAATGCGGCGAGATACGCATGATTATCGGCGGCCATACCGACAGTCAGGGCCGCGAGGTGATGAATGAGCAACTGAGCCTCGAACGCGCCCGCGCCGTTCTGAACGAGCTGCGCGTACGCCGTGTCCTGACCTCATCCATCCGCGCCAAGGGCTATGGCGAAAGTGTTCCCATCGCGGATAATGATACTGAGGAAGGCCGCGAGGCGAACCGGCGTATCGAATTCAAGCTGGTACGCCCGGAACCGATCGTAGATGAAGAAACAACGCTTGAAAGCCTCGCGCAACCGGTAGATGAAGGGACCGAGCCTGCCGAGAGTGCGGCAGACCCTGAAACGCAGGAAGAAGACAGCCCCGATGAACAGAACTGAGTTTATCATTGCAACGGCCATTGTCCTGTTTGTGGCGTTCTGCATGGGCTGGTTCGCCAATTGGCTGGTGCATCGGTTCATCCGGGTCTCTGGCTCGGATGTGGGCGAGCTTGAGCGCATGGCGCAAGAGCTGCACGAGGCCGAGGAAACCCGCGATCAGGCGATCACCTATCTGCAACAGCGCGAGGCCGAGCTGACCAATCAGCTGAGCCAGACAGAGGCCGAGTTGTCGGCCACGATGGATGGTCTGCGCGAGGCTCGCTACGAGGCCGAACAGATGCGCGTTGAACTGGAAAAGCGCCAGGCGGGCTAAGGCCCCTTAACACACCGTCAGCGGGCGTGCGGCATCTGATGCCATCCACGTCGTGAGCGCCTCCAGAAAGGCCTCTACCAGCTTGCGTGGCTGTGCTGTGACATGACCCGCCAACAGTTGCAGAGATGGCAACCCCGGTGCCAGGGGGGTGCAGGCCAGAGCATGGCCGCCATAGCTGATCCCGATCAGCGGGCGCATCCCCAGAATGGCCAGGCCCGCCCCGGCCCCGACCATGGCGCGCACCATCTCGATACTGTCCGCCGAGGCGGCAATATGGGGCGTCAGGCCCGCATCGCGAAACAGCCCATCCACGTAAGGACGCGCAAGGGGGCGATCCAGCACCACAAGCGGTTCTTCTGCAATTTGCTCAAGGCTGACCGGCGCATGCTTGGCCAGCGGATGGTCTGCCGGGCTCAGCAAATAGGGCGGCAGGTCAAGCAGATGCGTGGTGGTGATGCCCCGCCGCAAATCCTGCCCGGCAAACAGGATCACATCCAACTGCCCGGCCAGCAGGGCGGTCTGGGCACTGTCATTGTCATGTTCGTGCAAGGTCAGGGTCAGCCCCGGGTTGCCCGCCATCAGCGGCCCGATCACAGCCGGCAGAAAAGCGGGCGCCACGGGCGCATAATAGCCAATGCGCAAGGTGCCCGAGAGGGTCTGAGACAAGGCGCGCCCCTCTTCAAGGATATGGGCATATTGATCCAGCAATGCCTGAAACTGCGCGGCCATGGCGCGCCCTTCGGCGGTGGCGGCAATGCCGCGCGCCCGGGTGCGCACCACAAGGGCGGCTCCAAACTCGGCCTCGACCTGATCCAGTGCCGCGGCGATGGCCGAGGCGGCGGTGTTCAACTCGGCCGCCGCCCGCGTGATCGAGCCATGTTCCACCGTCACCGCAAAGGCGCGCAGCGTCTTAAGCGAAAGGCGCAGGGGAGTAGACATGATGAATCCTCAGTTTTTCAGATGATAAATCACATTTAATTCTATTTTTCCAATGAAAGGATTCATGCGATGATCTGCGCAGGAGGACGCGACCATGTCAGACACACCCAAACTACCCGGCTGGAGCCATGTGCCGGATGTGCCTATTCAGGTCTCGCCTTTCTTCAGCTGGCCGCCCGATCCGCGCCGGATGGGACGCTGGCTGGCGGTGCGCTGGCTGAGTTTCACGGAAAACCTGCTGATCCTTGGGATTGCTCTGATCTGCTACCTGTTCTTCCAGCCCGCATTGGAGACAATGCAAACGCTGCATTGGAGCTGGATCGGCGCGATCTGGCTGCGCAACATGGTGTTGATGAGCCTCGTGGCCGGTGGCCTGCACTGGTATTTCTACATGCGTCGGGGGCAGGGGGAGCGGCTGAAATACGACCCGCGCGAATTGATGCGAAAAGGCAAGCAGTTCGATTTTGGTGGGCAGGTGCGCGACAATATGTTCTGGACCCTTGCCAGCGGCGTGACCGTCTGGACAGCCTACGAGGTGTTGATGTTCTGGGGCATGGCCAATGGCTGGTTCCCGGTTCTGTTGCCGTCCGAAAACCCGGTGTGGTTTGCGCTATGGTTTGTGCTGACACCGCTGTGGCTGTCCTTTCATTTCTACTGGATTCATCGGCTTCTGCATTGGCGCCCGCTCTATAAGGCCGTGCATTCGCTGCATCATCGTAACGTGAATGTGGGGCCGTGGTCGGGCATGTCTATGCACCCGATTGAGCATATCGGGTTCCTCTCGCCAGTGCTGATACACATGATCCTGCCTGCGCACCCGCTTCATATCCTGTTCATGATGCAAAACCTGTGCCTGCGCGCATCGACCTCGCATACGGGCTATGAAAAGCTGCTGTTCGGAGACCAGGCCGATCTGGCGCTGGGGACGTTCCACCACCAGATGCACCACCGCTATTTCGAGGTGAATTACGGCAACTTGGAAGTGCCCTGTGACAAGTGGTTTGGCACGTTTCATGACGGCACAATCGAGGCCCATGAGCGGTTGAAGGGACGGCGCGGACAACAGCGTTAAGGTACTCCACGCCCGGAATCAAGGCGAAGCCGCCGGGCATCGTCAGCCCCCTGCCAGGGCTGGCGATTTGGCTGGGACAAAGTGGTCCCAAATCCCCGTTAGGATCACCATCCCGGGGGCAGACAATGCCCGACCTAACGCCTCGGTTTGGCCCTCAGGGTCGGATCGGCCTCGGTGGGGTCCTCGGGCCAGGGATGTTTGGGATAACGCCCGCGCATGTCCTTGCGCACATCTGCGTAGGAATTCGCCCAGAACCCGGGGATGTCGAGCGTGGTTTGTACCGGCCGTCCAGCAGGGGACAGCAGGGTCACTCGCAGCGGGGTTTTGCCCACAACCGGATGTGTGGTTTGACCAAACATTTCCTGTAGACGCAGGCTGATCTCGGGGTGGTCCCCGGAGTAATCAATCGGAATCCTGCGCCCCAGTGGCGTCGTGAATTGCGCTGGCGCACGGGTATCCAGCACTTGCATCTGGTCCCAGTTCAGCCGCGCGCGCAGGGCGTCCAGCATCTCGAACCGTTTCCAATCCTGCGCGGTTTTCACGCCTTTCAAGTAGGGCAAAAGCCAATCTTCCAAATTCTCCAACAATGCCTCTTCCGACATATCCGGCAGATTGTCGCCTGCCTCGCGGACCAGTGCCACGCGGGCCACGAACCGCCGCGCAGGGTCGGACCAGTTCAGCCCCAGATCGCGCACCCCGTCCAGCATCGCGCGGGCCACCTCCTCAGAGGGTGCGTCCTTCCAGATCCGATCATCCAGGGTGAGTGCGCCAAAGCGTTCATGCCGCCGCGTGGTGACCCGCCGGTCACGCTTGTCCCACTGGCAGAGATCGACCCAAGCGATTTGATTGGCAAACAGATGGCGCAGCTCGCTTTCGCTCAGGGCGATTGCCTGTCGAATACGGGCCTCGCGCGGGTTGCCATCAAGATCGGTTGCCACGATCAGGCGGGTATTGATCAACGGGTCACCTTCGGGCAGCACCGCCCCTTTGCCACCGGATAATACAAAACGCGGCGCATCGCCCTTACGGCGCAGACCGATACGATCCGGATAGGCCAGGGCCGCCATTTCAGCGGCAGAATACCCGCCAGAGCCGCGCGCTTGCTTGGCAAGGCGTTTGGCCTCTTGCCGGATCCGCTCAATTGCGCCGCGATTTGCCTCGGGCGGGGGCGTGCGCAGCGCTTTCATCCTCAAGGTCAGGTCAACTGGCTCACCGCGCGGCATCGGATCGCGATCTGCCAGCAGGGCGGCCAGTGGCGCGGCGTCCGGCCCTGCAAGGGTCAGCATATGGGCCAGTCGCGGATGCAGCGGCAAAGCGGCCAGTTGCTTGCCATGATCAGTGATCCGGTTCGCCGCATCCAAAGCGCCCAGCATCTTCAGCAGCGCCTGTGCCTCGCCGTAAGAGCCAGGGTTGGGTGGGGTCAGAAAAGCAAGATCATCCGGGCTTGCCCCCCACAAAGCCAGTTCCAGAACAAGTCCCGCCAGATCAGCCGCCTCGATCTCGGCCGGAGGAAAGGCCTGCAACGCGCCCTCCTCGCCCTTGGTCCAAAGCCTATAACACGTCCCCGGCGCCACACGGCCCGCGCGGCCCATGCGTTGCGTGGCTTCGGCGCGGGTGACAGGTTCCGTCACCAACCGCGACATGCCCGACCCGGGATCGAACCGCGCGCGCCGGGATTTGCCGCCATCCACCACCACCCGGATATCCTGAATGGTCAGCGAGGTTTCAGCGATCGACGTGGCCAACACGATCTTGCGGCCCTTTTGCGCAGGCTGGATGGCCGCGCGCTGTGCGGCAAAAGGCATGGCGCCGAACAGGGGATGGATATGGCAATCATCAGACAGGCGGGCTTTGAGCACCGCCTCGGTGCGCCTGATCTCACCCTCGCCCGGCAGGAAGACCAGAACGCCGCCCGTTGTCTCGGATACTGCCTGAACAGTGAGGTCAGTAACCGCCTGATCAAACCGTGTTTCCTTGCGCAAGGGGCGTGGCAGCCAGCGGGTTTCGACCGGAAAGGCGCGGCCTTCAGAGGTCAGGATCGGAGCGTTCATCAACGCCGCGACGGGTTCGGCGTCCAGCGTGGCAGACATGGCCAGCAAGATCAGGTCCTCGCGCAGCGCGCCTGCGATTTCGAGGCACAAGGCCAGCCCCAGATCGGCATTCAGCGAGCGTTCGTGGAATTCATCGAAAATGACTGCACCGATCCCGCTGAGTTCCGGATCAGATTGGATCATTCGGGTCAATATTCCCTCGGTGACCACCTCGATCCGCGTGGCCTTGCTGATCTTCGCTTCGCCGCGCACACGATAGCCCACGGTTTGCCCGGCGGATTCCCGAAGTGTTTCGGCCATGCGTTCCGCCGCGGCGCGCGCTGCCAGTCGGCGCGGCTCCAGCATAAGAATGCGGTCCTTGGTTAACTCTGCCTTTAGCATCTCCAACGGTACGACCGTTGTTTTGCCCGCACCCGGTGGCGCTTGCAGCACGGCGCGGCCATGGCGGCGCAGGGCGTCGATCAGCGCTGGGGTCACGCTGTGGATGGGAAGTGTCTCGCTCACACCTGCTGTTATGGATTTTGCGGGAACAATTGGAAAGAGCGGGGGCTGGACATTCGACAGGCGCGCAAGGCATGAAGACAGATAGACAGAACGGGGCACGTGGCGATGGATATCGAGCAGCTGAGTGAGCGGGTTTTGGCAGGGGAGCGTCGGGCTTTGGCGCGTGCGATCACCCTGATTGAAAGTGCGCGCGCCGATCACCGGGCACTGGCCGCCGAGTTGAGCGAGCGATTGAAAGCATCCGGTCGGCAGGCCATTCGCATCGGTCTGAGCGGCACGCCGGGAGTGGGCAAATCCACCTTCATCGAAAGCTTTGGCATGATGCTGACCGCGCAAGGGTTGCGTGTGGCTGTGCTGGCGGTTGATCCCAGTTCGGCCCGGTCTGGGGGCTCTATTCTGGGCGACAAGACACGCATGGACCGGCTCAGCCGTGATCCGAATGCGTTTATCCGCCCTTCCCCAAGCCAGTCGCATCTGGGTGGCGTAGCCAGACGGACCCGCGAGGCGGTGGCCTTATGCGAGGCGGCGGGCTTTGACGTGGTGCTGATTGAAACCGTGGGTGTCGGCCAATCCGAAACCGTTGTGGCCGAAATGTCGGACCTGTTCATCCTGCTGCTGGCCCCTGCTGGGGGCGACGAATTGCAGGGTGTGAAGCGCGGCATCATGGAAATGGCCGATCTGATCCTGATCAACAAGGCCGATGGCGATCTGAAAGCGGCCGCGATGCGCACCTGTGCGGATTATGCCGGGGCGCTGAGGCTCTTGCGCAAACGCCCTCAAGACCCCGAAGGATACCCCAAGGCGATGACCGTTTCGGCGCTGGAAGAGGATGGATTGCAAACCGCCTGGGACGAGATGCAGGCATTGACCAAGTGGCGGCGTGAGCATGGGCATTTTGAGGGTCGTCGCGCAGATCAGGCGCGTTACTGGTTTGAACAGGAGGTGCGGCAGGCCTTGTTGGCACGGCTGGACACAGCGCAGGCCAGGACCGAGATGGCGGCGAAAAGCACCGCTGTCGCCGAGGGCAAGATGACCCCGGCAGCGGCCGCCAAAAACCTGTTACAGACATTGGGTATTGAAACTGCGTGACAAGCGGATTTGTTCGCGCTATCAAAGCTGCAATCAAGACGGAGGATACACATGTATTACGGGATCTGGAACACCTTTAGCTAAGGCGCGCCACTTCCGTATGGGTGGCCGCCACAGCGCCATCTGACACATTTGTGTATTCTGAAATTTCCGCCAGTAAGAGGCGACCGTCATGTATAAATTCTTCGAAAACCTTGTGAATCCCTTTGCGCCTTCGCCGAAGGAAACACCGCCCTCGACGTTGTGGGCGTACCTCAAATCCCATTACGGCCCGTTCCGCAAATATATGGGACTGATGGCGCTCAGCGGTATCATTGTGGCGTTGATGGAAACCGGCCTGATTTTCTATTCGGGCCGGGTGATTGACCTGTTGGGGGCCAGTGAACCTGGCAGCCTGATGGCGGATCATGGCTGGGAGCTGATCATCGCGGCAGTGCTGATCCTGACATTGCGCCCCGTGGTGATCGGCGTGAACCATTTGCTTTTGGAGCAGACCCTGGCAGGCAACATGCAGGAACAGGTGCGCTGGCGGGCGCATAAACACCTGTTGGGTCAATCCACCGGGTTCTTCCAGAACGAGTTTGCCGGGCGGTTGACCAACCGGGTGATGCAACTGGGCGAGGCTGTCGAGGACGGCACCTATATGGCGTTCGAGGGCATCTGGTATTCGATCACCTATGTGCTGGGGGCTGCCGTTATTCTGGCCGGTGTGCATCCGATTCTGGCCCTGCCTCTGTTGGCGTGGGTGGTGATTTACGCGCTTTACGTACGCTACATTGCGCGCCGCGTTGGCGTAGCCAGCGAGAAATGGTCGGACGCGCGCTCGACCGTCACCGCGCGGGTGGTGGATGCCTATACCAATATCGAAACCATCAAGCTGTTTGCCGATGAAGGCACTGAGGAAACCTATGTGCTGAGCGCGATGAAGCGCCTGCGCCTGCGGTTTCAGCGGTTCCTGCGGCTGATGACCGAATTGAGTTTCGGGTTGAACATCATCAACGGCGTGTTGATCCTGAGCATGATGATCCCGGCAATCTGGCTGTGGTCATTGGGCAAGGTCAGTGTCGGCGAGGTTGCCGCGGCCTCGGCCCTCACCATCCGGTTGAACGGCATGTCGGGCTGGATCATGTGGGTCACCATCCGGCTGTTTGAACATGCTGGCGTGATCCGCGAGGGCTTGCGCTCGGTTTCCGTGCCGCATGATGTGGTGGACGCTGAAGGTGCCGCGGCCTTGCAGGTGCGTAAGGCGCAGATCGAGTTTCGCGATGTCAGCCACCATTATGGCAAGGGCCGTGGGGGTCTGGACGGGGTCAATCTTGAGATTGCGCCGGGTCAAAAAGTCGGCCTTGTGGGGCGCTCGGGCGCGGGCAAATCCAGCCTTGTGAACCTGCTGTTGCGGTTCCGCGACGCTGAGGCCGGTCAGATCCTGATCGACGGGCAGGATGTCAGCAAGGTCACCCAAACCTCGCTGCGTCGGGCCATTGGTATGGTCAGCCAGGACAGCTCGCTTTTACACCGCTCGATCCGGGCCAACATCCTCTATGGACGCGCCAATGCGGATGAGGCGGCGATGGTGGCGGCAGCAAAGCGCGCCGAGGCGCATGACTTCATCATGGATCTGGAAGACACCAAGGGCCGCCGTGGCTATGCCGCTCTTGTCGGGGAACGGGGCGTGAAACTGTCTGGTGGCCAGCGCCAGCGGATTTCCATTGCCCGTGTGATCCTGAAAGATGCGCCGATCCTGGTGCTGGACGAAGCAACAAGCGCTTTGGACAGCGAGGTCGAGGCGGCCATTCAGGACACGCTGTTTGGCCTCATGGAAGGCAAGACAGTGATCGCCATTGCCCATCGGCTAAGTACGATTGCCCAGATGGACCGGATCGTGGTGATGGATCAGGGTCGCGTGGTCGAGGATGGCACCCATGACGAATTGCTGGCGCTGAACGGGGTTTATGCCAGCCTTTGGTCGCGCCAGTCCGGCGGTTTCCTTGGCGAAGACGCGGGCGAGGTGGTTTGATCTGAAGGTGTGCCCTGCCGGGCACGCTTGATATCTCGTCGCCCGCGAAGGGCGGTCGCCTCGGCGCGTAGTTGGAAGGTGACGCCTTGTTCGCCGGCGGTGTCGTGGCCTTGATCGGGCGATGCCTCCGGCGGGGATATTTCCGGCCAGAAGAAACAGGGTGCTTAACGCAGATCGCGCGTGGCTTTTTGCATGGCGGTGATCAGGGCGTCGCGCCTGGCGGACAGGTCTGCGGGGGATTGACCCGCGCTGGCGTCGGCCATGCCTTTGACCATGGCCTCGCGGGTCGCCGCATCCAGATGCGGTTTGCCCAAGCCGTCCCACCAGCCGTTGAACGTGTCGGCGAAATGCTCGCAGAACGCCTCTAACCCGCCCTCGCCTGCGCCGAGATGGAAAAGTGTCGTTGGGCCCATCGCGGCCCATCGCAGGCCCGGGCCCGCCCAGACAGCCTTGTCCACATCGTCGACCGAGGCCACGCCTTCAAGCACCAGATGGATCGCTTCGCGCCAGAGGGCGGCCTGCAGGCGGTTGGCAACATGGCCCGGCACCTCGCGGTTCACGCGGATGGTGACTTTGCCAAGGCTTTCGTAAAACGTCCGCGCGGCATCGACCACACCGGGAGTGGTCTTGTCATTTCCCATCACCTCGACCAGCGGAATCAGGTGTGGCGGGTTGAACGGGTGACCCAGCACGAAGCGTGAGGGGGTTTGCCAGCCTGCCTGCATCTGGCCCAGTGTCAGCCCCGAGGCCGAGCTGGCCACGATGGCCGTTGGCTTGAGAAGCGGTTCGATTTCGGCGAAAGTTGCGTGTTTGATGGCAATGCGCTCGGGCACGTTTTCCTGAACGAAATCGGCGCCTTCGACGGCGGCAGCGGCACTGGTGTGAAAACTGATCGCGTCGGGCGTGCCGTGATCTGTCAGCCCCAGCTCAGTGAGGGCGGGCCAGGCCGTTTCAATGTAGGTTCGCACAGCTTTTTCCGCTGTCTCGGCGGGGTCAAACACCGCTACGCTGCGCCCCGAAGCAAGGAAGAGGGCAGCCCAACTGGCGCCGATGACGCCGGCGCCAACGCAGGCTGTGTGGGTGATATTGCTCATGAGAAGAGGCCCGGATTGATGGGGGAGGCGGCGGTCATGCCGCCATCGATCGTGAACAGTTGACCGGTGGCAAAGGATGCCTCATCCGACGCCAGCCACACGGCCATGGCCGCGATATCGCGCGCCTCGCCAAAACGGGCAGCCGGGTGGCGGGCCAGGGCGTCTGTGCGCGCTGCGGTCGGATTGACAGCAAGGTCAAACCCGGCGTCAAGCATGCCGGTATTGATCCATCCCGGACAGATCGCGTTGCAACGGATATCCGGGCCATGATCCACGGCGATCGAGCGGGTCAGGCCGTGCACGAAGGCTTTCGAGGCATTGTAAAGCGCCATGGAGGGATCGGCGTGTTGGCCTGAGATTGATCCGATGTTGATGATCGCCCCGCCCTTTGGCATCAGAGGGATGAAGGCACGACAACAGTTGAAGGTGCCCCGGCAATTGGCCCCGATCACCAGATCCCAATCGGCATCCGTGCTGTCGGTGACGGGTTTTTCGACCTGTACGCCTGCATTGTTCACAAGGATGTCCAGCGTTGGCAGCGCGCGCGTCAGAGTTGCCATCTGTGCGGGGTCAGCCACATCTGCCTGCACCCATCCGCAGCCATCGGGCAAGCCTTCGGGACGCGGGCCGCGACCACATGTGGTGACGGTTGCGCCTTCCTTCATGAAAGCCTCGACGATGCCCCGGCCAATGCCTTGCCGCCCGCCGGTGATCAATGCTGTCTTGCCGTTCAGGCGCATGGGGAAATATCCTTCATAGTTTCATCTGTTGTACCTGCGCGCTGAGCCCACCATCCAACACCCATAGCTGCCCCGACGCATAGCGCGCCTCGTCGCTGGCCAGCCATGTGACCAGATTGGCGATGTCGCCGGGGGTTCCATAGGTGCGCATCGGGTGTACGTCGCGCACGGCCTGTTGCAGCTCGTCGATGCTTTTGCCGCCCGCGCCCGAGCCATCACCGGTGAAGAAGCTTTGCAGCATCGGCGTGTCGATGTAACCGGGGCAGATGGCGTTGACGCGGATACCTTCGGGGCCGTGATCACAGGCCATCGCACGGGTTAGCGCATGCACCGCCCCCTTTGTCGCGCAATAGGCTGCAAGGCCCGGATCGGCGATGAACCCGTCATAAGAGCCAAAATTGATCAGCGAGGCCGACGCGCCATTCGCAGCCGCCTTGCGCATCAGGGGCAGGGCGTGTTTCGACGTGAGGAAGGTGCCGGTGACGTTGACCGCGAAGGACCGGTTCCATTCCTCCAGCGTGGTCTCTTCGATGGTCTTCTCAATCTCGATCCCGGCGGCGTTGACGAGGATATCAAGATGGCCCATTTCCGCGCCGACCTTGTTCATGGCGGCTTTCACGGCGTCTTCATCGGCCACGTCAAGCTGCACGAAACGGGTTGTGTCGGTTTCACCCAGAGATCCCGTTTCACTCAGATCTGCGGCATAGACGGTGGCGCCTTCCTTCTCGAACCGGGCGCAGATCGCGCGGCCAATGCCGCCCCGCCCGCCGGTGACGAGGGCGATTTTTCCGTTCAGTCTCATGTGGTGTCATCCTTAAGGGGGGGAAAGCGGTAATGCGCGGCGGCTTTGGTCCAGTCCATGTGATTGCGGACATATTGCTGGGAGGCATCTGAAGGCGGATCGTAATCCCAATGCTCGCCTGCGCCCGCCTCCATCGCGGCATGCAGCGCGCGGCGGGATTTCTGGGTCGCGATGATATTGGTGCGCAAGGCCTCGCTGTCCCAGCGGTCGGCCACTTCGGCGGCAAAACCAGCGGACTGATCTGCATAGGTCGGATCGGCGGCCACATTTACCCGCTCGTCTGGGTCCTCGCCAAGGTCATAAAGCTGCGGCGGATCGAGATCGCAGTGGATGTATTTGAGCGGCCCGCGCCGGATCATGAAGACGGGCGCGGCGGTCATCTCGGCGCAGTATTCGCCGATGGCTTCGTCTATCGGATCGGCCTCACCTCGGGCCAGCGGCATCAGGGACCGCCCGTCAATCGGCTCGCCCAGAATGTCCGCGTCACCCCTCGCGATGTCGAGGAATGTAGGCAGCAGATCGACCAATGAGCAGGCGTTCGGAGCAGTGCCTTGCGTCACGCCCGGCCCGGCCATGACCAACGGAACACGGGCGGAATGTTCAAAGAAGTTCATCTTGTACCACAACCCTCGCTCGCCCAGCATGTCGCCGTGATCGGCTGTGACGATGACGATGGTGTTGTCCAACTCACCGATATCTTCCAGCGCCTTCACCACCGCACCGATCTTGCTGTCGAAATAGCTGACATTGGCCAGATAGGCGCGCCGCGCACGGATGGTTTCTTCTTCGGTCAGGGGGACATAGCTGGCTTCGATCCCGTCCATGATGCGTTGTGAAAAGGGGTCTTGCGGGTCGGGTGCCGGGTTCGGCAGGTCAATGTCGTCGTCTGAATAGAGGGTCCACCATTCCGGCTTGGCGACATAGGGATCGTGCGGGTGGATGAAGCTGGCCACCAGCGCGAAAGGAGCGGCTTCACCAGCGGCCCTGTCACGCCCCCGGTCGATCAGCCAGCGGCGGGCGGCAAACTCGACCTCGTCATCGTAGTCGATCTGGAAGGTGGCCACTGCCTCGCCACTTTCCTTGACGGTCTGCATGTTGTGATACCACTTGTCGATGCGCTCGTCCGGGGCCTCCCAATCGGGGGTCCAGGCGAAATCGGAGGGGTAGATATCGGTGGTCACGCGATCCTGAAATCCGTGTTTCTGGTCGGGGCCAACGAAATGCATCTTGCCAGACAGGCAGGTGCGATAGCCCAATGCCGTCAGGTAATGCGCAAAGGTAGGCACGCTGGCGCGGAACTCGCTGGCATTGTCATAAGCGGCAATGCGGCTGATCAACTGCCCGGACATGAAGGCAAAGCGCGATGGTGCACAGAGCGGCGAGTTGCAATAGGCGGCATCAAAGCGCATTCCCCGCGCGGCCAGTGCATCAAGATGCGGGGTCTTCGCCACGCCGTGCCCGTAAACCCCGGTGAAATGCGGGGCCAATTGATCGGCCATGACGACAACGATATTGGGTCGGCTCATGCAGGGATGGCCTTTTGGTATGCATCCAGCACCAGCCCATGAAAATGATGCACCGCATGCTCGGATTTGCCCGATCCTGAAGGATCATTGACGATGCGTCCTTGCGTGAAGGCGGGCGTGTTCATGCCGCGCTGCACACTTTCCACCAATCCGATGTCCTCGACCTGCAGCACTTCATCCAGATAGCGCATTGCGTCGATCTCCATCGGGTCAGGTTCGGGCGTTTCGAGGAAAAAATCATAGGTCTCCAGTGTCCGGTCCGGCCCGACGGGTATGATGTTCAACACGATCATCGAGGATCGGCCCGGATAGCGCATCAGGCAGGTCGTGGGCCACAGCCACCACACCGCATGGGTGCGCACGGTCGCGTTGGAGACATCATAAGCGGTGTTTGTCCCCTTGCCCGCTTCGGCCATATGGGACGAATAAATGCCATAGGTGGTCACCTTGTAAGTGTCCATGTCCACCAAATCGCAGAAATCCTTGTGCGCGGTGGGGCAGTGGTAACATTCGAGGAAGTTGTCGACCACGTTTTTCCAGTTTGACTTGATGTCATAGGTCAGGCGATGCCCGAAGGTCAGTTGATCAATATCCGGTGCCCAGTGGCGGATTTCGTTTTCCAGATCGCCGGATTGCTCGGCCAGCGAGGGTGCATTCGGATCCAGATTGACATAGATGAACCCGGCGAATTCTTCGACCTGAACCTGGCTCAGGCAAATGTCTTTGGTGTTGAAATCCTCCAGATGCTCGGTCTCGGGCGCGCGGACCAGTTGCCCGTCCAATTTGTAGACCCAAGCGTGATAGGGGCACATGATCCGGCTGGTATTGCCTTCGCCGGACAGCAACTCATGCGCGCGGTGTTTGCAGACATTGTAGAAAGCACGCAGATCGCCTTCGCGATCGCGGACCACGGCGATGGGTTGCTCGGCAATCGACACGGTAACGTAGGATCCCGGTTCGCGCAGCTTTTCGACATGGCACACCCATTGCCAGCTTTTGGCCAGAATGGCATTCACGTCAGCCCGGAACCAGTCGGCCTCGGTATAGGCCTCGGCCCGCAGGGATTGCGAATTGCCTTCATCGGCCGAATAGCCTTTCGAGATGAACTCGAAATCCTGTTTCGATGGCAAAGTGGTCATGCGGGCCTCCGGTGCTGGCGTGAACTGAGAGGATGATGGTCACCCGGAACCGGCAGATTCAATATGCGCAGCTCGCCATCCGTTTAACATAAATCGCCTTCAAGGGCGTTTACGATGCATCGGCCACGCACGAAATTCGAACGGTACCCGGCCCTCGACCCTGTCTTGTCGGGGTGGCATGCCAAAGCGTTGCCGATAAGCGCGCGAGAAATGCACCTGAGAGGCAAAGCCCGAGGCAAGCCCCACCTGTGCCAACGGCATTTCCGTCTGCGTAACCAAGCCACGGGCGCGGTCGAGCCGGATGTCGCGATAATACAGCGATGGCGTTTTCTTGACGTAGTCACGGAACAGCCGATCCAACTGGCGATGCGAAATTCCGGTCTGCTCGCATATCTCGGCAATGGACAGGGGAATCTCAAGGTTCTGTTCCATCAGCGCGATGGCCCGGCGCACATTGCGTGGCGCGGTGTTGCCCAGAGGCTCGACCGGATCAGCGTTTTGCTGACTGCCCGACGGGCGCACCGATTGGTGAAACAGATAACGTGCGGCGGCGTTGGCCTTGGCATCGCCATGGGTGCCACGCAGGATGTTCAACGCGAAATCAATCGCCGCAGACCCGCCAGCACAGGAAATCCGGTTGCCGTCAAAGACGAATAAATCCTCGGTGACCTCAGTATTGGGAAACATTTCGCCAAAAGCATCCATGTGTTCGTAATGGACTGTCGCGCGCTTGCCGTTCAGCAGCCCGGCCTGCGCCAGGATAAACGCGCCTGTGTCCAATGCGCCGATCGTGGCCCCTTGCCGCGCCCACCACCACAGGGCGGCATGAAGCGGTGTGCTGTTATAGGCCTCGGGTGCCCAGCTGGACGAAACGATGACGATGTCGCGCCGGTTGCCCTGCACCTGCGATAAGGGAATCGTATCGATCTCAAGCCCGTTGCTGGCCGCGACCATGCCGCCTTTCTCCGACACGATCTGCCAGCGAAAGCGCGAGGTGCCGTCCAGATAATTCGCAGCGCGAAAAGGATCGACAAAGCCAGTGGTGGCCGCCAGATTGAAATGTGGCGTGACCAGGATGAGAATCTGCAAAGGCGCGTTGGAAAACCGATCCATAAGGCCAATGATGCTAAATCAGCGGCGAAAACATGTAAATCGGTGGGTGACAGCCTGTAACAATCCGAGGATACTTCGGGCAAGACCGCGCTTTGCAAAACAGTTTGCCCTGAGTGCAACATCGTTATATTGACTGACCAGTCAATAAAAAATGAAATGGGGAGAATATCATGAAAAGTTTGAAATTGGGTCTGGCGATCAGCGCCGTGGCAAGTGTTGGCTATGCTGCCGACCTGGGTGCCGTGGACGAGCCGATCAAGCTGGCGATCAATGAATGGACCGGCCAGCACATCACCACCCATGTGGCGGGCGAGATGCTGAAAGCCGCAGGCTACCAGGTGGAATATACCACCGCGGGTTACATGAACATGTATCAGGCCATGGCTGATGGCGAACTCCATGCCGCGCTTGAAATCTGGTCCTCCAACGTCTCGGACGACTATGCCAAACAGGTCGAAGCTGGCGGCGTTGTCGAGCTGGGCGATCTGGAACTGGCCGCCAAGGAAGGCATCGCCTATCCATCCCATGTGGCCGAACTGTGCCCGGGGCTGCCCGCCTGGGAGGCTTTGCAGGATTGTGCCGCGAATTTTGCCACGGCAGAAACCCTGCCCATGGGCAGGCTTGTGGATTACCCCGCAGACTGGGGCACACCGGGCGCTGACCGGATGGCTGGTTTTGGTCTGCCGTTCAAGGCGGTCCCGGCTGGCTCTGAAGGGGCCCTGATCACCGAACTGCGCGCCGCGACCGAGAAAGGCACGCCGCTGCTGATCACCTTCTGGCAGCCGCATTGGGCCATGTCCGCCTATGACGTCAAGTTTGTCGATCTGCCGGTCGGCAACGAGGAATGCTTTACCGATCCGGCCTGGGGCACCAACCCTGATGCCACGCATGACTGCGATTTCGCCCCGACCCGTATCTTTAAGGGCGCATGGTCCGGCATGGAAGAAAAATGGCCTGCCGCCTATGAAATCCTGAGCAACTATACTCTGGATGTCGCCGATCAGCAGCCAATGATGGGCATGATCGACGTTGACGGGAAGTCGGTTGAAGAGGTGGTTGCCGCCTGGATGGCCGAGAACGAGGGCACCTGGAAGCCCGTTGTCGACGCGGCCACCAACTAAGCGGCGCGCCATGACCAGTCAGACGGGAACAGACGAACCCGCCATTAGCTGCCGGGGTGTCTGGCAGGTCTTTGGCCCGAATGCAGAAACCAAACTGGCCGAAGCTTTGGCCAGCGCGGGCGGCGATAGTGATATCGCCGCCCAAAGCTTGCGCGATGATGGGCTGATCCCCGCCGTGCAAGACGCCACGTTTGATGTCAGACAAGGCGAACTCTTTGTTATAATGGGGCTTTCCGGGTCAGGGAAGTCCACGATCGTGCGTTGCATCTCGCAGCTGTTGCATGCCACGAGCGGTGAAATCCTGATCGAAGGTGAGAACCTTGTTGATGCGACCAAGGCCCGCCTGATTGAGCTGCGCCGCCGCAAGCTGGGCATGGTGTTCCAGCATTTTGGCCTGTTCCCGCACATGACTGTGACCGAGAATGTGGCCTTTCCCCTGAAGATGCAGGGGCAGGGCAAACCCGAGCGTCTCAAACGCGCGCAGGAAGTGATCGAACTTGTGGGCCTTGAAGGGCGCGGCGATTCTTATCCGCGCCAGCTGTCTGGTGGGCAACGTCAGCGTGTAGGCATCGCCCGCAGCCTCGCGGTGAACCCCGATATCTGGTTTCTGGACGAACCGTTTTCGGCGCTTGATCCGCTGATCCGTCGCCAGTTGCAGGACGAATTCATCAACATTCAGGCGACACTTAAGAAAAGCATCGTATTTATCACTCATGATATTGCCGAGGCGCTGAAGATTGCCGATCGCATCGCCATCATGCGCGATGGCAAGATTGTACAAATCGGCACGCCCACCGAAATCGTGCTGAATCCGGTTGACGATTATGTGCGCGAGTTTTCCAAGGATGTGGTCAAGGGCCGCCATGCGCGCGTTGCCTCGGTCATGCGGGACAACGCCGCAGATGACAAAACCCCCGACGATCCCGGCCTGCGTGAAGATATGACACTGGAAGAGGCGTTGGCCTCTTGCATGTCGCTTTACGATCCCGTTCCGGTCTGGAGCAAGGACGGCAAGAAAATCGGCGTGGTCGATCCCAAGGTTCTGGCCGCCGCCCTGCAGGTGGACGAGGCATGAGCGTTCAGGAACAGGCGCCGCCGATCCTGCCCGCGCTGGACGGCCTCAGCCGTGGCACCATCGCCGCGCTTGTGACGCTTCTGGTTGGCGCGGCCTGCCTGTTGCTGGACCCGTATCTGCCCTGGCTGGTGAAATACCCGGCAGAATGGGCCATTCCCGCATCTGACTGGATCGGCACCTCGCTGGGCTGGTTTCTTGAACTGATCAAGCCGGTAATGCGGGTGTTTTCTGCAATTTTGGCCTACCCGATGGATTGGGCCAACATGGTTTTCACCGGGATGCCCTGGCCGCTGATGATTGGCTTGGTGACCGCGCTTGGCTGGTACATTGGTGGGGTATGGATGGCGGCGCTGGGCCTTTCGGGCCTAGGGTTTGTTGTCGCGTCGGGATATTGGCTGGAAGGCATGGCGACGCTGGCGTTAGTGTCGGTATCAGTGCCACTTGCGCTGCTCACTGGCGGCTTTATCGGGGTCATAGCAAACGAGTTTCCGCGCTTTAAGAATGCGATCCAGACCGTTCTGGATGTGATGCAGACCGTCCCGACCTTCGCTTATCTAACACCGCTTTTGTTTCTCTTTGGTTTTGGGCCTGTCGTAGGGCTGATTGCGAGTGCGATCTATGCGGCCCCCCCAATGGCGCGCAATGTGATACTGGGGCTGGAACGAGTTGAAAGTGACATCAAAGAAGCTGCGGTGATGAGCGGTGGCACACGGCTACAGCAGTTGTTCCTGATCGAAATCCCATCGGCCAAGACCCAGATCATGGTGGGGGTGAATCAATGCCTTATGGCTGCTCTCAGCATGGTGATCATTGCCGCTGTCATTGGCGGTTTTAAGGATATCGGCTGGGAAGTGTTGCTGATGATGCGCAAGGCCTTTTTCGGCCCCAGCCTGATGGCTGGCGCGGTTATCGTCGTTTTTGCCATCATTATTGATCGGTATAGCGGTAGAATGGCCCACGAGCGCGAACGCTATGATCTACGGGTGGCGCTGGGTATTGCGGCAATCGGTTTGGTGGTGTCGTTGCTATATTGGAGCCAGCTGTCAGACCCAACGTCCATTACACTTCTGGACCCTGTGGCCAAGTGGTTGGATCAGGGTTTGACGGGTGTTCTGCAGCAAAACGGAGCTGGCTTGGACAGTCTCAAGAACGGGGCGATGTTCTTTGGCTTGCTGCCGCTCAAAATCGGCCTCGACGGCGCGGTTTTGCCCTTTACTTGGGGCTTTCAATGGACAGCTGGAATGAGCATGGCATTCTATGTAGTTGCCCTTGCGATCGCTGGCTTGCTCGCGGTGCGGGGAAGGGCCGCGATTGGTGGGGTGCTTGTTGTTATTGCTGGAATCATCGAAACGGGCATCGTCGAGTTGCCTTGGCCTTTTGTCCTGGTCGGTGCGGGTGCCTTGGGTTGGATTTCGGGTGGCCGCAAGCTGGCCAGTTTTGCTGTGATCATGCTTGTATTGATCTTGATCAGTGGCTTGTGGGAGCGCGCGCTTGTCTCGCTTTACATGTCGGGTGCTTCAGTTGCCTTCTGCGCAGCCGTTGGAGGAGCAATCGGCCTGTTATGCGCAGTCAGCCCGTTGGCGTGGCGCGTCGTTCAGCCGATATGTGACATGCTGCAAACGATCCCTTTGTTTGTCTACTTGATCCCGGTGATCATGTTCTTCCAGATTGGTGAGTTCTCGGCGTTTCTGGCGATATGCATGTACGCCATCGTGCCGATGATCCGCTACACCAGACATGGGTTGATCAATACACCCGAAGAATTGATCGAAGCCTCGATTTCGTCTGGGGCAACGGAATGGCAAACCATGACCGAAGTGCGCATCCCTTATGCGGCCCCCACAATACTATTGGGGCTGAATCAAACGATCCTATACGCCTTTGCAATGCTGGTGATTGCTGCGCTGGTCGGAACCACCGGACTGGGCCAATCGATATACGGGTCGCTGGCCAAGGCCGATGTGGGCCTCGGCATCGCCTCGGGTGCGGCCATGGCCATACTGGCACTGGTGGCGGACCGGCTGGTGCAGAGCTTTGCCGAAGAACGGCGGCAAGCGCTTGGCCTCTGAAAACATCTCTCTGCCGGTCATTCTGGCATTCGTTTCGGCTCTGCTCTGGGGCATTTGGTGGATTCCCATCCGCTATCTGGAAAGCCTTGGCATGAGCGGCGCATGGGGCAGTGTGACGATGAATATCGGCGCGGCGGCGGCGGCGCTGGCGTTTGTAACGATCCGGCGCGTCCCCCTTCAGATCAGCGCCCGGGGCGTGATGGGGGCCACTCTGGTTGGCGTGGCAGTGACCTTCTATTCCGTTGCCATCACCTTTTCAGACGTGGTGCGCGTCGTCCTGCTGTTCTACCTCGCGCCTGCGTGGAGCAAGATCATCGAGTGGGCCTTTCTGGGCCAACGTTGGGGTTGGCCGTCAACTGCTGCGGTGGGCCTGTCTTTGCTGGGTGCCTATCTTGTGCTGGGGGGCGACATCTCGTTGGACGGGATCGGATTTGGCGATGTGCTGGGGGTGATCTCGGGCATGGCATGGGCCGGGGGCGCGGCACTGATTTTCACTGGCGGTCGGATGAACGCGATGAGCCTGTCTCTGGTTACGGCCATAGCCGCCACGTTGATCGGCGCGGTGTTCATCCTGCCGGGGGCTGGTGACGGCCTTGCAGGGTTGGGAGACTGGAGCGCCAAGGGCATGGGCGCACTGGCAGGGGTGGTCTATGTATTGCCTATTCTCGCATTGACCCTATGGAGCGCACAGCGGCTATCCCCGGCTGTGATCAGCTTTCTGCTGACGGCGGAAATCCTGTCAGGGGTGATCACCGGGGCGTTGTTCCTGGACGAGCCATTTGGCGTGATGCAGGCTGCGGGTGCGGTGCTGATCCTGCTGGCCGCAGCGGTCGAGGTTGTACCGGCGGTGATGCGCAAACCGGTGTGATTTCGGATTCTAACCACTCTGCGGTAAGCTTGTTGAATCTAGTTCAACCAGTAGGAGAGTGTGATGAAAGCCAATATCGAACTGGTCAATTTCACCAGCGCCTATATCTCGCATGACGGGGCCGAACCGGAACTGGTGGTCGCGGGCGAGGTCACGTCGGGCGGCGGCACCGTTTCGCTGGAGCCGCATGTCTATGTCTCCCAGCCCGAGTATTGGAGTGTAGACGTGCTCTGGGATCGCACCAACGCGATCTTCACGGCCATGTCGCCATTCGAGGTGGAAATTCCGGTATCCGCAATCAAGGGGCGTAAGGGATTCCGCGTGATTGGCAGGTCTGTCGTAAAGAGCTTCGATCTGGATTGACGCGCTTTAGAACCGGTCGAGCAGCCGCCGCAGGTAATCCCGTTCCTGTTCCGGGCGCGCGCCTTCGCCCGAGCGGCGGCGAATTTCATCCAGCAATTCGCGCGCGCGGCGATAGACATCCTCGCCCTGCAACAGATCGTCCTGCGTACCCACCTGGCTGCCCCGGCCCGGCACCCGGCCCAGCGGGTCGGATTGCTCTTCGCCGAACTGTCCCAGCGCCTGCCCCTGACCGCCTTGGGTTTGCTGGTTCTCGGCCAGCGCTTCGCCAAGGTTGCGCATGCCGTCGCGCAGGGCTTCCATGGCTTCGGACTGGCGATCAATCGCCTCGGCCAGATCATCATTGCGCAGCGCCTCTTCTGCGCCTTCCATGGCATCTTCGGCCCGGCCCAGCGACTCGCGCGCGGCCTCTCCGGCCTCACCACCGATCCCGGGCATGGCGTCGCGTTGTGCTTCCAGACGGCGGCGCAGCGCCTCTTGCCGCTCGGCCAGTGACCCGCCGCCGTCACCGGCCAGGGGATCATCGCGGCCACGGCCGCGTTGCTCTCCGCCCTGGCCCTGGCCCTGACCGCTTTGGCCTTCATGGCCTTCCCCCTGACCCATGTCGCCACTACGGCCCTGATTGCCCTGGCTCTGGCCCTGATTGGCATTGGGGTTGAACTGCTCCTGCAGATCGCGGAAGGCCTGATCGGACAGGCCCTGCTGTTCGCGCAGCGTATCGGCCAGCCCTTCCATGGCCTGCTCACCGGGATTGTCACCACCTTGCCCGCGCTGCCCTTCGGTGACGCGCAGGTTTTCCATCATCTCCTGAAACTCTTCCAAAGCCTGCTGGGCTTCGGCCATGCGGCCCTGTTCCATGAGTTCCTGAATACGGTCCATCATGTCCTGCAGATCTTGTTGATCCAGCATGGTCATGTTCTGATCACCGCGGTCGCGCTCATCCGTGCTGTCCTGCTCGCGCTGGGCTTGCTGCGACTTCTGGCGCAGATAATCCTGCGTGGCGTCGCGCAATTCCTGCATCAGCTGGGCGATTTCCTCGTCGCTGGCACCACGCTTGATCGCCTCGGACAGGCGTTCCTGCGCCTCGCGCATCCGTTCCAGCGCATCTCCGATATCGCCATCTTCCAGCAACACGGCAAGGTCCCACAGCGCCTCGGCGATCTCGTCCTGGGTTTCGTCCGTCAGGCTGCCATGCGAGGCCAGCGTTTCCAGACGCCGCAGGATCACCCGCAGTTTCAGGTAGGATGTGTCATTGCGGAACAACCCGTCTTCCGGCGCATGGCTGATCGCGCGCAGCATCTGCGCGACGCTGCGCGCATTGGACTTGGCCCATAGCAGATCGCGGCGTTGTTCTATAACCGCCGCGGCCAGAGGATCAAAGAACCGCCGCGCGGGCAGGGCCATCGGCTTTGCCTCAGAAACACCCGTCTGATCACGCGCATCCGCCACATCCAGTGTTAGGGTGACAGGCAGATGCGCCCAGGGATGTTGCGACAGGTTCTCGATCAGCGTCTCGGAAAACTCGGCCCGGTCGCCGGTGATCGGCATTGGCAGTTCCAACTCGATCGGATCGCGTGGATCAGGCTCAGTGGCCAGCCCATAACGGCGATCCACCGCCTCGATGTCCAGCCGGAAGGTGGCCGTGCCGCCGGTCACGCCGTAATCGTCACGGGCGCGGAACGGGCGGCTCATCTGTCCGTCAAAGGTGGTGTTGATGCCCTCTTCCATCAGCTCGACCGTCGGGGCGGCATCGGGCAGGGCGGTCACGTCCCAGCTGCGTCCGCCGGGGCCGTCGATGCGCAGCTCGCCGCTTTGGGTGATGTCAAAGCTTTGATCCGCGTCCGTCGCGGCGCCAATATCATCGGTGCGCCCCGATACGGTTTCCGCCACGCTGAGCGCGCCGATCTCGCCATAGAACCGCAGGGTAATGCGGCTGCCTTCGGGCGCGCGGATCGTGTCGGTCAGATCATTAAGGTAGAGGCTGGGTTGCCCGGTATAGGCGGGCGGTTCCACCCAGCCTTCCCAGACCGGACCCGAGGCCAGCGCCGCGCCGCCACCGGGGGTCATATCGCCAACCGATCCCACCCGCCAGATCGAGCCGAACATCAGTGCCACGACCAGCCCCAGCAGGGCGACATAGCGGATCCCGAACGGATCGCGATGCGATAGTTTCAGATCGGGTTCCACCGCACGGGCCTGCGCGGCCTGGGCCTCCATCCGGGTCAGGTGCGCTTTCCACAGTGCTTCGGACGCGGGGTCCAGGCGGCCAATCACTTGCCGGTCGGTCAGGGCGGTCAGCGGATGGCCGGGCAGGGTGTCGTCCAGCCGGGCCAGCGCCTCGGATTTCGGGGGCCAGCGGAAGCGGCCTACGCCGTAAAAGACGAAAATGGCGAAGGCCAGCAGGATCATAACCATCGCGCTCCACACCACTTCGATCGGCAATGCGTCATGCAGGCCCAACATTAGCGCGGCTGCGGTGGCGGCAATCAAGGTCCAAAGCGGCCAGAACGCATGCACCACGCGCTCGGCAATCAACCCCGCCCATGTCAATGTGAGGGGCCAGCGCAGACGCTGTTTCAAAGGGCCTAGTGAGTTATGGTCAATCGCCATATGCTATCCCGTCTGAGGGCCGGTCCCGCAGGGTGCGTTACAGCCACTCGGGTATGGTATCGCGATTTATCATCTCGTCAAAGGTCGGACGTGGCCTGATGACGGCGAATTGATGCTCATGCACAAGAACTTCGGGGATCAGGGGCCGGGTGTTATACTCGCTCGACATCACTGCACCATAGGCCCCGGCACTGCGAAACGCGACCAGATCACCGGCCTTCTGCGGGGGCATATTACGCCCCTTGGCAAAGGTATCACCGGATTCACAGACCGGGCCGACAATGTCATAGGGCTGCTGTTCCGTGCCGGGCGCGGGTTCAACCACCGGAATGATATCGTGATGGGCGTCATACATGGCCGGGCGGATCAAATCGTTCATCGCCCCGTCGAGGATCAGGAAATCCCGGTCTTCGCCGGATTTCACATAGATCACCTTGGTCACCATGATGCCCGCATTCCCGGCCACCAGACGCCCCGGTTCAATCTCGATCTCACATCCCAGATGGCCCAGCGTGTCCTTGATCAAGGCACCGTATTCGGTGGGCAGGGGCGGTGCGTCGTTTGAGCGGGTATAGGGGATGCCAAGCCCACCGCCCAGATCGAGGCGTTTGATATTGTGGCCTTCGCCGCGCAACGTTTCGGTCAGTTCGGCAACCTTTTGATAGGCCTGGCGAAACGGTTCAAGCTCGGTCAGCTGGCTGCCGATATGCACGTCGATGCCGACAATCTCCAATCCCGGCAGCGAGGCGGCAAGTGCATAAACCTCGCTGGCGCGGCTGATCGGGATGCCGAACTTGTTTTCGGATTTGCCGGTGGCGATTTTGGCATGGGTTTTGGCGTCGACATCCGGGTTCACGCGGATGGTGATCGGGGCAACCTTGCCCATCTCGGTAGCCAGCGCGGAAAGCGCCTCCATCTCGGGTTCGCTTTCGACGTTGAACTGCCGGATGCCCCCATCAAGCGCGAGGCGCATCTCATCCACGGTTTTGCCGACGCCCGCAAAGACGATCTTGTCGCCCGGCACACCCGCCGCCCGGGCGCGCAGGTACTCCCCGCCCGAGACCACATCCATGCCCGCGCCCAATGTCGCCAGCGTTCTCAGGATCGCCTGATTGCTGGCCGCCTTCATGGCATAACAGACCAGATGCTCCATCCCCTCTAACGCCTCGTCAAACAGCCGGTAATGGCGGGACAGCGTAGCGGTGGAGTAGAGGTAGAAGGGCGTGCCCACCTCTGCCGCGATTTCCGCGACGGGGATGTCTTCGGCGTGCAGGGTGCCGTTTTGATAGAGAAAATGATCCATTCCACGCAATTAGGGCGGATGTCTGATCCGATCAATCGGAAAAGGCATCCGCCGCTTATGGGTTTGCAACCCTTGGGAGGGCGTTAACAGCTTAACGCTGTTCCTTGAGATGTTTGACATAGGCTGCCTTCACCTCTGCCCGGAGTTCTTCAGAGCGGTCTTCAACCTGTTTCAGGATAGGGGCGAAATCGTTGTTCAGAATGCCCTTTCCCGTTGCCAGTTGATACAGCATGTGATGGGGGTTGGAATTGCACTCGATGATCATCGGGCCATCTTGCGTGATGCCGATATCCCAGCCAAAAACACCGAACTGCGGCATCAACTGATGGCCACTGGTCGCGAGGCGCAACACCTCTTCCCAATGCGGTACTTGCATGCCAGCAAAGGCCTTTTGGCTGACGGGGTGGGTATCAAGCACTTCTTGATCAGGGCCAGATCCGCGTCGGCATTGTTTCAAAACACCACTGGTCTTGTCGATTTCGGCCAGCATTGACCCATCCTGCCAGTAATTGTCGGACATTGCCTTGGGCGAGGGGACTTTCCACAAAGTGTAGAGAACCTGCGGGGCCTCGTCGTCGGCCATCACGGTTACGACGCGGATCGTGCCCACGGCGCGGCCTGCCACATCCGAGAGATCACTGTGCTGATCAACGGCATCCTGAAACAAGAACCCTTCGGCATAGTCTTCCAATGCTTCGGTTGCAAAAGCACGCAAATCAACGCGGGTTCCGTTTGACAGAACCAACTCGCGGGTTTCACGGTCCAGTTCGACGATCAAGGCAGAGCCGACGCTGCCCGAACCTACCTCGGGCTTAACAAACAAGGGGTATCGGGCGTCGTTCAAAAGAAATTGCTCGATCTGCTCGACTTCACGCAGGGCAGGGATCGTACCGAAGGACCGGTTATGAGACGCCACAGCCTGAATGCGCGGCGTGGGAAAGCCCAAGTTCTCCATCATTGCGCCATAAAACACCTTGTTGCGCACAAAGGGGCGCAAGCTGGTCACCCGATGCGGCGACAGGCGATTATTGAGCCTCCGGCTGCCCCCTTCTCCGACGAACTGGCGTTTTTCCTCGGCGGCAAGGTCTTTGCGAAAGACAGCGTTGGCGTAATACTCGTCGAACTGAAGGCGATGCTGGCCCATCCAAAGGCGGATCATCTGTCCAAACTGCGCAAACGGGCTGACGCCGTATTTACGTGCCACATCGACAATCATCTGGGATGCGGGCGGCGTGGGTTTTGCGGGCGCGGCCAAAAGCACGCGGGGGGCGGTTGTATCGGACATGGTTCCTCCAGTCACTTTTCCTGCTCAGCAGCAGTGCTAATCAGTGAATTTGGCGAAAATTGGGCGACAATTCCGCATCTTGGGAAAAATTGTATTGGTCCTGGAAACGGGCCGATGCCGTCGCGGCGTCGTGCCCCCTATGCTATGCTAACGCCATTGCAAGATATTCGGAGGTATTTGAGATGCGGGTTTTAACTGGATTGATGGCTGCGCTGGTATTTGGTTCCCTGCCTCTGACTGCCCTGGCGGATGTAGAAGGCAGCAGCGATCACATTGTCACCGGGCGTTTCGAGGGCAGTGAGATCAACGGCTATGACTATCAGGAGTTCGACACGTTCACAGTTGGCGATGCCAACGGTGTGCGCCAGATCGAAGGGATCGTCACGCAGATCGCCTATGTGATGCCTGACGGGGTTTCGTTGGCTGCTGCCAGCCGAAATTTCGAGAAACGATTGCAGGAACAGGGATATTCCGAGGTTTTCGCCTGCGACAGCAAGGTCGACAAAAAACTCTGCAGCCGTGATTTGTCCTATACAATCAAACGGCTCCCCGCGCCGCGCATGGTGGTGGACAGTTTCACCTTCACCTACAGCCTTTGGCAATCGCCCGTGCCGTCGCAGATCACGATCTCACTGCTGACCAGCCAGAACAACGGCCGCACCTATCTGCAGGCCAGCATCATTGAGGCCGAGGAGCTGAGCTTCCAAATGGTGGATGCCAGGCAGATTTCAGATGGCCTTAGCACCGAGGGGCGGATCGCCCTCTACGGCATCCAGTTTGATACCGACAGCGCCGTGATCAAACCTGAAAGTGGTGAAACGCTGGCGGAACTGGTCACCTTCCTGCAAGGCGCGCCCGAGGCCGAGATATTGGTGGTGGGGCATACCGACAATCAGGGCAGCCTTGAATACAATGTCGACCTGTCGAAACGCCGTGCCAAGGCGGTACGGGCGCATCTTGTGGAGAATGGCGTGGACGGTGGCCGTTTGCTGGCCGATGGGGTCGGGTTTCTGGCCCCGGTCGCGCCCAATCTGACCGCCGAGGGGCGCGCGCTGAACCGCCGGGTCGAGATTGTGCCGCGGTAAGTTCTATTTCGCCTGCATATCGCTCATCATTTTCAGAACCAAGCGACGGGGCAACAGCGGCACGACCCAATTCACCAATAGACCCAGCATGGGCTCGTTCACCGTGATCAGCTTGCCACGCATCATCGCGTCATAACCGTGCTTTGCGGCGCTTGCAGCTGTCTTGCCACCGCCTTTGACAAGGTTGGTGCCGTCCAGATCGGCGACCTTGGCAAATTCGGTTTCGACATAACCGGGGGCCAGCACGGTGCAGGTCACACCCTTGTCCTTCAGCTCATGCGCAACCGCCTGACTGTAGGAACTGACAAAAGCCTTGGTGGCGAAATACACCGCCTGATTGGGTCCGGGCATGAAGCCGGCGGTCGAGCCGACATTTAGAATTCTACCACCGCCCTGCGCCGCCATAAGCCCGCCGAAATGGTGGGTGAGGGTGACCAGCGTCTTGACGTTCAGGTCGATCATCGCCTGTTCGGCGGCCAGATCGCGGCCTGTATGGGTGCCTTGCCCGCCAAAGCCCGCATTGTTGATCAGGATATCAACGCTTACTCCTGCCGAGGTGATTTTCTCGATCAACGCCTCCGCCCCACCTGGTGCCCCGAGGTCGAGCGCAAAGACCGTCGCGGTGATGCCGTGATCCGCTTCCAACTCGGCTTTAAGGGTGTTGAGGCTGTCCTCGCGCCGGGCGGTCAGAATGACATCGTCGCCTTTTGAAGCATGCAGGCGGGCAAATTCGCGGCCAATACCCGCGGAGGCGCCGGTGATCAGGGCAGTATTTGGCATTGGGGATCCTTACATCGATTTGGGTCAGTCTAGCATATGAAAAGGCATGCGCCACGGCCCAGTTAGAGTCCGAAGCAGCTTCGATTGCACGATAAGCGGGCCTATTCAAATGACGCATTGCGGCTGCTTCGGATTTGCGAACTTGGCTCCGAGCGCGAATGTCTGTTCTGCAAAACCGAAATCAGCTTTCGATTTCCAGACTAGCGTTTTTCGGCCTAGAGGAAGCGCGCTTCTGGCTGTTCGGCGCCGAATGGGCGTGGCCGGGTTTCATGGTCCGTGAACCTCCTGCTAATATTTGGTCACACCAATCCATGCAAAGCAGGTCACTCATGATCGAACTTGTTTTTTCAGGAGATTTCACCACCGCCCGCCGTGCGGTTTTCGACGACGCTGCCGCCCGTTGGGACGCGGTCATAAACACGGCGTTTGACCCGATCCAGTTTGAAGGAACCGTATTAACAGGGGTGCGGATTGATGCCTCTATCGTCGAGATAGATGGCGCGAGCGGAATACTGGGACAGGCTGGGCCCACCGTCTTGCGCCCGGGGTCTGAGTTGCCGCTGACCGGGGTCATGGAATTCGACCAGGCGGACGTGGTGAACCTCGAAAATGCGGGCAGTTTTGCAGACGTTATTCTTCACGAAATGGCGCATGTTCTGGGGTTTGGAACCCTGTGGTCCCGCAGGAACCTGATCGCAGGGGCCGGAACCATGGACCCGCGCTTTGTTGGCCCGGCGGCCTCCAGGGAATTTGCACGTCTTGATCCGGATGGCGGAACAGCCGTGCCCTTGGCCAATACCGGCGGGGCGGGAACCCGCGAAGGCCACTGGCGCGAGTTGGTTTTTGGCGACGAGCTCTTGACCGGGTTTCTATCCGGAAGCGATCGCCCGCTAAGCCGGATGTCGATCGCGTCATTTGAAGACCTTGGGTATGGTGTGGACTATAGCCGCGCGGATCCGTTCGTTTTGCCCAGTTTCCGTGAACTGGCCCTGAAGGGTGTGACCGAAGCGGTGCGCAGCTGTGATCTGTGCCGGATGGAACGGACAGAGCCAATCGTTCTTGATGGGGTGTGAGTGGCTCGCGATGCAGCAATCTACCCCACCGATGAACGACAGGATTGGGCTGCTTATGTCGCCAACCATGGCCGTGGGTCGTCAGATGCCGCGCTGCATCCGATAACTGCATAGAGCCCAGTGCGGTCGTCGCTGTTAAGCACCAAGCCGGTTAACAGCCGCGTAGCGGCCCGGCCATCGTCAGCCCCTCCCTTGGGCTGGCGATTACTCTGACACAGGCGCTGCGCTCGTTCTGTGGATGTACTTTGCGAGCATAAAGCGCCCCGAAGCAAATGGTGGGTCGCCACCCCAGGGGCTGACGCTGGCCTCCGGTGGCTGGCACATAGCGAAGGTCCGCTTCGTCCCGCGAAGCGGCTCATTGAACGTCCGGTTTGTTCAAACCCGGGATGCCCCGCTTGGCCTCACCGCATTCGCAGGAACAGGTAAAGGGGCAAACCACAGCTGACACCGATGCAGAACGTAGCCGGGATCGCGATCAGGCGCAGCCAGTCGCGCCGTGTCGCGGTCTCGTAAAGAATCCAGATCGTGAGGGCCACGGCGGCGATGGTCAGGTCCCAGACCAGCCCGCTGGTGGCGGCGTTTACATGCCACGCATCCACCATCGCCATCAGGTCATAGCCGTTTTCGCCGAACCACTGGAAGAAATAGACCATCGGGTGAATGGCGCCCCAAATGGCCAGCGCCAGAAACAGCCACTTCACAGGCCGACAGCCACCGTCACATTGCCGGATGAGGCAGACACAGACGTTGCCGTACTGACCTTGCCATTGCTGTTGACGCTGATCCCGGTGCTTACATTAGGGCGCACCGGATCGCCATCCGCGCCGCATGCGGCCAAAAGCGCCACGATGGGGATTGCCATAAGAAGTCTCATCCCAAAATCTCCTTCCAGCGGGCGATCTGTGCCCGAACCTGTACCGGGGCTGTGCCGCCATAGCTGACGCGCGAAGCGACGGAATTCTCAACCCCCAACACCTCGAAGATAGTATCATTGATGCCTGAATGCACGGATTGCATCTGTTCCAGCGTCAGATCGGGCAGGTCACAGCCTTGATCTTCGGCCATGGCCACCAGCGTGCCGGTGACATGGTGGGCGTCACGAAACGGCAGGTTCAGCACCCGCACCAGCCAGTCGGCCAGGTCGGTGGCGGTGGAAAACCCTGCCCCCGCAGCCCCGGCCAAAGCCTCGCGATTGGCGGACATATCGCGCACCATGCCCTGCATCGCGGCCAGCGCCAGCATCAGGTTGTCGGCGGCGTCAAACACCTGTTCCTTGTCTTCCTGCATGTCCTTGGAATAGGTCAGCGGCAGGCCCTTCATCACCATCATCAGCGCGACATTTGCGCCGAAAATCCGCCCCACCTTGGCGCGGATCAGTTCGGCCGCATCCGGGTTCTTCTTCTGCGGCATGATGGACGAGCCGGTGGAAAACGCGTCCGATAGTGTGACAAAACGAAACTGCGCCGAGGACCAGATCACCAGCTCTTCCGCAAAACGGCTGAGATGCATCGCGCAGATCGAAGCGGCCGACAGGAATTCCAACGCAAAATCGCGGTCACTGACTGCATCCAGCGAGTTGGCACAGGGACGGTCAAATCCCAGATCCTTCGCCGTCATCTCGCGATCAATCGGAAAGGATGTCCCGGCCAGCGCGGCGGCGCCCAGCGGGCATTCATTCATCCGCGCGCGCGCATCGCGGAATCGCGACGCATCCCGGCCCAGCATTTCCACATAGGCCATCATGTGATGCCCCCATGTGACGGGCTGTGCAGTTTGCAGATGGGTAAAGCCGGGCATCACCCAATCGACCCCGGCCTCGGCCTGACCCAGCAACGCGGTCTGAAGCGCCTCGATCCCGGCAATGGCCGCATCCATCTGATCCCGCACCCAAAGACGGAAATCGGTGGCCACCTGGTCATTGCGCGACCGGCCCGTGTGCAGACGCCCGGCGGGTTCGCCGATCAAGGCTTTCAGGCGTGCTTCGACATTCATGTGGATGTCTTCGAGGGCGCTGGAAAATTCAAACTCCCCGCTTTCGATTTCTGACAAGACCGTGAGCAGGCCTTCCCTCATCGCTGCGGCGTCCTTATCACTGACTATGCCTGTGGCGGCCAACATGGCGGCATGGGCCCTTGAGCTTGCGATGTCTTGTGCGGCCATGCGCTGATCGAAACTGATCGAGGCATTGATCGCCTCCATGATCTGATCGAGACCGGCGCGGAACCGTCCGCCCCACATCTGGTTCGAGGATGAATTGGTCATGAGATTGCCCCTTGGAGGGAAGATGAAACTACGTTGGCTCGTCCTTTATCTGGCCCTTGGGCTTAGTGCAAATACCGCGGCTGCCGACATGGCTGATCTTGAGGCCCTGCGCGTTGGCGACATGAAAAAGCTGGTGTTTCACGAGACGGCCAAACCTGTCTCCGAGATTGCCTTTGAAGCGGCCGACGGGGGCGAGGGCACGCTGGCGGATTATCGCGGCAAATACATGTTGCTGAATTTCTGGGCCACGTGGTGTGCGCCCTGCCGCAAGGAAATGCCGATGCTGTCGGATTTGCAGACCGAGCTGGGGGGCGACACGTTCGAGGTGGTCACACTGGCAACGGGCCGCAATGCGCGGCCCGCCATGGCAAAGTTCTTTGAAGAGATCGGCGTTGATAACCTGCCCCTGCACCGCGACCCGAAATCGCAGGTCGCGCGGGCCATGGGCGTCTTTGGCCTGCCGATCACCGTGATCGTGGACCCCGAAGGGAATGAAATCGCCCGTTTGCAAGGCGATGCCGACTGGAGTTCGGACAGCGCCAAGGCGATCCTGCAGACCCTGGTCGCACCCGAGAGTTAACGCCCCTGCCCGAACTGGGCAGAGGGTTGCCCGTTACCGATCGTGCGGCTGCTGTGACGAGGCCGGGGTGTCTGCGTTCTTGCTGGAAATGGACGGGCTGGTCTTGCCCGTGTCAAACGCCCCTTCGGCGGGCCAGAGCGAGGGCACATAAGGCAATGAATTCATGGCAATGGCCTGCGTGCCAAGCGCCGCAACAAAACCAAGGGCGAGGGTAATGGATTTCAGCATCTGAGAGCCTCCTGTTTGATGTGATGGATCAAACATGGAGGCGCGGCTGGTGGTCTTCGCGTTGATTTCAAAATGAACGCGGATATCCCGGAATCGAGCGGTTTATGCAGGAATCGACGTATCGTCCAAGGCCGAGCGGCGATAATCACGCGGTGATGTGCCGGTCATGGCGCGAAATGCCTTGTTGAAAGGCCCGAGCGACGCAAAGCCCACGTCATAGGCAATCTCAAGGATGGTTTTCTGGGCGTTCTCGGGCGCGGCCAGCGCGGCCTTGGCGGCGGCAATCCGGTACCCATTCACGAAGGCGGGAAAGTTGCGATAGCCCAGATCCCGGTTGATGGCGTTGCGCAGGCGATGCTCGGGTACGCGCAATTCATCCGCCATTTCCCCGATAGTCAGCCCTTCTCGGCGCCACAATTCATGCTCCATCGCGCTGTCAATCTGTGCCAGCAGATGGGTATCGACCAGATCGGTCGCCTCTGGAGTGGTGCGCGGACGCGGCGTTTCATCCGACGACCACAAACTGCCGCCCGGGCGCAGGGCCCAATACCCAAACACGATTTCGAACGCGAGGATTGTCGCGGCAAAGCTGGTCGGGAGCCAAACCGGTTGGGTCTCGGGCGTAAACAAGGTGCCGGTGATTGTCTTGGTGATGCCAAACAGCATGATCATCAGGATGAACACCACGCGGAAGGATCGGCGATTTTCGACCAGATCATCCTGGGCCGAACGCATCACCACATAAGCCAACCCGATGAACAGCAGAAGCGTCAGCGGCACCTGCACCTTGGGGGCCTGAAACGGCTCGAAGCACATCATGACAAGCACGCTGGCAAATGGATAGAACACGCGCCCGGCTTCGCGCCGCTCGGGCGGTTCCAGGAACAGATCAAGGACAAACCAGGTCAGGGCCAGTGGCATGAAATGGGATAGTAACACCGCAGGGTCTATCGCGTCGGGCGACCATACCGGGCCGATCCCGCTGGCCCGGGTCATCTCGCCGGCCAGAGCAAGCGATATGGCCCCAAGCGATAAAGACTTGCGCCGCGTCCGCGCGTTCGAGGCCAGAATCGCAAAGGTCAGCACCGAGATGCCGATCACGGCCCCGCGAATCATCAGGTCGATTTCTGCCAGCACGTCTCACTCCCTGCGCTGATGTTACCATAAGGTCCAAAGAGGCGTCGGGTCTCATCGAATCTTGAAATCAAGGGTGTTTTCAAGAAATCGACGGGTTTGCAGATGGGCACGCTGATTTGACGGATGCCCGTTTTATGCCCACAGTTGAGTAAAAAAGGGACGGCTATGGAACAGATTGCCTTTACCACGGAAATGGCCGTGGTGGTGGGCGCGTTGGGATTCACCATTTTCCTCTTCGTGTCCGAGATCATCAGGGTCGACCTTGCGGCAATCCTTGTCCTGGTGCTGATCGGCATTCTGTCCTACGTCCCGGGCCTCGAAAATCTGGCAGATGTGAACCACCTGTTTGACGGGTTTGCGTCAAATGCGGTGATCTCGATCATTGCGGTGATGATCGTGGGGGCGGGTCTCGACAAGACCGGCATCATGAACAAGGTCGCCGCGAAAATCCTGAAATACGGCGGATCGACGGAAAACCGGGTATTGCCCATCGTGTCAGGCACGGTCGGGGTGATCTCAAGCTTTTTGCAGAATGTTGGCGCGGCCGCCCTGTTCCTGCCGGTGGTCAGCCGGATTTCGGCGCGCACCAGCATTCCGCTGTCGCGTCTGCTGATGCCGATGGGTTTTTGCGCGATTCTGGGCGGGACGATGACAATGGTCGGTTCCTCGCCGCTGATCCTGCTGAATGATCTGATCGCCTCGGCCAACCGAAACCTGCCGGCGGATCAGCAGATGGACCTCTTTGGCCTGTTTTCCGTCACACCCATCGGTTTTGCGCTGGTCCTGACAGGGATTGCTTATTTCATGCTTCTCGGCCGGTTTGTCCTGCCCGGTGCGACCAAGCTTGAGGCGTCGCAAGGTCAGGGGACATCGGATTACCTGCAGCGGGTCTATGGTCTGAAAGCCTCGGTGTTCGAGGTCGACGTGCCCGAAGACAGCCCGCTGGTGGGCCAGATACTGGCCGATATCAACCTTGAAAATCACCTCTACATCATCTCGACCTATTACCGTGGCAAAGTGTCGATGGTGCAGATCCTGACCGCCGAGATTGCTGCGCCCTGCCGTCTTGCCATCATCGGCAAGGATGTGATCGTGCGCGAGTTTGCCGAGAAATACGGCCTGACGGTGCGTGACAATCTGGATGTCTTCGCCGAAGAGTTCGCGCCCACCAATGCCGGGATTGCCGAGGTGGTGATCCCGCCTGACAGCAAGCTGATCGGGAAATGCCCGCGCGATCTGTTGCTGCGCAAGACCTATGGCCTCAGCCTGTTGGCGATCCACCGCGGCGAGGAGAACCTGAGCCACGTGGAATATGGCGACCACAAGCCCACTGCCATCGGCCTTGTACCGTTCCAATCCGGTGACATGCTGGTGGCCCATACCCGCTGGGATAACCTGGTGCGGATCAAGCGGGATCGTGATTTTGTCGTGGTCACTGCCGATTTCCCACAGGAAGAACTGCGCCCGCAAAAGGTGGGTTATGCGCTGTTTTTCTTCATGGTATCGCTGTCGATGATCCTGTTCACGGATGTGCGCCTGTCACTGTGCCTGTTGACCGGGGCGGTGGGCATGTTGCTGACCAAGGTGCTCAGCATCGACGAGGCCTATCGCGCGGTCGGGTGGAACACGGTTTTCCTGTTGGCCAGCCTGATCCCGCTGGGGCAGGCGGTGCAAAGTACGGGAACGGCGGAATGGATTGCGCAACAGATACTGGTGGCGCTGGATGGCTGGCCGATCTGGTCGCTGCAACTGGGCGTGGCGGTGTTGGCCACGGCGTTTTCGCTGGTGATGTCGAATGTCGGGGCGACGGTGCTTTTGGTGCCATTGGCGGTGTCGATTGCCGTCGCGGCGGGTGGCAATCCGGCGGTGTTTGCCTTGACGGTGGCCATTTCGACCTCGAACTCGTTCATCATCCCGACCCATCAGGTGAACGCGCTGATCATGGGGCCTGCGGGATACAAGGTGACCGATTTCATCCGCTCGGGCGGGATCATGACGGTGCTGTTCCTGATCGTGTCGATGGTGATGCTGAATGTGGTGTTTTAGAGGAATGCCAGCTTTAGCGGACGAAACTGCCGTTCGCTTGTCTCGGATTCAACCTCTGTTATTGATTGCTCAATCACTTCGTCTGGATTGGTCGGAAACATGGTTATGGACAGTCAAGAGTTCGCGACAATGTTCGAACAGGAGTTTGCCCAACCGCTCCTTGAGCAGGGTTTTGACTTTGTGGGCCGCAGCAAGTCCATGCGGTATGTACAGGAAAATCGCGAGCTTCGCATCCTTAGGCAAGGAGGACGATTGGCAAGACCTGGCTCAGCACGTTCTGTGATTTGCTTTCGTCACACCTTCTTGCGCCCGATCAACAGCGACGATCCTTCGAAAGAACCGATTTATGTTCAGGATTGCCCTAGAAAGCTGATTTTCGATGACTTCGATGGGTGGCGTCAGCCAAAACTTGACTACCAACCCGAGAATTTAGGGCGCTGGAGAATTCACACCTTGAATTACTCGGAAGCTGACGCGCGCATTGTCAGCGAGTGTCTCGGAAAACTTGCAGTGATTGTAACGAAACGTATCTTACCATGGGTTAATTCCCGTACAGAGGCCGAAGAACTATCGCAGATCAGAAAGTTCGGAGAGAACGCTTGGTGCGAAAAACGCTGGATTGAAGACTATGAGCAGTTTCTTTCGGAACAACATCGATAGTCGCCATTGGTATTCACCGCAGTATTTAACAAATCAGGTTCACAAAGGGATTGCGGCGATGCGGCGGTTAAATGTGGCCTCATCTCGCCAAAGCAGGGTCGCTCGACGAGACAGAGCGGGCATTCACGCAAGCCGCGCGAGGGCCAGACCGCGGAATGGCGATCCAACATCTCTGTGATGTGATTTATGGCAGCCAAATCCGCAATAGATCACCGCATCGCGCTGAGCACGGCCAAATCGCCAGCCCTTTCGGGCGGTCTGGCGACCGCGCGGCGGCCTGCGGCCTTGATTCCGCGCGGAGGGTTACCGCTTCGGGCTCAAAGCGAACAAAGCTCTCCTGGCTTTGATGGAACGCCGATTTATTCACTTGCTTTTGTGCTGCGCTGCCTTTCGAATCCCTTGACGCCCATCCCCAATCCGCCTAAAGACGCCAGACAGAATTCGGGGCGCTGCCTGTGGCGGTGCCCATTTGTATTGAGAGGGGCGGTATCACCTCCCCACCAGATCACGAGGATGACCCCATGTCGCGCCGCTGCGAATTGACCGGAATTGGCCCGATGGTTGGCAACAACTCCAGCCACGCCAACAACAAGACCAAGCGTCGGTATCTGCCGAACCTCAATGACGTGACCCTGCAATCCGAAGCCCTGGGCCGCGGCATCAAGCTGCGTATCACGGCCAAGGCGCTGCGCAGTGTTGATCACCGGGGTGGCCTGGATGCCTACCTGGCCAAGGCCAAAGACACCGAACTTTCGGCCAACGCGCTGAAAGTGAAGAAAGAAGTTGCCAAGGCTCTGGCCGCAAACGGCTGATCCGACGACCTTTCTGATAGTCTGAAAACAGCCCTGCCGGCCTCGGCGGGGCTGTTTCCTTTTGTCCCTTTGCAACCCGGGGAAGATGGTGATTAACTCCGCCTCGATGACTCGTGGTTTGCGCATATTTGTGGCCGTTGCCCTGTCCGTGATGCTGGTTTTCACCAGCCACAGCATGGCCGTGGCACGCGGTATGCCCGGCCCGGATGGGCAGATGGTGATCTGTACCGGGCAAGGACCAGTGATGGTTTCGGTCGATGCGACAGGCAACCCGGTTGGCCCGCCGCATATCTGTCCTGACGCCACGCTATCGCTGCTGAACACCGCTCTGGTGACCGCTGCGCACACGGCTCCGGCGCCGCAGGCCTATCAGAAGGTCCGGTTCACTGAGGTTGGACTGAACAACGGCACCCGTTCGGCAACTCCTCAGGCCCGCGGACCGCCTTTAACGGCCTGATCCTTACGACCCTCACCCAAAATCCACGTTCTATTTCTTTTGATAAGGAGACATCAGATGTCTTTCAAAACCACTGCGCTTGCGGGTCTTGTGGCCGCTTTCACGGCAACCACTGCATGGGCCGGAGGGATCGAGCTGCATGATGCCTATGCCCGTGCTTCAACCCCTTCGGCCAAGTCGGGCGCCGCTTTCATGATGATCCATAACCATGACGGCGAAGCGGATCGCCTGATCGGTGCCTCGTCGCCCGTGGCCAAGCGGGTCGAACTGCACACCCATCAGGAAGACGCCAATGGCGTGATGCAGATGAAGCATGTCGAAGAAGGCTTCGAACTGCCCAAGGATGGCGAAATTCACCTGAAACGCGGCGGCAAGCACGTCATGTTCATGGGTCTCACCGAAAGCTTTGAACAGGGCAAGAAAATTCCCTTGACGCTGATCTTTGAAAAGGCCGGCGAGATGGAGTTCGAGATCGAGGTTGACCTGGAACGTAAGGAAGAGCACAGCCACGATCACGGCTCGGACTGATCAACGGGGCGGGGGCGCGGTGTTGGCGCCCCCGGCCATCTACCCGGCCAGCAGGTTTTCGACCCATTTAGGGACCACCTCGGTGGCGGGCCCATATCTTGCATCCATGAAATCGCGGGAATTGGCCGACGGCTCCATGTTCAATTCAAGCGTTTCAGCCCCCATACGGGCGGCATGCTGCGCGTAGGCCGCCGCCGGATAGACCTGCCCGGACGTGCCGATGGACACGAATAAATCAGCGTTGCTGAGGGCAGGGTCAATTCGGTCCATGCCATAGGGGATTTCGCCGAACCAGACGATATCGGGTCGCGTGGCCGGGGTCTGGCACGCGGGGCAAAGATCGCCCGGCGCCATTTCCAGGGGCGCTTTCCAGCGATGATCGCAGGCGTGACACAATGCGCCCGCCAGTTCACCATGCATATGAATGACATTCCGGCTGCCGGCCCGCTCATGCAGGTCATCCACGTTTTGCGTCACGATCAATACCTCGCCTTCGCATTCGGCTTCCAGCCGGGCCAGAGCAGTATGCGCGGCATTGGGTGCGGCCTTCACCGCCTGCGCGCGCCTGGCGTTGTAAAACTGATGAACAAGGGCGGGGTTGCGGGCGAAGCCTTCGGGCGTGGCAACATCCTCGATCGCATGCTGCGCCCATAGCCCGCCTTCGTCGCGAAACGTGCCCAGCCCGCTTTCTGCCGAGATGCCGGCGCCGGTAAGAATAACTATCTTTTTCATGCCTCAGTTTCGCTAAATTTTGGGGATTTTTGTGACAGAAGGTTCAGGGACTACCCCCAATGTAACCACAAAGACCTGAAGTCCCAAACCCATGTTCAAAGACACAACCCCGATTTACGAGTTCCGCGGCCCCTATGGCATCCCGATCCAGATCGGCGGCTCACTGCTAATGTTGATCGCGTTTTACGTGATGATGTCTGGCGGTGACCTGCTTTGGACGGCCACCTTCATTGCCATGTTGCTCATTGCGATCCTGTTGCACGAACTTGGCCATGCCTGGGCCTGCGAGGTGCAGGGCGTGCCGGTGCGCCGGGTGGTGCTCTATGGCGGGGGTGGGTTTTGCGAACGGGCACGCTCGGCCTCGGCCTGGCAGCAGGAATTCATCGTGGCAATGGGTCCGATTGTGAACATCGCGCTTTGGGCGGGCTGTTCGTTGATGTCCGAGGGGCTTTGGTTGTGGATTATCGCGGATGCCGCGGCCCTGGAAAATCCAGAGACGTTGTTTTATGGCCCCCGCGCAGAAATCGCGATGCTGCTTGAGCAATTCGCCTATGTGAACGGCTTTCTGGCGGTGTTTAACCTGATCCCGGTGCAACCTCTGGACGGCGGCAAGCTGTTGCATCTGATGTTGTTGCGACTGGTCAACCCCCACACGGCGCTTGTGGTTACCGGTGCGATTGGTCTGGCCTTGTCGATCATCTGGATTCCGGCAATGCTGTTGGCCTATGGCGCGGGGTGGTGGATCCTGTTTTTCATCCCTTCGGTGCCTCAGCATTGGGCGATGATGAAGGGCCAGCTTGCGTGACCAGAATCCTGTTTGTCTGTTTGGGCAACATTTGCCGCTCACCAGCGGCCGAGGGGGTGTTTCGCGCCCTGGCCCCGGAGGCGGACACCGACAGCGCAGGGACCGGACACTGGCATGTGGGCGACCCGCCCTATCCCCCCATGGTGCGGGCCGCCAGCGCGCGCGGTTATGATCTGTCGGATTTGCGTGCGCGGCAGTTTCATGCCGGTGACTTCGAGACCTTTGATCTGATCATCGCGATGGATGCTCAGAACCTCCAGGATATCGAGGCATTGCGCCCCGGCGGGGACATCACGCCGGTGCATCTGATGACCGACTATGCGCCGGAACTGGGGTTGGATCATGTGCCAGACCCCTACTATGCGCAGGATCAGAATGGCGCCTATGACATGGTGCTTGATTTGCTCGAAACAGCCGGAATGGGCCTGAAAGCCGCGATTTGACCGGGTAATTTCGGGAATCCCGAAACCCGTGTTCAGACCCTGAAAAAACAGGGCTTCCAGTCGGGCCAGGGGCTTGCCCTGTCCCCGCCCTCTCCCTCATGTGAAGGGCGGAGGAGATCGCATATGCCCGTCACATATCTCAAGTCATCGGCCGGAGAGCCGCCTGAAACCCTCGCCGATGTTGGCGATACCGTCCAGATCATGTTGGCCCGGCTGCGGGCCGGGGGTGCGCAGGTTGCGCTGGAATATGCCCGGCAACTGGACAAGTGGCAGGGTGAGATCACCGTGACCTCTGACCAGATCGCCGAGGCCGTCGCCCGTGTTCCCCAGGACGTCAAAGATGATATCAACTGGGCCCATGACAACATCACACGTTTTGCCGAGGCCCAGCGCGCCACCGCGCAGGACATGGAAATCGAGCTGCGCCCCGGCCTGATCGCGGGGCAAAAACAGATTCCGTTGCAGGCGGCAGGGTGTTACGTGCCCGGCGGGCGCTATACCCATATCGCCAGCGCGCTGATGTCGATTGGCACCGCCCGCGTCGCCGGTGTGCCGGATATCACGGCCGTTTCTCCTCCCAACGGTGATCAGGGCATTCCCGACGCGATGCTTTATGCGATGAACCTTGCGGGTGCCACGCGTATCCTGACCATCGGCGGCGTGCAGGGGATTGCCGCGATGGCCTTTGGCATGTTCGGCGCGCCCGCTGCAGATATCCTTGTTGGCCCCGGCAACGCTTATGTGGCCGAGGCCAAGCGCCAGTTGTTCGGCCCCATCGGCATTGACATGTTTGCCGGTCCCACCGACAGCCTCGTGCTGGCGGATGAGACGGCCGATCCGGAAACCGTTGCGATCGACCTTGTTGGTCAGGCCGAGCATGGCGCCAATAGCCCCGTCTGGCTGGCCACCACTCACAAACCTCTGGCCGAGACGGTAATGACGCTGATCCCGCGAGTGATCGCCGATCTGCCCGAGCCTAACCGGAGTGCGGCCACCACCGCCTGGGCCGATCTGGGTGAGGTGGTGCTGTGTGATACCCGCGAAGACATGGCGCAATTTGCCGACCAAAAAGCGCCCGAACACCTGCATGTGCAGGCTGCCGATCTGCCCTGGTGGCGGGATCGTTTGCTGGCTTATGGCTCGCTTTTCCTGGGCGAAAACACCACCGTGTCGTTCGGCGACAAGGCCGCTGGCCCCAACCATGTGCTGCCCACGTCCGGGGCGGCGCGCTATACCGGCGGGCTGAGCGTGCACAAGTTCCTTAAAACAGTGACATGGCAGGAGGTCGATGCCGGCGCTGCACATGAGTTGGCCCGGGTCAGTGCCGCGATCAGCCGCCAGGAGCGTATGGAAGGTCATGCCCGCAGTGCCGATCTGCGCCTTGATCCCGGTATGACATCACTGCCCCGCGCGGCCAGCGTTTAAGGGATCGGCCCCGCGCTTTGGGACTGCAAGATGTCCCAGGCGGCAAAGGCGGCGTCTTTGCCGCCCCCACGCGCGCGGATCACCCGGATGTCAAGCGTGGCCCAGGGCAGATCACCTGACAGATCGGACAATTCGCCCCTCTCCAGCGCCTCGCGGGCCATGGAGTGTGGCAGCCAGCCAATGCCTAACCCCTGACGCAGAAATTGCAGAACCGCCGGGGTTAACCCGGTTTCGGCCAGACTGTGGGTGACAATGCCACGCGGCAGGTGCGGCAGGATATGAACGCGCAATACCTCGCCCAGATAGATGTTCGCGGGATAGCTGATCAGTGGCAACTCCCCCGCCTTCAGCGCGTCAAAGAGGTGCGGTGCGTCGCGGATGTTTGCAACAGGGATCAGCCGGTCGGTCCCAAAGCCGATCTTCTCGAACAGGGAACTGTCGAATTGCAAAGCGTCCTGAGGCGTTTCATAGATCAGGCCGAAATCCACCTCCTGGCGCAGCAGCATTAGATGGCAATCGCTGCGTGTCCCCGAACGGATGCGCAGCTCGGTTTGGCGCTCCTGCCCCAGATCGCGCAGCAACGAGGGGGCAACCGTGGTGGTCAGGGCATGCTGACAACAAAGCCGTAACCGGTTGCGGTTGTGCCCTTCGGCGTCTGACAGTCGTAAGCGCAGCTCGCGAAACCGGCGGGCGGCATCGCGCAACTCGACCTCCATATTTTGCACATGAGGCAAAAGGGTGATCGGTTTGCGGCTGCGATCAAACAAGTCACATCCCAATGCGCTTTCCATGGCTCTGATGCGCCGCGTAAAGGCTGAAGGCGTCAAGTACCGACGTTCAGCCGCCGCCGTGAACGAGCCGGATTCCAAGACAGCTAGGATATCCTCGATCCATTCAAGCTTCATGAGATACCCTCAAAGTTGCAAGTCTTGCAATATGAAGTCCTGATTTCGCATTTGAATGCAAGCGTTGAATATGGTCTTTTCGCGCCGAGCCATCCCTTACCTGATCCGGAGCATTCCCATGAACCTAGCCCAATTCCCGCGCGTCCGTCTGGCGCACCTGTCCACCCCGCTTGAGCACATGCCGCGTCTGAGCGAGGCGCTTGGCGGTCCCGAGATCTGGATCAAACGTGACGATTGCACCGGCCTGTCCACCGGCGGCAACAAGACCCGCAAGCTGGAATACCTGATGGCCGAGGCACAGGCGCAGGGCGCCGACATGGTGATGACCCAAGGGGCGACGCAATCCAACCACGCGCGTCAGACCTCGGCCGCGGCGGCAAAGCTGGGCATGGATTGCCACATCCTGCTGGAAGATCGCACCGGCTATAACTACGACAACTACAAATATAACGGCAACGTGCTGCTCGATCATCTGCATGGCGCGACGATGGAACATCGCGGCCCCGATCTGGACATGAACGCCGAGATGGAAGCCGTGGCCGACAAGTTCCGCGCCGAAGGCCGCAACGTCTACACCATCCCCGGCGGTGGCTCGAACGCCACCGGCGCGCTGGGCTATGTGAACTGCGCGTTTGAGTTGCTGCAGCAATTCGTTGAAATGGATCTGAACGTCGATCACATCGTCCACGCGACAGGCAGCGCGGGCACGCAGGCGGGCCTCATCACCGGCCTCAAGGCGATGAATGCCAACATTCCGCTTCTGGGGATCGGCGTGCGTGCACCCAAACCCAAGCAGGAAGAAAACGTCTATAACCTCGCCGTGAAAACCGCCGAGAAGCTGGGCTGCCCCGGTGTTGTCACGCGTGAAGACGTGGTGGCCAACACCGATTACGTCGGTCCCGGCTATGGTATCCCGGCGGATGATACGCTGGAAGCGATCGACCTCTTTGCCCGGACCGAGGCGATCCTGCTGGACCCGGTTTATTCGGCCAAAGGGGGCGCGGGCCTGATTGATCTGTGCCGTAAGGGGCATTTCAAGAAGGGCGAGAAGGTCGTGTTCCTGCACACGGGCGGGGCCATCGGCCTGACCGGGTACAGCCACTGCTTTGACGTGCCTAAATGAGGCCAGTCGGCATTCTGGGCGGGATGGGGCCCGAGGCCACCATCCTGCTGATGCAAAAGGTTTTCGAGGCTGTGCCCGCACAGGATGACGCGGATCATGTGCCTTTGATCGTGCACCAGAACCCCCAGGTGCCCTCGCGCATTGCCGCACTGATTGACGGCACGGGCGCCGATCCCGGCCCCGTGCTGGCGCAGATGGCCCGCGATCTTGAAGGGGCGGGGGCGGCCGCGCTGGCCATGCCCTGCAACACAGCGCATCATTATGCCCCCGCCGTGGTGGGGGCGAGCGCGCTGCCGTTTCTGAACATGCTTGATCTGACTGCAGCGGCCCTGCAGGCCACAGGCGCGGGGCGGGTGGGCATGCTGGCCTCACCCGCGACGCGGCTGACCGGGGTCTTTTCATCCCCGTTTGCCGCGCATGGTTTGGAGGCGGTGACGTTGGCAGATGACAGCGCACTGCTGGAAATCATACGCGCCGTGAAAGCCGGGGATCGCAGCGTTGCAGTGGAAGCGGCCTTTACAGCCGAGGCCGACGCCCTGATCGCCGCCGGGGCGGATCACCTGCTGGTGGCGTGTACGGAACTGTCCTTGTTGAGCCATGCGCTGCCCGAAGGCGCACCATGGACCGATAGCCTCGACTGTCTGACCCGGGCGATTGTGGCGTTTGCGCAGGGTTAGCCGCCCTCGTTTGACGTCCCGTCCGCCGCGCCCATCAGGCCGCCTATCAGCTGATCCAGCCACCCGCGCAGCCCGTTGACCATTTCAACATAAGCCGCCAAAGCCCCCTCAAGCGCAGGGACGGCAGCGGCCAGTTGCGGGGCAAACACGTAAAGCAGCAAACCAATCACGGCCAACAGCACCATCGTCAGGAAACCGCGGCGGAACCCCCCGGATTGACGGGCAGTCGCCGCGTCATGGGTGTCGTGGGGTTCCACCATGCCGGGGTCTGTGCTGTCCGAACTCAGCGAGGAATTGATTTCGTCAATATCGGGCAACAGGTTGCGCCTTGTGCCGGGGTCGGGGCCATCGTCCTCGTCCGGGTCGGCCTCGGGCTCGCCACGCAGGCGGGCCATGCGGGCCTGGGCCTCTTTCGCGCGCCGGTCGGCCTCGTCGGCCCCTTCGTTCAACCCAAGTTCGGGTTGCGTTTCAAGGCTTTCGCTGCCCTCGGCGGCACGGGCTGCGCGCTCGCGCTCGGCCTCTTCGCGCAGCACATCGGCGACTTCGGGGTCCAATTCCTTGCGGGTGGGGCCGTCCGGCTCCGGCGTTTCTTCGCCCTGCTCCTCAGAGTCCTCGTCTTCGGTGTCCTCCTCACGCTCCGGTTCGGGCGCGGGTTCTGCCTGGACCTCTTCAACCTCTTCTGCCTCGCTCGGGGCATCCCAGCTTGGCTCTTCCGAGGGCGCTTCCTCGGGGTCTGGCGCGTGATCGGGGTGGTGTTGAAACCAGGTATCGCCGCAATTTGAACATTGCACATCGCGCCCGGACTCGGGGATCACCTCATCGGGGACTTCGTATTGTGCCCCACAATTCGGGCATGTCAGCCTCATGACGTCACCTGTCTGCCTGCCACGGTTTCGCGGCGTTGTTGTTAACGCTTAGCATAAGTCGTAACACCCCTGTGGAAAAGTGCAAAGAAATCCGCGTCCCAGATCATTGCACATATGTGTCCTCTGGGGCATTTAGGGACAAATGTGCGTCGTGGGGGGCAGCCTTTGATCGAGCTGGAAAATGTGGCCTATAGCTATGGCGGCGGCGAGTTGCTGAGTGAGATATCGCTCAAGCTGCAACCCGGATCGTTTCATTTTCTGACCGGGCCGTCCGGGTCAGGCAAGACCACCTTGCTGAAGCTTTGTTACGGGGCCCTGTTGCCCACGGCCGGACATATCCGCCTGTTCGACGCCGATCTGCGCGCGATGGAGCGGGATGACATCGCCATGATGCGCCGCCGCGTGGGGGTTGTGCATCAGGATTGCCAGTTTCTGGATCACTTGCCGCTTTCGGAAAATGTGGCCCTGCCTCTGATGGTGTCAGGCCGTGATTTGCTCTCGGAAAGCGCCAATCTCAAGGAATTGCTGACCTGGGTGGGGCTGACACAGCGCGCCGATGCCCTTCCGCCGGAATTGTCAGGCGGCGAAAGGCAGCGCGCCGCGCTGGCCCGTGCGGTGATCATGTCGCCTGACGTCGTGCTGGCCGACGAGCCAACGGGCAATGTGGATTGGGAAATGTCGCAACGCCTTTTGCATCTGTTGGTCGAATTGAACCGCATGGGCAAGACGATCATGATTGCGACCCATGATCTGGCGCTGATCCGCGCGGCCAAGGCACATGTGCAGGCCCGGGTGCTGCGGATTTCCAACCGTCGTTTGCAACTGGCGGGGGCGGATTTGTGATGCAGCGCCCCGATATCTCCAAACTGACCGGTTTCCTGATGGGCGATGCACAGGCCGACCGCGTTGTCCCTCCGACCGGCTACACCGCCTGGCTGACCCTGTTCAGTGCCGGGGCGATGGCCTTTCTGGCGGTGTTCGCCATTGCCCTGTCGCTTGCCACCGGGCGCTTGGCAGATCGCTGGGGGGATGAGTTGGCGCGCAGTTCGACCATCCGCATCTCGGCCCCCGAAGGCCAGATGACAGCGCAGACCGAAGCGGCTTTGGCCGTGCTGCAGACCACCACGGGCGTGGCCAGCGCCCGCGCGCTCAGCAGTGATGAGCACCGTGCTTTGCTTGAGCCATGGTTTGGCCCGGGCCTGCCAGTGGATACTCTTCCGATCCCGCAGCTGATTGAGGTTATTGAAGATGCTGATGGCTTTGACGCCGAAGGATTGCGGTTGCGGCTGGCGGCAGAAGTGCCGGGTGCAGTGCTGGATGATCACACCAGATGGCGCAAGCCGCTGGTGCGCGCGGCCACGCGATTGCGGTTGCTGGGCTGGGTGTCGCTGTTGCTGATCGCAGCGACCACGGCGGCGATCATCACGCTGGCAGCCAATGCGGCGCTGGCGGCAAATGAACAGTTGATCAAGGTGCTGCGCTTGGTCGGCGCGCGGGATGGGTACATCGCGCAGGCCTTCGTGCGCCGCTTTACCCTGCGCGCCCTTGGTGGCGCGGCCGTGGGGGCTGCGCTGGCTTGTTTTGCGATCCTGTTGCTGCCTTCGGCCCAGGCAGAAGGCGGGTTCCTCACCGGGCTGGGCCTGCAAGGCTGGCACTGGTTGTGGCCGTTTGTTGTCCCGCCTCTGGCTGCCGGTGTGGCCTTTGCCGCCACGCAGGCGGCGGCCCGTAAAACCTTGAAAGACATGTCATGAGATACGCAATCCACTGGTTCTGGTCGCTGCTGTTTATTGTCCAGATGTATCTCATGATGGCGGTTCTGGCGCTTTTGTTTTTTCCCTGGGCCGTGGTCAGTCGCAAGGGCGCGCTGACCGCCTGTCAGACCTACTGCCGTTGGGTCTGTTGGACCGCCGGTTGGATGGTCGGGTTACGTACCGAAGTGCGTGGGGAGGTGCCCACCGATGAGGTCATGATCGCGGCCAAGCACCAGTCGTTCCTTGATATCATTATGATTTTCGGGGCGGTGCCGGCGGGCAAGTTCATCATGAAACGCGAGCTGATGTATGCGCCGTTTCTTGGCCAATACGGGCTGCGGATCGGCTGTGTGCCGGTCAATCGCGGCAAGCGGTCTCAAGCGATCAAGAAGATGGTGTCTGATGTTGCCCGTGGGAACGCGCATCCCGGCCAGTTGATTATTTACCCGCAAGGCACGCGGATCGCCCCCGGCGTCAAGGCGCCTTACAAGGTGGGCACCAGCGTGCTTTACACCGAGCTGGGGCAGGATTGTGTGCCCGTGGCAGCCAATGTCGGTGTGTTCTGGCCCAAGCGCGGGATCTATCGCAAGCCGGGTCTGGCGGTGGTCGAGTTCTTGCCCCGTATCAGGGCGGGCCTGCCGAAAGAAGAGTTCATGACGCGGCTGGAAGAGTCGGTGGAAACCCACTCGAACCGGTTGATGAAAGAGGCGGGGTTCGATGCGGATACTCAAGAAGACTGACGAGCTGACCGGGCTTTACCCCGATGCGGTGCCTGCCTCGCTGACCAAGGTCGCCACACGGCTGACCCCGCTTTATCGGGACTGGATCGAAGGCGCGCGGTTTTGTGTGCTGTCGACCGTGGGGCCGGATGGCGTGCATGGCAGCCCCCGCGGGGATGATGGCCCGGTGGTGCGGGTTCAGGATGCCCAGACCCTTCTGATGCCCGATTGGCGTGGCAATAACCGGTTGGATTGCCTGCGCGATATTGTCGAAGATGGGCGCATTGCGCTGCTGTTCATGGTGCCGGGATCAAACACCACGGTGCGCGTCAATGGCCGGGCTGTTCTGACCGACAATCTGCCCTTGCGCGAAAGTTTTGCGCGCAAGTCGATCCTGCCCGCCACTGTGATCGTGATCGAGATTGCCGAGGTTTATACCCAATGCGCCAAGGCGCTGATGCGCTCGGGCCTGTGGAGCCGGAACGACAAGGATAGCGTGCCCACCGTCGGGCAAATCCTTGCGGATATGTCAGATGGAGAGATGGGCGGCCCGGACTATGACGCGAATTACGAAGAATATGCCAAGCCGCGCATGTGGTAGAAAGGTGGGGTGAAACCCCACCCTACCGCTTATGCGTGGATTGCCCCGTCGCCGCAGGCCAGCGCGGCCTCACGCACGGCTTCCGAGAAGGTCGGGTGCGCGTGGCAGGTCAGCGCCAGATCCTCGGCCGAGGCCCCGAACTCCATCGCCACGCAGATCTCGTGGATCAAATCACCTGCCGCCGGGCCGATGATGTGGCAACCCAGAATGCGATCAGTCTCTTTGTCGGCCAGGATTTTCACGAACCCGTCGCCCGCATGCACCGCCTTGGCGCGACCGTTGCCCATGAAGGAAAACTTACCGACCTTATAGGCGCGGCCCGCCTCTTTCAGGGTTTGTTCAGTCTCGCCCACATTGGCCACCTCGGGGTGGGTGTAGATCACGCCGGGGATCACGCCGTAATTCACATGGCCATGCTTGCCTGCCAAAACCTCGGCGCAGGCCATGCCCTCATCCTCGGCCTTATGGGCCAACATCGGACCGTCGATGGCATCGCCAATCGCGTAGATGCCTTTGATATTGGTCTGCCAATGATCGTCGGTCTTGATCTGCCCGCGCTCGGACATCTCAACCCCAAGCGCCTCAAGCCCCAGACCGTCGGTAAAGGGTTTGCGCCCAGTGGCGACCAGAACGACATCCGCGTCTAGCATGTGTTCGCTGTCATCTTTGCGCAGTTTGTAATGCACCTTGGCCTTTGTCTTGGTCGCCTCAACCGATTGCACGGCGGCCCCCATTTTGAAGGTCAGACCCTGCTTTTTCAGAATACGCTGGAAGGTCTTTTGCACCTCGGCGTCCATGCCCGGAGTGATCGCATCGAGGAATTCCACAACAGTCACCTCGGTGCCCAGGCGCGCATAGACCGACCCCAGCTCCAGTCCGATGACGCCCGCGCCGATCACCACCATCTTCTTGGGCACTTTGCCCAGCTCCAGCGCGCCGGTTGAGGTCACGACAACTTTCTCGTCGACCTCAACACCCGGCAAGGACGATGGCTCGGACCCGCTGGCGACGATTATGTTCTTCGCCTCGTGCACCTCATCGCCCACCTTGACCTTGCCCGCCGCGGGGATCGAGCCCCAGCCTTTCAGCCAATCAATCTTGTTCTTCTTGAACAGGAATTCGATGCCCTTGGTGTTCTGGCCGATTGTCTCGTCCTTATAGGCCAGCATCTGTTTCCAATCGACCGAGGGCGCTTTGCCCTTCAGACCCATCTTGGGGAAATTATGCTGTGCCTCGTGCAATTGATGGCTGGCATGCAAAAGCGCCTTGGACGGGATACAGCCCACATTCAGGCAGGTGCCGCCCAATGTCTCGCGCCCTTCAACACAGGCGGTTTTCAGGCCCAGCTGCGCACAGCGGATTGCGGCCACATATCCACCGGGGCCAGAGCCGATGACGATCACGTCGTATTGAGCCATGTGATAACCTCCCTTGGGGTCAGAATTCATGTTTATGGCAGCATGCGCCGTGGCGTGCGCGCATGCAACCGGATCACCTGTGTTTGATGGGGCGCGGTCTAGGGGGCGGCTTTCCTGAAAACGGATCGCGCGGATCAATGCGCGGGATTTTGGGGGGAAACGGGTTCTCTGTACCCGGCACCAGCCACTTGCGCCCGTGGATGCCCTGCATTTCTTTCATGGTCAGCGGGCCATAGGCGCGGGCACCGCGTTTGTTGGTCCAAAGCAATGTGCCGTCCTTGGGGCAATTCAGCGTGCCGATCCCGTCCTCGGTCCTGCCCTTGGCAAAGGGGCCCGACTCATTGAAATAGCGCTGTGGGATATCTCCCCTACGCGATCCCGGCCCGACGCCCACAACGACCACAATATGGCCCTCAAACCCGCAGGTGGGGCATATCAGCTTGGTGGGTGGGGTCAGATAAGCCATCGCTCAGACCAGCGCCGCCAGCAGCATCAGCGTGGTGGCGCCAAAGCCGATAAACCAGATCAGCGACCGCCAGGGCCGCCAGCCAAAGTAATAGGCCGGGATATAGAGAAGGCGCGCGCCCAGATAGGCATAAGCACATGCGGCGGTGAAGGGGGTGGACTGACCCGAGAGGGTGATCACCACACAGGCAATGGTGAACAGGATCAACCCCTCGAAATGGTTGTTCAGCGCCCGGTAAAGCCGCGCGGTTTTCACCGACAGCTGATCTTCCAGACTGCCCCCCAACCGCTCGCGATCCCGCGGCGAGGCCGTCTTGCCCGGCCCCAGTTCCATATTGGCGGGCACGGCCATCAGGACGAACTGAACGACTTGCAGGAGCGCAGCGAGGGTAAGGGCGGTGAGTTCGGGGGTCATTTGAGAAGTCCCCTCTTTGCGGAAAGGATTAGATAGTAAAGCCCTACCAGCCATACTACACCCAAAAACAGCGCTCTTTTCCAACTGATGTAAACTGTTGAATAGTAAGTGTCGCTGTAAGCGACATCATTAGTTTGCATCATGAATTGGGATGTCATGACAATGAGCGCGGGTATGGCTATGGCCAGAAACACAGCAACCATAGCCCAGATCGCTTTTCTACTTCGCCGAAAACAATAGAAGCTAAGACCAAAAGTGGCGGCCAGAAGCGGGATAGAGACCAACAGCACAATGGTTTGAGAGCCCTCAAATTCAAAGTTGCCTATCGAATACCCTAGTAGAACTTTCATGATATTAACTGCCATGGTGAGCCAGATGAGAGCGCTAGACAAGCCAATAAGCCATATACCGAATGGGGTATTCATCAGTCTCCAGTTCCTAATCCCATTATGTTTACGACACGGGCATCGCTTGACCGCTCTTGGTCAAGCGATGCCTTGAGACAGCGTGGATTTTTTACAAATCCATCAACAACCGCCGGGGGTCTTCCAGTGCATCCTTGACCCGCACAAGGAACGTCACAGCCCCTTTGCCATCCACAATCCGGTGGTCATAGCTGAGCGCCAGATACATCATCGGCCGGGCGACGACCTCGCCGTTCACCACCATGGGCCGTTGCTGGATCTTGTGCATGCCCAAAATCCCCGATTGTGGCGGGTTCAGGATGGGCGAGGACATCAGCGAGCCATAGACGCCACCATTGGAGATCGTAAACGTCCCGCCCTGCATTTCGGCCATCGACAGTTTGCCATCCCGCGCGCGGGCGCCTTTTTCGGCGATCTGTTTTTCGATCTCGGCAAAGCTCATCTGATCCGTATCGCGGATCACCGGAACAACCAAGCCCGTCGGCGTACCAGCAGCGATGCCCATATGCACGAAGTTCTTATAGACGATATCAGTGCCATCAATCTCGGCATTGACCTCGGGCACTTCTTTCAGGGCATGCACGCAGGCCTTGGTGAAGAAGGACATGAAGCCCAGTTTGACACCGTGTTTCTTGACGAACTCGTCCTTGTACTGGCTGCGCAAGGCCATCACCTCGGTCATGTCGACCTCGTTATAGGTGGTTAGCATGGCGGCGGTGTTCTGGCTGTCTTTCAGACGGCGCGCGATGGTCTGGCGCAGGCGGGTCATTTTCACCCGTTCCTCGCGGGCGGCGTCATCGGCCGACACCGGCGCGCGCGGGGCTTGCGCGGGGGCGGCTGCCGGTGCAGGCGCTGCAGGCGCGGCGGCGGCCCTGGCCACATCGTCTTTCATGATGCGTCCGTCGCGGCCCGAACCGGTGACCTGATCGGCGGATATACCGGCCTCGGCCATCGCCTTTTTGGCCGACGGGGCGTCTTCGACATCCTTGCCGGTTGCCGCCGCGGCGGGGGCAGGCTCGGGGGCTGAAACGGCCGGGGCCGCGGCCCCACCGGAGGAGGACATGGTGGCCAGCTTGCCACCGGCCTGCACGGTTTCCCCTTCCTTGAACAGGATTTCGGTGATCGTGCCCGAGGCTGGCGCGGGCACTTCGACAGACACTTTGTCGGTCTCAAGCTCGCACAGCATTTCATCTGCCGAGACGCTGTCGCCCACGGCCTTGAACCATGTGGACACGGTCGCCTCGGTCACGCTTTCACCTAGGGTCGGCACCATGACATCGACGCTGTCACCACCGCCCGCAGGGGCAGCTGCCGGAGCTTCGGCCGGGGCTTTCTCCGCCGGGGCAGGGGCCGCGCCTTCGCCTTCGGCAATGGTGGCCAACAGGGCATCGACCCCCACGGTTTCGCCTTCCTGCGCGACAATCTCGCCCAATGTACCGGCGGCGGGGGCGGGCACTTCGACGGTGACCTTGTCGGTCTCCAGTTCGCACAGCATTTCATCGGCGGCGACGGCATCGCCGGGCTTCTTGAACCAGGTGGCGACCGTGGCTTCGGTGACGGATTCGCCCAGAGTTGGAACGCGAACTTCAGTGCTCATGGGTTATTTCCCTTCCATGGTCAGCGCGGCATCCACCAGCGCCTCTTGTTGTGCTTTATGTTGGCTGCCAAGGCCCGTCGCGGGCGAGGCCGACGCAGACCGGCCTGCATAGACGGGTCGCGTATGTTTGGCTTTGATGCGTTCCAGCACCCATTCGATATTGGGCTCGATGAACGACCATGCGCCCTGGTTCTTGGGCTCTTCCTGACACCAGACCATTTCAGCGCCCTTGAAGCGGCTGAGTTCCTTGACCATGGCCATGGCGGGGAAGGGATAGAACTGTTCGACGCGCATCAGGTAGACATCGTCCAGCCCCCGTGCGTCGCGTTCTTCCAGCAGGTCATAATAGACCTTCCCGGCACACATCACCACGCGCTTGATCTGTTTATCCGCTTTCAGCTTGGTATCTGAATTGCCGTATTGCGCATCGTCCCACAACACCCTGTGGAAAGACGATCCGGTGGTGAAATCCTCGGCGCGCGAGATGCACATCTTGTGACGCAGCAGGGATTTTGGCGTCATCAGGATCAGCGGCTTGCGGAAGGTGCGGTGCAATTGGCGACGCAGGATGTGGAAGTAGTTGGCCGGGGTCGAACAGTTGGCAACGATCCAGTTATCCTGCCCGCACATGGTCAGGAACCGTTCCAGACGCGCGCTGGAGTGTTCCGGCCCTTGCCCCTCATAGCCATGCGGCAGCAGGCAGACGAGGCCCGACATCCGCAGCCATTTGCTTTCGCCCGAGCTGATGAACTGATCGAACATGATCTGCGCCCCGTTGGCAAAATCGCCAAACTGCGCCTCCCAGAGCGTCAGCGCGTTGGGCTCGGCCAGCGTGTAGCCATATTCAAAGCCCAGTACAGCGTATTCCGACAGCATCGAGTCGATGACCTCGTACTGTGCCTGCCCTGCGCGGATATTGTTCAGCGGATAATACCGCTCCTCCGTGTCCTGATTAACCAGCCCGGAATGGCGTTGGCTGAACGTGCCGCGTGTACAATCCTGCCCGGAAAGGCGCACCGGGTAGCCCTCCAGCTGCAGGCTGCCAAAGGCCATCGCCTCGGCGGTGGCCCAGTCGAACCCTTTGCCGCTCTCAAACATCTTGGCCTTGGTTTCCAAAAGCCGTCCGACGGTTTTATGCAGCGGATAGCCCTCTGGCGCGGTGCTGAGTGCGCGGCCAATTTCGGCCATGGTCTCAGGCTTGATGGCGGTTTCGCCGCGCTGGTAATCCTCGTCCTTGCGATCCAGATGTGACCACTTGCCATCCAGCCAGTCGGCCTTGTTGGGTCGATAGTCTTTGCCCGCTTCAAACTCATCCGCCAGATAGGCCTGGAACTGGGTCTTCATATCCTCGATTTCGCCCTCGGGGATCAGGCCGTCCTTGACCAGCCGCTCGGTGTACAGCGCCAGCGTGGTCTTTTGCCTCTTGATTTTCTTGTACATGATGGGGTTCGTGAACATCGGTTCATCCCCCTCGTTATGGCCAAAGCGGCGATAACAGATGATGTCGATCACCACGTCCTTGTGGAATTTCTGGCGGAATTCCGTGGCCACTTTGGCGGCATGTACCACCGCCTCCGGGTCATCACCATTGACGTGGAAAATCGGCGCTTCCACCATCAGGGCAATGTCTGTCGGGTAGGGGCTGGAGCGGCTGAAATGCGGGGCCGTGGTAAAGCCGATCTGGTTGTTCACCACGATATGCATCGTGCCGCCGGTTTTGTGCCCTTTCAGGCCCGACAGGCCAAAACACTCGGCCACAACGCCTTGCCCGGCAAAGGCCGCGTCGCCATGCAACAACACCGGCAGAACGGCGGTCCGGTCTTCGTCGTTCTTCTGATCCTGCTTGGCGCGCACCTTGCCCAGCACAACGGGGTTCACCGCCTCAAGGTGGCTGGGGTTGGCCGTCAGGGACAGGTGTACAGTATTGCCGTCAAACTCGCGGTCGGAACTGGCGCCAAGGTGATACTTCACGTCGCCCGATCCATCGACATCCTCGGGTTTGAAGCTGCCGCCCTGGAATTCGTTGAAAATCGCGCGGTAGGGCTTGGCCATCACGTTGGCCAGAACCGACAGGCGGCCCCGGTGGGGCATACCGATCACGATGTCTTTCACACCCAGCTGACCACCGCGTTTGATCACCTGCTCCATCGCCGGGATCAGGCTTTCACCGCCATCCAGACCGAACCGTTTGGTGCCCATGTATTTGACATGCAGGTATTTCTCGAACCCTTCGGCCTCGACCATCTTTTTCAGGATCGCCTTGCGGCCCTCGCGGGTAAAGCGGACTTCCTTGTCAAAGCCTTCAATCCGCTCCTTCAGCCATGTGGCCTGTTCAGGATCGGAAATATGCATGTATTGCAGTGCGAAAGTGCCGCAATAGGTGCGCTTTACAATCGACAGGATTTCGCGGATCGAGGCGATCTGCAGGCCAAGGACGTTGTCGATGAAAATCGGGCGGTCCATGTCGGCCTCGGTAAAGCCGTAGGATTTCGGGTCCAGTTCGGGGCGATGCGGCATCTCGCGCAGGCCCAGCGGATCCAGATCAGCGGCCAGATGGCCCCGGATACGATAAGCCCGGATCAGCATCAGCGCGCGCACCGAGTCCAGCACGGCGCGTTTCATCGCCTCGTCGCTCACCTCAACCCCGGCCTCGGCGGCCTTGGCCTTGATCTTGCTGCCTGCCTCATGCGCCTCGGCCTCGGGCGGATACTCCCCGGTCAGCGCGCTGGTCAGATCGTCAGCGGGCATCGGCGGCCAATCGCCCCGCGCCCAGGTCGGACCCGCCGCCTCGCGCTTCACCTCAACCTCGCCATCGCCCAACTGAGCAAAGAAAGATTGCCAGGCCTCGTCTACCGCGTTGGGGTCATTGGCGTATCGCGCATAAAGCTGCTCCAGATATTCCGCGTTGTGCCCCTGCATGAAGGACGAGGCGTGAAACTGGTCGTTGGGGGATTGGTCGGTCATGGTTGTGCCTCCAAATTCCTTGGGATGATTGTGAAGTCCGCACTGAATGCAAATTGAGATGGTCGCCCCAGATACTGTTCAAATGCCGTTTGATCTGCGTGTAGGAGGTCGAAACTCGCTCCCTTTGAGCAATCATTATAGTCTTTAGCGATTTCTATCTTTTCCTCATCCGTCCAACATGCAGGATAAACAACTTCCACTCGATGAACGGGGACAGTTTCGGTGCGCTCGAAGGCAACCGAGGCGGACGTAATCCAAAACTCTTCAAAACCGACCCATGGTTGTGTAGAAAACAGGCTAATACTGGTGGCGCCCGGCCCTTCGTCTAACAGGACGACGGCGGAAGTCTGTCCTTTTACATAGAGTCTCTTGATGGATAGCGGGTTTGCAGTGTTTCCAAAGACAAAGTCGGTTGTAAGAAACGGTTGGTCAGGCTCCATAAACTGAAGCCCTCCCGTTTCGAGACTGTCATAGAGTTCTTTCTCGGCCTGTCTTGCCGCTTTCCATTGCTCTACTGTGATTTGGTTGGGCATGGCAGATTGCTGAATGGCGCCCCAGTAATCAATCTCAATCTGTGTCCAAAAACCCTGAGGCTCGGAACGTTTGTATCCTAGCGAGAGAATGCACTCTTCCGCTGCCTTCCAATTCTCAGCCACAGCTGGAGCACATTCCGTGACAACGGGGAGTGATGGTGGGAGGTCGATCATGTTACACTCGTCTCGCGGTCAGGCGGCGTAGGGCGGGGTTCACCCCGCCACGCAGATTGCCGGGGTGAACCCCGCCCTACGCGCGATATGCGACGGTTGCGTAACATTCAGGTTTACCCAATCGCCTTCATCATCGCCTCGCCCAGACCGGCGGGGCTTTCCGAGACAATGATCCCGGCGCTGCGCATGGCTTCGATCTTGTCCTCGGCACCGCCCTTGCCACCGGCCACAATGGCACCGGCATGGCCCATGCGGCGGCCCGGAGGGGCGGTGCGGCCGGCGATGAAGCCTGCGACGGGTTTGGAACGGCCTTTTTTGGCCTCGTCCTTGATGAACTGTGCGGCTTCTTCCTCGGCGCTGCCGCCGATTTCACCGATCATGATGATCGACTCGGTTTCATCATCGGCCAGGAACCATTCCAGCACGTCGATATGCTCGGTCCCTTTGATGGGGTCGCCGCCAATACCAACGCAGGTGGATTGGCCAAGGCCCACATCCGAGGTCTGCTTGACCGCCTCATAGGTCAACGTGCCCGAGCGGCTGACAACACCACAGCTGCCGCGCTGGTGGATATGACCGGGCATGATGCCCATCTTGCAGGCGTCCGGTGTGATGATACCGGGGCAGTTGGGGCCGATCAGGGTGCTGGTCGAGCCTTCCAGCGCGCGCTTGACGCGCATCATATCGAGCACCGGGATGCCTTCGGTGATGCACACGATCAGGGGCATCTCGGCATCAATCGCCTCAAGGATAGAGTCCGCCGCGAAGGGGGGCGGCACATAGATCACCGACGCATTCGCGCCGCTTTCATGCATTGCTTCATGGACCGAGTTGTAAACCGGCAGGTCCAGATGCGTCTGCCCGCCTTTGCCGGGGGTGACCCCGCCAACCATCTTGGTGCCATAGGCAATGGCCTGTTCGGTGTGGAACGTGCCCTGCGAGCCGGTGAGGCCCTGACAGATCACTTTGGTGTTTTCGTCTACGAGTACGGCCATTGATATAGGCTCCTAGTTCAAAAATTCTGTATGAGTGAGATGACAAGACAGGCGAGGCCAAACGATCCGAGAACACAGCCGATCCATTGCAGCAGAAGGCCGCCACACGCGTACATCCGGAAGTGCCAATCAGGAAGCCAAATGCGTTGTTCGGCAACGCTTGCTGAGCGTTTAGCAAAAAACCAGAAGAACGAATGGTTCCGAGCGTCCCATCGCACGAAATCGGGATTTGATCCAATAAGCCGATTACCCTTCCCGACCAACCAGAAGACCACGCTCACGCCAATCACGACGAGCGCATGGAGCGGGCTCTCGAGTGGGTAGAATGGAAAGGGAAACGCTTCGATCTGCATGTTTGCTCCCGGGGCAGGCCCGACTTTTAGCCTTTGACCGCCGCGACGATTTTCTCGGCGCCGTCTTTGAGGTCGTCGGCGGCGATCACGTCAACGTCTGAATTGTTGATGATCGCTTTGCCTTCTTCCACATTGGTGCCCTCCAGACGGACAACCAGCGGCACCTTCAGGCCGACCTCTTTCACGGCGGCCACAACGCCCTCGGCGATCACGTCGCAACGCATGATGCCGCCGAAGATGTTCACCAGAATGCCTTTGACCTGCGGGTCCGAGGTGATGATTTTGAACGCCTCGGTCACCTTTTCCTTGGTGGCACCGCCCCCAACGTCGAGGAAGTTGGCCGGTTCCGAGCCGTAAAGCTTGATGATGTCCATCGTCGCCATGGCCAGCCCCGCGCCGTTGACCATGCAGCCGATCTCGCCATCCAGCGCGATGTAGTTCAGGTCGTATTTGGAGGCTTCCAGTTCCTTGGGGTCTTCCTCGGTCGTGTCACGCAGCTCGGCGATGTCGCGGTGGCGATACATCGCGTTGCCGTCAAAGCCCATTTTCGCATCAAGGCATTTCAGATCGCCGGTGTCGGTGGTGATCAGCGGGTTGATTTCGAGCATCTCCATGTCGTTCTCAACGAACATGGAATAGAGCGTGCCCATCAGCGCGACGCATTGTTTGACCTGCTTGCCTTCCAGCCCGAGGTTAAAGGCGATGCGGCGGCCGTGGAAGGCCTGATAGCCAGTAGCAGGGTCAATGCTGAAGCTTAGGATCTTGTCGGGGGTGGAATGCGCCACCTCTTCGATATCCATCCCGCCCTCGGTCGAGCAGACAAAGCTGACGCGGCTGGTTTGGCGATCGACCAGCAGGGCGAGATACATTTCGTTCTTGATGCCCGAACCATCTTCGATATAGATGCGGTTGACCTGTTTGCCGATTGGGCCGGTCTGTTTGGTCACCAGGGTGCGGCCCAGCATCCGCTTGGCCTCTTCGGCGGCTTCTTCCACCGATTTGGTCAGGCGCACGCCGCCTGCTTCACCGGCGCCGGGTTCCTTGAATGTGCCCTTGCCGCGGCCCCCTGCATGGATTTGCGCCTTGACGACCCAGAGGGGGCCATCAAGTTCCCCTGCTGCGGTCTTGGCTTCTTCGGCGCGCATCACAACGCGTCCGTCCGAGACCGGAGCGCCGTAAGAGCGCAGAAGGGCCTTGGCCTGGTACTCATGGATATTCATGGAACTGTCCCGTTTTGCTTCGATTTGGACCAGTTATACCCATAAGCCTTTAGGCAAAATAAATGGCTTTTTAGCTTTTCACATGGATTTGAGCGAGATTTATGTGTTTTGTGATCACACGATTAATAGCTGTGATCACAAAATAGATGAATGGCAGGAAATACTTGTTTTAAAATAGAATCAGGGCCGAGAATACCGGCCCTGAAGAATGTCAGTCTGTTCCCGGGATCAGGACAGCGAGCCGTCGATCCCTTTGCAGGCTTCAACCAGACCTTTGACCGCGTCGACGGATTTGTCGAACATGGCTTGCTCGTCCTTGTTCATCTTGATCTCGACCACGCGCTCAACGCCACCGGCCCCGATCACCGTGGGAACGCCCACGTAAAAACCGTTCAGGCCATAGGCCCCGTCCACATGGGCCGCGCAGGGCAGCAGGCGCTTCTGGTCTTTCAGATACGCTTCGGCCATCTCGATCGCCGAGGCAGCGGGGGCGTAATAGGCCGAGCCGGTTTTCAGCAGGCCAACGATCTCGGCGCCGCCATCGCGGGTGCGCTGAACAATCGCGTCCAGTTTTTCCTGCGTGGTCCAGCCCATCTCGACCAGATCGGGCAATGGGATACCGGCCACGGTGGAATAGCGGGTCAGCGGCACCATCGTGTCGCCATGTCCGCCCAGAACGAAGGCGGTGACATCACGCATGGATACATCGAATTCCAGGCTCAGGAAGTGACGGAAGCGCGCGCTGTCCAGCACACCGGCCATGCCGCAAACCTTTTCATGCGGCAGGCCCGAGAATTCACGCAGGGCCCAGACCATCGCATCCAGCGGGTTGGTGATGCAGATGACAAAGGAATTCGGCGCGTGCTCTTTGATGCCTTCGCCGACCGATTTCATGACCTTCAGGTTGATCCCCAGCAGGTCATCACGGCTCATCCCCGGCTTGCGCGGGACACCGGCGGTCACGATGCAGACATCGGCACCGGCAATATCTGCATAGGATTGTGTGCCTTGCAGGTCGGCATCGAACCCTTCGACAGGGCCGGATTCTGCAAGGTCCAGCGCCTTGCCTTCGGGGATGCCTTCGGCGATGTCAAACAGGACGACATCGCCCAGTTCCTTGAGTGCGGCGAGATGGGCGAGCGTGCCACCGATCATGCCCGCACCGATCAGCGCGATTTTGGGTCTGGCCATGGGATTGGTCTCCGATGCTTTGGAAATTTGGGTCATGGCCTAGTGGCAAATGGCGCAGGGCGCAAGGGTGCCGCGCTGCGGCATAAACGGAGGCGCGGGGTGTCGCGGCACGGATGTTCGCGCTAAAGCAGTAAGGAAAGAGGGGGTTAAGGCCACATGCCGGGCGATGGACAGTCGATAGCCATTTTTGCGCTCATGGCGCTGGCGGCGATGTTCGCGGGTATCTCGAAAGGCGGCTTTGGCTCGGGGGCGGCCTTTGCCAGTGCTGCGATTCTGGCGCTGGTGATGCCGCCGGGGATGGCGTTGGGGATCATGCTGCCGCTTTTGATGCTGATCGATCTGGCGACGCTGAAGCCCTATTGGCGCAAATGGAGCTGGCCCGATGCGCGGGTTTTGGTGCTGGGGGCGCTGCCCGGAGTCGCGCTGGGGGCGTGGCTCTATCGACAGGCAGATGCAGATTTGCTGCGCTTGCTGATCGGGGTGATATCGCTGGGTTTCGTGCTCTGGCAGATCAGCCGCCGCGCCGGGCTGTTGCGCCCGCCCAAACGCCCGATGCCGGTCTGGGGCGGGGCCTGTGCGGGTCTCATCGCGGGGTTTACCAGCTTTGTCAGTCATGCAGGTGGGCCGCCCGCGGCGGTCTATCTGTTGTCACGCGGCTTGGGCAAGACACCGTTTCAGGCCACCACGGTGCTGGTGTTCTGGCTGGTCAATATCGCGAAATTCATCCCCTACGCGATGTTGGGAATGTTCACGTTTGAGACGCTCAAGATCAATCTGGCATTGGCCCCCTTCGCGCTGATGGGGGCATGGTTGGGCGTCAAAGCGCATCTTCTGGTTTCGGAACGCGCGTTTTTCGCAATCACTTACGTGCTGCTCAGCCTGACGGGGGCCAAGCTGATCTGGGATGGAATCATGTAGCTGGACGAACGTTAGAGTTGTCTCTAGCGTGGCCCTCAAAACCTTAAGGAGTATTGCTATGAAACCGATTTTCTTATCGTGTTTTTTGCAGGTGTTGGGCGCAACTTTTGCAATGGCCCAAGATTCGAAAGAAAATATGACTTTGAGATACATCGCGGAAGTTAATGAGGAAACCGGCAACGTTGAATTGGTTCCTGTTGAGAAAAACTTTGATGATATGAAATTCTCCCAATCTGGAGGTTTCGTTTTCGACGAGCAGCCAAATTCAAGTTTCGCTTATTTTGATCCGGAAGGTAATCTGGAAGGTGTGTACCCGGCACCTATAACCACCGCAGATAAAGAGTTTATTTTCAGCCAAATAGACGAGGGTGGTTCAATCAAAAAAGTGAATTTTTTTGGTAGATCCCCTAGCCTTCCAACCGCTGAGGAAGTTAAAATGATTACGGAACAAGCCATCAATTCCACATTGGAATTGGTTTGCAGTTCAAAGCCACGGCCTGAAGAAATCGGCTTCAACGTATCTTTGGCGGTGGCGCTAGGCTTGGAAGGTAAATTGGAGTTTAGTGGAACTTGGCGGCCTCAACGCGATTGCGATGGGTAGCTGCTAATACAGTCTTTTTTGTAATTGGCGGTACAATACTGAACTTCTTTTATTGGTAACGCCGTGTTTCTGCGCTGCGGCGAGAAAAGGCTTGAACAAATCCACCAAAAAATGGCATCCCTCCGCACGATTGTTGCAAGGTGCAGCCCAGCCAGAAGAGGCCCCCATGGATATCGCCAACCACCCGTTTCGGTCTGTTCTTTATATCCCCGGCTCGATGGGAAAGGCGCTGGACAAGGCCCGTCACTTGCCGTGCGACGCGATTATCTTTGATCTTGAAGACGCCGTAACCCCCGATGCCAAGGTTGCCGCCCGCGAGGCCGTGGCAGAGGCGCTGCGGGAAGGCGGGTATGGCAAACGCTACAAGATCGTACGGGTGAACGCGCTGACCACAGCCTGGGGGCTGGATGATGTGCATGCCCTGCGCGATGTCGGGGCCGACGCGATCCTGCTGCCCAAGGTGAATGCCTCGTCCGATGTCTATAACCTGGCCGATCTGCTGGGGCCCGACATGCCGATCTGGGTGATGATCGAAACCCCGATCAGCGTGTTCAATATCCGTGAAATCGCGGCCCATCCGCGTGTGTTTGGGCTTGTGACTGGGACCAATGATCTGACCAAGGAACTCAGCTCGCGCTATCGCCCCGACCGTTTGCCGCTGATGCTGGCGCTGCAGACCATCGTGATGGCCGCCAGCGCCTCCAGGGTGATTGCCGTCGATGGCGTCTATAACAAGTTCCGCGACAATGACGGGCTGAAGGCCGAATGCGAACAGGGCCGGGATCTGGGCTTTGACGGCAAGACACTGATCCATCCGGGGCAGATCGAGGTGACAAACACCGCCTTTGCCCCCACAGAGGACGAGATTGATCTGGCCGAACGTCAGATCGCCGCCTTTGAAGACAGCATGGAACACGGCAAGGGTATTGCCGTGGTGGATGGCAACATCGTCGAAAACCTGCATGTTGTGGCGGCACAACGCGTGTTGGCCAAGGCGCGTGCGGTGGCAGACATGGCCAAGGAGGACTAAAACGATGTTGATTTTGATCGCAGGTGTTGCCCTCTGGGCCGGCGCACATTTGTTCAAACGACTGGCACCTGAGCGCCGCGAGGCGATGGGTGACAAAGGCCGCGGGATCGTGGCGCTTGTCCTTTTGGTCAGCATCGTACTGATGGTGCTGGGCTACAAAGCGGCCGACACCGCCGTGCTTTGGGGCCGCCATCCGGCCACCGTCGGCATCAACAACCTGCTGATGCTATTGGCAATCTATCTGTTTGCTGTGTCGGCTGCGAAAACGGCTTTGGCGCGCAAGATTCGCCATCCGCAGCTGACCGCGTTCAAAACGTGGGCCATAGCGCATTTGCTGGTCAACGGCGATATTGCGTCGATTGTCCTGTTTGGTGGATTGCTGGCCTGGGCCGTGGTCGAGGTGATCGTGATCAATCGTGCCAACCGCGACTGGACGCCGCCGGACCCCGTCCCGACCTCCAAGGAAATCAGCGCGATTGTGATCACCCTGGTGGTGTACGCGGTCGTTGTCGGCCTGCATTACTGGGCCGGATATCCGACTTTTGGGTGAAGCGGCATGAAGCTTTATCGTTTCCTCAGTGGCGATGACACGTCGGCCTTTTGCCACAAGGTGACAGCGGCCTTGAACAAGGGCTGGGCGCTGCATGGCGATCCGACCTATGCCTATGATCATGCGAATGGGGTAATGCGCTGCGGTCAGGCCGTGGTGAAAGAAGCAGAGGGTGATTACTCACCCGATATGAAGCTGGGAGAGCAGTGAGCATGGCCAAGACCAACCCAGGCCGGTTTTTCGAAGATTACACCGTGGGCGAGACGATCCACCACGCCGTTCCGCGCACCGTGTCAGGCGGCGAGCGGGCGCTTTATCACGCGCTCTACCCGGCCCGCCACGCGCTCTATTCCTCGGACGAATTCGCCCGTGGCTGTGGCCTGCAGGCCAGCCCGCTGGATGATATCGCGGCCTTCCACGTGGTGTTTGGCAAAACGGTGCCCGATATCTCGCTGAACGCGCTGGCCAATCTGGGCTATGCTGAAGGGCGGTGGCTGAAACCGGTCTGGCCGGGCGATACGATCCGCTCGACCTCGGAAGTGATCGGGGTCAAGCAGAACTCGAACGGCAAAAGCGGCGTCGTCTGGGTGCGCACGCGCGGCATGAACCAGCATGACGATGTGGTTCTGGATTACGTGCGCTGGGCGATGGTGCGCAAACGCGATCTTGATCTGGCAGCCCCCGAAACGGTGATTCCGGAGCTTGCCAAAGTTGTCGACCCTGCCGATCTTGTGATCCCCGAGGGTCTCGATTTCACCAACTACGATTTCACCCTCGCCGGTGAGCCGCATCGCTGGGGCGATTACGAGATCGGCGAGACGATTGACCATGTGGATGGTGTCACCGTCGAAGAGGCCGAACACATGATGGCCACGCGCCTGTGGCAGAACACCGCCAAGGTGCATTTCGATGCCACTCTGCGCGAAGACGGGCAACGTCTGATCTATGGCGGGCATGTGATCTCGATGGCCCGCACGCTCAGCTTCAATGGTCTGGCCAATGCGCAGATGGTGGTGGGCCTGAATGGCGGCACCCACGCGAATCCCTGCTATTCGGGTGATACGATCAAATGCTGGTCCGAAGTGCTGGACAAGGCCGAAACATCTGCCCCCGGCGTGGGCGCGATCCGGCTGCGTCTGGTGGCCACCAAAGGCGGTGCGCCGTTCGAGCTGAAGGGCGAAGACGGACGGTGGTTGCCCCATGTGATGCTGGATCTGGATTACTGGGCGCTGATGCCTGTCTGACCCCGGGTCTTTCACGTATTTTCAGAACAATGAAAGCACAGGCCATGCGCTGGCTTGCCCCATCCGGCGATTGTCGGCATGATGCGGCGCTGAGGGAGAGAACACGTCATGCGTAAGTTTCTTGTGGTTCTGGATGACAGCACCGAATGTCTGAATGCGATGCGGTTTGCCGCGATGCGGGCGGCGCATACGCAGGCAGGTGTCGAAATCCTCGCGGTGATTCCACCGGATGAGTTCAATCACTGGATCGGCGTCGGCGATCTGATGCGCGAAGAGGCGCGCGAGCGGATTCATGCGCATTTCGAAGTGTTCGCCAAATGGATGCGCGACAAGCAGGGGGTGGACCCTGAACTGGTGATCCGCGAAGGCGAACCGGTGGTTGAGATTATGGCGCAGGTACAGGACGATCCGGAAGTCGGGGTTCTGGTGCTGGGCGCCGGGACGGGCCGCAAAGGGCCGGGCCCCTTGGTGACGCAATTGTCGAAAAACTCGGGGACATTGCCCATTCCGGTGACGATCGTGCCCGGCGATCTGTCGAAAGAGCGGTTGGAAGCGATCACCTGATCATCTTTTAGAACGGTTCTAATCCTTGACTTCACGAACCCTCGGGCGCATATCAAGAGGGCATTCGAGAGGAACGCCTGATGTTTATTCAAACCGAGTCCACGCCGAACCCGGCGACATTGAAATTCCTGCCCGGTCAAACCGTGCTGGAGGCTGGCACCGCTGACTTTCCCACCGCCGAAGGGGCCGAGAAATCGCCACTGGCCGAGCGGGTGTTCAAAGTTCAGGGCGTCACAGGCGTGTTTTTCGGCCATGACTTCGTGACCGTCACCAAGGGTGAAGACGCCGAGTGGGATCACATGAAGCCCGCCATTCTGGGCGCGATCATGGAGCATTTCCAGTCCGGCAAACCGGTGATGATCGGCGATTCCGCGGCCTCCTCGGGTCATGCCGAACATACCGGCGAAGACGGTGAAATTGTCGGCCAGATCAAAGAGCTGCTGGATACCCGTGTGCGTCCCGCCGTGGCGCAGGACGGGGGTGATATCACTTTCCACGGATTTGATCGCGGTGTGGTCTACCTGCATATGCAAGGGGCCTGTGCCGGGTGCCCGTCCTCGACCATCACTTTGAAGATGGGGATCGAGAACCTGCTGCGCCATTACATCCCCGAAGTGACCGAGGTACGCCCTGTTGGCGTCTGACCCGACGGTTCTGGCATTCGATACATCGGCCGCGCATTGCGCGGCCGCTTTGCTGTCGGGTGACCGGGTTGTCGTTAAAGCCGAAGAGATGGGGCGCGGGCAAGCCGAACGGCTGATGCCTTTGCTGGAAGAATTGCTGAGCGGCGAAGGAATGAGATTCGCCGACCTCGACCGTATTGGTGTCGGCGTCGGTCCCGGGAATTTCACCGGCATTCGCATTTCGGTCTCGGCGGCGCGTGGTCTGGCTCTGGGGCTTGGGATCCCGGCGATTGGTGTGTCCTGCCTAGCCGCTTTGCGGGCATTTTCTGCCAGTGACATCGCCGCCATCGCTGGCCCGCGCGATACAGCATATCTGCAGATCGGGGAGGCCGCCCCAACCCTTGTGCCTGTCGCAGAGGTATCGCGCAGCGCCCAATGGCTGACCCGCCCGGAAGAGCTGGTGACTTCGATCGCACGGATTGCCCAACACGCGCCTGCGGATGGCCCGGCCCCGGCACCCTTGTATCTCAAACCCGCCGATGCCGCGCCATCGCGGGATGTCCCGCCTGTGATCCTGAATGACGCCTGAAATGATGTCGGCCCTTCTGGCCCGCGCCTTTGCCGGGGCGTCGCGGGGCTGGAGCACCGAGGAACTCACCGCCCTTCTGGACAGCCCGCATGTCTTTGTGCTGAGCGAACCCGATGCCTTTGTGCTGGGTCGCGTGGTGGCGGATGAGGCCGAGATTCTGACCATCGCCACTGATCCGGATTCCCAGCGCCAGGGCGCCGCGCGCCATTTGTTGGCCGCGTTCGAGACGCAAGCGGCAGGTCGCGGTGCAACCCGCGCGTTTCTGGAGGTCGCGGCGGATAACAGCCCCGCTATCGCGCTCTATGACACCGCCGGCTACCGCGAGATTGCCCGCCGCGCAGCCTATTACGACAGGGCCGGGTCGGGCCGTGTGGATGCATTGATTATGGAGAAATCCCTGGCCTGACCGCGTGATTGCCTGCAGGTCCGGCAATTGCCCGCATCTGACGCGGGGGCAAAGGGGTTTGGCTATTGACCATCATGGCCGCTTGCGGGCTTACTTGAGTCCGGACCCAAACCAATCTGCTCGGGGACCGTTGCCGCCAGACAAATGGCATCGGCCCAAACCACAGGGAGACACTTCATGACATATTTCAAAACGCTCTCCGGCGCTGCGGCTGCTCTTGCGCTGGGCACAGGCATGGCGCTGGCCGATCCGGCACTGATCTTTGATCTGGGCGGCAAGTTCGATAAGTCGTTCAACGAAAGCGCCTATAACGGCGCGCAACGCTGGGTCGAGGAAACCGGCGGCAGCTATAACGAAGTTGAAATGCAATCCGAAGCCCAGCGTGAACAGGCCCTGCGCCGATTTGCCGAGGCGGGCAACAACCCCATCGTGATGACCGGTTTTGCCTTTGGCGACGCACTGGCCGAGGTAGCGCCGGATTACCCTGACACCAAGTTCGCCATCATCGACATGGTGGTGGATCAACCCAACGTGCGCTCGGTCGTCTTTAACGAGCACGAGGGCAGCTATCTGGTGGGCATGATGGCGGCAATGGCCTCGGAATCCGGCACGGTCGGCTTTATCGGCGGGATGGACATTCCCCTGATCCGCAAATTCGCCTGTGGCTATGTGCAGGGCGCCAAGGCGGCCAACGCGGATGCTGTCGTGATCCAGAACATGACGGGCACCACCCCTGCGGCCTGGAACGACCCGGTCAAGGGCTCGGAATTGACCAAGGCCCAGATCAGCCAGGGTGCCGATGTGGTTTACGCAGCCGCCGGTGGCACGGGCGTGGGTGTGCTGCAAACCGCGGCGGATGAAGGCATCCTGTCAATCGGTGTTGATAGCAACCAGAACTATCTGCATTCCGGTAAGGTTCTGACATCTATGGTGAAACGCGTCGATAACGCGGTTTACGAAGCAATGAAGGCCGGCGAAGATCTGGAAACCGGCTTCTTTGTCATGGGTCTTGGCAATGGCGGTGTTGGCTATGCCATGGATGAACATAACGAAAGCCTTGTAACTGCCGACATGCAGGCCGCCGTCGATGCGGCTGCAGAAGAGATCGGCAGCGGTGCCTTGGTGGTGCATGACTACATGTCCGACAACACCTGCCCGGTCGAGTAAGCAGACAGGGCGCGCGGAGCTGTCTTGCGCGCCCTTTGACCAAGCCGGGGGACAAGCGATGTCAGATCGAAATGCAGCATTGTTAAAAGCCTGGGGAGCCTCTTGATGAGCGATCCCGCCATCGAACTGAAAGGGATTTCCAAGGCGTTCGGGCCGGTTCAGGCCAATAAAGACATTTCCATCCGGGTGATGCCGGGCACAATCCACGGGATCATCGGCGAAAACGGCGCTGGTAAATCCACGCTGATGTCGATCCTCTATGGGTTCTACAAGGCCGATAGCGGTCAGATTTTCATTTCCGGGCAAGAGGTTAAGATCCCTGACAGCCAGGCGGCGATTGCTGCGGGCATCGGCATGGTGTTCCAGCATTTCAAACTGGTTGAGAATTTCACGGTGCTGGAAAACGTGATCCTCGGGGCCGAAGATGGCGGGCTTCTGCGCCCAAGTCTGGCCAAGGCGCGTACTGCCTTGGAACAACTGGCCGACGAATACGGCCTGCATGTGAAACCCGACGCGTTGATCGAGGATATCGGCGTGGGCATGCAGCAACGGGTCGAGATCCTCAAGGCGCTCTATCGGCAGGCCGATATCCTGATCCTTGATGAACCCACCGGCGTGCTGACCCCGGCCGAGGCGGATCAGTTGTTTCGCATCCTCGACCGGCTGCGCGATGAAGGCAAAACCATCATTCTGATCACCCATAAACTGCGCGAGATCATGGAGATTACCGACACCGTCTCGGTCATGCGCCGGGGCGAGATGACGGCGACCGTCAAGACATCCGAGACCAGCCCCGAACATCTGGCCGAGCTGATGGTGGGGCGTAAAGTCTTGTTGCAGGTGGATAAAGTGGCCGCGACACCGAAAGATACCGTGCTGGAAATCGAAGGGCTTTCCGTCACCGACGATCAGGGTGTCGAGCGTCTGAAAGGCATCGATTTGTCCGTGCGGGCCGGTGAAATTCTTGGCATTGCGGGCGTGGCCGGGAATGGCCAATCCGAGCTGTTGGAGGTGCTGGGCGGGATGCAGCCCGCCCGCGGGCAGGTGCGCGTAAACGGGCAGGAGATTGATCTGACCGGGCGCCACTCGGACGGGCAATCGCGGCGCGCGCGGGGCATTGCCCACGTGCCCGAGGACCGTCAGCGCGAAGGGTTGATCATGGATTTCGCCGCGTGGGAGAACTCTATTTTCGGGTATCACCACGACCCGGCGCATCAACGCGGGGCATTGATGAACAACAAGGCCATTCTGGCCGAGGCCGAGGCCAAGATGGGCCGCTTTGACGTGCGCCCCCCCAATCCGCGCCTGTCGGCGAAGAATTTCAGTGGCGGCAATCAGCAGAAAATTGTTCTGGCCCGCGAGATCGAGCGCAATCCCGACCTTCTGCTGGTCGGACAACCCACACGCGGCGTCGATATCGGCGCGATCGAATTTATTCACCAACAGATCGTCAGCCTGCGCGACGCGGGCAAGGCCATTCTGCTGGTCAGTGTCGAACTTGAGGAAATCCTGTCCCTGTCCGACCGGATCGCGGTGATGTTCGATGGCAAGATCATGGGCGAACGTCTGCCCGGCGAGACGGATGAGAAGGAACTGGGTCTGCTGATGGCCGGTGTCACCGGTCATCCGGACGATGAATTTGCGGCCGTCGAGGCCGCACAGTTTGCACAGGCTGAAGAGGTGGAGAGCCATCATGGATAAGATGCCAGCCTGGGCCGATGCGGTGCTGGTGCCGCTGATCTCGCTGCTGCTGGCTGCGATCCTGTCTGCCCTCGTGATCATCGGCATCGGCGAAGACCCGGTGGAGGCGGTCAAGCTGATGATCACCGGTGCGCTGGGATCGTCCTATGGCTGGGGCTACACGCTTTACTATGCCACCAATTTCATGTTCACCGGCCTTGCTTTTGCCGTGGCCAGCCATGCGGGGCTGTTCAATATCGGCTCGGAAGGGCAGGCCATGGTCGGCGGGCTGGGCGTGGCCATTGTCTGCCTGATGATCCCATGGCCGCACTGGGCCATGGCCCTGCCGGCGGCGATCATCGGCGCGGCGGTGTTTGGTGCCCTTTGGGCGCTGATCCCGGGTTGGTTGCAGGCCAAACGCGGCAGCCATATCGTGATCACTACGATCATGTTCAACTTCATCGCGGCGGCCTTTCTCAACTACATGCTGGTCAATGTGCTGCGCCCCGAAGGCGCGATGGACCCGGCCACCGCCAAGTTCCCCGAAGGGGCGCATCTGCCCACTCTGCATGACATTCTAGCTCCCTTTGGCATCGCGTTTTCCAAGGCCGCCCCGGTTAATATCAGCCTGATCGTGGCGCTGATCGCCTGCGTGCTGGTCTGGTTGCTGATCTGGCACACGCGGCTTGGCTATGAAATCCGCGCGCTGGGGAAATCGGAATCCGCCTCGCGTTATGCCGGGATATCCCCGACCAGGATTGTCGTGATTGCGATGCTGATCTCGGGCGCGCTTTCGGGCTGCATGGCGATCAACAACGTCATGGGCGAGGCCGAACGGTTGGTGCTGAACGCGACCGAGGGCGCGGGCTTTATCGGCATCGCCGTGGCCCTGATGGGGCGCAACCATCCCATCGGCGTGTTCCTGGCGGCGATCCTGTTCGGGTTCCTCTATCAGGGCGGCGCGGAACTGGCTCTTTGGACGTCGATCCCCCGCGAGTTGATCGTGGTCATTCAGGCGCTGGTGATCCTGTTCACCGGAGCCTTGGACAACATGGTGCGGATGCCGTTGGAACGCGTGTTCCTGGCCTTTCGGAAGGACAAGCAGACATGAGCGCAGAGTTGAGCAGCCTCTTCCTCGCCCTTGGCATTTTCATGGTCGGCTTCATCAGCATCGGCCCCAATATCCTGTCGATCATCGGCACCTCGATGGAGCGCGGCCGTGCCCAAGGCAGCGCCCTGGCCCTGGGCGTGGCGACCGGTTCGGGCCTCTGGGCCACACTGACCGTGACGGGCCTGACCGCGCTGGTCTCGGCCTATGCAGGTGCGATCACGGTGCTGAAAATCTTTGGCGCGCTTTATCTTCTATGGCTGGCCTATAAGGCGTTTCGCTCTGCCGCAACGCCATCGGACCGGCTGGTCACAAAAGCGGCAAAGGGCGGTAATCTGTACCTTCGGGGTATCACCATCCAGATGACCAACCCCAAGGCAGCGCTGCACTGGATTGCCATCGTGGGGATCGGCCTCGGCCCGGAGGCCCCGCTTTGGATGGGGCTGGCGCTGATCGTCAGTGCGACAGTGATCTCGGCACTGGGCCATCTTGCTTATGCGATCACCTTTTCCACCCGTCCGGTGGTGGCCTTCTATCAACGTGCCCGCCGCTGGATCGAAGCGGGGCTGGGCGTGTTCTTTACCTTCGCGGCCTTCAAAATCGCGACCTACCGGAGCTGAATGATGAATATCACCCCCTTTCTCCCCGGTTTCATCGCCGCCTATGCGATCCTGCTGGTCGGGGCGTCTTCGCCGGGACCATCGGTTGCGATGCTGATTGGTGTGGCCACCAGCGAAGGGCGCGGGCCTGCCCTGATCGCCACGGCGGGCATTGCCCTTGGCAGCGCGACGATCAACATCCTGACCATGTTGGGGGTCGGCCTTTTGCTGTCCCAGGCCGCCTGGGCCATGACCGGCCTGCGCGTCATCGGGGCTGCCTATCTGCTTTATCTGGCCTGGGGCGCGTTCAGGAAGATGCGAAATCCACCTGATCTTCAGCCACTCAACGTCAAACGGCGCAGTGCACGGCGGCATTTCATGATCGGCTATCTGTTGCAAGTCACCAACCCCAAGGCGATTGCCTTCTGGCTGGCTATTGCCTCGATCGGGGCGACGGCGGGCGGGGGCATCGGGATTGTCCTGCTCTTCATTGCCGGGGCCTGCACGATTTCCTTTGTCTGCCACGGGGCCTGGGCCATGGCGATGTCGGCCCGGCCCATTCGCGCAGCCTACACCAAGGCGCGACGCTGGATCGAAGGGGCGTTGGGCACCTTCTTTGTCTTTGCGGCCTATAAACTGGCCACGACGAAAGTGTAGCGCCATGGATTTTCTGACCGCCCTTCAGGTGCTCGACAGCACGATCCGACTGGCCACGCCGCTGCTTCTGTCCTGTCTGGCGGGGCTGTTCAGCGAACGGGCGGGGATTTTCGACATCGGGCTTGAGGGCAAGATGCTGATGGCGGCGTTCTTCTCGGCGGCGGTGGCGTTTGTCACCGGCTCGGTCTGGATCGGCCTGCTGGCCGGGATCGCATCGTCGATGGTGCTCAGCGGGCTGCATGGACTGGCTTCGATCACCTTCCGGGGCAATCAACTGATCTCGGGCGTGGCGATCAATTTCCTGGCAGCCGGCATGACCGTGCTGATCGCGCAGGACTGGTTCAAGGAAGGCGGTCGCACGCCCTCCCTCGTGGGCGGCGCGCGGTTTGAGCCGATCACCTTGCCGTTTGCCGAGGCCCTACGCGACATACCCTTGCTGGGTCCGCTTTACTACGAGCTGATCTCGGGGCACACGATGCTGGTCTATCTGGCCTTGGCCTGTGTCCCGGCCAGCTGGTGGCTGCTGTATCGCACACGCTTTGGGCTACGCCTGCGGGCAGTGGGCGAGAACCCGGCGGCGGTGGACACGGCGGGCGTGTCGGTTGTTGGTCTGCGCTTTGCCGCGGTGGCGATCTGCGGTGTGCTGTGTGGTATCGCCGGGGCTTATCTGGCCACCGCTCTGCAGGCGGGCTTCGTGAAGGACATGACGGCGGGGCGTGGGTTCATCGCGCTGGCCGCGCTGATCTTTGCCAAATGGCGACCTTGGCACGCGCTATGGGCGACGTTGCTGTTCGGCTTCCTGCAAGCGATTGCCCTGCGCTATCAGAACATTGATCTGGGTGGTGTGGTGATCCCGGTGCAGCTGATGGATGCATTGCCCTACATCCTGACAGTCATCATTCTGGCCGGTTTCGTCGGCAAAGCCATCCCGCCGCGCGCCGGTGGCGAACCCTATGTGAAGGAAAGATAGGTCCGTTCTAGGGCCAGACGGGCAACTGATAAGTCCAGTTCGGCAGAATTGATCAGGCCTGACGGCTTTTCCCCGGCCTCTTCCCTTGCAATGGACAGGGACATGGGGCTAGGAGTTTTCATGCAAATTTACCTCCCCATCGCCGAAGTGTCCGTCAACGCCTTCCTGTTGTTGGGATTGGGCGGTCTGGTCGGGGTTCTGTCCGGCATGTTCGGGGTTGGCGGCGGCTTTCTGATGACGCCGCTTTTGTTTTTCATCGGCATCCCACCCGCCGTTGCCGTTGCGACGGAAGCCAACCAGATTGTCGCCTCCTCCTTTTCGGGCGTGCTGGCCCATCTGAAGCGACGAACGGTCGATCTGAAGATGGGAACGGTGCTGCTGATCGGCGGCCTTTTCGGTGCCGCCTTGGGTGTTCTGGTCTTCAACTACCTGAAATCACTGGGCCAGGTCGATCTGCTGGTCAAGCTGTGTTACGTGGTGTTCCTCGGGATCATCGGCGCGATGATGTTTGTCGAAAGCCTGCGCGCGATCCGCAATACGCGCAAAGGGGCACCGCCCAAGCGTAAGAAACATGGCTGGGTGCACAAGCTGCCGTTCAAGATGCGGTTTCGCACCAGCGGACTTTACATCAGCGCCATTCCACCGTTGATCGTCGGGGTTTGCGTCGGCGTTCTGGCTGCGATCATGGGCGTGGGTGGCGGGTTCATCATGGTGCCCGCGATGATCTATATTCTGGGGATGCCGACAAAGGTGGTCGTGGGCACGTCGCTGTTCCAGATCATTTTCGTGACCGCCTTCACCACGATGCTGCACGCCACGACCAACTTTACGGTCGATATCGTCCTGGCGGTGCTGCTGTTGATTGGAGGCGTGATCGGCGCACAGGTTGGTGCGCGGATCGGTGTGAAAATGCCTGCCGAGCAGTTGCGCATCCTGCTGGCCATCATGGTGCTGGCAGTGTGTGGCAAGCTGGCGCTGGACCTGCTGATCATGCCGAGCGAGCTGTTCTCGCTGGGCGGGGCCGGGGGCGGGCACTGATGCTGAGACTGGCCGCTCTTCTCTGCCTCATGGCGCTGCCCGCGATGGCAGAAGAGGTGGTGCTGGGCCTGTCCAAGGACAAGGTGGCGATCACCACCAATTTCGATGGGTCTGAAATCCTGGTCTTTGGAGCGATCAAGCGTGAAGCCCCCATTTCCGAGACCCCGCTGGACGTCGTGGTCGCCATTTCCGGCCCGTCCGAGCCGATTACCGTGCGCCGCAAAGAGCGCCGGTTTGGCATCTGGGTCAATGTCGAGTCCGTCGAGGTGGACGCAGCCCCAAGCTATTACACCGTGGCCACAACCGGGCCGCTCTCCAAGGTGTTGTCGAATGTCGAGGATCTGCGCCACCGGGTGTCGATCCCGCAGGCCATCCGCTCGGTCGGGGCACCCAGCACCGTCGCGGATGCGCAATCCTTTACCGACGCCGTCATCCGTATCCGCAAGGACAGCGGTGCCTACTCGGTTCAGGAAGGCGCTGTGAATCTCGACGAACAGACCCTGTTTCGTACCTCGATTGCGCTGCCGGCCAACCTGACGGCCGGTGACTATCTGACCCGTATTCTGCTGACTCGCGAGGGCCGCGTGGTGTCCGAGTTCGAAACCGTGATCGACGTGCGCAAAGTCGGGCTGGAACGCTGGCTTTATACGCTCTCGCGCGAACAGCCGTTCTGGTACGGGATCATGTCGCTTGCCATCGCCATTGCCGCTGGTTGGGGGGCGTCAGCGGCGTTCCAGTTCCTGCGCCGCGGCTAAAGTCCGGGAATGGTCTTTGCAGGGCGAAGCGGGATTTCCCCCGCGCGGACTCAAGGCCGCAGGCCGCCGCGCGATCGCCAGACCGCCCGCAAGGGCTGGCGATTTGGCAAGGGAGGCGCAATGCGGTGATCTTTTGCGGATTTGGCTGCCATAAAGTGCATCACACAAAGGTCTGATCGCCATCCCGCGGTCTGGCCATCGCGCGGGCTTTGCAGGACGAAGCGAACCTTCCCGATGTGTCAACCCACCGCAGGCCAGCGTCAGCCCAAGGGAGGGGCCACCTGCGTCAATTGCATGGCAATCGACTTTCGGTCAGTGGACGATGACCGGGCCGCCGTGCGGCTGTTAACCGGCTGGGCGCTTAGCTGTGACTCAAGAACAGACACCCGTCAAAATCTGAAAACGCGCTGTCCGGTCCTCCTAACCCACGTTACTTGCAGACGGGTAACTCCAGCGGTGGCTGTTTCGGCAGGGACCGTCGCCAGCTGTTGATGATCGGCTGCAGCGTGCGTTTGGGCCAGAATTTCGGCGCGCCGATGGCTGACAGGCAGGCCGCGTTCCAGTAAAGCCCCGCGCGCGCCACCGATGCACCGGCCTTGACCGTGTTGGCCACGGCATCAATGTCACCCGATTCAGGATAGATATAGAGCGTCGTTGGATTGTCCTCGACCAGCGCAAGGATCTCCCTGGAATCGGCCTGCGACCAGGTGGTGCACCCATTGCTGCGCCCGCTGGTGTAATCGACCAGTCGCCCGAACGGGACATACCCGTCCTTATCGGCATGCGGGCTGCCTGGGTTCTTGAAGCGGCATTGCCATTTCAGGAAAACCGCCGGATGCCCGCCAATCGCCCGCTCTCGTGCATTTCTGGTGTCCCCCTCACCGTCAAACAGCAGAAACGTGCGGTAAAACGGAACCCTCTTGCCCGACTGGCGGAAATAGCCCTTGAACGACGTCCGTGTCTCCGCCGTCACATAAGACCCGCCAGTGGTCAGCTTCGATCCTTCCGCGTTGCTGAAGTTTTTCGCGCATTGCCGCCCGTTTGCGAAATTCGCCCGTTGCAGCTTGCGTCCATTGCCATAGCCCGAAGACACGGCGCGGAAGGATTTGCGCGCCTCGCAAATGACGTAAAACCGGCGTCCCGGTTGACCATTCGGCGCAGCGCTTGGCCGGGTGGCATCCATGGCCATATAGCAGGGGTTCCGGACTTTCCCTTTGCGACGTTTCTGCTGATAAAGCGCCCGCGCCCGTTGCAACACCACGGGGGCGATCTGCCCATCCCCGGTGCCGACATGCCGTTGCAACCAGTTCGGAATGTCAGCGCCCTGCGACATTCCTTGCGTTGCGAACATCCCTGGCAAGGCCGCAAGCAGCAAAACCATCATCCAGCGGCGGACCGCATTCATTTCCAACAGTCAACCCTCCTGCCACTCGACCCATCGACCAATCATAGCACGGTTCCCCTGGATGCAGATGGCCTGATGAGGACAGGCCAACACGCGCCATGGATTGGCCGTATTTGTCGCAGTTTTGTCTAACTTGCCATAATTTTGCCGTAATTTCGATACATTTAAGCCTCGTTCGGTGGGGGCACTGAACGAGGTTGCCATGAGTTTCCGGAACGAGCCAAGCCAGTTGAATACCCATAAAAAATGGGAAAACTGGACCCTTCATACGCCTAAAGCAACATCAGGTGTGACCGAGATCGCAACAGCGTTCTCCATGTCTCTGGTTGCGGGGTTGGTACTGGTGCCACTCGTTTTCTGAACGAGGCCGCCGCAACCAAAATCGCTGCCGGGCAGGGGGCAGGCGTCGCGTGGCCGCGCCCCGCCTTTGCGGGTGTCGGCTGGTTAGTGCAGCGCAGATGGGCTGTGCGCAGATAAACACGATCACCCTCGCCATTTTCAACGCAGGGGCGTACACCGGCCCCATGACCCGTCTTGTTCCTCTTGCCGATGCGCAAGCCTTGCCGCTGTGGCGCCGCCCTATCACGCTGCTTTTCCTGATGGCGATGGCGATGCCGATTGCGTTCGCCACATGGTCGGCGCTGCTCAATAACTTCGTCATCGAAATGGCGGGGTTTGATGGCTCGGACATTGGCTGGCTGCACACGGTGCGCGAAATCCCCGGCTTCTTTGCCATCGGCGTGATCGCCATCATCATCTTTGTGCGCGAACAGGTGCTTGGACTGGTCTCGCTGATCCTGCTGGGCGTGGCGACCGCCCTGACCGCGCATTTCCCGTCGATGGGCGGTATCCTGACCATCACCATGCTCAGTTCCATCGGCTTTCACTATTACGAGACTGTCAATCAATCCCTGCAACTGCAATGGCTGCCCAAGGACCGCGCGCCGCAGGTGCTGGGCTGGATGGTTGCCGCAGGGTCTGCCGCGACGCTGGTGGCCTACCTGCTGATCGTGATGACATGGGAGGCGCTGGGCCTGAGCTATGACACGGTCTACCTGATCGCGGGCGGGTTCACGGCGCTGGTCGCGATTTTCTGCATGATCGCCTACCCACAGTTCGAGGCGCCAAACCCGCAGCTGAAAAAGATGATCCTGCGCCGCCGCTACTGGCTCTACTACGCGCTGCAATTCATGGCCGGTGCGCGCCGCCAGATTTTCATCGTCTTTGCCGGTTTCATGATGGTCGAGAAATTCGGCTTTGACGTGCACGAGGTCACGGCCCTGTTCCTGATCAACCTGGTGGCCAACATGGCGGTCGGCCCGTTGATGGGCAAAGCCGTGTTCAAATTCGGCGAACGCAACACGCTGATCTTTGAATATGTCGGCCTCGCGCTGGTCTTCCTCGCTTATGGCGGGATTTACATGTTCGGCTGGGGCGTGGTGCTGGCGGCGACCCTCTATGTGGTCGACCACCTGCTGTTCTCGCTGGCGCTCGCCCTGAAAACCTATTTCCAGAAAATCGCCGATCCGCAGGATATCGCCCCCACCGCCGCCGTGGCCTTTACCATCAACCATATCGCGGCCGTGTTCCTGCCCGCCTTGCTGGGCTATCTCTGGCTGGCCTCGCCCGCCTCGGTTTTTCTGCTGGCCGCTGGCATGGCGGTGATCTCGCTGATCTTGGCGCTGATGATCCCACGCCACCCCGAACGCGGCAACGAGACAATCTTCAGCCGGTTCGCCCCGGCCCCTGCGGAGTAGTAACCATGGCCACTTTCACCGCCCTGACCACCGTGACCGGCAAAGCCGCAGCAGATGCTTTGGGCGAAGGCATGGAACGCCTGATCCCCGAACCCACCGGCGTGGGGGTGTTCGAGCTGGAAGATGGCTCGGGCCTGTGGGAAGTGGGCGGCTATTTTGAAGGTCCCCCGGACGAGGCCGGGCTGGCCCTGCTGGTCGCCCTGCATGGCGCGAAACCCTTCGTGGTGTCCGAACTGCCCGAAACCGATTGGGTGGCCAAGGTCAAACGCGAGCTGACCCCGGTCGAGGCCGGGCGCTTCTTTGTCTATGGCAGCCATGATGCCGATAAGGTGCCCGAGGGGGCGGAAGGATTGCTGATCGAGGCGTCGATGGCCTTTGGCACCGGGCATCATGGCACCACGCTGGGCTGCCTGCGTGCGCTGGACCGGCTGATCGGCGAAGGGTTCGCGGCCACCAGTGTGCTGGATCTGGGCTGTGGTACGGCCGTTCTGGCCATGGCGGCGGCGCGCACCTGGCCCTGCACCACGCTGGCCAGCGATATTGACGAGGTGGCGGTGGACGTGGCGCGCGCCAACGTGGCGGCCAATGGGCTGACGGGGCGTATCGCCTGTGTCGAGGCCGCAGGCTTCGATCATCCCGATCTGGCCAAGGCCGCACCCTATGACCTGATCTTTGCCAATATCCTGAAAGGGCCACTGATCGAACTGGCGGGTGACGTTACGTCACACCTGAAACCGGGTGGACAGGTGATTCTGTCGGGGATTCTCAACGAGCAAGCTGACGAGATTGTGGCGGTTTATACACGCTCAGGAAACAGTCTGCATCACCGCGAAGAGATTGGTGAATGGACGACGCTAATCCTCTCGAAAAACTTTGAAAAATAGAGGAAAATCAGCAAATTTGAGGCAACTGCCCAAGTTTCGCCACATTTCAAATCTAGCGTGATTCCGATCTTGGTGGGGGCCAGGTGAATCAAGGACGCTGCTATGAGCAACGCATATCAGGGCTTCGACAAACGGCTGCTTCGGATCAGCCGCAAGCGGGCCAAGCTGTTAAATGGCTATACAAGCCAGGTCGGCAAAGATGGTCTGATCGTGTTTCGGCCCAGCCGTCGTGCATCGCGTGGCTTCCCCCTCAAGGGGCTTCTGATCCTTGCTATTGGTTTCTTCTGCTTCAAGGGCCTTCTTCTGGCACACTTGGGCGAACAGGTATTTACCGCGCGCGTAGATCTTCTCGCAACCGGTTCGGTGGTTGAACAGGCGGGTGCATTCATGATGCAGGCCGACCCGATCAGCCAGGGCATTGCCCAACAAGTACGTCCCTTTGTAAAGTAACGATTAAGACACTCAGGAAAACAAAAAAACCCTGCATCGGTTTGCTCCCGATGCAGGGTTTTTCTTTTGCAGCAGTCGCCCGGCTCAGAGGCCGTTGACAACCGAGTCAATGTCGCCGCGGCACAGGCCGATATCGTCCAGTTCACGATCCGACAATTTTGCCAGGGCGGCGCGGGTTGCGCGGGCGTCATTCCATGCGGCGATGGTGCCGATGGTGTTTGCATAGAGGGTGCCGACGAAGCCGGTGGGGGCGGCGTAGGCGCGGGTGGTGTCGATAACAGCCATTGTTTCATTCCTTGTTCGGTCGGGGCCATGCGGCAGCCCGATTGCGTTATGAACTGCATCTAGGACGCGCCCTTCGGCTGGACAAGCGGGGATTATTGCATAGGCCCTATGCAATTTCTGCATATCTGAATATTTTGTATAACCTATTGATTTATAATTATTTATATAGGAATCCCTTGCCTTTCTTCCGCCATAATCTGTGGCGGAAATGCCGCGAATTGTACCGATTGGTCAAATCGCTGCTCTCGCAATCCTCTTGGCGTTTGTTCTTGTTTCGTGCTAAAGCGTTTTGAGAGCAGGTTGGATCACAACTTGATTTCGAAACGCCCACAACATCGATAGGGCCTGAGCGTTTCGAATTATTGTCGTGATTCAACAATAATTCGAAACGCTTTAGGCGTTGAAAAACAGGCAACAGAGCAGGGCCATGGCATGAGGGTGATGGGCATCGACCCCGGGTTACGCAACCTCGGATGGGGGGTGATTGACGTCGCGGGCAACCGGCTCAGCCATGTGGCCAATGGCGTGTGCAAATCAGCGGGCACCGACCTTGCGGCGCGGCTGCTGTCTCTGCATCAACAACTCAGCGACGTGCTGGCACAGTTTCAGCCCGACACCGCCGGGGTTGAGCATACATTCGTGAACAAAGACGGTGCGGCCACCCTGAAACTGGGGCAGGCGCGCGGCATCGCCATGCTGGTGCCTGCGCAATTCGGTCTCAGCATCGGGGAATATGCGCCCAATACCGTGAAAAAGACCGTCGTGGGGGTGGGCCATGCGGATAAAAACCAGATCGCGCATATGGTGAAGGTTCAGCTTCCGGGCGTGCAACTGGCTGGTCCGGATGCAGCCGATGCCCTGGCGATTGCCATTTGCCACGCCTTTCACGCCAAATCGGTGCAGGCCATGGAACGGGTGCGCGCATGATCGGGCGGCTGGCCGGGCGGATTGATTACCGCGCCGAGGATCACGTTCTGCTGGATGTGCGCGGGGTGGGTTATCTGGTTTATTGCTCGGAACGCACGATGGCCGCGCTGCCCTCGGTGGGCGAGCATACCGCGCTTTATACCGACCTTCTGGTGCGCGAAGACAATCTGCAGCTTTTTGGCTTCACCACCCTGATCGAAAAAGAATGGCACCGGCTTCTGATGTCCATCCAAGGCATCGGCGCTAAGGCCTCGCTGGCGATCCTGGGCACCTTGGGCCCCGAAGGCGTGGGGCGCGCGATTGCGCTGGGCGATTGGAACTCGGTCAAGGCCGCCAAGGGCATCGGCCCCAAAACCGCCCAACGCGTTGTGAATGAATTGAAAGACAAGGCCCCCGCCGTGATGGCCATGGGAACCGCTGCTCCGCCCCCTCCTGCCGAGGACGGCGACGTGATCGAACCCACACCAACGCCCGTCGCCCCCGCGCCCATGGCCGGGTCGGGCGCACAGGCCGAGGCATTGTCGGCCCTCACCAATCTGGGCTATGCCCCGGGCGAGGCGGCAGGTGCCGTGGCGCAGGCGGCGGGCGACACCCCCGAGGCCGACACCGCCGCGTTGATCCGCGCCGCTCTCAAGCTGTTGGCCCCAAAGGGATAACCCATGTCCGAGCCTGACCCGACATTGCGCGCCGATCCCCTGCCAGAGGACACGGATCGCTCTTTGCGCCCGCAGGTTCTGGACGAATTCATCGGCCAGGAAGAGGCCCGCGCGAACCTCAAGGTCTTTATCCAATCCGCCCGCCAACGCGGCGAGGCGATGGATCACACCCTGTTCCACGGCCCCCCCGGCCTGGGCAAGACCACCCTGGCCCAGATCATGGCCAAGGAACTCGGCGTCGGCTTCCGCATGACCTCCGGCCCGGTGCTGGCCAAGGCCGGCGATCTGGCGGCGATCCTCACCAACTTGGAAGCCAATGATGTTCTCTTCATCGACGAGATTCACCGCCTGAATCCGGCGGTCGAAGAGGTGCTCTATCCCGCGATGGAGGATTTTGAGCTGGATCTGGTGATCGGCGAAGGCCCCGCCGCGCGCACTGTCCGGATCGAGTTGCAGCCCTTCACGCTGGTCGGCGCGACCACCCGTCTGGGTCTGCTGACCACGCCCCTGCGCGACCGGTTCGGCATACCAACCCGCCTGCAATTCTATACCGAGGACGAACTGCACGAGATCGTCACCCGCAATGCCGCCCTGCTCAATATCCCCACCGAAGATCACGGCGCGCGCGAAATCGCCAAACGCTCGCGCGGCACGCCCCGCATTGCCGGGCGTCTGCTGCGCCGGGTGGTGGATTTCGCCGTGGTCGAAGGCGGCGGCAGTATTTCCAAGGCGCTGGCCGACAGTTCGCTCACCCGTCTGGGGGTGGATCAACTGGGGCTGGACGGGGCCGACCGCCGCTATCTGCGCCTGATCGCCGAGGCCTATCAAGGCGGCCCCGTGGGGATCGAAACGCTCAGCGCCGCGCTATCCGAAAGCCGCGACGCACTGGAAGAGGTGATTGAACCCTTCCTGCTGCAACAAGGCCTGATTCAACGCACCCCGCGCGGGCGCATGCTGGCGCAACGCGGCTGGACGCATCTTGGCATGGCGGCCCCTACCCCCAAGGGGCAATCGGACCTGTTCGAGGGATAGACCGGATACTCAAAATAGGAATCCAACCGACTCCCCCAATGCCGAGAACTTTTGGCGGGCTTATAGTGACGCCTTGATCTGCATGCTGTCGCGTTGCAAGGCACGTTGCTCGATTTGGGTCAGGCGGGCCATGGCCTGGGTGGGCGACAATCCCTCGCGCCGGGCCTTTCGCCAGATTTTGACGCAGGATCGCGGTGACCAGGGCAGCGCGGCCGTGCTCAGCCAAACGCGAAGCTCCGGCGGCAGGGTATCGAACAGGCGCATCGGATCGTCACTGCGCCGCCGCCGCTTGAGACTGGTCGCGCCAAGATTGCTGTTCATATCTCATCCTCCGGATCACTGACCGGATCGAGGACCAGCACAAACCGCGTCTCGCCCGTGCCTTCAATCGGAGGGGAGCGGTGGAGAAGACCGGAAGGCGGATCGCTTGGCCATAGCGTTCCGCGTAAGATCATGGGCATGCCCGTCGCAACCGTGTAGACGCGTGCCGGGTCGGACCCATCTGTCGATATGCCATATTGCGTGCCGGTGCCGCGATGGGTGCAGATCAGCCGGGCGGTAACCGCGTCGATATGGAACTTTCGGCAGGCATTCGTGGTGACGACCTCAAGCCGCAGCCGCAGATAACGCGCCTTTGTCATGTCTGCAAAAAGATCGGCCAACATCGCGATGTCGTCGATCAGCATCGCGCGCCCATCACAGTCGGGCATCTCGACAGCATTGCACAGCTCGGCAACGGCTTGGCGCACGTCATCCGGCCGCAGGATCACCCTTGCCTTGGGGAAACGCTTTGGCTCCAACTCCTCCAGAAAGGATTGCAGAACCGGTGTTGGCGACCGACGCCAGATCGCGGCGGCGCAGCCCGGTTTGTGGATGACGCTCAAGTCTTCTGCCGTCTCCGCGATCCCGACGCCGACCGCCGCGTCCCTGAGAACCTTGCGTTGCAAACTCATGCGGCCGCCTCCGCGCGGCGCCAGATCGGAAACGGGTCTGGCAGATCAGGCAGCGCATCGGGGCCGGGCGCAAGGTGGCTGGGTGCAAGAGCGGCATCAAGCCGCGCTTTCAGCTTGGCCCAGTCGATGTCCGACCCAATAAAGACAATCTCTTGTCGCCGGTCCCCCCCAAGGTTCGGACCAATGATTGGCCATGTAAGCCTGCACACTCTCATGATCGGGCCATCGCTCTTTCGGGACCGAGGCCCACCATGTTCCAATCGGAGACACGCTGGACAAGGCGCCCGCCAGGGAAAACTCTGCCACCCACTCCGGACGGGTGGCGATCCAGAAATGCCCTTTGGCGCGGATCACACCGGGCATCTCGCCATTGAGCACGGCCATGATCTTTTCCGGCTCAAAGGGTTGACGCGCGCGGTACACATAAGACGCCACACCATATTCCTCGGTCTCGGGGACATGATCGGCAAAGCCATACAGTTCCTTGGCCCACATCGGGTGTTCATGCGCCTTGTCCAGATCGAAAAGCCCGGTGTCGAGGATGGCGTCGGCAGGCACATCCGAGAAATCCGTCTGGATGATCCGCGCATCGGCATTGAGGCTTCGGATGATCTTGCCAGCGGCTTGGACCTGTTCAGGCGTTGCGACGCTCACCTTGTTGAGGATCACAACATCCGCAAACTCGATCTGGTCGGTCAGCAGGTGAACCAGCGTGCGCTCGTCCTCTTCGCCCATCGTTTCGCCCCTGTCCCGCAGGAAATCGTGGCTGGCGTAGTCCTTGAGCAGGTTCACGGCGTCGACAACAGTGACCATTGTATCCAGCCGGGCGACGTCTGACAGGCTCTCGCCATTCTCATCACGAAAATCAAACGTCGTGGCGACGGGCAAAGGCTCGGAAATGCCGGTAGATTCGATCAACAGATAGTCGAACCGGTCCTCACCCGCGAGGCGGCGCACCTCGATCAGAAGATCATCGCGCAAGGTGCAGCAGATGCAGCCGTTCGACATCTCAACCAGCGTTTCATCCGTCCTGCTGAGATCGGTTTCGGCGCGCACGAGATCAGCATCGATATTGACCTCGGACATATCGTTGACAATGACTGCAACCCGGCGTCCGTCACGATTGTTCAGGATACGGTTGAGCAGCGTGGTTTTACCGGCACCTAAAAAGCCGGACAGAACAGTGACGGGAAGGCGGGGATCGTTCATGTGGCAAGCGCTTTCTTGCTATCGGTGGGAAGGTCTATGTCGGGCTGGGTGGCCCTCAGCATGTCGAAGCTGCGTTGGAGTTCCGGACGCGTGATATCTTTCGCGATCACCACGATCCGCGAGCGGGTATCGCCACCCGGCCAGTCGCGCAGTTGTACCGGCGGATCAAAGATGTGCTGCACGCCATGAAAGACAAAAGGTCTCTTATCCCCTTTCAGGAACACAAGGCCCTTGACGCGTAGGATATCGGGCCCTTTCAGGCCGATCAGCGTATCGAGCCAGAGATCGAAAGCAGCGTCCGGCAAGGGGTGGTCCAGCACGATGGACACCGATTGAATGCGCGTGTCATGCGGTGAAAAAGCCGGGGTTTTGGGCGTTGGCGCGAGACCGGAAAGATTGGCCAGGGGATCAGGCTTTGCCGGGGCCAGCCAGTCCAGCGCCTGCTTGGCCTTGATATCGCGCCGCAGACCGCTGAGGCCGAACAGGCTCTGTGCGGGCAGCTTGCCGTGGTTCGCTGGCAGGATGCGCGCCGTCGGATTGAGGCTGCGCAGGCGATCTTGAAAATCTGCGGCCTCCGCCTTTGTGACCAGGTCGGTCTTGCTCACAACGATCAGGTCGGCCATGGCCACCTGCGACACGGCTTCAAATTGCGCATCAAGCGTGGCCGGTCCTGCGGCGGCATCCGCCAGCGTGATCACGCCATCCATACGCAAAGTCGACGCCAATGCCGGGTCGACAAGCAGCGTTTGCAGGATGGGGGCAGGATCGGCGAGGCCGGTGGTTTCGATCACGACCCGATCAAAGGCGACAGCACCCGACTCTCGCCGCGCCAGCAGATCGGCCGTGGTCTTGGACAAATCCCCCCGGATCGAGCAGCACAGGCATCCTGACTGCATCAGAACAACGTCTTCCTCTGACGTCTCGATCAGATCGTGGTCCAGCGCTGCCTCGCCAAACTCATTGACGATCACGGCGATATGCCCTGCCGATGCGTCCTGCAGAATGGCATTCAACAGTGTCGTTTTTCCGGCACCAAGAAAGCCTGTCAGCAGGGTTACGGGAAGGCGTGGGTCTTTGTTGATCATCGGTGTTGGGCCTAGTGATAAGAATTGAAATGTTATGACATAACGTTATTGGATTGCAAGATGGGGATTGCGCATACGGCCCTGAATTTTGCGGAAAGGATGCAAAAGTGGATCAAAGCAGCCTTCCGCGGGCGGATTCTTGCCAACGCACGGTCTGGCCTCTCGCGCCATGTTCAGACGCCCGGTCACAAATGCGTATCAGGGGCAGATGTGATCCCGCATCCCCTTACATGAAATACGTGTTTCGACTATGAATCGGGGTGGGCGGCGCGCAGATGCCCGTCCAGCGCGTGTTAATCTTGGCCGGGCGCGCCGTCCCGGCTGGTAAGGGGTCAAATGGGCAAGACGAACAGGATACTGGCGTGGATTCTCAGCGGAACGCTTAGCCTTGGAACCGCAGGGGCCGCGAAAGCCTGTGCCTTTCACGGGTACACACCCAATCCAACGCTCATAGATATCCTTTTGGCAACCGAACAGGTCGTGATCGCACGCCCTGCACCGTCAGACCCGAACCGCTACATGCCACTTGAAACGCTCGCTGGCCCTGACGTTCAGGATATTCCGATCCGTATGACCCCAACAACGCGCGCCTTGCTCAACGGCAAACCGTCATCGACCGTGTTGCTGGCCCGGGACGGGTCTTACGGGCCATGGTTGGAGATCGCCATCCTGGACGAAACCTATCGCGCGTTCGTCAGCCAGGTCCTGCACCGACAGTCAGAGTTGCTTTTGGGGGGCGATAAGAAACGGTTCCGGCTTTTTGCTGAACTCCTGAACGATCAAAACCCCGATATCCGCCGTCTGGCTTTACAAGAGTTGGACCGCGCGCCTTACGGTGCCCTCAAAAGCTTGCGGCTGCCAAGGGTTCAAAATCTCCGGCAGGACCTCGAGACCGGCGATGAGGATTTGATGCCCATTCGCGTCCTGCTGGCAGGCCTCTCGAAAGACCGCAGCTTGACCCCTTATCTGTCATCAGAACTGGACGCGGCAATCCAGCGCGAAGTGCCCTACATGGGCGCCTATGCGACCGCCATGATCGAGTTGGAAGGGCGGGCGGCCGTTCAGGATATTCTCGACCGCCATTTGAAGGCTGACGGCCTGTCGGCGACGACCCGGGAACGGCTTCTGCAGGCTCTGGCCATTCAGTACAAGACCGCGTCAGGATCTACGCGGCGCGCCATCGCACGCGGGGTTGCCGACCTCTTACGCACCTCCCCCGAACTGGGAGATATCGCAGCCCGTCAGTTCGGCTTTCAAAGCCGTTCCGGATTGGCAGAGCTTCAGCCTGACCGATAAGCCCGCCTTCTACGCGCGCTTGTTCCTCGGTATGATTTGATCTTTCCCGGCAACGTGCTTTTAGCCCAAAAGGGTCAACAGGCTGAACATGATGATCAGGCCCCCGCCGAAGATGTGAAAAAGCGCAGATAGTCGTAAGGCGCTTTCCGATCCGGCACCTTGGCCGACCAGTGCAAACCGGCGCGCCAGCGTCCCACCACCCGCCACGATCAGGTTGAACGACGCCGTGCCCAATCCCATGGCCAGAACCGCAAGGCATCCTGCCGCAAACGCGTCAAACCGCGCGGCAATGACCAGCACGAACAAGGCCCCGGTACAGGGGCGGATCGCGATGCTGGCGATCAGGGCCAGCGCGTCCCGAAACGTTTCCAGCGACGTGACATCCTGCACCGACGGACCATGCGAGTGGCCGCATCCGCAGGAGTGGCTGTCACTCTTCACTGTTGCCAGCCTGCCGAACGCGCGCAGGCCCCGCCAGATCAGAAGCGCGCCTATCGCGCCAATGGCCACAAGGCTGAGCGGTGCAAGCCAGGTTTCCGTCAGGTCTGCCGCGTCTCCTGCGCCGATCCGCACGCCGAACACCAATATGCCGACCAGCAGGATCGCCGTGACGGATTGTGCAAGGCTGGATGCCAGGGTGAGAACCGCCAGCCGCCGGAATGTCGCGCCGCTTGCAAAAGCCGCGCCACCCAACAACACTTTGCCATGCCCCGGGCCGATCGCATGAACGATGCCGTACGCCGCTGTCGCGCTGCAAAGCAACCACAGCGCCCGCGGCTCTCCGTCCCGGATGGCGCGCAAGGCCCGCGCCATGGCATTCTGAAACTCGCGCTGCTGCGCCGCGGCCCATTGCGACAGCTCGAACCACGGTACCAACGCCCACAGAAGAAACCCTGCGGCCAAAACAACAGCACCGGGTACAATCCAGCTTAGTCGCACGACAGCACCACTTCGTCGGAAAACAGCCGCCCGACATTGGCTTGTTCCGGGGTTTCTTCACGGGACAGGGTGCCAAGCGTGATCAGCAGATCACTGGTGACGGCATCGGGCTCAAAGGCATGAAGCGATGTTTCGCAGGGCGCGGGCAAAGATTGCTGCCCGGTGGTTTCGACGACCGAATAGGCGTAATAGTAATTGGGGTCATAGACCCTGAGAACAACTTCCTGGCCCGGCACTTGGACAGGCTCTGCAAGGGGCAGGTCGAACCGGACGGTGATCTGGTCGTCGCGATACACGGCCTCGGCATCAACCGGTTTGAGATGCGGATGCACCTTTTTGTTCACCTCAAGATAGATATCGCCCACGTAATCGTCCGCCCATTCGGTTTCACCCCGCAGGATGGCGGCGTAGTCCTCGTCGTTCAGTTCGCCATCCCCGTCGCGATCAAGGTCAAGCACGTCGAACAGAAAAAGCGTGGTGAACGGATCGTAGGTCCAGGAGATCTCAAGGCCGGTCAGCAAACCATCCTCGTTGACGTGAAAGCCGGTTTTGGTATCGACAAAGATATGCGGATGCGCCGAGGCTGGCCCATAGGCCAGCGCAAGCATCATCAAGAGGGCAAAGCGATACCGCATAAAAAACCACCTTCTTTCACCGATGGTTCACGCTGCCATGCGGATCACAGCTTCACAAGCATTCTGCGAGCGAGTTGGCAAGGTTTCGCAGAAGTTGCGGATAGAATTCGGGACCCAGTTCGATATCCGCACCAAGCGGGTCAAGCACCGCTGTTCTGGCCTCGGTCCCGTCCATCACGGTTGCCACCAGGTTTTGATTGAACTGCGGCTCGGACAGAACGCAGGCGATGCCCTCATCGGCAATGCGCCCCTGAATTTCCGCGATGCGGGCCGGGCTGGGGTCCGACGCGTCAGACAGCGAGATCGCACCGGAGGCCGGAAAATCAAACGCGGTTTCAAAATATTGGTAGGCATCGTGGAACACCACAAAGCTCTCGCCTCGCACCGGATCCAGCGTGGCGCTGACCTCGTCGGACAGCGCGGTCAGTTCTTCAATGCCAGCGGCAGCGTTGGCATAGTAACCCCCCGCATTGTCAGGATCAGCAGCAGACAGCGCGGCCGCGATGACGTTCAGCCAAACGGCCGCATTTTCAGGTGAAAGCCAGGCATGGGGATCATGTTCGCCATGGGCGTGGCCATCGTGATCTTCCTCATGGGCGTGGTCGTCATGTTCGTGCTCATGATCATCGTGGTCCTCGTGTTCATCGCCATGATCATGTGCCTCAAACAGCGCGCTCTCACGAAACGCCAGCCGGGTCGCGCCCTCCGCGTCAAGCAACGCGATCACCGCTGCATCTTCGGTCAGGGTATCAATCGCGCCTTCCATCCACGGGGTCAGGTCCTCTCCGATCCAGAACACCAGATCGGCCTCTTGCAGGGCACCGGCCTCGGACGGGCGCAGGCTGTATTCATGCGGGCTGGCCCCCTGTGCGATCACAAGCTCAGGCGTGCCCAAGCCCTCCATCACGCGCGCCACGAGCGAATGAACCGGGGCGATATCAGTGGCCACGCCCGGCACATCGGCAAGCGCGGTGCTGCCGATCAGTGTCGCGACTGCACCAACGGAAAACAGCTTTCTGGACATCGGAGTCTCCATGTGATTGTATAACGTTACATACCCGATAACTGAAATGCTATAACATGACAAGTGACAGCGCCAAGAACGCGGATCCCAAAACCGATGCGCTCGGCTTCGAGCAGCACGATCATCACGTCTGTGTGCAAGACGGCATGGCCGCGGCCGAGACCCGCTGCGCAAAGGAAAACCTGCGATTCACCCCGGTGCGCCGGAAGACGCTTGAAATCCTGCTTCAGGAGCATCGTGCTCTTGGCGCCTACGAGGTTCTGGACCGTCTGCGGGAAGAGGGGTTCGGCTCGCAACCCCCCGTGGCCTACCGCGCCTTGGAGTTCCTCGTGGCGAATGGATTTGTCCACAAGATCGAGAAACTGAACGCCTTTGTCGCCTGCGCGAATCCCGGAAGCGCACATTCGCCCGCCTTCATGATCTGCCGCGAATGTGACTCGGTGGCCGAAACGCAGTCGATGCCCGCGCGCGGGGCACTGGGCGATGCGGCCAAGGCGGCGGGTTTCGTGATCGAGAAAACGGTGGTCGAGGCCGAAGGCCTGTGCCCCACCTGCGTCGACAAGGCCACCCCATGACCCTGATCTCTGTCGAACAGCTCAGCGTCAGCTATGGCGCGCATCGCGCATTGCATGATGTCAGCCTCGTCGTGCAGCCAAACGAGATCGTCACCGTGGTCGGCCCGAACGGGTCAGGCAAGACGACCCTGTTGCGCGCCATCGTTGGTGCAATACCCGCCGCGCAGGGGTCGGTGGTGAAAAAACCGGGCCTGCGGATCGGCTATGTGCCCCAGCGCCTGCATGTCGATCCGACATTGCCGATCACTGTGGCGCGGTTTCTGGGCCTGCCGTACGGCACCAACAAGGACACGGCTGCCGCCGCTCTGGAGCGCGCCGGTGTGCCGGATATCGCCTCCCGGCAGATGTCCCAGCTGTCCGGCGGCCAATTGCAAAGGGTTTTGCTGGCCCGTGCATTGGCCAACAGCCCTGACCTGCTGCTGTTGGACGAACCGACACAAGGGCTGGATCAGCCAGCCTCTGCCGCCTTTTATCGCCTGATAGAAGACGTGCGCCGCGAAACGGGATGCTCTGTGCTCATGATCAGCCATGAATTGCATGTGGTCATGGCGGCCTCGGACCGGGTTATCTGTCTCAATGGTCACGTCTGCTGTCAGGGTTCGCCCGACATCGTGTCATCGGCGCCCGAGTATCGCGCGCTGTTCGGAAGCGGTACCGGTGGCGCCCTCGCCCTTTACCGGCATGATCACGACCATACGCATGATCACGGCTGTGATCATGACCATTCTTCCAAAGAGGCCGCCGAGTAATGCTGGATGATTTCATGATGCGGGCCACTCTGGCGGGCGTCGGTGTGGCCTTCGCCGCAGCCCCGCTGGGCAGTTTCGTGGTCTGGCGGCGCATGGCGTATTTCGGCGATGCCACGGCCCATGCCGCGATCCTGGGGGTTGCGTTATCCCTGGCCTTGTCGATGTCGATCTTCGTTGGCGCTGTCGCGGTTGCCCTGATCATGGCTTTGACCGTCTCGGCCTTGTCCGGGCGCGGCTATGCCATGGACACGCTGCTTGGCGTTCTGGCCCATTCCGCGCTGGCATTCGGCCTAGTGGCGGTGTCTTTCCTGTCCGGCATTCGCATTGACCTGATGGCCTATCTGTTCGGCGATATTCTGTCGGTCTCGCGCGGGGACCTGGTGGTCATCTGGGGCGGGGCAGCCCTTGTGGTCAGCCTGATCGTCTGGCGGTGGCAGGGCTTGCTGACCGCCACGCTGAACGAAGACCTTGCCTATTCCTGCGGGATTGATCCCAAGCGGGAAAAGCTGGTTCTGACCCTGGCGCTGGCAATCACGGTGGCTGTCGCCATCAAGGTTGTCGGCGTGTTGCTGATCGCGGCGCTGCTGATCATCCCCGCCGCCGCCGCCCGACCCCTGTCGCGCACACCCGAAGGCATGGCTGTGACCGCTGCGATCATCGGCGCTGGCTCGGCCATCGTCGGTCTCAGAACAGCATATGTGTTCGATACGCCAGCCGGTCCCACAATCGTATGCATCGCGGCCGTTTGCTTTGCGGCGGCAAGCATGCTGGGAGGGGTCAAGCGCCTGCACTGACCGCCTTGCCAGACATGTACAAAATGGGAAATTCGCACTTGGAACTTGCCCCATTTTGTACAAAACGCAGAGGATACGTCTTCTGAACGTCTTTTGCTTTTGCGGAGCCACCCATGACACCTGACCAGATCGAAGCCTTGTTCACCCGTTCGGATGGCGCATTTGCCTGTGCCCGGTGGGGGCGGCCGATCGCACCGATTGTCTTCGGGGTTGATGATGCAACACTGGAAATCGTCAAAGGCGCGATCGAGGCGGTGGTAACGCTGGCAAATCACCAGATGGCAGAAACCGATCCTGAACTGGGTGCCAATCTGATGATGTTTTTCTTCCTCGATTGGGATGAGTTGACCGAGGTGCCCGATCTTAACCGTCTGGTCCCTGATCTGGTCCCGTTGGTGGACAAGTTGAAGACGCAAGGTGCTAATCAATATAGGTTTTTTCGCTTTGATGAGAGCGGCGCGATCAAGGCCAGTTTTGTCTTTCTGCGCATGGATGAAGAACTGAGCGCTGTACCCGCCGAGACACTCGCACTTAGCCAGATCGTGCAGACCATCCTGCTTTGGTCGGACATGGCGTTCCGGGATGCTTCGCCGCTGGCCGCGGTGCCCGGAAGCGATATGGTGATTCTGCGTCCCGACATCGCCGGGGTCATCCGTGCCGCCTATGATCCGGTTCTACCGCCCCTTGCCCAAGACCCGGCCCATGCGCTGAGATTGTCAGCGCGTCTGGCGCAGACCTGATTTGCCGAGCGGATTCAATGATATGACCCTATTTCGCACGGGGTCAGGGGGCTGGCACGCAATGTATAGCCCACAAAATATGCCATATCGCTTGACCTAAACTACTATATTCGCGTTATTTCCCGTAATCTGGGGAGATTGTTGATGCGGACCACCATCGCTGGCTGGCTTGTGCTTGCCGTTGCTCTATTCGTGACACCTGCTTCCGCCGCCACCTGCGGCGGCACTTACACCGTCAAGCGTGGTGAAAGCTTGTCCCTGATCGCTGACGCCCTGTACAGCAACGCGGGCATGTGGACGGTGATCCACTCTAACAACCTGAATAAGATCGGCGACAACCCCAATGCGATCCGCGTGGGTATGACCCTGTCGATAAGCTGTGTTGACGGGCGTCCTGCCGGGCTTCAGGGCGGGAGCGAACTGGCATCCACCCGCGTCTCGCAACCCATTGCGACAGGAGGCAACACCGCTGCGACACGCCCGAAGATCAACCTGATGACCGGCAGCGATTACGCCCCGTTCAGTGACCGCGATCTTCCCAATGGCGGGCTGCTGACGGACGTCGTCAACGCGGCGATGGCGCAGGCCGCACCCGAGGCAGGTTATGCGATCCACTGGGTTGAAGGTTGGGATTCACATTTGGAGCCGCTCTTGTCTAACGCCTTGCTGGACATGGGTTTTCCATGGATCCAACCCGACTGCGCGGCGACGCCGGATGAATATCGCTGTGCCAATTTCCTGTTTTCGGACCCGATGTTTGAAATGCTGATGCTGCTGTTCACGCGCAAGTCTGATCCGATCCCATTCACGCAAGACAGTGATGTGCACGGCAAGACACTTTGCCGCCCGACTGGCTATGCGGTGCATCAACTGGACCGGCCCGACCGGCGCTGGCTGAGCGACAATCTGATCGAGTTCAAACAACCCCGTTCGGTGGCCGATTGCTTTACCATGTTGGTCGCCGGGGAGGTGGACGCTGTGGTGCTGAACGAATTCACCGGCCGCACCGTGATCAAGGAGCTTGGAATCAAGGATCAGGTCGAGATCGTCAGCGCCCGCCCGCTGGCCATAGAAGGGCTGCATGTGTTGATTCACAAGACCCATCCGCAAGCCGAGCAAATGCTTGAGACGATCAACGCGGGTCTGCGCGGGATCAAGCAGAATGGCAACTATCAGCAGATCATTGACACCCACATGACCCGCATCTGGGCCGAGTTCTAGAATGGCACTTCGCGTATGGATACAAGGGCTGGCTCTCTCTCTGGCGCTTGGACTGCCGGGGGCGGCCCGTGCCCTGTGCGATGTGACTTACAAGATTCAGCCCGGCGATACGCTGTTTTCGGTGGCGGAATTCCACTATGGCGACCGCGAGAAGTGGACGCTGATTTACTATTCAAATCAAGGCGTTCTGAGCGGCGTTGAGCAGGTGTCGGTGGGGCAGGATGTCTATATCCCATGCCCTGCGCAGAGCATTGAGCCCGACGCCACGCCCTTGCAACAAACCGTCAGCGCCGAGATGACGCTGCTGACCGGCAGCAACTATGCCCCTTTTGCTGACAAAAGCTGGCCCGGTGAAGGGCTGGCGACCGAGTTGGTCAACGCCGCGCTGGAGATGAGCCCGTCACCAGTTCCTTACGCAATTGCGTGGGAGGATGACTGGGGCAAGCATCTGTTCCCGCTGCTGGACGAAAAGACCTATGACATGGGGTTCCCGTGGATCCGGCCTGATTGCGATACTGATACCGGCAACCAGATGTGCGCCAGTTTCCACTTTTCCGAGCCGTTGATGGACCTGCCCATGATGCTGTTCAAGCGGCAGGGGGGCAGTTTCAATTACGAAACGGATTCCGATGTTCTGGGCAAGACCCTATGCCGCCCGGCGGGTTACTCCACGCATGATCTGGATCGGGCGGACCGGCGCTGGCTCACCGAGGGGGCGATCACTCTGGTGCAGCCTGACAGCCCCGAAGCCTGTTTCGAGGCGCTGATGGCGGGCGACGTGGATGCGGTAACGGTGAATGTGTTTCTTGGGGCGACCAAGATCGTGGCGATGGGCCTGCGCGGACGGGCAGTGCCGATCGACCTGCCGCTCAGCCGAGAAAAGCTGCATGTGATCATCTCGAAAACCCATTGGCGGGGGACGACGCATCTCTACCGCCTCAACGCGGGCCTAGCCGAATTGCGCGACAGCGGGCGCTATAACGAGATCGTCTCGCGCCATCTTGAGATTTTCTGGGATCAACTGAAGTAACAGGCGAGCCGACATCACGCTTTAACGGGTGAAATTCGGGTCCATTCCTGCGTTGTAAGCCAGGATATCCTGCAAGTATCGAAAGCCGTGCCGTATTTGCTGGGCAAACCTCGGCGGGTCCTGCTGCATCAGTTCCCAGCATGGTTTTTGCGGAACATTAGTGGAAGGACCGATCTCCAACTGCAGTCCGGCGGGCCAATGCTGGACAGATTTGTGCATCTTTTCCAGGTAGGGGATCGGGGCCGGAGCCCAGTTCTGCTTGTCCCGCCAATTGGCCCGGAAATGCAGACAGGTCGGATCGGCCACAATTCCGACAACGCCAGGCCCGTGCCCGTCGAGTATCTTGCGCCAGAGATGCCAGTCTCCGTTTCTCTCTTGGTCTTCGGGCCAGCCTCCGACCTCATCATGACAATCTCGCCGATAGACCACCGTTGTCGCGGGCAGGACATTCCTCCGGGTCATGAACTGACGATAGATGGGGGGATACTTCAGGTTCACGTAGGACGGAAAAATCGTGCCCTCATCATTGATCCATAAAGGGCGGCTATAGGCGATGCGAAATTGCCGGTTCTGGTCAAACAGATGCGCCATCCGCTCAAGGTGATCCAGAAGATACAAGTTGTCATGGCCCAAAAACGCGATCAAATCCCCTGTCGCTTCGGCCAGGGCGAGATTGCGGTTCGCATAACCAAAGCCGGGTGCTTTGGGCAGATCAAACCAGCGAATGCGCGTATCGTTGAAGCTGCCGACGACATCGCCGGTGTGATCGGTACAGCCGTCTCCGACTACCAAAAGCTCGAACTTGTCGTATGTCTGGGCCAGTACCGAATGGATCGCATATTCAAGAACTTCAGGCCGATTATGGGTTGGCAAAAGGACTGAAAACACTGCCACTTTACCAGCCCGATGCCGCGCCAAAGCTGTAGGGGATCAGGTCGGTGTCGATCGGCAACCGGAATTTATCGGGGTCTTCCAGATCGTATTCCATGGTCGGAAGGTTGAGCATCAACACATCGCTGGTTCCGACATTGTGGTCTGCATGCCAGACATTGGCAGGAATTCTAAGCATCGCCGGCCTGTTTCCGGACAGTACCAGTTTGAAAATCTGCCCACAGGTTTTGCTTTCCGGGCGCACATCGTAAAGAACCACCAAAAGATCCCCGCTCAGAATAAAATACCTGTCATCGTGCAGTTTATGCAACGCCCATCCCTTCACGAGGCCTGGCCGAACTGACACGGTATAGACTTGCTCAATCGGTGTGTCAGGCTCGTCCGAGTTTCGTAACACTTCCATCAGTGACCCGCGATCATCCATCCGCACTGCCGCATAGCGCAGTTCGGCGCCTTCCGGCAGTATCACGTCTGGGGCGTCATTGCGCAGCCGTGCGGGGCCGTCTTTCGTAGCGGCGGCCAGAGTTTCTTCAAGCAGGTTGGTCATCTTGCCCTCATCCACTGTTACGCGCGCTTCCGCCTTTGAATACACCGGGCTCGGCGAGAGGGTCAAACGCTAAACGCCTATTTATACTGTGAGTTTTTCTTGAACTGGTGGATGCGCGCCTTGTGCAGTTATCGGTCAGCTGGCCACCCGCTTATCGGGTTCTCTCGCCCCTTTTCGTCTTTTCATCAAGGCGATTTTGATCCGACGCACTGCCGATGGGCTGTTCTGAACTCAGCCCTTTCGTCGGAAGGAAAGGAGGTGTGCTTTGGGCGGCACCGCAGGCTTGGGCATTGGATATGCTGTCGTTAAGAGCAATCATTCACGGCGTCTTCTCCCTCAAATGAATATTGCTTGCTGCGTTGTTGAAAGCTAAGGCTTAATCCATGATTCACAGCTTTCCGATCCGCGTCTATTATGAAGATACCGACATGGCGGGCATCGTCTATTATGCCAATTACCTCAAATACATAGAACGCGCGCGCAGTGATTGGGTGCGCGATATCGGGGTTGATCAAAACGCCATGCGTGAGGAGGACGGGGTGGTTTTTGCCGTGCGCCGGGTTGAGGCCGATTACCACGCACCGGCCAAGTTCGATGACGAACTTGAGGTGCGCACGACCGTGCAGACCGTGACAGGTGCCCGGCTGATCATGGTGCAAAACCTTTATCGCGCGGATACCTTGCTGTTCGAGGCCGTCGTGACATTGGTATGTGTGAATGACGCCGGACAGCCCGCCCGTTTACCGGCAAATATCCGCCGGACCGTCCATTAAAGCACGCTTTTTGCCGCGTATGACGCGATCGTGTTGGCTTTCCCCTTGGAAATAGGCTAATTTAAGACGCAATAAGGCCGCAACGCACCGGCCAACATAAAACGAGCAGGCAGAATGGAAGCAGAAACTCTGGCTTTGGCACAGGAGATGGAATTCTCCATGTGGGCGCTATTCGCACGCGCAACCTTTATCGTGAAACTTGTGATGCTGATGCTGATCGCGGCCTCTTTCTGGGCCTGGGCGATCATCATTCAGAAAATCATCACCTATCGCAAGGCGCAGAAAGAGGCCGAGATCTTTGACCGGCGGTTCTGGTCAGGTGAACCTCTGGACGAGCTGTTTGATGAGATCGGCACCGATCCGGCGGGGCAATCCGAACGGGTTTTTGCCGCCGGCATGATGGAATGGCGACGCAGCCATCGCAATGACGGCGGTCTGATCGCCGGGGCGACAGCGCGGATTGATCGCTCGATGGATGTGGCCATCGCCAAGGAATCCGAGGACCTGCAAAGTGGCCTGTCGGTTCTGGCCACGGTTGGCTCGGTCGCGCCGTTCGTGGGCCTGTTCGGCACAGTCTGGGGCATCATGAACGCCTTTATCGAGATCGCCGAGCAACAGAACACCAACCTTGCCGTTGTCGCCCCCGGTATTGCCGAGGCGCTTCTGGCGACGGGGCTTGGCCTTTTGGCCGCGATCCCGGCGGTGGTGTTTTACAACAAGCTCAGCGCCGATAGTGACCGGATCGTCGCGTCTTACGAGGCGTTCGCGGACGAGTTTGCCACCATCCTTTCCCGCCAGTTGGATTCCTAGGCCATGGGTGCCGGAGTCGTCCAGAAAACGGGTGAGGGCGGTCGCCGCCGCAGGGGGCGGGGCCGATCCCGCCCGATGTCGGAGATTAACGTCACGCCCTTTGTCGACGTGATGCTGGTGTTGTTGATCATCTTCATGGTCGCTGCCCCGTTGATGACCGTCGGTGTGCCTGTGGAACTGCCGAAAACTGCGGCCAATGCGTTGCCGGGTGAAGAGGAAGAACCGCTGACGGTGACAGTCACCGCCGATGGCGTTGTGATGATCCAGACCACCGAGATCGAGCGCGCGCAACTGGTCAACCGCCTGCGCGCCATCGCCACGGAACGTGACAGCACGCGGGTGTTCCTGCGCGCAGATGGCACCGTGCCTTATGCCGAGGTGATGCAGGTCATGGGCGCGCTGAACCGGGGTGGTTTTGCCAATATCGGTCTGGTCACTGACGCTGGCGGCCCCGAGCTTGACGAGCAGGACGGGTGAACCGGGCAGATGATGATCCCGCCTCTCAATACAGGGCAAATCGTTTCCGGGGCCGGCCATATCGGCGTGATCGGCTGGGCGTTGTTTGGCGGGGTTTTCTCGTCCGAACCGCTGCCTTTTGAGGTGACCGAGGTGATGGCGATATCCTCTGAGGAATACGCTGCCCTTGTTGCGCGTCAGGACAGTCCTGATGCGGCGTCTGATATCGTTACCCCGGATGCACCCGAAATCGAAGATGCCACGCCTGATATGGCCGCCACGCCGGATGATCCACCCGAGGTGACCCAGCCGGATGTGGCCGAGGCGACCGAACCTGACGCGGTTCCCGATGTGCCCCAACCAGCGCCGGACACCGAAGTGGCGGATGAACCGCCGGTGCTTGAAACGCCATCCGAGGACATGGCGGTCTTGTTGCCCGAACCCGATATCCGTCCACAGCCGCGCCCGGCGCCCCGTGTTGCCCCCGAACCCGTGGCACAGCCCGATCCGGACGTGGCGATTGACGATGTCGTGCAGGAAGAAACCACGCCGTCCGAGGATGCCGGCACGGTTCAGGAAGACACTGAAGCGACCTCACCCGAAGAGGCGACAACCGAGATCGTGACCGAGGCCGATGAAGTGGCTCAGGCTGCCCCCAGCCGCTCGGTCCGCCCGCAAACGCGCCCTCAGCGCGCGGCCCAACCTGAACCCTCTGAGGACACGACACCCAGCAATGATGCGGTGAATGACGCCTTGGCCGAGGCCTTGGGCACAGATGGCACCGACACAAACCCCGAACCGACTGGTCCGCCTTTGACGAGCGGTGAAAAAGACGCCCTGCGGGTAGCTGTCGAGCAGTGCTGGAATGTGGGTTCCTTAAGTTCCGAGGCGTTGAATACCACCGTGGTCGTGGGTGTGAAAATGTCCGAGGATGGCAAGCCGCAGACCAACTCGATCCAGATGCTCAGCTCGTCCGGTGGCAGCGGTGCAGCAGCACAACAGGCCTACGAGGCCGCCCGGCGCGCGATTATCCGCTGCGGCGCCCGGGGCTATGACCTGCCAGTTGAGAAGTATGATCGCTGGCGTGATATTGAAATGACCTTCAATCCTGAGAAGATGAGGATCAAATGATGGTACGTGTACTGACCCTTTTGCTGGCCCTGAGTATCTGGTGCCTGCCTGCTATCGCACAGGATGGTGGGCCTTTGAGGATTGAAATCACCGAAGGTGTGATCGAACCACTGCCCTTTGCGGTGCCCGATTTTGTCGGCGACGGTGCGGCGGCAAGTGATCTGGGACGACAAATTTCCGACGTGATTGCCGCCGATCTGACCGGCACGGGGCTGTTCCGTGAAATCCCCCCTGATGCGTTCATCAGCCAGATCACCAGCTTTGCCAGCCCGGTGCAATATGCCGACTGGAAAGCGATCAATGCGCAGGCGTTGATCAGCGGCGCGGTCAGTTTGGATGCTGGTGGGCAGGTGATCGTACAGTTCCGTATCTATGATGTGTTTTCCGGGCAGGAACTGGGTCAGGGCCTGCAGCTGGTTGGCACGCAGGAAGGCTGGCGGCGGATTGCCCACAAGGTGGCCGATCAAGTTTATTCGCGCATCACCGGTGAGGCACCGTACTTTGACAGCCGCGTCGTGTTTGTCGCTGAAAGCGGCCCCAAGGATGCCCGCCAGAAACGCCTTGCGATCATGGATTATGACGGCGCCAACGTGAAATATCTGACCGACAGCGCCTCGATCGTGCTGGCCCCGCGCTTCTCGCCCACGGGCGACCGCGTGCTTTACACCAGCTATGAAACCGGCTTCCCGCGCATCTACGTGCTGGATGTGGCCAATGTCGGTCGCCGGGTGCTGGAAAATCAGGAAGGCACGATGAGTTTTGCACCCCGCTTTGCGCCGAATGGGCAAACCGTGGTCTATTCGCTCAGCACCGGGGGCAACACCGACCTTTACACCATGGATCTGGCCAGTGGTGCCAGCACGCGGTTGACCTCGGCCCCGTCGATTGAGACGGCTCCGAGTTATAGCCCCGACGGCAGCCAGATCGTGTTTGAAAGCGACCGCTCGGGCACGCCGCAGCTTTATATCATGCCTGCGGGTGGCGGCGAAGCGCGCCGGATCAGTGGTGGCAATGGCCGCTATGGCACGCCGGTTTGGTCGCCGCGTGGCGATCTGATCGCCTTTACCAAGCAATCCAAGGGGCGGTTCCATATCGGCGTGATGCGTCTTGATGGCAGTGAAGAACGCCTGTTGACGGCATCGTTTCTGGATGAGGGGCCGACATGGGCCCCGAATGGCCGGGTGATCATGTTCACGCGTGAAACCCAAGGGGAACAAGGCCGCGCCAGCCTTTATTCGGTGGATATCACCGGGCGCAACCTGCGTCAGGTGTCCACGCAGACCGGGGCCAGTGACCCGGCCTGGTCACCCTTGCAGAAATAGGTGCGAAGCGGTGTTAAGATATGTTAAAACAACGTCAAGAGCAGATGAGTAAAACAACAATGAGTGGGGCAACTCCATGAAACTGACAACAAAGATTACAATGCTATGTGCAGGTCTTGCGCTGGCCGCCTGTACCAATCCGGACCGGTTTGATGACACCAACGATGTGAACCTGAACGGTGGGGCCGGCGTTGTTGCCGGATCGGCCAATGATCCGACATCGCCTGCCTATTTCCAGCAAACCATTGGTGATCGCGTGTTGTTCGCGGTGGATCAATCCACCCTGACGGCCCTGGGCCAGTCCACCCTTGATGGACAGGCGACATGGCTGACCAACAACCCGGAATATACCGCCCTGATCGAAGGTCATGCCGACGAACAAGGGACCCGCCAGTATAACCTGGCGCTGGGCGCACGCCGCGCCAATGCGGTACAGGAATATCTGAACAGTCGGGGTGTGCCTGCCAACCGCATGAAAGTGGTCAGCTATGGCAAGGAACGCCCGATCGAGATTTGCAGCGAAGAAGCCTGCTACGCCAAGAACCGCCGCGCTGTAACGGTCGTGTCGGTCGTGCCGACCAGCTAAGAAAGAACGTAAAATGCGCCGGTTTTTCAGTTTACTCGTTGTTGTTGGATTGAGCTTGCCCGCCATGGGGCAGGCGCAATCCTCGGACCAGACATTGGCCGATATCCGGCAGGAAATGTCGGTGCTTTACGTCGAAATACAGCGCCTGAACCGTGAGCTGTCGACCACCGGTTCGGCCGGTACCGCGACTGCGGGTGGGTCGTTGATTGACCGGGTCAATGCGATTGAAAGCGAATTGCAGCGCCTGACCGCCCAAACCGAGCAGCTGGATCTGCGCATTCAAAGCGTGGTCAAGGACGGCACCAACCGCCTTGGCGATCTTGAGTTTCGCCTGTGCGAGCTTGAAGCCGATTGCGATCTGGGACAGCTGAGCGAAGGCACGACGCTGGGCGGGGTCGAGGTAACCACTGACGTTGGCACCACCATCGGGCAGACCACCGAACAACCTGATGTGCAGATGGCCGTCGGCGAAGAGGCCGATTTCAACCAAGCGGAAGAAGCGCTGGCCGCCGGCAATTGGGCCGAGGCCGCACAGTTGTTCGAGACGTTCCGCCAGAACTATCCCGGTGGCCCGCTGACCGATAAAGCAGGCATCATGCGTGGTGATGCTCTGGAAGGGGCGGGCGATCTGACTGGGGCGGCACGCGCCTATCTTGATGTGTTCAGCACAGCACCCGAAGGGCCAATGGCCCCCGATGCGCTTTACAATCTGGGCCGCAGCCTTGGAGCCTTGGGCCAGACCGACGAGGCTTGCGTGACTCTGGGTGAGGTTGGTCAACGGTTCCCCAACTCGGATGCCGTGCTTGAGGCGCAATCGGCGATGGCCAACCTGAGCTGCCCGTGACGGCGGATTCCGCTAATCTGATCTCCACTCTCGACGCACATTTCGCGCCTGACCCTCCGAAAAAGATGGGAGTCGCCGTTTCGGGCGGGGGTGACTCGGTCGCCCTATTGGTGCTTCTGGCGGATTGGGGCCGCGCCGATCTGCGCGTTGCCACGGTGGATCACGGGCTTCGCGCTGAGGCCGCTGATGAGGCAAGGCAAGTGGCCGCGCTCTGCGCCGATCTGGGCATTCCGCATGATATTCTGCGTTGGAGTGGCTGGGACGGGCAGGGCAATCTGCCGGATCAGGCCCGCCGAGCGCGTTATGCTCTGATGGCGGATTGGGCGACGTCTCATGATCTGAACGACATCGTTCTTGGCCACACAAGCGATGATCAGGCCGAAACGTTTCTGATGCGCCTAGCGCGCGCTGCCGGGCTGGACGGTTTATCCGCCATGGCCGCGGTGCGGGATGTATCGGGCGTGCGCTTCCATCGACCTTTGCTTGGTGTCACGCGCGAGCTGCTGCGCGATTTTCTGCGCGGGCGGAACATCTGCTGGGCCGAAGACCCCAGCAACGAAGATAACACCTTTGAACGTGTGCGGATTCGCAAGTTATTGGCCGATCTCGGACCGCATGGCATCACAGGCACCGGCCTGGCGCAGGTGGCCGATCAGTTGCGTGAGGCGCGGGACGCTTTGAACGGCTATGTTTTACAGGATGCCCGCCGGATCGTGGGTTTCTATCACGGTGATCTTTTGATCGACAATGATGGTGTGCACTCCGTCACGCCCGAGGCACTGCGCAGAGTTGTCAAAACAGGGCTGATCTGGGTCAGTGGGGCTGACTATCCGCCACGGGGCGAGGCGTTGGAGCGGTTGTTGTCGGCGATCCGGTCCGGGCAGGACATGACGCTTGGTGGTTGCCGGGTTCTGGCACGGCCCGAGGGCGTGCGGATCACCCGTGAATGGAAGGCCGTGGCCGAGATGCGAGTGCCGGTGGGCACGCTTTGGGATGGCCGTTGGCAGTTTGAAGGTCCGGTGCAGGATGGGCTTGAGATCGCGGCCCTGGGTGAAGCGGGTCTGGCGCATTGTCCCGATCGAAAGGCCACCGGTCGTCCTGCGGCCAGCCTGATGGCCAGTCCCGCTTTGTGGGAGGGACCGCGTGTGATCTCGGCTCCGCTTGCCGGGTTGAAAAACGGCTGGCAGGCGCGGCTGATGCGCGGACCGGAGGCCTTTTTCAGCCGATTGGCGGGAAACAGTGTTTGAACGCTTCAGCCTGATTATCTCATTGAAGATAGTGCTATGATCTCTATTTAAGACAGGTGGGCCTTGTGATAGACGCAAAGCCACCCGATTTTTTGAGGAGACTTTCCTTGGGCAACGCACGAAATATCGCCTTCTGGCTGGTTCTGTTCCTGCTGATCCTGGCGCTTTTCAACCTGTTCAGCGGATCAGGGAACACCCTGCAAAGCCAGACCGTGAAATACTCTGACTTCATTGCGCAGGTCGAGGACGGAAATGTCGATCAGGTGACACTGGATGGCGAAAGTGTGCGCTTCCGCGGCACCGATGGGCGCGATTACGTGACGATCAAGCCTGCCGACGCCGATCTGACCGACAAGCTGATCGAGGCCGACGTGCCGGTAAGCGCGGAAAGTCAGGAACAATCCGGCTTCCAGACTTTCCTGCTGTCCCTGCTGCCCTTCCTGCTTCTGATCGGTGTCTGGATTTACTTCATGAACCGCATGCAAGGCGGGGGCCGTGGCGGGGCGATGGGCTTTGGCAAGTCCAAGGCCAAAATGCTGACCGAGAAGCATGGCCGTGTCACCTTTGATGACGTGGCGGGCATCGACGAAGCCAAGGAAGAGTTGGAAGAGATCGTGGAATTCCTGCGCAACCCGCAGAAATTCTCGCGCCTTGGCGGCAAGATCCCGAAGGGCGCGCTGCTGGTGGGCCCACCGGGGACCGGTAAAACGCTGCTGGCCCGTGCGATTGCGGGCGAGGCGGGCGTGCCGTTCTTCACCATCTCGGGCTCGGATTTTGTCGAGATGTTTGTGGGCGTGGGCGCAAGCCGCGTGCGCGACATGTTTGAACAGGCCAAGAAAAACGCGCCCTGTATCGTGTTCATCGACGAGATTGATGCCGTCGGGCGCCATCGTGGCGCCGGCTATGGCGGCGGCAATGACGAGCGCGAACAGACGCTCAACCAGTTGCTGGTGGAAATGGATGGCTTTGAGGCCAATGAGGGTGTGATCATCATCGCGGCCACCAACCGTAAGGATGTTCTGGACCCTGCGCTGCTGCGTCCGGGCCGCTTTGACCGTCAGGTCACCGTGCCGAACCCCGATATCAAGGGCCGCGAGAAAATCCTTGGTGTGCATGCCCGCAAAACGCCGCTTGGTCCTGACGTGGACCTGCGTATTATCGCTCGTGGCACGCCCGGATTCTCGGGTGCCGATCTGGCCAACCTCGTGAACGAGGCGGCTCTGATGGCTGCCCGCGTGGGCCGTCGTTTCGTGACCATGATCGATTTTGAGAACGCCAAGGACAAGGTGATGATGGGAGCCGAAAGGCGCTCGATGGTGCTGACCGACGATCAGAAGGAAAAGACCGCCTATCACGAGGCTGGACACGCGGTGGTGGGCCTGACCCTGCCGAAATGCGATCCGGTTTATAAGGCCACGATCATCCCGCGCGGTGGCGCGCTGGGCATGGTGGTCAGCCTGCCCGAGATTGACCGTCTGAACTGGCACCGCTCAGAGTGTGAGCAGAAATTGGCCATGACCATGGCCGGTAAGGCCGCTGAAATCCTGAAATACGGTGCCGATGAGGTGTCGAACGGCCCGGCGGGTGATATCCAACAGGCCAGCGGACTGGCGCGCGCCATGGTGCTGCGCTGGGGCATGTCCGACAAGGTTGGCAACATCGATTACCAGCAGGCCCACGAGGGGTATATGGGCAACGGAGCGGGCGGGTTCTCGATCTCGGCAGCCACCAAAGAGCTGATCGAGGACGAGGTCAAACGCATGATAGATGAGGCCTATGAAGAGGCTTATAAGATTCTCAGCGACCGCAAGGAAGATTGGGAGCGTCTGGCCCAAGGCCTGCTGGAATACGAAACACTGACCGGTGAGGAAATCCAGCGGGTGATGCGCGGCGAGCCGCCTGAGGAAGATGATGACGAAAGCGGCACCCCCGAGGCCGCGGAAAAACCATCGCTGACCGCGATCCCGAAGACCAAGCCGAAGTCCTCACCCGGTCTGGGCGAGGGCGGGCCGGAGCCCGAACCTTCGGCGTGAGCGGGACCGTCACCAAAACCGCCGACTGGAACCCGAGCGCCTATGCTCGGTTCGGAGACCTGCGTCTGCGCCCCGGGTTGGACCTGCTGAATAATGTGGGCCAGATGGGCGCGGGTGACATTGTTGATCTGGGATGTGGCAACGGGGCGATGGCCAAGGCGCTGGGCGCACGGGCCGGCACGCGCGATGTGATCGGTGTTGATGCCTCTCCGGCGATGCTGGACAAAGCCCGCCAGACCAAGGGATATTCCAGTGTCCAGATGGCCGATATCGCCGATTGGCATCCGCGTCGCGCCCCAGGGTTGATTTTTTCCAACGCGGTTTTGCACTGGGTGGGCAACCACGAAAAACTATTGCCCAAGCTGGTGCAGATGCTGGGCATGGGCGGCACCCTGGCCGTGCAGATGCCGCATCAGAACAAGGCACCATCGCATCGCGTTTGGCTGAGCCTCGCCGAAGAGCTGTTTCCGGGGCGGGTTGAAAAGATGGGCACACCGGGGGTCATGGCGCCGGTGAAATACGACGAATTGCTGGCCCCGCTGGGCAAATTCCGGCTGTGGGAAACTGAGTATTATCAGCGCCTTGTGGCTGAATCGGGTAGCCATCCGGTGCGCCGTTTCACCGAACATACCTATGCGCGGCCTGTCTTGCAGGCGCTGCAGGGCGATGAAAAAGCCACGCTGATTGCGCGCTACGAAGAGGTGATGCACGCGGCCTACCCGGTGCGCGATGATGGCTCGGTTCTGTTCCCGTTCCGGCGGATGTTTTTCACGCTGACAGTTTAAAGCGTTTCGCGACGAACCTGGCTCAGAGAGTGTCGCGAAACACAGGGTGCTCATAAGGCTTTAGGTTGCTCTGTCTTCTGCGCGAAATTCATGACTGCGATCACAATTTCTCATTTGACGCAGGCGTGCGGTGCACTGAGAGTGGCCGGATCAATGATCGCGCGAGGAAGATATCATGCCAGCCCTGATCCCGACCAATCACAAAGCAAAAATCACTTGGCTGGGCCGGGTTGAAGAAGGCGGCGAGGGCATCCGATCGGTTCCTCTGAACACGACCATTCACGCCAGCTATGCCGGGGTGGAGGGCGAAGTGCATTCGGGTCTGACCCGCCCCTCCTGTGTGCGGACGGTGACGCAGTTCCCCGAGGGTACGGAAATCCGCAATGTGCGACAGTTTTCGATCCTCTCGGTTGAGGAAATGGCCGCGACGGCCGCCGAGATGGGGCTGGACGGGCTGGAACCGGAATGGGTGGGCGCGTCGATGATCATCGAAGGGATCGACGATTTCACCCATGTCCCACCCTCGTCGCGTTTGATGAACGCGGCGGGGACGTCACTGGTGATTGATATGTTGAACCGTCCTTGCCTTTACCCCGCCAAAGAGGTTGAGAAGGACAAGCCCGGCTATGGCAAAGCCTATAAGACTGCGGCCAAGGGGCGGCGCGGCGTGACCGCCTGGGTCGAGCGGGAAGGGCCGCTGTCGGTGGGTGATGAGCTTGTATTGCATGTGCCGGACCAAAGAGTCTGGACCCATCTGGAAAGCTGTCTGACGGGCAAGCAAACCTGACCTGATGGAATGCGCCTGCGCGTGTGCCGCATGTCCCGGTGTCCTCTTGATGTCGCCCGCCTTGGACGTGGCGCTTGGATAAGCGGTCATTGACGTGAGTATTTTAAGAGCAGGGACGTAGCCGCTGTGCCTTTATTCGAGGGGCATGCTGTTTCCGATCCGAAACGCCGGGGCGGGGGCCCGCCGCAACAAGCGGTGGAAATGTCGGATTCGCAATTTGTATACCGTGGCAGACCAGCTATAGCAGATCAGCATTTCCGCCTTGTCTGCATGAGGGAACCGACATGAGCTATAAGTCCGACATTGAAATTGCCCGCGAGGCGCAGAAGAAACCGATCCAGGAGATTGGTGACAAGCTGGGCATTCCGACGGAGCATCTGCTGCCTTATGGCCATGACAAGGCGAAGGTCAGTCAGGCCTATATCAACTCGGTTCAGAGCAATGAGAACGGCAAACTGATCCTTGTGACCGCAATCAATCCCACGCCTGCGGGCGAAGGTAAGACCACCACGACCGTGGGTCTGGGCGATGGCCTGAACCGGATCGGCAAGAAGGCGATGGTCTGTATCCGCGAGGCCAGCCTGGGGCCGAATTTTGGGATGAAGGGCGGGGCTGCCGGTGGTGGCTATGCGCAGGTCGTTCCGATGGAGGATATGAACCTTCACTTCACTGGCGATTTCCATGCGATCACCTCGGCGCACTCGCTTCTGAGCGCGATGCTGGACAACCACATTTACTGGGGTAACGAGGCCGGGATTGATACCCGTCGTGTCACCTGGCGCCGTGTTGTCGACATGAATGACCGGTCCTTGCGTCAGATCACCTCGTCTCTGGGCGGCGTGTCCAACGGCTTTGCGCGCGAAGACGGGTTTGACATCACCGTGGCCTCCGAGGTTATGGCGATCCTGTGCCTGGCCAAGGATCTCAAGGACCTGGAGAAACGTCTGGGCGACATGATCGTGGCCTATCGCCGCGACCGCTCGCCAGTCTTCTGCCGCGATATTGGTGCCGAGGGTGCGATGACTGTTTTGCTGAAAGACGCGATGCAGCCCAACCTGGTGCAGACACTGGAAAACAACCCGGCCTTTGTGCATGGCGGCCCGTTTGCCAACATCGCGCATGGCTGTAACTCGGTGATTGCCACCACTACAGCTTTGAAAATCGCCGACTACGTGGTGACAGAAGCCGGGTTTGGCGCCGATCTGGGTGCCGAGAAGTTCATGAATATCAAGTGCCGCAAAGCCGGGCTTGCGCCCTCGGCGGTGGTTCTGGTGGCCACGATCCGGGCGATGAAGATGAACGGTGGTGTTGCGAAAGCAGATCTGGGGCCGGAAAACGTAGAAGCCGTGAAGGCGGGCTGTCCGAACCTTGGCCGTCACATCGAAAACCTGAAATCCTTTGGCGTTCCCGTGGTTGTCGCAATCAACCATTTCGTCACCGACACGGACGCCGAAGTGGATGCCGTGGCCGCGTATGTAAACGATCATGGGGCGGAGGCCGTTGTGTCCAAGCATTGGGAATTCGGTTCGGAAGGATCGGAGGATCTTGCCAGGAAGGTGGTTGAGGTTGTGGATGCGGGCAATGCCAATTTCGCACCGATCTATCCGGACGAAATGTCGCTGTTTGAGAAGGTGGAGACCATTGCCAAGCGCATTTACCGCGCCGATGAGGTTCTGGCCGACAAGAAAATCCGCGATCAGCTGAAGCTGTGGGAAGAGCAGGGCTATGGCGATCTGCCGGTCTGCATGGCGAAAACGCAGTACAGCTTTTCGACCGACCCCAACTTGCGCGGGGCGCCCACGGGACATTCCGTACCGGTCCGCGAAGTGCGCCTGAGTGCTGGTGCCGGGTTCGTTGTTGTGGTCTGCGGCGAGATCATGACCATGCCGGGCCTGCCCAGCAAGCCTGCGGCGATGAGCATTCATCTGAATGAAGACGGCCAGATCGAAGGCTTGTTCTAAGAAATGAGCGGCGGGGTGAACCCCGCCCTACCAATCATAGCGTAGGGCGGGGGTTTCCCCGCCTTACCTGTTTGAAAGGAAAGACGAAAATGACAGCGCAGATTATCGACGGCAAGGCGTTTGCGGCCACCGTGCGTGAGAAAGTGGCAGGCCATGTGGCACGTCTGAAGGAAGAAAATGACATCACACCCGGGCTGGCCGTGGTTCTGGTGGGCGAAGACCCGGCAAGCCAGGTTTATGTCCGCTCGAAAGGCAAGCAGACCGTCGAAGTGGGTATGAATTCTTACGAGCACAAACTGGATGCCGATACCTCGGAAGGTGTGTTGCTGTCGCTGATCGACAAGCTGAACAAAGATCCGGAGGTACATGGCATTCTGGTGCAATTGCCGCTGCCCGGGCATCTGAACGAGGATCTGGTGATCAATTCGATTGATCCGGCCAAGGACGTGGACGGGTTCCATATTTCAAACGTGGGCCTGCTGGGCACCGGTCAGAAATCAATGGTGCCTTGCACGCCGTTGGGGTGCCTTATGATGCTGCGCGATCATCATGGCAGCCTGTCTGGCATGGATGCGGTGGTCATTGGCCGCTCCAACATCGTGGGCAAGCCGATGGCGCAGCTGCTGCTGGGCGACAGCTGCACCGTGACCATCGCGCATTCGCGCACCAAGGATTTGCCTGATGTTGTGCGTCGCGCCGATATTGTGGTGGCCGCCGTGGGCCGCCCTGAAATGGTGCCGGGCGACTGGATCAAGGAAGGTGCCACCGTGATCGACGTGGGCATCAACCGGATCGAACGCGACGGCAAAAACAAGCTGGTGGGTGATGTGGACTTTGCCTCCGCATCCGAACGGGCCGGGGCGATCACGCCTGTGCCGGGTGGCGTTGGACCGATGACCATTGCCTGCCTGCTGGCCAACACCGTGACGGCCTGTTGCCGGGCCAACGGGCTGGCGGAACCGGAAGGACTGACTGCCTGAGACGATCCGGGCGTGGGCGTCGTTCAGAGAATGGCGTCCAGCCGGGCATAGCTTTGCTCCATACCCTCGGCCATCCCCATGTCGAGCATCGCCTGACGCGCATCTGCGTCAGGCAGTTCCATCACCATATGCAGCAGACATCCACCTTCTCCATCGTCCTTGAAAGTTGTGGTGATGGTATTGGTGGGCGCAGGATCGGGCATGTGGAAGATTTCGGTATGGACCATCCGATGCGGCGGATCGAGCGACAGGAATTCACCCGTCAGCAACAGTTCCTCGCCATCCTCCGAGCGCCACTGGATGCGGATTTTGCCGCCGACCCGCGCGTCATATTCGCAGACTGGCATGAACCAGCCTGGCGGTCCGAGCATCCATTTCTGCACCAGATCAGCATCCGTATGAGCGGTGTAAACGGTGGCGGGTGGCGCGGTAAAGCGGCGGGTGACAATCAGGGCGGTTTCGCCGTGCAGCTCTATTTCAAGGGGCATGGTATCCTCAGCTCTTACGGTTTTGCATGTCAAACAGGACTGTGTCGAGGCGATCGTAATTCGCCTCCAGCGCCGTGCGAAGCCTTGCGATCCACGCGTCGATGCCATCGAGCGCATCGGGGGCGAGGCGATACACCCGGTACTGTGCCTGAACTTCGCGGGTGATCAGTCCCGCCTCAGTCAGAATTTTCAGATGGCGGGACACGTTGGGTTGGCTCATATCCAGCGGGGCGGACAATTCACCGACCGTTGCCGCCCCCTGGGACAAGCGTGCCAACAATGCGCGGCGTGTCGGGTCGGCAAGTGCAGCGAATTTCTGATCTGTGGTGTGCAGCATGAGGTTTTATATATCGATTTGCTTATATAAGCGAAATATAAAATACCTACCCCATCGCCACCGGCATCATCGTGCCGGTCAGAAGGGCAATGTGTTTTTCAACGCCGTCGGTGATGGCAAAGACATCCGACTGCACAACCATCAATCGCCGTCCCGGCTTGACCACGCGACCCCGTGCAATCAGCAAATCGCCCTGGCCGGGGGCCAGCAGGTTGATCTTCATCTCGGTGGTCAGAACCTCGTGATCCTCGGGCATCAGCGACAGGGCCGCATATCCCGCCGCGCTGTCCCCAATGGCGAAGGTCAGGCCCGCATGGGCAAAGCCCTGTTGCTGAAGGCTGCCTTGAAGAATCGGGGCAGATATCTGGGCCAGACCGGGGCTGGACATCTGCAACGAGGCTCCGAATGTCGCCATCATCGATTGAGCGTCGAAGCTCGCCATGATCTTTTCATGGATATTTGGGGAAAGTTCTACGGGATTTCCCATATTGCACTGACCTCTCGAATTGCATCCTAACGGTAGTTACAGGATTGTGAAGTTATTTTGGGTTGAGTTCCCGCCTGTCAACTATCAGAAATGAAGGCAGGTTTTGTGAGTATGCCGAATTTGGAAGAGATCAGAAAGAGTTTCGCCGTCACTTATGAGCGGCTGTTTTCCCCGATCACTGGCTTCATTTTCGCGGTTTGTTGGCTGGGGACAGTCGTCGCGGGCCCGTTTGGCACCTACGAGGCGATGGATTGGGAACTCCGCACTTTCTACTGGTTTTGTGTGGTCGCCGGCGCCATTTTTCTGGGCTTTGGCGTATATGCGTTAAGCGTGGCGCTGGTCGGGCTTGAGCGGCCGTGGACGACGGATTTGCTTGCCTCGATGATAATGACGGTTGTCTTTGCACCATGTGTTTTCGGGCTGCGGATGTATCTGGCGCAGTTTGCTGACGGGCTTTATGTGAACGGCTCGGCCATCACCGCGAATACCTTTATCTTGTCGGTGGCGATATTTGCGCTGCGCCGGCGGCTGCAACCCTGTCCAACGGATGAAGAACTGATCACTGCGGCGCGGGAAAGGGCCATGGTCGAACCGCGCCTGTTGCGTCGGCTGCCGCCCGAGCTGCGCGCACCGGTGTTGCGTCTGTCGGCGAATGACCATCATGTGGAAGTGGCCACGGAAATGGGGCGCGCGACCCTGCGCCTGCGCCTGACGGATGCGATCAACGAGATGGAACCGGTTGAGGGCATGTGCACGCACCGCTCGCACTGGGTTGCTTTGGCGGCCATCGTCGGCGTGGACCGCGGCGACCGCCAAAAAACCCTGGTGGTGCTGAGCAATGGTGATCGCATCCCGGTCAGCCGCAAATACCGCCCTGCACTGGAAGAGGCGGGGATTGTTCCCAAAACAGTGCCTACAGCTTAACGCGGCATTGGCATTGCATGCAGGGTAGTGCCGGTCAGCACCGCAAGCGCCTCTTTGCGCATCAGTTGTGTGAGGGCGCTATCATGGCTGCGCAAACCGCCGGTATAGGTTCCATAGGCGGGCATGATCATCCGATCACTGTCGACCAGAAAGGCAGGCCGGGTCACACTGCGCCCGCGGGCCTGCAAGGTGGCTTTGGGGTGGTAGTGGCCGGATACCTCGCCACTGTGGCCCGGCCTGGCAATATGGCGGAAGGTTAGCGGCGGCAAAGGCAGTTCGGACAGGTGCGTCCCGCCCAGATCAAGCGGACCCGGATCGTGATTGCCCTCGATCCAGATCCAGCGCCGTCCGGCCTGAAGGCGGGCGATCCACAGTTTTTCGCTGTCCGAGAGGGCCTGCGCGGCGGCCAGATCATCAAAACTGTCGCCAAGACACACCACGGTTGTGGCCCCGGTGGCCGCCAAATCCGCCTCCAGCCGCATCAGGGTGTCGCGGGTTTCATAAGGGGGCAAGGGCGGCTCGCCCAGCCGGGCACGGCGCTCGGATTTGCCCAGATGCAGGTCTGACACACAAAGCAGCCCTTGATCAGGCCAAAACAGCGCCCCCGATCCAAGGGCTATCAAGCGAACGCCTGCAAGGGTGAAATCATACCCGTTCATGCTATGTTCTTGGCTTGGCAGGCGCGTGATTGCAAGCCTTATGTTGTCAGCCCCGCCTCAGCCATCAAACGCTCGGCCTCCTCAGCCATCAGGCGATCCTGCGCCATACCTTCAACCGGCGTTTTGCCCATTTCCAGGAACAGAGGGGCCGCGAGAGGCGAGACATGCGGCAGGCGATGCAGATCAATCCGTGGCCCGATGCGTGCCAGCATGTCCTCGACCCGACCAAAGTCGATCAACCCGCGCATCGCCTCGGTCCGGGTGATGCGCAGCAGCAGGTGATCGGGGTCATACTTGGCCAGCGTGTCATAGATGATGTCCGACGACATGGTCGCTTGCCGCCCTGATTTGCGCGCCTGTGGCGAGTTGCGTTGGATCAGCCCTGCTATGGTGGCCGAGGCACGAAAGGTACGTTTCATCAAGGCGTTCCCCTGCAACCACGCCTCAAGCCCGTCGCGCAATGCGGTGGGATCAAACAGCGGTGCCGGGTCGCTGAGCGGTTCCAGCCCCCAGATCAGCGTGGCATAATCGGTTGCGACGAACCCAAGGGGTGCCAGCCCCAATTCCTCCATCCGCTTGGTCAGTAACAAGCCCAGGGTCTGCTGTGCATTGCGCCCGGCAAAGCCATAGACGCAGGCATGTTCGCGCCCATCCCGCGGGAAGCTTTCGATCATCAATCGCCCCGGTTCGGGCAGGGCCGACATGCTGCGCTGAAGATGCAACCACTCTCGGGTATGATCGGGCAGGTCGGGCCAATCGTCTTGTTGAAACAAATGCAGAATGCGCTGTGACAGTTGCGTCGAGGTGGCGAACTTCGTGCCCATGAACGTGGCGATCTTGGGCTTGCGTCGCGCGTCGCGGCTGACCTCGACCACCATTTCGCGTAGGGATTCGAACCGCACGATCTGCCCGCCGATCAGGAAGGTGTCGCCGGGGGTTAATGTAGCGGCAAAGCTCTCTTCCACCTCGCCCAAAGGCTTCCCGCCTCTGCTGCGTTTCAGGCGCACTTTCAGCGTGTCCGTGTCCTGAATTGTGCCAATGTTCATCCGGATCAGCCGGGCGGCCCGCGGATCGCGTAGCTGCCACTGGCCATCCGGGCGTTGCAGCAGGCGTTGCCACTGATCATAGGCACGCAAGGCATAGCCGCCGGTGGCACAAAACCTCAGGCAATCATCGAATTCATCAGGCGACAGCTTGGCATAGGCCCCGGCAGTGGTGATTTCGGCATAAAGCGCATCTGCTTCAAATGGCCCGGCGCAGGCCCGGATCAGGATGTGTTGGCACAGCACGTCCAGCGGGCCGGGACCGCGTGCCTCACCGTCGAGATCATGATCGCGGGCGGCCTCAAGAGCGGCGAGGCATTCGACCACCTCAAACCGGTTGGCGGGCACCAGAAGGGCCTTGGAGGGCGCGTTATAGCGGTGATTTGCGCGGCCGATCCTCTGGATGAGGCGTTTGACGTTTTTGGGCGCGCCGATCTGGATGACAAGATCCACGTCGCCCCAGTCGATGCCGAGATCAAGGCTGCCTGTGCAGACAATCGCGCGCAGCTCGCCGCGTTGCATCGCACCTTCCACCCGTTCCCGTTGCACCCGATCAAGGCTGCCGTGATGAATGCCGATGGGCAGGCCTTCATCATTGGCAAGCCACAGATTATGAAAGAAAATTTCCGCCTGCGCGCGGGTGTTGTGAAAAATCAGCGTGGTGGTGTGGGCCTTGATCTGCTCGATCACAGCGGGGATGGCATGGGCCGCGCCACCGCCAGACCAGGGGGGATGGGCCTCGGTTTCCAGCATCGAGATATCCGGGTCCGGACCGGGATCGGCCAACAGGATATCGCAGGGATCGGGATGGCAGGCCAGCAGGGTTGCAATGGCGTTTGGATCCTCCACCGTGGCTGACAGGCCGACCCGTTTCAGATCAGGGCACAGCGCCTGCAACCGGGTCAGGGCCAGCATCAGTTGATCGCCTCGTTTGCTATCTGCCAGGGCGTGGATTTCATCGACAACGACACGCTTGAGACCGGCGAATATATGCGGTGCATCCTCGTATGAGGTCAGCAGGGCAAGGCTTTCAGGAGTGGTCAGCAGGATGTGCGGAGGGTCGGCCCGCTGGCGGCGTTTTTGTGTGTATGACGTGTCACCTGTGCGATCCTCGATGCGTATCGACAGGCCCATCTCATCCACAGGGGTGCGCAGATTGCGCTTGATATCGGCGGCCAGCGCCTTGAGCGGCGAGATGTAAAGCGTGTGCAGGCCGGTATGCTCACGCGTTGCAAGATCGGTTAGCGTGGGCAGGAACCCGGCCAAAGTCTTGCCGCCGCCGGTTGGGGCGATCAGCAGCAGTGCCGGGGCGTCGGCCCGGTCTAACATCGCCTGCTGATGCGGATGGATCGACCATCCGCGCGCGGCGAACCAATCGGTGAAGGTTTTGGACAAGGTGGTCATAGGTCGTATGTAGAGCGATTGCGGGGTTTTTTGCCAAGCTAACTTCAGCTTTTCTGATGTTGATATCTGCTGTTTTTCGGATTCCTGAAAGAATATGCTAGTAAAGACAGGCCGGTTTTGACACCGGTAATTTGAATAACTGAATTTGGGAGAGAAACTGATGTTTGCACGCGTAACTGAATACCGAATGAAACCAGAGTCAAAAGACGCTGCCACGCAACTGATGCATTCGCTGCGCGGTCAGATCATGGCCATGCCGGGGATCCAGAATTTCATCAACGTCATGAAAGATGATGGCAGCGGGTATGTGATCTCGGTTGTCGAGAGTGAAGCCATGTCTGAGGCGAATGCCCCGAAAGTGGCTGAGCTTTGGTCGGCTTTTGCTGACCATCTGGCCGAGCCGCCGAAACCAGCTGGCTACGAGGTTATCGCGAATTGGAGTAACTAAATCTGCAATTGGCGGGCCGATCATATGGCCCGCCAATCGCATTGACTTTAGTGAATGATTTTTTCTTCCTTGACGAACATGTTCGCCCAGGCGCGGTCCATCAGGTCCGGGGACATCTGATAGGGGATTCCCTCGAACTCGCAGATCGAAATCATCTGGTCGATCAGGAAGATCGGTTGGTAGTTCGCGTAGATGTTGTCGATCGTGGGATATTTTTTCTTCAGCAGGTGCACGAGTGTTGCTTCGTCCAGCGGAACCTGACGTTTGCGGGCAACCATGGCAAAAATCTTGAGGAAGTCTTCCTGATTGGGACCATCGATTTTGATCTTGAAGAAGATCCGGCGCAGAGCGGCCTTATCGAAGATCTCGTTCGGGTGGAAGTTGGTTGAGAAAATCACCAGCGTGTCAAACGGCACCTCGAATTTCTCACCCGATTGCAGGGCCAGAATATCCTTGTTTTCTTCCAGCGGAACGATCCAGCGGTTGATCAGCGCCTGTGGCGGTTCGGCCTGACGACCAAGGTCGTCCACGATAAAGATGCCGCCGGTCGATTTCAGCTGCAGCGGCGCCTGATAGGTCCGCGCGGTCGGGTTATAGACCAGATCCAGCATATCAAGGCTCAATTCACCCCCGGTGATCACCGTGGGGCGTTCGCAACGCACATACCGCGTGTCGAAACTGCGTGTGCGGCGCAGGGAATTGGGGTCATCGATCTCGACTTCTGCTTTGGAGTGCACGATCGGGTCGTAAACGGTGATCACCTGCCCGGCATATTCAATCGCACGCGGAACGTAGATCTTGTCGCCCATCGCGTCGCGGATACCGTTCGAGATCGAGGATTTCCCGTTGCCCGGAGGGCCATACATCAGGATCGAACGCCCGGCCGATACCGCCGGCCCCAGATGGTCCAGCAATTCGTTGGGCAGAACCAGATGGCCCATCGCATTGGTCAGCTGATCGCGTGTGACCTGAATGTTACGGATCGACTGGCGTTTGATTTGTTCGCGATACACCGTCAGCGGTACTGGCATGGCGCCAAAATACTCTGACTGGCTCAGCGCATCCAGCGTGCGCGATTTGCCCGCATCGGTCAGTTGATAGCCCATTTCGCCGCCCGAATTGGCATTCAGTGTCCCGGTCGCCTCGACCAGTTTTTGCTGACGTGCCATGTCGACAAGCTCTTGTGTCACAGCGCGAGGAAGGCAGATCGCGGTGGCGATTTCGCTGACCAGATCGAGGTTCTTGCGGAACATGGTTTTCAGCAGGATATCCCGCATCATCACGATCGGAAGCTGCATGTCTTCGAGCGTGCTTGGGGGCGGGGGAGCCTGAACGTTTCCGCTGACTTGCATATTCATCTGCGTAGACCTTGTTTTTTTGCCTCAAAATCGTGGGCTACGCCTGTCGCGCACCCCGTCACCGGGCAAACTGGCAGAGAAACGTGCTGAAATTGTGGAACCGGCGCGGCAGGTGTGGGGCAGGGGGTGTTATGTGCCCTGAACCACTCCCAGCGCAAGATAGAGGATCAGCGTGCTGCCAAGCGCCAGACCCATCGGAAATTTGCCGGGTCGCGACCAGCTGACCCAGTCCGGAGCCATTTGGCGCAAGGAGGTGTTCTTGACAATCCGGTGCGCGATAACGGCGACGATAGTGACCCCGCCCAGCATCAGCAGAATGTCGATGCCATCTCCGGGTGCCACGAAGGGCGCCGCGGCGGCGAGAAATTTGGAGTCACCAGCGCCCATCACTCCCATGGCATTGGCGACGATCCCAATCACCAACACGATGGCAAATTGCGCCAACCTCCAGCCATAGGCTTCGATCGGGAGGACAAACAGCCCGAGACCCACGAAAATCACCAACAGGGCGAGGTTCGACATGTTGGTGATTTTCATTGTTGAGAGGTCGCTGTAGATCACCCAAAGGCAGATCGGTGCCACGAAGGGCAAAAACAGCAAGCCTTCGGCATATGTCAGTGCAAGCGACACCGGGGTGCCTTTTTACGCGTTTTCTTCCAGCGCCCGAAGCGAGCGTACGGCCTCTTCAAAGTGCTGCGGGTGGGTGTCGATTGCATCGCGCAACAGGCCTTTGCCGATGGTGGTATCGCCTTGTTTTACGGCAGAAAGCCCCATCGTATAAAGCAATTGCGCGCGTTCCGCCTGGGTCGAAGGGATCACCGGCAAGCTGTATTTCTTTTGCGCGCCGCGGGCCAGGATCAGGTTGTTTTTCGCCGTAAACAGCGTTTGATCATTCTGGATCGCCTCGGCGAACAGTCTTTCAGCGCCAGGGAAATCACCGCGGCTCAGCTTGGAATACCCCCAGTTGTTCATCACGCTGGCAGGGCGGGTGGTCAGGCCGACAGCGGTTTCATAGAAACTGTCGGCTTTTTTCCATTCCTTGTTGCTGTCGGCAATCATCGCCTCAAGCCGGTAGCGTTTGAAGGTCTCATGGGTGGGGGGGACGGAATCAAGCATCTCATCTGCGCGATCCCATTCATTGTTGCGGATCAGGGCATCGGCAAGGTCGACCTTGTCATCCACCGTGCTGTCCTCGTGATCGACAACTTTCTGCCATGCGGCGACGGCCTCGCCATTGCGCCCGGCGCGGATCAGGGATTTGGCCAATCCGCGTTGCAGGTCAATCCGGTCCGGTTGTCCGGTCGTGGCGCGTTTGAAATAAGTCACGGCCTCGTCAGCATCTGCCACGGTCAACATGACATCGTTGAGATTGGTTTCATCAACGACATTCAGATCCTGAAGGGCGCGATCGACCTCTTCCTGGTCGCCGGATTTCTCACAGCCAGCCAAAGCGAATGCGCCTGCCGCGCAGATGGAAAGAAGAATAGGGTGGCGCATTTTTCTTGCGTCCTTTTACTGCCTCTGCCTCAAGTCAGGGTATCTTGCGGATCAGGAAGTCACTGCTGCCCCGCCGTACCACTTTGTAGTCTTGCTCTATCTCAGCATCATAAACAGGATTTTCTGTTTTTGCGAGTGCTAAGCGTAAATTGTCACGAATTGAGTCACTTTGGCCATTGTCTATGGCATATGCGCGACGGAATACCTGTGCTGCCTCGGCGGTTTCGCCCTGCTCCATCAGGGCAACACCCAGATTATTCCACGTTTCGGGCGAGGTCTCATCGGCGTCAATCGCATCGCGCAACAGTTCTTCGGCCTGTCCGACGCGGCCCAAAGCCAGATAGGCGCTGCCGATCCCCGAGAGCACTTCGGCAGTCATGCCTTGTTCAAGCGCGGCCTGAGAATACGACTTGATGGCCAGCTCATGTTCACCTGCATCCATCAGCCGGTGGCCGACCAGCATCGGATCGACACCCTGCTCATTCCGGGCGACGCCGGGCGCAAAGGGGCCGTTGTTGGATGTGGTTTCGCCGCAGCCCGTCAGGACCGCGGCAATGCCAAGAATGATGAGCCCCGCTCGCAACATCGCGCCTCTGTCTTCGTTTACCCTCCGGAGCCTCCTCCGATACCCATGGTAAACAGTTCCATGATGCCCAGAACCGACGGGCCAACCAGAATGATCAACAATGGCGGAACTGTAAGCGCCATCGTTGCCAATGTCATCTTTGTCGGCAACTTGTTGGCTTTTTCTTCGGCACGCATGACCCGTTTGTCACGCATCTCGCCCGCATAGACCCGCAAGGCGTCGGCAATCGAGGTCCCGAAGGACTGGCTTTGGATCAGAACAGTGGTGAAACTTGCGATATCCTGCACGCCGCACCGCTTTGCCAATTCGCCAAGCACCGCTGGCTTGTCGCGCCCGGCCTTGATCTGATGGGCGACGATTTCATATTCCTCGGCCAGCGCCGGGAAGGACACATACATCTCTTTCGAGACGCGGATGATCGACTGGTCCATGGATTGGCCGGCTTCTACACAGACCAGCATCATATCGAGACTGTCGGGAAAGCCCTCCTCGATCTCTTGCTGGCGCTTTTCGCGGCGTTTGGTGATCCAGTATTTCGGGATCATGTACCCCACCAAGCCGGGTCCGAGGATCCAGGTCAGCGCCTGTTGCGTGGTTGAGTCATCCCCCGCCTTCACAAGCAGGAAGTAAATCACTCCGAGGATGAGAAAACCGATGGCCAATGCCATCTGTGCGAAATGGAAATACCGCACGGCATCACGATGGCGATAACCTGCCTGCATGAGTGTCAGGCGGATTTGGCTAAGTTGCTCTTCGTTTTGGGGTTCAAGGAAGTTGGCATATTTTTCCAGCTTCTTGTTCTTTGTGCCGGCCCGCAATCGTGCCTTGCTGTCGTCGCCGCCCGTGTCGCGGTTGGCCTCTTTGAGGCGCTCGAGCGGGTCCTGCTTTTCTTTGAAGATCGCAAAAATGACGAGAACAATAAGGATGAACCCAACTGTGCCCATGGCGATGATCGGGCCAAAGGGGCCAAGAATATCTGTTAAGAATTGCATAATCTTTACCTCTTCAGACCCGAATGTTTACAAGGGCGCGCATGACGATCAGGTTAACTGTCAGGAAAACCCCAACCACCAGGCACGCCGGAATGAACCAGGGGTGTTCCATGGCCTCGTCGTAATAATGCGGATCCAGCAGGTTGATGCAGACAAGGGCGATCAACGGGAAAGCCGATAGGAACTTGCCGGACCATTGTGCCTCGGCCGTGATTGCCTTCACACGGCGGAACAGGCGGAAGCGGGCGCGGATCACCTTGGCCAGACCGTCCAGAATTTCCGCCAGGTTACCCCCGGATTGTTGTTGGATGGTCACGGCAACCGCCAGAAAGCGCAAATCCTGCATATCCAGTCGGGACGCCATTTCCTGAAGCGCTTCGCCCATTTCGCGCCCGTAAGCGGCCTCGTCCGCGATCATACCAAACTCGGTCGCGAGCGGATCGGCCACCTCGCTGGCCACGATTGCAACGGCCGAGGAAAACGGATGACCTACACGCAATGAGCGGACCATCAGTTCAATTGCGTCGGGCAGTTGTTCTTCCAGCAGCGCCATACGCTTGCCAGCCTTCATGCTGACCCAAGTGTAGACCCCGCCAACACCCATCGCGACGGACAGCACGATACGCACCGCCAACCCACTGGCCGTGCCGACCGAGAGACCGATAAATGCCACCGCGCTAAGTCCGGCCATGACCATCATCAGCTGGGTGGGTGTAAAAGCGATTGCAGCCTTTTGTGCCTTGTCCGACAGCATCGAATAAAGCGGGATTTTCTTGGACCGCATATGCTGCTGCATTTCCTTGCGCAGCTGCTCCATCACCTGTTCGCGATTGGTGTTTTTGTCCAGCATCTCGAGGCGGCGATTAACCCGGCTGTTCAGGCTGATCGAACGGCCAAACACCGTCAGGTAAAGCCCTTCAACGAGGACAAGAACGCCCACGAAGATCAGGATATAGATAATTGGTTCTGCACTGAGGGTCATGTGCCTTACTCCGCGGCAATTGGTTCAAAGATCTGCGGAGGCAGATCGTAGCCCCACAGGCGGAACCGTTCGGAAAAGTTCGACCGGACACCGGTACCGGTGAAATGCCCGATGATTTTGTTGTCAGGGCTCAGACCCACGCGCTGAAAGCGGAAGATTTCCTGCATGGAGATCACTTCGCCTTCCATCCCCGTCACTTCGGTGATCGAGGTCATACGGCGCGAACCATCCTGCAAACGCGAGGCCTGCACCATCAGATGCACAGCCGAAGCGATTTGCGAACGAACGGCCTTGAGCGGCATTTCGATGCCGGCCATCGCCACCATGTTTTCCAGACGCGAAATCGCATCGCGCGGGTTATTGGCGTGGATCGTGGTCATTGATCCATCGTGGCCGGTGTTCATGGCCTGCAGCATGTCGATCACTTCCTCGCCACGCGTCTCACCAACGATGATGCGGTCAGGACGCATCCGAAGAGCGTTTTTCAGACAATCGCGCGGGGAAACCTCGCCTTTGCCTTCCACGTTCGGCGGGCGGCTTTCCATCCGGCCCACGTGGGTTTGTTGCAGTTGAAGTTCCGCCGTATCCTCGATCGTCAGGATGCGTTCATCGTTGTCGATGAAGGATGAAAGCGCGTTCAGTGTCGTGGTTTTACCGGAACCGGTCCCGCCCGATACAATTACGTTCAGACGTGTGGCCACAGCGGCCTGCAAATAGGCGGCCATCTCTTCAGAAAAGGCGCCAAAGGCGACCAGGTCGTCAATCCCCAGCTTGTCCTTTTTGAACTTACGAATGGAGACAAGGCTGCCATCCACGGCAACCGGCGGGACCATCGCGTTGAAACGCGACCCGTCAGCCAGACGGGCGTCAACATAGGGGTTGGATTCATCCACGCGGCGACCAACGGCCGAGACGATCTTGTCGATGATACGCAGCAGGTGGCGTTCATCCTTGAAGGTGATGTCCGACAGCATCAACTTACCGGCGCGTTCCACGAAGATCTGGTGTGGTCCGTTCACGAGGATATCGTTCACGGTCTCATCTTGCAGCAGGGTTTCAAGCGGGCCCAAGCCTTTGACTTCGTCATAAAGTTCCTGGGTCAGCGTGGTGCGATCTTCGCGGTTCAGAACGATGCTGCGTTCCTGAAGCACTTCCTCTGTGATTGCGCCGATTTCGGCACGCAGATCCGCTTCGGTGGCGTCTTCCAGCGCGGCCAGGTTCAGGTTGTCCAGAAGCGAGCGGTGCAGATCAATCTTGATCTCGCCCAGCCGCTCTTTGCGTTTGCGTTCCTTGTCCTGCGGCACGGTGGTCGCAGCAATCTTGGGGGCTGGCTTGCGCAGCGAAACAGGTGCCGCAGCTTCTTCGACCGGTGCGGTTTTGGGGGCTTCGGCCTCGGCCGCTGCCTTTCCGGGCGAGGCGGATTTGTTGGCTGGACCACCCGATTTTTTGTAACGTGAAAACATCGTTTACCCTTTCGTTACGCCGCTGCGGCGTCATCCTTGCCCAGATCGTGCAGGGAGCGTGCCAATTTCATGATTTCTTTGCGCAGCGGGTTTTTCGCCGCTGATTCAAGCAGGGGTTCACCGTGATCGTTGCACTGCGGTACCGGGCGCCCGCCGTCGGGCAATTGCACCTCGATACCGATCTCGAGGCTTTCGGACATGCGTTTGACGCGGCTTTTGCCGTTGAGGTCGGTGAATTTCGGAGCCTTGTTCAGACAGAACCGGATCTTCTCAAACGGCAAACCTTCGGCCTTCAGTGCCCGTTTCAGGCGCAAGGCATTCTGGGCAGACCGCATGTCCAGCTCCATGGTGGCAAAATACACCTGCGCCTCGGTCAGAACCGTTTCGGACCATTGGACCAGCGTCTTGGGCAGATCGACGATGATATAGTCAAAGTGTCGGCGCGCCAGTTCCAGAACCCGGCTCACGTCCTCAGGCGTGATGAAGTCAAGCGGCAACATGTCACGCGGTGCGGTCAGCACCCACATCTTGTCTTTGTAAGACAGGAGCGCCTGTTTGAAGATATCGTCATCCATCGCATCCGTGTCAGACCACATCTCGTAGACAACGTCGCGCCGCGGCAGATCGAGATAGGTCGAGACTGACCCGCATTGCAGATCCAGATCCAACAGGCAGACCCGCGGGTTGTCTGTTTTTTCCACATTGGCCAATTCCCAGGCCAGGTTTGTGGCAAGGGTCGTGGCCCCGGTTCCACCGGCCAAGCCATGCACGCCCAGCAAAACACCGTCGCCAGGTGTGCCGCCGACGGGCAACTGGGGGGTCGCGGCGGTTTCCGGAGCAGGCGCGGGGGCCTGTTGCTGTTCCAGTCGTTCGATCGCAGCCTTCAGTTCATTCTCGGGAAGAGGGTAGGGGACGAACTCGTCCGCGCCGTGGCGCAACAACTGGTGCAACACCGCGGGGCTGACGTCTTCGGCGATCAGGATCACCTTGATGTTCTTTGACTTGGCAAGGGTGATGATGTCACCCAGAAGAACGATCTCATCCTCATCAGTCGTGTCGATCGCAATCGCGACAAACTCGAGATTGTCGGCGTCGGGCTGATTGAAGAAAGCCATTGATTCAGAAAATCCAAGATCGCCCCAGCTTTCACCAAGGATGGCTTCCATGTCCTCGATCAACAGATCAAAATTCTGAACGTCACGGCTGATCGTGCAGGCCGTGAGAGGACTGGCTTCGGGATGTTTCATTGCACTACTCGACATCGTTACTCGATTCCATTTCTGTTCGCCTGTGCAGGGGCATGCCCCAAATGGCTGTTTATTAAGCGCATTTCCCTGCTTGTATTGCCTGGATATCCAGAAAAACGCATTGGCTCAGGGACAGAGATTGCCCGCTAATATGGGCAACATTTGGGCTAAAAGATCGTAATTGTGCGTTATTCGAGAACGTTCGTGAGGCCGCGGCAAGCCGTTTCACGTCACCAAAAACAAAAGAAACCCGCCCTGGTATGGGCGGGTTTTCAGTTGGCCCGGCAGATGCCGGACAGGGAGATTTCTATGTCGACTATTCGCCGCTAACGACACTTCCTGCGTTGTCCGCGCGGATCAGATTGGATTCAGGTTTGGCGCTTAGGATGGTTTCGCGGAAGACCACTTCGGCATATTTGCCATTCATGATCACCGGATGCGATTGCACAAATCCCGACACTTCGGTCACCGTGCGGCGATTGCGACGTTCGCGGCCCTGGGTAACGATCAGTGGTTGAGCTTCACCGAAGGACACCACCGCTTCAAGCCGGTTGCGGCTGATCCCCTGAGAGACGAGGAAGTTCACAGCGGCCCTTGCGCGTCGCAGTCCCAGACTTTTGTTGTATCCGGTCGAGCCAACCGCATCGGTATGGCCATAGACCTTGAAGCGCACCTCGGGGAATTGCTTGATCCAGCGGGCCTGTTCGCGCAGCGTATCACGTGCACCAGCGTCCAGTTGGGCTGAGTTGAAGGCGAAATTCACCGTGGTCAGTACTTCGCTGGCAAAACGGTTTGAGAGGTCAAACACATAGCTTTGCTGCCCGGTATGGACCAGATGGTTTTGCATGTTGGCGTTGCCGAACGTGCCGCCATCCACCAATCCGCCGGTTTCGTTATACGAGCGGAGTACGTCGCCCGGTGTTCCTGTACAGGCGGTCAGTGCGACAAGACCTGCAGTTGCGAGAAGATGTTTCATATGCCCCTGCCTTTCCTTAATCCATCACGTAGCCATAAGAGCCGCTGAAATCCTGTTTGGCAACTTCACCAGCTGCGCCCCGGATATTCTTGGCAACCCGTCCGTTGAGGAACAAATCGGCCTCGGACGGTAATTTGACCCGGTCCGTCGGCAGGGCCAAAGCCTCGCCTTTGGTGGGGGTCACCAGATGGGCCGACACGATAATCACCAACTCGGTTTGCGAGCGTTGATAATCTGCACTGCGGAACAATGCGCCCAGAACCGGAACATCACCCAGCCACGGAACCTGGCTGTTGTTGTCGCGGAAGTCGTCTTGTAGCAGACCGGCGATCGCGAAGCTTTCACCATCGCGCAGTGCCACCGTAGTCGAGGCATCGCGTCGACGGAAACCGGCGATCTCAAGCTCGCCCTGCACGAAGGAGTTTGCGCTGTCGATCGACGAAACCGCAGCCGAAAGTTCCAGATTGATGATGTCATCATCCATCACGCGGGGAACAAAGTTCAGCTCGACGCCGAAGGGTTTGAATTCGACGGTGATGGTATCATTGTCCTGGGCAACCGGGATCGGGAACTCACCACCAGCAAGGAAGTTGGCTTCCTGACCCGACAACGCTGTCAGATTTGGCTCGGCCAGCGTGCGAACAACGCCTTTGTTTTCAAGCGCCTGAAGTAGAATTCCGATCTGGGCAGAACCTGCGTTGAAACCAAAGAATGATGCCCCGGCCGCTGTTTCGCCACCAATGGTACCCGTTCCAATCACACTGGGACCTACATTTGAGGTAGCGCCTTGTGTTGCAACCCCTGCGCCAAGGCCAGCCGCCGAAAGCCCGTCAACCGAGAGAGACGCTGAAAGGCTTTTGGACACGCTGCGCTGCATTTCAGCAAAACGAACCTTCAGCATGACCTGCTGTTTGCCGGTGACTGACATCAGATTAGACACCCGCTCGGGCGCGTAACGCTGGGCCAGATCAAGGGCGCGGTCCATTTTCGGAACGCTGGAAACGGTGCCCGACAGCACGATGCCGTCATTGGCCGAGCGCACTTCGATACGCTCACCAGGCAGGATCTGCCGCAGCCGTTCTTTGAACTCGGAGATATCTGGGCTGACGGCCACATTCACGTTGGTGATCAGGCGGCCAGTGGCATCCAGAAGGGTCAACGTGGTGATGCCTGGGGTTTTGCCCAGAATATAGATGGTACGATCCGAAAGCGTTGAGAAGTCAGCGATTTGCGGGTTCGCAATGCTGAGTTCGGCAAACGGGGTGTCACTTTCTACAACAATGGCCCGGTTCATCGGGACGCTGAGTTCCCGTTCGGTGCCTTTGCGCACAACTTGAATGGATTCTGCCAGAGCTTCGGTAACGAAGGGTCCGGAAGCGATGATCAGCCCAAGAAGAGCTGACCGGATAATACCTACGATTTTCATGTGACCTGCCTTTCCGATCACGCCTCAGTTTTTGGGTCTTAGTGCCCGATGATTGAAGGCAATGTGCGCCAAAACGAAAAACATTTCAAGAATCAAAGGTTTTTTGGGCGTAATTGATGTTTTTTTTAATCGACCGTTGCCGAAAAAAGACGGGACGCCCGATCGGACGCCCCGTTTAGCATGGTTGATTTCAAGTAATTTAGTTCGTGCAGGGGATCTGATTAACCACCACTTCGCCGCCGCGATTGGTGCGGATTGTGCAGATTTCCTGTTGGGCAACTTCCTGGGCCGTTTCGGCTTCGGTCAGACCCAGAAGACGGCGTTGGTCCACTTCGATAACTTCGGAAATCGTGTCATCCAAAGCCCCGACCAATGACAAGGTCAGACGACCCGTGGCCTGCGCTTGGGCCAGAGCAGCAACCTGTTGGGGGGGGACTGCTACGGTCACAGTGCGGGCCAGCGTGGTGCCCGAGGTATTTTGATTGGCCTGCTGGTCGACGGCGATCAGGCGTACGTTCGTCTCAATCAGCTTGGTCACCTCGCCAGTGGAGTCGTTTTCGGTCCGTACATTCTCGCCACCGACACGACCGGTCCAGTAGACATCGACATGATCTCCAGGACGCAGGAAGCCTGACACCCCTGAGGTTACGTCAACCTTGATCGCAAAGGCCCGCATGCCGCGCTCCAACTGCGAGGCGATACCAGCCTCTTCGCCGGGGCCGGAAACTTTGACTTTCAGAACAGGTTCGTTCTTTTCCATGGTCCGCAGCACTTTGCGCGGTTCATCTTCGCCTTTGGGGAACAGGGCCTCTTCCGTGGCAAAGCTTCCTTCGGGAAGGTGTTTCTGTGGAAAGCTGATCAGCTTGACGTCTTTTTTCAGAATGGTCTCGCCGTATTTCAGCGGGCGATTGGCCACATAGATATCTGCCAGTTCGATGGCTGGCGCGCGCTGAGACCGCTCTTTCGCCAGTTGGGTCTGATAGGCGTTAATGTAGTTTTTCGCCATATAAACGGCAAAGCCGGCCAGGCCGAGGCCTAAAACAAGCACAAGTCCGAATACCAAACGCATGGCTTTTCCTTTCAAGATTACATCTCTTCGATGCACAATCAGGCATCATTGGTGCTGTTTGTCTCTGATGATTGTGGCAGAATGTCGATGCCAGCATGGTTGTTTCGCGACTTTCAACAATGCCTGCCAGTTTAGAGGCTTTGGCAAAGTGCGTTTGGGTTGGCGTACCGGACAGGTTTATCTCGCTGCGACAAACACCAAAAGGCCGCACCCGATATGGGTGCGGCCAAATGTTTGCGCTGATGCGCGGCGATATTATTCGGTAGGTGTTGCTTGGCCCGAACCTTCGCCAACCCAACCGTCGTTGTTCACGGCTGTGCCGATTTCGCTGGCCAGACCGGTGATGCCGGTTTGAACGCTTGCGATACCAGCAACGCCCAGACCAACGATGGCCGCGGTCAGAACGACCCAGTCAACTGTTACGGCGCCGTCTTCGTCTTTCAGGAAAGTGTTAATGAACTTGCTCATGGTTTGTCCCTCCAAAGGATCAGATACTCAGGTTAACAACCGCTTCAACACATCGTGGGCTAGCTCACTGACCCTGTACCGTTGCGGCATGGGGAGATATAGCCAGCCAAATCGGGCAGGAATTTGTCGGGTTTCGCGCCATTTTGGGAGGGGGTTATTTTTATGCGGGAAACCTATTTAACTTTTTGTTTTATAAGGATTTAAAAATCCTAAAAAACGGAGATTTTTTTGTTCAGCAAGGTTTTTAAGACAAAATCGATAAAAATTTAGTTGCAGGATTTGCGACAATACTGGCTCTGAAGCGGGATTTTTGCGATACTTGGGAAAAAGAACGCTGAGGCAGAGCAAAAAAATCATGCGACGTAACTGGATATTCATCCTTGGGATGATTTTAATGCCCGTTTCCCCGGGATTCGCGGGTGATCCGCCCCCGTGGCCCGAATTTACCTTCAAAATGGGTAAACCGCCCAAGTCCGGCTCGGTGGGCAAGATCACGGTGCAGATCGAACCACAGGCCGTGAAACCCAAGCCTGCGGTGGCCGCTGACACGGCGGTGGCCAAAGCGCCCACACTTGGTGCCTATAACTGGTATTGGACGCATGTTCCCGATGAGATCGAGGTTGCCAGTGCCGAACGCGCGGCCAAGGCTCTGGCGGGCCTCAGCAAGGGACCCTCAGGTGTTGGCGTACCCGGACCCAGATTGCAGGACTTGCAAGGGATCGCGCAGGCGCAAGGGGCCTCGATCCTGAAAGAAACTATTGGAACGCAGGTGTCCCCCGCGCTGGTGTTGGCCGTGATTGCTGTGGAATCAAGCGGCAAGAAAACCGCCGAGAGTCATAAGGGGGCCCAAGGGCTGATGCAGTTGATGCCTGACACCGCCAAACGCTTTGGCGTGACCGACAGTCTGGAGCCTGAACAGAACATCAAGGGCGGCGTGGCCTACCTGAAATGGTTGCTGGACGAATTTGACGGCGACCCGGTGCTGGCGCTGGCGGGGTATAATGCCGGTGAGAACGCGGTGAAGAAACATGGCGGCGTGCCGCCCTTTGCAGAAACCCGCGATTACATCCCCAAGGTGCTGGCCGCGTTCGAGGTGGCCCGGGGGCTGTGCAAGACGCGGCCCCAGTTGATCACCGATGCCTGTGCGTTGAACCTGGCAATGAACTGACCAACAAAAAGCCCCGGAGGTGATCCGGGGCTTCTGTCATCGGCTAACGTGAGCCTTTCAGACGATTGTCGCCTCGGTGGCGGCCACAATATCCTCGCGGCTCACGCCCGGGGCGCATTCCTGGATGTGTAGTCCCTTATGGGTCACGTCCAGAACACCCAGGTTGGTGATGATCCGGTCGACTACGCCAGCGCCGGTCAGCGGCAGTGTGCAGGATTTCAGCAACTTACTTTCACCATGTTTGTTGGTGTGATCCATTACCACCACCACGCGGCCCACGCCCGCGACAAGGTCCATCGCCCCGCCCATGCCTTTAACCAGCTTGCCGGGGATCATCCAATTGGCCAGATCACCATTCTCGGCCACTTCCATGGCACCGAGGATCGCCATGGCGATCTTGCCGCCGCGGATCATCCCAAAGGAGGTTGCGCTGTCGAAATAGGCGGTTTCGGGCAGTTCGGTGATGGTCTGCTTGCCTGCGTTGATCAGGTCCGCATCTTCTTCGCCCGCGATGGGGAAAGGACCCATGCCCAGCATCCCGTTTTCCGATTGCAGTGTTACCGACACCCCCTCTGGGATGAAGTTGGGCACCAGCGTCGGAATGCCGATGCCAAGGTTCACATAAGTGCCGTCTTCCAGCTCTTGCGCCGCGCGCGCGGCCATTTGATTGCGATCCCATCCCATGATCAGGCCTCCCTCACAGTGCGTTGTTCGATGCGTTTTTCATGCTCGCCCTGGATCAGGCGGTGCACATAAATGCCGGGCAGGTGGATATGATCGGGGTCTAGGCTGCCGGTCGGCACGATCTCTTCCACTTCCATCACGCAGATTTTGCCACACATCGCGGCAGGCGGATTGAAGTTGCGTGCCGTCTTGCGGAAAATCGCATTGCCGGTCTCATCCGCTTTCCACGCCTTGACGATCGAGAGGTCCGCGAAAATGCCGCGCTCCATAATATATGTCTCGCCGTCAAAATCCTTGTGCTCTTTGCCCTCGGCCACCTGCGTGCCCACACCTGTCTTGGTGTAAAACCCGGGAATGCCGGCCCCACCGGCGCGCATCCGTTCGGCCAGCGTGCCTTGCGGGTTGAATTCAATTTCCAACTCGCCTGACAGGTACTGACGCATGAACTCGGCGTTTTCGCCCACGTAGGAGGACATCATTTTGCGCACCTGTCTGGTTTGCAGAAGGATGCCGATGCCAAAATCATCCACACCGGCATTGTTGGACGCGAAGGTCAGGTCTTTGACGCCGCTGTCCTGAATGGCCTGAAGAAGCAGTTCAGGGATGCCGCACAGGCCAAAGCCGCCCGCGGCGATCAGCATATCGTCCTGCAAAAGCCCGTCCAGCGCTTCGGCCGCCGAACCATAGAGTTTGCTCATTTGGGAAATCCTCTCTCACACCGTTGCGCGTGGTTTGGCGGGCAAGAGAGGCAGAGTCAACGGGTCGCTGCGCCGCATAAGCGTTACTACGTATACGGCGCGTGCGGGGCTTTAAAGCACCAGAACCTGAGTGCCGATAGGTGTGATGGCAAACAGCTCTTCAACCATGTGATTGTAAAGACCGATGCACCCGGACGAAGACTGCCGCCCGATTTTGCGCGTGTCATGGGTGCCGTGAATCAGATAGGCGGGCCATTCCAGATACATCGCATGCGTGCCCAGCGGATTATCGGGGCCCGAAGGCATAAAGGCCGGTAGCGACGGGTCACGCTTGCGCATATTGGCCGTCGGCGTCCAGGTTGGCCCCACTTTCTTGCGCACGATCTTGGTATAGCCGCGCTTGGTCAGTTCTTCGGTCATTGGCACCGAGGTGGGATAGATACGGTAATCGGTGCCACTCGCATCCCAATAATGCAGTGCGCGCGAGCTGACGTCACAGACAATCGCCCCTTTTCCAAGGCTGTCGAAATGATCCTGCCAGTTCTGGCTGACAAAACTTGACGCATTCCGGCGCGCGGTCTTGGGCTGCTTGGGCCAGCCGATGCCTTCCTCCGCTCTCAGTACAGCAGGAGCGGCCAAGGCCGCCGCGCCAGACAAAAGAAGGGTGCGCCGTTTGATCGAATGGGTCATGGGATGCCTCGCGATGAACCGCCTGTCATTTCCGCGTAATGTGGAAATGCAGGCCATCACATACCAATGACAAACGCGTTATGACGCCTTTTTCTTTGCTGCCGGTTTTTTCTTGGGCGCAGCCTTCTTGCGGGGCTTACTTTTCTTGGCAGCTTTCTCGGCTATCAGCTCGACGGCCATTTCCATGGTCACATTGGCCGGCTCGACCCCTTTGGGCAGGGTGGCGTTCACTTTTTCCCACTTTACATAAGGCCCATAGCGGCCATCCATCACATTCACGGGCCCACCGTCATTGGGATGATCGCCCAACTCGCGCAGTGGCTTGGCCGGAGCACTGCGTCCGCGTCCCGGATTGGCACGTTTCTCGGCGAGCAATTCGACTGCGCGGTTCATGCCGATCTCGAACACATCGTTTGGATCTTTCAGGTTGGCATAGATCGGTTTGGCGTCTTCAGGCCCCTGATGCATGATGTAGGGGCCAAAGCGGCCAAAGTTGCTGACGATCATGCCCCCATCGGGGTGATCCCCGATCTCACGGGGCAGCGAGAGCAAGGTCAGCGCCTTGTCCAAGGTCATCTCGTCAGCTTGCCAGCCCTTGGGCAGCGAGGCGCGGGGCGGCTTCTTGTTGTCCTCGGTCGCCTGGCCGCGTTGGACATATGGTCCGAACCGGCCCGAGCGCAGCGAAATCTCGTCGCCCGCATCCTCACCCAGCACGCGATCTGCGTTTTCCTGAGCGTCGCCGCCAATGGGCCGGGTGTAACGGCATTCCGGATAATTGCCACACCCGACAAAGCCGCCCGATTTCGACGTTTTCAGGTGCAGCTGGCCATTGCCACAGAGCGGGCAAACACGCGGATCAGACCCATCTTCGCGCGGGGGATAGAGGGTGGGGGCAAGCGCCTCGTCCAGAACATCCAGCACTTCTGTGATGCGCAGCTCGGATGTCTCTGCGATTGCAACGGAAAAATCACGCCAGAACCCGGCAAGCACAGCTTTGTAATTGGCATCCCCGGCGCTGACCTGATCCAGTTCTTCTTCCAGATTGGCGGTGAATTCATAGCCCACATATTTGCGGAAGAAGTTCAGCAGGAAGATCGTGACGATCCGTCCCTTATCCTCGGGGATCAGGCGGCCCTTGTCCTTGGTGACATATTCACGGTCCTGAATCGTGGTCACGATCGACGCATAGGTCGAGGGGCGACCGATGCCCAGCTCTTCCATCTTCTTGACCAGTGTCGCCTCGGTATAGCGCGGCGGGGGTTGGGTGAAATGCTGCTCGGGCGTTACGGATGATTTCCTGGCGCCCTCGCCCTGCATGATCTGGGGCAGGCGTTTGTCGTCATCATCAACGACCGTATCGTCACGCCCCTCTTCATAGATTTTCATGAAGCCATCAAACAGCATGACCTGACCAGTGGCGCGCAGGCCGACCTGACCATCATCACTGGTGATATCAACGGTTGTGCGCTCCAGCCGCGCGGCCTCCATCTGACAGGCCAGAGTGCGTTTCCAGATCAGATCGTAGAGCTTGCGTTGGTCCGCGTCCGAAATCTTGAGGCTTGCGGCGTCCGCGGCCAGATTGGTGGGGCGGATACATTCATGCGCTTCCTGCGCATTCTTTGCCTTGTTCTTATACATGCGTGGGGATTTGGGCACGTATTCTTCGCCATAACGGTCCTTGATCGCATCGCGCGCGGCCATCACGGCCTCAGGCGCCATGTCGATCCCGTCGGTGCGCATATAGGTAATATGCCCGGCCTCATAGAGCCGCTGCGCGGTGCTCATCGTCATGCGCGCGCCCATGCCGAATTTGCGGGATGCTTCTTGTTGCAGGGTCGATGTCATGAAGGGCGCAGAGGGGTTGCGCGAAGCAGGTTTCGCCTCGACCGAGGCGATTTTCAGATCACGCGACGACACGGCCTGCACGGCCAGTTCGGCCTGTGTGGCATTCTCAATATCATATTTATCGAGTTTTTTGCCCGCAAGAACGGTCAGTCGTGCCTCGTATTCCTGCCCGCGCGGGGTGCCCAGCACAGCCTTGACGGACCAGTATTCGCGCGGATTGAACGCCTCGATCTCCATCTCGCGCTCGACAATCAGGCGCAGGCAGACCGATTGCACCCGGCCCGCCGATTTCGCACCGGGCAGCTTGCGCCACAACACCGGTGAGAGGTTGAAGCCCACCAGGTAATCCAGCGCCCGGCGGGCCAGATAGGCCTCGACCAGCGGCGCATCGACCTGGCGCGGGTTGGCCATGGCCTCGGTCACGGCGGCCTTGGTAATGGCGTTGAAGACCACGCGGCTGACGGGCGTGTCTTTCTTAATCGCCTTGCGTTTGCGCAGGGTTTCTTCCAGGTGCCAGCTGATCGCCTCGCCTTCGCGATCCGGGTCGGTGGCGAGGATCAGGGCATTGTCGTCTTTCAGGGCGTCGGCAATGGCTTTGACATGTTTGCGGCTGTCATATCCGACCTCCCATTTCATGTCGAAATCGGCCTCGGTATCGACCGATCCATCCTTGGGCGGCAAATCGCGGACATGACCGTACGAGGCCAGAACCGTGTAATCGGATCCCAGATACTTGTTGATTGTCTTGGCCTTAGCCGGGGATTCGACGACAACGACGGGCATTCAGATTCCTTTCGACTCGGGACGCAACGTATGGCGGCGGAACATGTGGGGTGGCAAGAGGATTTGTCAATGCGCCTTGCCGCTGATTGCCATTAGACGGCGCGTGCGGCAGGATTGGCGCATAAATGGGGAAGGGTGTGATGCGGTATATTCTTTTGGGATTGACGGTGATCTGGGCCGGAATGGCACAGGCCTGGGAAGAGCCGGCGCGGGGTAGCGAGACGCGGAGCGCATTGATGGACGCGTTGCGCCCGCATGCCGAATGGTTGTTGGGCAAGCCAGTTGAATTCGTGGTTCACGAGTTGCGGCGTTCGGGCGATGTGGCGTTTGCGATGGTTCATGCGCAGCGTCCCGGGGGCGGAGAGATTGATCTGAGCCGCACACGTGGGGCGGCGATCAATGCCTTTGACGTGGAGTATATGGATGGTTCTTCCCTGCAGGCGCTTTATCGCAAGTCTGGCAACACTTGGGTGGCTGTGCATTGGGTGATCGGGGCAACGGATGCCTGGTGGTATGATCCCGCGCTTTGCCCGGACTATGCGGCGGTTATCCCCGAGGTCTGCGCAGGCTAGGCGGATCAGTTGACCGCTTTCAGGTTTGGCGCAAGGCTGAGCAATCCACCGGCATTACGCCGGATGCGCCCGTCCAGTTCCAGATCGACCAGGGCCGGTGTTACGGCATGTGCCGGGCTGTCGAGATCGCGGATCAACTGATCTTCGGCGACGGGCGAGGGGCCGAGCCGGGCGAGGATCTGACTGTGCAGATCGGCCGTTTCAACAAGATTGCGGGTTTCCGGGGCAGGGGCAGGAATATCCGCCAGGTCAAGGGCGGGCTGCATCTCCGTGCTTATGTTCTCTGCCGGTAGCGCGTCAATCACATCGGCCCCGCTGCGTACAAGGATGGCGCCATCGCGGATCAACATGTTGCACCCCGAGGCGCGCGCATCGAATGGATGGCCCGGTACGGCCAACACTTCACGCCCCTGATCCAGGGCATTGCGTGCGGTGATCAGCGACCCGGATTTGCCCGCCGCTTCAACGACGACAACGGCCTGGGCGATTCCCGAGATAATCCGGTTGCGGCGCGGGAAATGGCGGGCTTGCGGGATTGTCCCCATGGGTTGTTCCGACACGCGCGCGCCGGTTTTAAGGATATCCTCGCCCAGTCGCGTGTTCTCGGCTGGATAAATCACGTCGGCGCCCCCGGCCATGACTGCAATCGTGCCAGGTTCTAAGCTGGCCAGATGAGCGGCGGTATCAATGCCGCGCGCGAGGCCCGAGACCACGGTAAATCCGGCTTCCGACAGATCACGCGCCAGTGCCTTGGCCATGCGGGTGCCAAGCGAAGAAGCATTGCGCGCACCGACAAGGGCAATCGCCGGGCGCGACAGGATCGCCGGATCGCCCATCACCCATAACACGGGGGGCGGATCAGGGATGTTGCGTAATAAAACGGGATATTCGGGATCGGTGATGCAAATCAGACGTGCACCTGCGGCGCGTCCTGTTTTCAGTTCGGCATGGACAACGCCCGGAGGGCAGGCCTGATAACTGCTGACACCCGCGGCGCGGGCCACGTCAGGCAGCGCTTCAAGCGCGGCTTGAGCTGTCTGATGTTCGGACAACAGCCGGTAAAAGGTGGCCACACCAACCCGGCGAGACCGCAAGAGACGAAGCCACGACACCCGATCATCTTCCGTGGTGGGTGGGAGTGGGGGGTGAGTGGAAGGATGGGTCTCCTCGGGCATCATGTCTCCGTCTGCTTGCAGGAACCTTTCTACGAACGGATGGTTAATAGCACGTAAACCAAAACCAGAAAGTCACGGGCTTCACTCGGTGCATCTAACGGCCGGGACGGATCCCCGTGGCCAACCAGACACGATGCGGCACGTTCAATTGCGCCTGCGGGAAGTCGCGAGACAACAGGGCGGCAAACGCCTGATCGAAATCTGCGGTTTCCTCTGTATTCAGCGAGGCGGCGATGCCTGCGCTGGCCCGGATGCGACCGCGCCAGCCCTCGTGGTTGTAGGATTGCTCAACATCAAAGGACGCCGTTTCGAGGTCGCTGAACCCGGCCTGTGCCAGATCGGCCAGCCAATCGGGATAAAGCCCGGTGCCCCCAGCGCCCGCCCAGGCCGGGTTATGCTTGAGAATCAGTGCCTCGGTCGCCGCAACCAGATTGCCGGGCAGGGGCAGCCAATCGAAATGGGCGATCACGATCCGGCCTCCGGGGCGCAGGATGCGTGCGACCTCGGCAGCGGCGCGGGGGCGGTCGAACCAGTGCCAGCACTGACCGGCAGTGACCAGGTCCATGCAGCCATCGGCGATACCCGTGTCTTCTGCGGTGCCGATATCATAACGGACACGAACCCCGGTTTCGGCATCCAGCACGCGGGCCTCGGCCAGCAGATCGGGCGCCGGGTCAAGCGCGCTGACGGATAGGCCAAGCTGTGCCAGCCCGCGCGCCACGGTGCCCGTTCCGGTGCCGAGGTCGAGGGCTGACTGACCCGGCACGGCAAAACCCCGTGCTATCAAAAGGTTGAAAAAGGCGGGGGGAAACCCGGCACGATGAGTGGCATAGTCGTCGGCGGTCTGGCCAAAATCGACGGATGCGCCAAACGCGCGCAACGCATCAGGAGAAATGCCATCCCTGTCATCGCTCATGCGGCAGAGCCACCAACGGTAAGCCCGCCGATCATGACCGTCGGTTGGCCCACGCCCACGGGCACCCACTGGCCTTGCTTACCGCAATTGCCCATGCCGGGGTCCAGCGCCATGTCATTGCCGAGGGCACGAAGCTGGTTCAGCGCGGTTGCCCCGTCGCCGATCAGGGTTGCGCCTTTGACTGGCGCGCCCACCTTTCCGTTCTTCACGCGATAGGCTTCGGTGCAGGAAAACACGAACTTGCCCGAGGTGATGTCTACCTGTCCGCCGCCGAATCCAACGGCATAGATCCCATCTTTCAGATCGGCGACGATTTCCTCGGGCGTCGCATCCCCGCCCAGCATGTAGGTGTTGGTCATGCGGGGCATCGGCACATGGGCATAGCTTTCGCGGCGGCCATTGCCGGTGGGATTTACCCCCATCAGGCGGGCATTCTGGCGATCCTGCATGTATCCCACGAGGATACCGTCTTCGATCAAAACGTTCTTCCCCGAGGGCGTGCCTTCATCATCCACGCTCAGGCTGCCGCGCCGATCCGGGATGGTGCCATCGTCCAGTACGGTCACGCCGGGGGCGGCAATGCGTTGGCCCATCAGTCCGGCAAAGGCCGAGCTGCCCTTGCGGTTGAAATCGCCTTCAAGGCCATGGCCGATCGCCTCGTGCAGAAGGATGCCGGGCCAGCCGGGGCCAAGCACAACGTCCATCATGCCGGCAGGGGCCGGTTCGGCCTCAAGATTGACCAGCGCGATGCGCAATGCCTCGTTCGTTTTGGCCTGCCAGTCGGCAGGATCGATCAACCCATCTAGGCCGACGCGACCGCCGCCTCCGGCGCTGCCGCTTTCGCGGCGACCATCCTGATCGACGATGACCGAGACGTTCAGGCGAGTCATCGGGCGGATGTCGGTCACTTCCGTGCCATCGGGACGCAGAATCACTACTTCCTGATGAGCGGCGGCGATGGTGGCGCTGACCTGCACTACCCGCTTATCAAGATCGCGGGCAAAGGCATCAATTTCTCGCAGGGTTTCCAGTTTTACGGGCAGAGGTTGCGCGATCAGCGGATCGGCATCCGTGTAGAGCCGCCGGTTGGTGGGTTGCGGCCCCGCCGCCAACGTGCCGCCGCCATCGCCCACGGCCAGGCGGGCAGTGTCCACAGCGCGCGTCAAAGCCGCCTCGGACATTTCCGAAGAATGCGCATATCCCGTCACTTCGCCCGACACGGCGCGCAGCCCGAATCCTTCCGATGCATCAAAACTGGCGGTTTTCACGCGGCCATCGTCAAACACCAGCGCCTCGGACCGGCGGCGTTCGAGGAACAATTCGCCATCGTCGGCCCCTTTGGTCGCGGCGCGCAAATGCGCCAGCGCGCGGTCCCGATCAAGGGCGGTTTCAAACGGACGAAATCGGGATTGGGTCATATAGGCCGGTCCTCAGGTCAGGGATGGAGGCGAGAATCTTTGACATAAATCAAAAAGCGTCGGTTTGACGCAAAGCGCGTTCTTGTCTGTCGCAACAGAATATGGTTTTAACGAGGGCAAGATACAACGGGATTCCAGCACTTCGCGTGTTGCTGTTGTCACAGAATATAAACGCGACCAACCGATCAGGGTAGATTTATGCGACGCACCACCAGCCTTATGGCCGCTCTGGCCTCTCTTTTTGCGGTTCCTGCCATGGCGCAGGACGGTCTTGAAATCATCGGCACGCCCGAGCCGGCAGGACTTGGTTTTCAACCCGCCGCCACTGAACTGGCCCGTGATTTGCAATGGCTTGACGGCTTGCTCCTGGTGATCATCACAGCCATTACGATTTTTGTCTGCGTCCTACTGGTCATCGTGATGATGCGCTACAATCGCCGCGCCAATCCGACCCCCTCGAGCTTTACGCATAACTCGCCTCTGGAAGTGGCCTGGACAATCATTCCAATTGTGATTCTGGTGTTTATCGGCGCGTTCTCCTTGCCGGTTCTGTTCAAGCAACAGGAAATCCCTGAGGGCGATATTCATATCAAGGTCACAGGCTATCAGTGGTACTGGGGCTATGAGTACACCGATCATGAGTTCGAGTTTGAAAGCTTCATGATCGGCGACGGCAAGGTTCTCAATGACGAGGTGATCGCCGAGTTGGAAGAGGCCGGATATTCCAAGGATGAGTTCCTGCTGGCCACCGACACAGCCGTTGTGGTGCCTGTGAACAAGGTCGTTGTCATGACCGTCACCGGGGCGGATGTGATCCACAGTTGGACCATCCCTGCCTTCGGCGTGAAACAGGATGCCGTACCGGGCCGCCTGGCGCAATTGTGGTTCGAGGCTGATCAGGAAGGCGTTTACTTTGGTCAGTGTTCCGAGCTTTGCGGCAAAGACCACGCTTACATGCCGATCACCGTCAAAGTGGTCAGCGAAGAAGCCTATGAAGAGTGGCTGAACGGTGCCATCGAAGAATATGCCGGAACCCCGCGCAGCATCGACGTGGCCTCTGCCCAGTAACTCACCTGACGGATGTGTAAGGCGGGCCCCGGCCCGCCAGCCAGCGGAGACTTCATGAGCGACGCAAGCCTGAACACCACGCAGACCCAGACCGGCGACGCCGGTTTTGGTGATTTCTTTGCCCTGCTGAAACCGCGGGTGATGAGCCTTGTGGTGTTTACCGCACTTGTCGGCTTGCTGGCCGCGCCTGTTGGCGTGCACCCCGTAGTGGGTTTTGCTGCGATCCTGTTCATTGCCGTGGGCGGTGGCGCCTCGGGCGCGCTGAACATGTGGTGGGAAGCGGATATCGACCGCATCATGAAGCGCACGCGCAAGCGCCCCATCCCATCCGGCAAAGTGACCGAGGGCGAAGCCTTTGGTTTTGGCATGGCGCTGGCTGGCTTCTCGGTGATCATGCTGTGGCTGGCGACCAATTGGGTGGCTGCTGCGGTTTTGGCCTTCACGATCTTTTTCTATGTTGTGATCTACACCATGTGGCTGAAGCGCTGGACGCCTCAGAACATCGTGATCGGCGGCGCGGCAGGGGCCTTCCCTCCGATGATCGGCTGGGCCGCGGCGACGGGCACGATCAGCGTGGAATCCGTTCTGATGTTTACCCTGATCTTCATGTGGACCCCGCCGCATTTCTGGGCGCTGGCCCTGTTCATGAAGGCTGATTACCACGAGGCTGGCGTGCCGATGTTGACCGTGACCCATGGCCGCCGTTCGACCCGCAAACATATCTGGGTCTATACCTTGCTGTTGGCCCCGATGGCCATTGGCGCGACCTTCACGAGCATTGGTGGTCCGCTTTACCTGTTTGTCGCGCTGGTGCTGAACGGGTTTTTCCTGAAAGGCGCGTTCGAGATCTGGCGCCGGGATGAGGCGGTCGCCGAAGCGGATCAGTATCGCACCGAAAAGCGGTTCTTCCGCCTATCGCTTTATTACCTCTTTGGTCATTTCACCGCGATTCTGGCGCAATCTGCGCTGGCCTCGTTCGGTCTGGGTGGGTGGTGAGCATGAGCCTGTCCAAGCAACATGAGCTGCACAAACGCCGCTTTAGCCGCAATCTGGGGTTGGGGCTGGTACTTGCAGGGTTCGTGGCTTTGATCTTTGGGCTGACCGTGGCCAAGGTAACCAACGAAGATTTCGGCGTTCCGTCGCAAAGCGGGAGCACATACTGATGTTCGCGCAGACCGAGATTGGCAAAACAGTGCTGCGCCTTGTGGGCGTTGTCGTGCTGATGGGTGGTCTGGCCTGGGCATCGGTGCCGTTTTATGACTGGTTCTGCCGGGTGACAGGCTTTGGTGGCGCGACCGGAGTGGCCGATGTGGCCCCCGATGAGATCCTGGATCAAACCATCAAGATCCGATTCGACGCCTCCAAGGAACGCGACATGCCTTGGGAGTTCAAACCTATGGCCCGCGAAATGGAAATTCGCATTGGTGAGACGGGTCTTGCCTTTTACGAGGCCTATAACCCCACCGACCGTCCTATCGCCGGGTCGGCCAGCTATAATGTAACGCCCTACGAGGCGGGTGGGTTTTTCACCAAGATCGACTGCTTCTGCTTTGAAGAACAGGTGCTGCAACCCGGTGAACGGGTCGAGATGCCGGTGACCTTTTATGTGGACCCTGAGATCGTGACAGATCGGGACGCACAGTACACCCACACGATCACGCTGGGCTATACATTCTATGAAATCGAGCTGCCTGAAGCGCAAGCCGCGCTTGTGCAGGACAGCGAAACCGATACAAATATAACAACAACGAACTGAGCCGTTCTAAGAGGGACCCTGAAATGGCACATGAAAAGAACCACGATTATCACATTCTGAACCCCTCGGTCTGGCCGCTGCTGGGCGCGCTGGCGGGGTTTGTCATGCTGTTCGGGGCAGTTTTGTTCTTCCACGACTACGGCCCTTGGATGTTGCTTATGGGCGTGGTTGGCGTGCTTTACGTGATGTTCGGCTGGTGGACGGATGTGGTGGCGGAAAGCCATCAGGGCGATCACACACCGGTTGTGCGCATCGGCCTGCGCTATGGCTTCATCATGTTCATCATGTCCGAGGTGATGTTCTTTGCCGCCTGGTTCTGGAGTTTCTTCAAGCATGCAATGTATCCGATGGGGCCACTGTCGCCCGCTGCCGATGGCATCTGGCCACCTGCAGGCATTGAGACCTTCGATCCGTGGCACCTGCCGCTGATCAACACTTTGATCCTGCTGTGTTCGGGCTGCGCGGCAACCTGGGCGCACCACGCGCTGGTGCATGAGAACAACCGCAAAGACATGAGAAACGGCCTGATCATCGCGATCGCGCTGGGGGCGATCTTCACTGCGCTGCAGGCTTATGAATACAGCCATGCGGGCTTTGGGTTTTCCGGAAATATCTATGGTGCCAACTTCTTTATGGCCACCGGCTTTCACGGCGCGCATGTGATCATCGGGACGATCTTCCTGTTTGTCTGCCTGTTGCGGGTGAACAAGGGCCATTTCACGCCCGAAAAACACATCGGGTTTGAAGCGGCCTCTTGGTACTGGCACTTTGTGGACGTGGTCTGGCTGTTCCTGTTCGCCGCGGTCTATATCTGGGGCGCCTGACGTCTGCGACGATTGAGATAAGAAAAGCGCGCGGGTTTCCCGCGCGCTTTTGTTTTGGAAGGTAGAACATGCGCTTTTTCATGACCCTCTTGGCGGTATTAGGACTTGCCTCAAAGGCGCAGGCGCAAACCCCGTCGCCCGAGGATATCGAGGTAAAGGATCGGATTGAGGCTCTGTCAGAGAACCCTTCCCCGGATCAACTGGCGCGCAAATCAGATTCCATGAAGCAGATTACCGCAATGGGTGTTCCCGTTCTGGATACCCTGCCCGTTATTGCTGCCGAAGCTCAAACCACCCGCCGCAGCAGTGACGAGGTGGCCGAGCGGGCCATGGCGCTTATGATTGCCGCCGTGAAAGGCGAGACGATGGATCAGGACCTGATCGAGGCGATCATCGTGCAATACGGGGCAATCGAGTATTTCACGGCGCAGGAGCTGGCTTTCATCAGCGATAGCGCGCCTGCTGAACAAACCCGTGTACAAATGACGTGGCGCTATGAAAGCGTGGCTGTTCTGCTTTGGGCGCTCGGGTTCATTGATCAGTTGCCGCCGCCGGATACGATCATTGATGCCGCCATGCTGGGCGATACGTTCAGGCAGTTGGGCCCGGACGGTCTGAGGCAAGAGGCCCGACTGCGCCCACAATCCGAGATATTGGATCAGGCCGACCTGATCTATCGGCTGCATTGGGCCGTGGTGGCTGCGCGCGTTGCTAATCAACCAGCGCCCGAAGGCCTGCATCCCGGGATCATTTATGAGCGGCATTATGCGCTGAACTGGCTTTATGGCTACATGGGTCTTGATTGGGACAATATGCGTACCGATACCTGAAGCGCGCCTTGCCCCTGCACATGGGCTTGATATATGTGCTCGCGTTTTCCACCCGAGGTTATTCAACGTGCAGCGCATCCTTATCCCTTTGATCTTTGGACTGGCCGGAGCCGCCATTCTGATCTGGCTGGGGGTTTGGCAGATGGAGCGTCTGACCTGGAAACAGGGTGTTCTGGCCGAGATCGAAACCCGCATCGCGGATGCTTCGGTCGATTTGCCTGCCACTGCCAACCCCGAGGCTGACAAGTACCTGCCCGTGCGTGCCACGGGGCAGTTTGACGAAGGCGCGCTGCGCGTGCTGGTCAGCCAGAAACAGATCGGCGCGGGGTATCGCGTGATCTCGCCATTTCAGACCGGGGATCGTCGCATTCTGGTGGATCGTGGGTTTATCAAGGTCGATCAGCCCATTCCTGATGCCCCCGCCGGCGATGTCGATGTAACCGGCAATCTGCATTGGCCGGACGACCGCAACGATTCGACTCCCGAGAATGACGTGGCTGGCAACACATGGTTTGCCCGTGATCTCGATCAGATGGCCGGAGAGCTGGATTCCGAACCTGTTTTGCTTGTGATCCGCGAAATGTCGCAACCTGACGGCGCTTTGACGCCCTTGCCCGTGGACACAAGCGGGATTCCGAACGATCACCTTGAATACGCGGTCACATGGTTTTCGCTGGCCGTGGTCTGGCTGATCATGACCAGCTATTACATCTATCGCAGCCGCAAACCGGCAAAGGGCGCATAAGACATGAGATATATCTCGACGCGGGGCCAGGCCCCTGACTTAAGCTTTGAAGAGGCGATGCTGACCGGGCTGGCCCGTGATGGCGGGCTCTACCTGCCCGAAAGCATCCCGCAGCTCAGCCATGCGGATATCGCGGCGCTTGAGGGTGTTTCTTACGAAGAAGCGGCCTTTCGCATCATGCGCCCGTTCCTTGGCGATGCCTTCACCGATGAAGAATTCTGCGGGATCATCGAACGCGCCTATGCAGGGTTTGGCCATGCCGCCCGCGCGCCGTTGAAGCAACTCGACCAAGGCCATTTCCTGTTGGAGCTGTTCCACGGCCCGACGCTGGCGTTCAAAGACTTTGCCATGCAACTGATCGGTCAGTTGTTTGAATTCTCGCTGAAACGGTCCGGCAAGCGGGTGTGCATCGTGGGCGCGACCTCGGGTGATACCGGCTCGGCGGCGATCGAGGCGTTTCGTGGTCTGGATGCGGTTGATGTGTTCATCCTCTACCCCCACGGTCGGGTCAGCGAAGTGCAGCGCCGTCAGATGACCACCCCGTCCGAGGACAATGTGCATGCGATGGCCCTGACCGGGCATTTCGATGATTGCCAGGCACGGGTCAAAGACATGTTCAACGATTTCGCCTTCCGCGATTCCGTGGGGCTTGCCGGTGTAAATTCGATCAACTGGGCGCGGGTTTTGGCGCAGGTGGTGTATTTCTTCACCTCCGCCGTTGCCCTCGGCGCGCCGCATCGCAAGGTCAGCTTCACCGTGCCGACCGGCAATTTCGGTGATATCTTTGCGGGTTACATTGCCAAGCGCATGGGCCTGCCCATCGACCAGCTGGTGGTGGCCACGAACCAGAACGACATTTTGCACCGCTGCATTTCGACCAGCGAATACAAACCGGATAGCGTGATCCCCTCGATCAGCCCGTCGATGGATATTCAGGTCAGCTCGAACTTTGAACGCGCCTTGTATTACGCCTACGGACAGGATGGGGCGGCCGTCGCGCAGCTGATGGATGAGCTGAAGGCCGGGGGCTTTTCGGTCAGTCAGGGCGCGTTGCAGGCGTTGCAGGAAAGCTTTGAGTCCGGGCGCTGTGACGAGGATGAAACCCGCGCTGAAATCGCCCGCAGCCTTGCGGCCAGTGGCGAATTGTTGTGCCCACACTCCGCCGTGGGCGTGAAGGTGGCCAATGAACTGCGCGAGGCAGGCACCCCCATGATCACGCTGGCCACGGCCCACCCGGCCAAGTTCCCGGCGGCGGTGGAAGAGGCCTCGGGTGTGCATCCCCCCTTGCCTGACCGTATGTCAGACCTGTATGAGCGGTCCGAACGGGTGACCCGGGTTGAAAATGACCTTGGCGCCATTGAAGAGATCATCAAAGCGTATTGCGATAACTCCGCCACTTAGGACTATCGCAATACGCGGAACAACGAACAAACGTAGCACTGTGTTTCGCTTTCATGCTGACGCAGATAGAAGGCGAAACACTTTAAGGAACGGACCGCCACTTGAGCGTAAATCTGACCACGCTGCCGAACGGCTTTCGCATCGTCACCGAACATATGCCCGGCCTGCAATCGGCCGCTATTGGCGTGTGGGTGCTGGCCGGGGCCCGGCACGAAACTGCTTCGCAGAACGGCATTGCCCATTTTCTGGAGCATATGGCTTTTAAAGGCACTACCAGCCGCAGCGCCTTGCAAATTGCCGAGGCGATCGAGGATGTAGGCGGCTATATCAACGCCTATACCAGCCGCGAAGTGACCGCCTATTACGCCCGCGTTCTAGAGGACGATGTGCCACTGGCGCTGGATGTGGTGGCCGATATCCTGCGCAACCCGGTGTTTGATCCGCGCGAGATCGAGGTGGAACGCGGCGTGATCCTGCAGGAGATCGGTCAGGCGCTGGATACGCCCGACGACATCATTTTCGACTGGTTGCAGGAAAAGGCCTATCCGGATCATCCGCTGGGCCGTACGATCCTCGGCGCGGAAGAGCGTGTGCGCAGTTTTGCCCGCGATGATCTGAAAGCGTTCGTAGCGCAGCAATATACGCCCGGTCAGATGATCCTGTCGGCATCGGGCGCTGTGGATCATGATGCGTTGGTGGTGGCTGCCGAGCGGCTGTTTGGCGATATGCCCGCCGCACACAGCCATAGTTATGACTTGGCTCGCTTTGCCGGGGGTGAAAGCCGCAACCTGAAAGAGCTGGAGCAGGCCCATTTCGCGCTGGCCTTTGAGGGGCCGGACTACATGGATCCACAGATCTATGCCGCACAGATTTACGCCAGCGCGCTGGGTGGCTCCATGTCCTCGCGCCTGTTTCAGGAAATCCGCGAGAAACGCGGCCTTTGCTATACGATCTATGCGCAGGCCGGGGCCTATGCTGATACCGGCATGATGACAATCTATGCGGGCACCTCGTCCGAGCAGATGGAAGGCCTTGCCCAGATCACCGTCGATGAAATGAAACGCGCCGTGGGTGACATGACGCAATCCGAAGTGGATCGCGCCCGTGCGCAGATGAAAGCGGGCTTGCTGATGGGGCTGGAAAGCCCGTCCAATCGCGCCGAACGTCTGGCGCGGATGCTGCAAATCTGGGGTCGTGTGCCGGACCTGAGCGAAGTGGTTGAACGGATCGATGCCGTGACCCTGGCTGATGTGCGCGGCCTGGCGGAACGCACTGCCAGCACCGCCCCCGCCGCGATGGCACTTTATGGCCCCGTCTCATCGGCGCCGACGCTGGAGGCATTGCAGGAAAGGCGCGCTGCCTGATGTTTCTGCCGCGCAGGAAAATCCGGATCGAGACCGAGCGGCTGACCCTGCGCCAACCCCAGCTGAGCGATTATCGCGACTGGTCGTCTTTGCGCGAAAATAGTGCCGAGTTTCTCACCCCGTGGGAGCCGCTCTGGGCATCGGATCACCTTGCACGCAAGGGCTTTGCCAACCGAGTTTACTGGGCGCAACGCTCGATAAGTGGTGGCACGGCATTACCGCTATTCCTGTTTCGCCGCTCGGATCAGACCCTTTTGGGGGCGATTACATTGGACAATATCCGTCGTGGCCCGGCGCAGGCGGGCACCTTGGGCTATTGGACGGGAGAACCCCATATCCGCCAGGGCTATATGCAGGAGGCGATCAAGGCAGTGGTGCATTACGCCTATGAACGGCTGGACCTGAGCCGGATCGAAGCGGCCTGCTTGCCAGAAAACCAGGCCTCGCGTGCGCTGTTGGAGAAATGCGGATTCAAGTATGAAGGGGTCGCGCAAAGCTATCTCCAGATCAACGGAAGATGGCGCAATCATGTGCTCTATGCCGCCCTTCGGATGGACCGGCGCGGCAGGACGGATGCGGGATAGTTCAGCAATCGTGACGAAATTCCGGAATTTCCTCGCTCCAGCTGTTATGGGCGCAGCCAAATAACTTGATCGTCTCCAAAACGAAATGCAAAATACTAACACGGCAGAGCTTTTCTGCCGCCAGAAGTTTGGACTGAAGGAACAAGTTGAACGGTCATACAGAGAATGGCGTAGATAGGTCAATTTCCGTCTTTGGCGCATTTTTGTCGGTGGCATTCGGGTTGGCATTTTCCGAGTTTGTCAGCAACACGACTTACTTGTTTCCGTATTCGCCAAACTTCCAATTTGGTTTCAAGACGTTCCTAGGCGCACTTTTCTTTACGTACTTGGTACTCCTTGGCTTTGAGGCGTTCGTATGGTTTGACACCGGGAAAAGTAGGCTTTTGGAGTTTTGTCCGACAACTCGATACACAACCTACACGATCTTTCTTCTAGAGTATTTTCCAATCTTTTTTATCTGCGAACTATTCGGAGATACTGACCTGTCAGATGTCCGCTTCATCACGTCTTTTCTGGTAGCACAGGCCGCACTTTTCTTATTGTTTTTCATTTACCAGATCCCTCAAGCTGTAGAATTGCTGGCAAGACGAAGGTTGGCAGAACTAAGAGCAAAGATTTCTTATTTGGCTCCGACAATAACCATTCAATTGATCGTGATACTTAGTACTGGGCTTGTTCTGGTAAAAGAGAACTCAACTAACCTTCATCAGCTCAAGGGAGGTGCCTACTTTATTGCATTCTGGGTTCTGATCTATTTCGTAGTTTGGCTGCGACGCTTCATCAAAAGCCAAATGTAGTTATTCGGCAAATGTTGTTACCGAGGGGTGCACCTGATAATAACATTGCAACTCCATTATGTGCTATCCTTTGACACAAGGGACGTAAGCTTCGTGGCCCGTCTTGTTATTCTTCTCTGCTTAATGGCCCAGTCCGTTATGGCCCAGGAACGGCGGCCCAGCCATTGCATCGCGATTGCCGAGGCGGCGCCGGGGTTGACCTATCTGCACCAAGCCGCGTGGAGTGACCCGGTGCCGGAGTTTTCGGTCAGACTGCGCTACATTTCCCATGCTTCGTTTCTGATCCAGACCGAGGACGGGCTGTCGGCAGTCACCGATTTCACCGGCTTCATCGGCAATGTTGATTTCATTCCCGATGTGGTGACCATGAATAACGCCCATTCGACCCATTGGACGGCTGCGCCTGATCCGGCCATTTCCCACCCACTGAAAGGCTGGACCGAGGGCGGGGTGGCGGCGGATCATCATCTTGATCTGGGCAGTATGTTGGTGCGCAATGTGCCTACGGATGTGCGCGGCTTCGAGGGAATTGCCCGCGAAGATGGCAACTCGATTTTCATCTTCGAGGCGGCGGGCCTGTGTATCGGTCATCTCGGGCATTTGCACCACGTGCCGACCGACGAACAGTTCGCCGCGATCGGACGGTTGGATGTGGTGATGGCCCCGGTTGACGGTGGCTATACCATGTCTCTGGAGGAAATGATGCTGGTGCTGAATCGCCTGAAATCGCGCATCGTTATCCCAATGCACTGGTTTGTCGATGGGTCTCTGGGCCGGTTTCTGGCTGGGATGGAGGATGAGTTTCAGGTTGTCGTGACAGACACCAGCGAGATCACTGTATCCTTACGGACCCTGCCGGATGATCCCACGATCATGGTGTTGCGCCCCGCATGGTTGCGTGACACAGAATAGGCATGACGCTGAGCCCTGTTGATCCTGAGTTTGTGGACCGTTTGCGCGCGCTGCTTCCCAAAGCGGCCTTTCGCGACGCTGATCCGCACTACCTTGAAGAGCCGCGTGGCCGCTGGGCCGGGCAGGCGGGTGTGGTGCTGGCACCGGGATCGGTTGAAGAGGTGTCTGTGATTATCCGCGCAGCATGCGAGGGGCATGTGCCGGTGGTGCCTTATGGCGGTGGCACCGGGCTGGTTGGTGGGCAGATCGCCCCGGATGGCCCTGCGCCCATATTGCTGAGCCTTGAGCGGATGCGGGCGATCCGAGATGTGTACCCCGATGAGAATGTGATGATCGTCGAGGCGGGCGCGATCCTGTCGGATGTGCATGAGGCGGCTGAAGAGGCGGACCGGCTGTTTCCGCTCAGCATCGCCGCCAAAGGCTCGGCCCGGATTGGCGGATTGCTCAGCACCAACGCGGGTGGTGTGAACGTGCTGCGCTATGGCAATGCGCGGGATCTGTGTTTGGGCCTTGAGGCAGTATTGCCGGACGGGCAAATCTGGAACGGGCTGAAACGGCTGCGCAAGGACAATACCGGATATGACCTGCGCAATCTGCTGATTGGGGCCGAGGGCACGTTGGGTGTGATCACGGCGGCCAGCTTAAAGCTGTCGCCCCGACCTGCGGGGGAGGGGACGGCCCTGATGATTGTCGACGGTCCCAAGGCTGCGCTGAGCCTTCTGTCGATGGCACGTGATCATTTGGGCGAGGCGGTCAGCGCCTTTGAGTTGATGCATCGCGCGGGGCTGGAGTTTCTGGCCGAAACGCTGCCTGATCTGCGCCAGCCTTTTGATGTGCCGCCCGAATGGCTGTTGTTGATTGATGTCGGCCTCGCCCGGGGATTGGACCCGGCGGGCGCGTTGGAAGCGTTGTTTTCCGATGCCGTGGAGGCAGGATTGGTGAGCGATGGGATGATCGCCCAATCCGAGACGCAACGGAACGATTTTTGGGCCCTGCGCGAAAGCATCCCGATTGCCAACCGACGGATCGGATCGGTGTCGTCGCATGATATCTCGGTCCCGATGGGCGCAATCCCGGATTTCATCGCCAAAGGGGGCGACGTGATTGCCGCCCTCGGTGATTTCCGCATCAACTGCTTTGGGCATTTGGGTGATGGTAACCTGCATTACAACGTCTTTCCGATGCGTGGGAAGACGCCCGAGGATCATCTGGAACAGCGGGACGCGATCAAGCGGGCAGTGCATGATCTGGTGGACAGCATGGGCGGATCGGTTTCGGCCGAGCATGGAGTGGGGCGATTGAAGGTGGACGATCTGGAACGTTACAGCGATCCGGCAAAGCTTTCTGCCATGCGCGCGATCAAGGCGGCATTGGACCCCTGCGGAATCTTGAATCCAGGCGCCGTGTTGCGCACAGATGCAGAGGATTGACCATCATGAACACGCAAAGCATCCTGATCACTGGCTGTTCGAGTGGTATCGGTTATGACGCGGCATACGGCCTGCGTGAGCGGGGCTGGCGGGTCTTTGCATCCTGCCGTAAACCCGAGGATTGTCAGCGCCTGATTGCCGAAGGGTTTGAAAGTCCGCTGATCGACTATCACGATGAATCGACGATTGCCTCGGGGCTGGCTGAAGTCTTGGAGGCAACGGGTGGAACACTGGATGCGCTGTTCAACAACGGTGCTTTTGCCTGTCCCGGCGCGGTTGAGGATTTGCCAAGCGACGCGCTGCGCGACATCTTTCAGGCTAATTTCTTTGGCTGGCACGAACTAACGCGCGCGGTCATTCCGTTGATGCGCGCGCAGGGGCATGGGCGGATCGTGCAATGCTCGTCGGTGTTGGGGTTCGTGTCGATGCCGTGGCGGGGGGCTTATGTCAGCACCAAGTTCGCACTTGAAGGTCTCAGCGATACCCTGCGCATCGAGATGGCCGACACGGATATCCACGTGATTATGATCGAACCGGGGCCGGTGACGTCTAAAATCCGGCAAAACGCCATCCCGCACTTTGAACGCTGGATTGATTGGCAGGCTTCGCCCCGGGCCGAACAATATGAAAGGACCCTACGTAAACGGCTTTATGAAAGCGAAGGGCCGGACCCGTTTGAACTGCCTGCATCTTCGGTCACAAAAAAGCTGGTTCACGCGGTCGAAGCCCGCCGCCCGCGCGCACGGTATTACGTGACTTTTCCGACTTACCTGATGGGCGCGTTGCGTCGTCTACTGCCGACGCGTGCGTTAGACTGGCTTCTGGCGAGAGGATAAATTGTGGTTCGCTTTTTCCGCCCGCTCCGCTACATCGCCTCAGGTAGGATAAAAGGGACGCAGATATGCTGAGTGACCCACTCTTTCTGATCGTGGCCGCGGCCATGTTGGCCGTGGTACTGATCCTGGCGCGCGGGATCAGTCATTTTGGCAAGGGCGACCTTGAGTCGGCCAAGAAGTCGAACAAGATGATGCAATGGCGGATCGCGGCACAGTTTATTGCCGTGCTGTTGATCCTGTTCTTTCTCTGGATGCGCTCGGGGGGGTAAGCGATGGTTGTTCTCAACAAAATCTACACGAAAACCGGGGATGCCGGGGAAACCGCGCTGGGCAATGGTGCTCGTGTGGCCAAGCATTCCAACCGGGTGAACGCCTACGGGACCGTGGACGAGGTGAACTCGACCGTCGGTCTTGCGCGGCTGCACGCGGAGGGCGGTGTGGATACCGCCCTGTCTCGTATTCAAAACGATCTGTTCGATCTGGGTGCCGACCTGTGCACGCCGGATATGGAGAAGGACGCAGAAGCCGAGTACCCGCCTTTGCGCGTCGCCGACAGTCAGGTCGAACGGCTTGAGGCCGAGATCGACGTAATGACCGGTGTTCTGGAACCGCTGCGCAGTTTTATCCTGCCCGGTGGCACGTCGCTGGCGGCACAGATGCATCTGTGCCGTACAGTGTCGCGCCGCGCCGAGCGTCTGGTGGTGGAGCTGGCCACGATGGAAAGCATCAACCCGGCAGCAGTGAAGTACCTCAATCGGTTGAGCGATTGGTTCTTTGTAGCAGGCCGCATGGCGAATGACGCCGGCAAAGACGATGTCTTGTGGGTTCCGGGCGCGAACCGCTGACGTCGTCAGTGGCGGGGCGTCCAGTGGACGCACCGGCGACCGGAAGGGCGGAGCCCCGGGTCTTCAGATTAGGCGCGAGCCGCGCATAGTCTATTCGGTCTGACACAAAAGCGCGGTAGATCGTGACAGCGTTCCCTTGCAAGCTCACTTTGAGCCCAAACTACGCCCTTGACAGTCTGTAAGCATATCTTTTTGAATGGTTTCTATTTTGGCGCATAAAGGACTGCCTGATGGCGCAAGAAGCAGAACTACTTCACGCAACTCTTCCTACGGAGGATTCGGAAAGCACTGAGTTAGATCGAGCAGCATCAGTGGCAAATCGTGTTTTAAGTGAAAATGGCATGGTCGACTACAAAACAACTAAAGACCATGCATCTTATTGGAAAAACTATTTCATATTCGAATATTTTCTCATCAAAGACCCTCGCGTGCGTCCCGGGGGAGGAGCAACTCTGGTAGTTCGATCAAATGATATGCTTGGCGGAATGGTCTACTGTTCTAGTGACATGCTTGAAGAGGATATCGACGTACTTCTTGCGAACATCCCCAAAGCATTTTCTGCATTCGACGCCAAATCCAGAGAATGACGGTTTTGTCCGCAAAGCCGACTCCCGATTTACTCATACGTCGGATGAAACTTGCCCGCCGGAGACAGAGTGAAAATCTCGCACCCATCCGCCGTCACGCCAATCGAATGCTCGAACTGCGCCGAGAGCGACTTGTCGCGTGTTACTGCGGTCCAGTCATCGGCCAGGATTTTCGTCTCGGGTCGGCCTAGGTTGACCATCGGTTCGATGGTAAAGAACATGCCCTCTTCCAGCGTTGCACCGGACCCGGCGCGGCCATAATGCAGCACGTTAGGGGGCGAGTGGAACACCCGGCCCAACCCGTGACCACAGAAATCGCGCACCACGGACATGCGTTGGCGTTCCACGAAACTCTGGATCGCGTGGCCGATATCACCAAAAGTGTTCCCCGGCTTCACCGCCTCGATCCCGATCATCAACGCATCATGGGTGATCTGGATCAACCGTTCGGCCTTGCGCGACAGCTTGCCAGCGACGAACATCCGCGATGTATCACCATACCAGCCATCAACGATCACCGTGACGTCGATATTGATGATGTCACCATCCTTCAGCTTTTTCTCACCTGGGATACCATGGCAGACCACGTGATTGACGCTGATGCAGCTGGCATGCTGATAGCCCTTGTAGCCAATCGTGGCCGATTTGGCCCCGGCGGCGTTGACCTGATCCTCGATCATCTTGTCCAGCGTGCCGGTGGTCTGGCCCACAAACACATGCGGGGCCAGGCTGTCTAGAATTTCTGCGGCCAGCCGACCTGCCTTGTGCATGCCAGCAAAATCCGCCTTTTCATGGATGCGGATTCCATCAGGGGTCATACGGCCTCGGTGCTGTTCGTTCACGTGCGATCCTCAAATACTGTCAATCTATACGCCCCATATTTAAGTCGGATTGATGCAAAGGACCAGAGGGGTTGCGATCTGGGCTGCGACAGGTCGTCCCGGCTTTCGGTTTGACTTGAACACCGGGTTTTTAAATGTCAGACATTTATTTGTCTGACATTTAACTCTTGCACGGAATCATCCCATGGACACCAAGATCGACACCATCCTTGCAGCCGCCCGCAGTCATTGCGAGCAAGATATTATCCCGCATGTGGACGCGTGGAACGCAGCCGGCACTTGGCCGCGCGATGCCTCGGACAAGGCAGCGACCCTTGGCCTGACCGGGCTATATGCCCCTGAAGAGTTTGGCGGGCAGGGCCTGCCTCTGGGCGAGGGAATCCGGGTTTACGAAGAACTGGGCCGGGGTGATGGCGCTTATGCGTTTGCCCTTTCGATGCATAACATCTGCACCTTTGCGACCTGCGGTTACGGCACGGATGCGTTCAAGGCCGAGTGGGCGAAAGAGCTGACATCTGGCCGCAAACTGGCCAATTTCGCCCTGACCGAACCGCAATCCGGTTCGGACGCGACCAACATGTATTCGCGCGCGGTGATCAACGACGATGGCACTTGGACCATCAATGGCGCCAAGGCGTGGGTCAGCCTGGCGGGTGAGGCGGATGTGTACCTCACGGTCGTCAAAACCACCGATCAGCCGGGCCACAAGGACATGGCGATGATCGCGATTCCGCGCGACACCCCGGGGCTTAGCTTTGGTCCGTTATACGAGACGCCGTCCTACGATTTCCTGCCCATGTCCGAGATGTACATGCAGGACGTTGTGGTGAGTGAGGACAACATCATCCTTCCGATCGGGCAGGGCCTGCAAGGGTCGCTGATGGCCATCGACATTGCGCGGGTCTCGATTGCGTCGGGCTGTTGTGGGTTAATGCAGGCGGCGCTGGATACGGCGCTGGCTTATTCAGCCAACCGCAAGATGTTCGGCGGCAAGAACCTTGATCTGGACGGTATCCAGTGGATGCTGGGTGATGTCGCGACCGAGCTTGAGGCGTCGAAACTGCTGTACCGCGCCGCCGCCAACGCACTGGGCACGCCCGAGGGGCCGCTGATGGCCGCACACGCCAAACGCTTTGTGCCCGATGCGGCGGTGAAAGCCGCCAACACCTGCACGCAGGTTCTGGGCGGGATGGGGCTGTTGCAGCCCTATGGCATGGACCGCCTGTCGCGCCTGTCGCAAATGCTGCGGATCGTGGATGGCACCACCGAGATCAGTCGCGTGGTGATCGGGCGCGCCTTGCAAAAACGCGCGGCCACGCTGGATCCGCTGCCGATTCCGAAAGGGTTTGGCGAAAGCTGAGGCGTTTAATTGACCTCAAGCCTTTTCCCCAGTGTGATCTCGCTGGGGGAGAGGCAGGTGTCATAGGCCAATATCTCGACTCCGGCGGCCCGTGCGGCCTCAAAGGCGGCACCGTAAGTGGGATCTATATTGCTTGCCACGGTGACGGATGCGCAATCAGTCCTCTGCACCAGATAGAACAGCACGGCACGGTGGCCCTGCTGCGCCATTTCCGCCAGCTCATTCAGATGCTTGGTGCCTCGCGCGGTGACGCTGTCGGGGAACTCTGCGAGGCCGCGTTGGCGTGAGAGCGTGACTGACTTCACCTCGACATAGGCATCCGGCAGGCCAGGTTGCTGCAACAGGAAGTCGATACGGCTGTTTTCACCGTACTTCTGTTCGGGGCGAACGGTTTCGTACTCCGCAAGTTCCGGGATTTCGCGCTCTCTGATGGCGGCTTTCAGCGCGCGATTGGGAAGTGAGGTGTCCACCCCTGTAAAATGCCCGTTCTCATGATCCACCAGCCGCCAGCCATATTTCAGCTTTTTCTTGGGATCATCATTGGGTTCGACCCAGATGCGCATCCCCGGGGCCGCCAGCCCCATCATGGAGCCCGGATTGGCGCAATGCGCGGTGACCTCGGCCCCTGATCCTTCCAGCGTGATGTCTGCCAGAAACCGCTTGTAACGGCGGATCAGGCGGGCAGGTTCAAGAGGTGTTTGAAAGCGCATGATCACAGGCCTATACCGGGGGCAAGATGCATTCAAGGAGGGCAGAATGGCAAATCCAACCGCTGCCATGCTGGTGATTGGCGACGAGATCCTCTCGGGGCGCACGCGCGATGCGAATATGCACCATCTGGCCAAGGAACTGACAAAGATCGGGATTGAGCTGCGCGAGGTGCGTGTGGTCAGTGATGACCCGGATGCCATCACGGATGCAGTAAGGGTGCTGAGCGCGGCCTATACCCATGTGATCACCTCGGGCGGGATTGGTCCGACCCATGATGATATCACCGCCGAAAACGTCGCCCGCGCCTTTGATCGCCCGATTGATGTGCGCGATGATGCGCGCGGGGTACTTGAGGCGCATTACAAGGCAGCAGGCCAGGAGTTGAACGAAGCCCGATTGCGGATGGCGCGCATCCCCGAGGGGGCGACTCTGATCGACAATCCGATCAGTGCGGCACCGGGGTTCAGCCTTGAAAACGTGCATGTCATGGCCGGGGTGCCTGCGATTTTCGTTGCCATGGTAGCCAGCGTGTTGCCGACCCTGACAGGGGGCGCGCCGCTGCTGTCGCAATCGCTGCGAATCTTCCGGGGTGAGGGCGATATCGCCGGGCCATTGGGTGATCTGGCAGCGCGTTATCCTGATCTGGCGCTCGGGTCGTATCCATTTCAACAAGATGGCGTCTTTGGTGCGCAGGTTGTGGTGCGTGGCACGGATGGCGCACAGGTCGATGCCGCGATGACAGAGCTAAGCCAGATGTTTCCGTCATGAGCGATGAACTGGCCCGTCTCTATGGCGTGATCGAAGCGACATGGCCACCTGCCGTCACCAAGGCGCAGGGTCCCTTCACGCTGCGCGATGGTGCCGGGGGCGGCAAAAGGGTGTCTTCGGCAACGGTAGAGGGTGTGATTGCCGCCGAGGACCTGCCCGCCGCCGAAAGCGCGATGCAGGCGATGGGCCAAACCCCACTGTTCATGATCCGCGCAGGTGACGAGACGCTGGATGCCCTGCTGGCCGCGCAGGGCTATGACATCATTGATCCCGTTAACATCTATGCCTGCCCGGTGGATGACCTTGCCACGCTCGACCTGCCCCGCGTGGCCAGCTTTGCGATTTGGGAGCCGCTGGCGATCATGCGCGATATCTGGGCCAAAGGCGGGATCGGCCCTGAACGCGTGGCGGTGATGGAACGCGCCAGATGCCCTAAAACGGGTCTGTTTGGGCGGCATGACAACCGGCCCGCTGCCACTGGTTATGTCGCGTTCCATGAGGGTATCGCTATGGTTCACGCCATCGAAGTGCTGGCCCGTGACCGTCGCCAGGGCGTGGGCCGAAATCTGATGATCCAGGCTGCGCGCTGGGCCAAGCAACAGGGCGCAGAGCAGATCTCTGTTATCTGTACACAGGCCAATAAGGGGGCCAATGCGCTCTACGCTTTCCTCGGGATGCGGCTTGTGGGACATTACCATTATCGCATCAAAGGATGACGCCATCATGAGCCACGCTGACCGCCCCACTGCCCTTGATCTGCCCATGGTCGATCCGCTGCCCGAAGATACGCAGAAGTACTTTGATGTCTGCACCGAGAAGCTGGGCATGATCCCGAACGTGTTGCAGGCCTACGCCTTTGACATCGAGAAACTGAAAACGTTCACGGCGATGTATAACGATCTGATGCTGGCTGATAGCGGTCTGTCCAAGCTAGAGCGCGAGATGATCGCGGTGGTCGTCAGTTCGATCAACCGCTGCTGGTATTGTCAGGTGGCCCATGGTGCCGCCGTGCGCGCGTTGTCGGGCAAGCCGGAATTGGGTGAGGCGATGGTGATGAACTGGCGTATGGCCGATCTGGATGCCCGCCACCGCGCGATGCTGGGTTTTGCCGAAAAGGTGACGAAGGAAAGTGCCACCGTGGATGAGGAAGATCGTCAGGCACTCCGCGAAGCCGGTTTCAGTGATCGCGATATCTGGGACATCGCCAGTGTCGTGGGGTTTTTCAACATGACCAACCGTGTGGCCAGTGCCACGGCGATGCAGCCGAACCCGGACTATCACGCGCAGGCACGTTGAGCCGATGCGCGCCCGTCTTTGCGCCCTCATTCTGCTGCTGTGCCCTGCGATGGGCCAGGCGCTGGACTTGTCGCTGCCCGGCAATGCGACACTGACGCGTGAGGTCATCAAGGAGGCCGAAAGCTATCAATTGCCGATCGCGCCGTTTTCCGAAGGTGCTTTGCCGACGTTGGAGATTGAAGGACGGTTCGTGCAACAGGCGTGGCGGCTTGAGGCGCAGGCCATTACCACATTGCAGATGCTGACTCCTGTGCGCGCGCAACTGCTTGAAGAGGGGTACGATATCCTTCTGGACTGCGTGGGGCATGAATGCGGCGGGTTTGATTTCCGCTTCGCCACGCGGGTGCTGCCGGCCCCGGACATGTTTGTTGACCTTTTTGACTATCGCTTTCTTTCGGCCCGGCGTGGAGTTGATGGGACGCCGGATTACATCTCGGTTCTGGTCAGCCGGTCGGGGGCGACGGGCCATATTCAGGTAATCCAACTGGCCCCCGAAGGGGCCGAGCAAATACAGGTCGAGGCGGATCTGCAAGGGTTTGAAACCGTTCAGCGCCCGGCCAGTGATCTGCCCGTGGCGCAGGCGCTGTTGCAGCATGGGCATGTGATTCTGCCGGGCCTGCAGTTCAAAAGCGGGTCATCCGATCTGGACGAGGGCGGGGATGCCGCGCTGGAAGAACTGGCGACTTTCCTGAAATCCAACGCCACAATGCGGGTGGCACTGGTGGGACATACGGACACTGTTGGCGGGCTCGATGCCAACATTGCGTTGTCCAAACGCCGGGCTGGATCGGTTCTGGAGAAGCTGGTGTCGGATTACGGCGTGCCGCGCAGTCAGCTGGATGCCGAAGGGATGGGATACCTTTCACCCATTGCGCCGAACCTCAGCCAGGAGGGCCGCGAGATCAACCGACGGGTTGAGGCCGTGCTGCTGAACAGCGAATGAGCCGGGGGCAGGGCACTCTCCCCTCGCCTTTGGGGCCATTACGGGTGATCAGCCACGATGGCCAGATCACCGATTTGCGCTGGGGCGCTGGTGGGGAAGATATGCCAGCACCCGAGATCGACGCGGCTCTGGAACAGTTGACCGCCTATTTTGAGGGGCGTCTGACCGAGTTTGACCTACCTTTGAACGTGAAGGCCTCGGCCTTTCAGCGCGACGTATGTGATGCCATGCTCGCAATCCCGTTTGGTGAAACCCGCACCTACGGAGACCTGGCCCGTGATCTGGGCGCACCTGCGCAGGCAATTGGTGGGGCCTGCGGTGGCAATCCGATTCCCGTGATCATTCCCTGCCATCGGGTGTTGGGGGCAAACGGGTTAGGAGGATACTCCGGTGATGGCGGGATCGAGACCAAGGTCTGGCTGCTCAAGCATGAAGGCGCGGGTGGGCTGCTGATTTAGATGCGAGTGTGGGCTGGGCCGATTTGGCTTTGCAGCCACCGTGATTTTGGTGCCCCACAAAAGCAAAACCCCCGCCACTTGGGCAGGGGTCTTGGTCCGACAGAACTGTCGAAAACTGGCTTAGCCCTGACGGGCTTTGAACCGGCGTTGGGTCTTGTTGATCACGTAGACGCGGCCTTTGCGGCGCACGACACGGCAATCACGATGCCGGTTCTTGAGCGAACGGAGTGAATTGCGAACCTTCATGGGTCGTCTCCTGATTGTCGTGGCCCGGGCTTGGCAGCCTGCGCCTTGGGTTGCGGGTGGTTCACGCGCGGGGCGCAAAACCGTGAATATGGTGGGCGATACAAGGATCGAACTTGTGACCCCTTCGATGTCAACGAAGTGCTCTACCGCTGAGCTAATCGCCCGTAGTTCCGCCACAGTCGTCACCCCTAATAAATAGGGGCGCGGAAAACCGCGCCGGTGTTCGGGGGTCTATAAAAGGAGTCGTCGGGCGGATCAAGGGGTTTTAGAACGATGAATTCAGTCTATGATGCGCTGCAGCAGGAGTGCAAATGTCAAAGACCGCCTATCACCTGACACATCCCGAGCGCCGCACCACCTCGGTGGTGTTTGCCTCGCCCCATAGCGGGCGGGAATACTCGTGGTCTTTTTTGCGTCGCACGCGGCTGAACGAACATTCTGTGCGCAGTTCGGAAGATGCGTTTGTCGATCGTCTGTTTGACTGTGCCCCACAAATGGGCGCGCCTTTCATCAAGGCAGGTGCCCCGCGCGCTTATGTCGATCTGAACCGCAGCGCGGACGAACTTGACCCGGCTTTGATCGAGGGCGTGCCCAAGGTCGGGCACAATCCGCGCATCGCTTCGGGTCTTGGGGTAATCCCGCGCGTGGTGGCCAACGGTCAGGCGATTTATTCCGGCAAACTGACCCAGGAGGAAGCCGAACGGCGGATCGAGGGGTTCTGGCGGCCGTATCATCGCGCGCTTGCCGGTCAGTTGGATCAGGCTCATATGATGTTTGGTCGGGCCATTCTGATCGATTGCCATTCGATGCCGCATGAGGCGATGGACGCGGTGGCCGGGATTGGCAGCCGCCGTCCCGAGGTGGTGATCGGGGATCGCTTCGGGGCGTCGGCCCATGGAGAGATCGTTGACCGGGTCGAGGCGGCATTGCAGGCTGCAGGTCTGTGCGTGGTGCGCAACACGCCGTTTGCCGGTGCCTATGTGACCCAGCATTATGGCCGCCCGTCGAAAGGCCACCATGCTATCCAGCTAGAGATTGACCGCTCTCTTTACATGAACGAGCAATTGATCCGCACCAATGGCAATTTTGACAATCTGCGCAAGCTGTTGAGGGGAGTGATCGCAGATATCACCGACATTGGTCGTCCTAATAACGTCCCGCTGGCTGCCGAATAGTCTCAGGCTGATCAGCGCAGGGAGCGCCCCTTTACAATTGCGTCTGATCCGAACCGTTTGCGAATTTCATCTGTCGCGCGCTCGGCCTGACTGCGTTTGGTGGCCTCAGGGTCCAGCAGATCGCCCGAGCGATCGGCATCGCCCTCGGGGACCAGATGGGACAGTCCGACCCCGATCAGCCGGTAAGCTGCCGGTTCGTCCAACTGGTCCAATAATCCACGCGCCGTCCGGTAGATGGTGTCGGCCATCTGTGTTGCATCCCGCAGCGCCAGCCGCCGCGTAACCAGTGAATGGTCCGAGCGTTTCAGTTTCAGCGTTACGACGCGACCGGCAATAGATTTCGCCTTGCAGCGGTCCGCAACGTTCTCGGCCAATCGCCAGATATGGCCATCCAGAATCTCGGGGTTGGCCGTGTCCTCGGAAAACGTGGTTTCGTTCGAGACCGATTTTACAGGCGTGTTGGCCGACACGCTGCGCCGGTCCTGCCCGCGCGCAAGGTGCCAAAGACGATCCCCCATGGATCCAAACCGCGCCGACAGGTCTTGCCGGTCCCAGCGCAGCAGGTCGGAAAAGGTGCGAATGCCCGCCTTTTCCAACGCCGCGCGGCTGGTCTGTCCGACGCCCCAGATCAGTGAAACCGGCTTGTCGCGGAGGAAATCGGCGGTCTCTGCTTTGCCGATTACAGAGAACCCGTGTGGTTTCTCCAGATCCGAAGCCACCTTGGCCAGAAACTTGTTATGGCTCAGGCCAATCGAACCGGTCAGGCCAAGTTCATCGCGCATTTGCTTGATCAACTGGCCCAGCATCACTGCAGGCGGCGCGCCGTGCAGCTTTTCAGTGCCGGTGAGGTCCAGAAACGCCTCGTCCAGTGATAGCGGTTCAATCGACGGGGTGAGGTCGGCCATCAGTGCCCTGATCTGGCGCGACACTTGCGCGTAGAGTTCCATCCGGGGTTTCAGCACCACGGCATCCGGGCACAGTTTCAACGCCTTGAACATCGGCATTGCCGAGCGCACTCCGCGAATGCGCGCGATGTAGCAGGCGGTCGACACAACACCGCGGCGCCCGCCGCCAATAATCAGGGGTTTATCGGCCAGATCAGGGCGTTCCCGCTTTTCCACGCTGGCGTAAAATGCATCGCAATCCATATGCGCGATCGACAGGTCAAACAGTTCATCATGTTGGGCCACGCGCGGGCTGCGACAGGTCGGGCAGCGCGAAGCCGCATCGAACTGGGTCAGGCAATCACGACAAAACGCAGGCATAGCATTCTCAGGCATCCACCCTATCTTCTCACACAGACAGGCAGGTTTCTTTAAGGTTTGAGCAGGTGAGAGCATAGCCGATGGAACAGTCGGAAAACAGAGAATTCGAGGGTGCCAAGCTGGCTTTGCTGATCGGTGGCAAGCTGTTGGTGATCCGTCGGGATGATAGGCTGGGCTTGCCCTGGCCAGGTTATCTTGACTTGCCGGGTGGGGGCCGTGAGAGCGGTGAAAGCCCCGAAGAGTGCGTGTTGCGTGAGACGCAAGAAGAGGTCGGCTTGCGGCTTGAGCCAGGCGATTTGATCTGGCGGCGCTTTTATCCCGATGACCCGACACCGGCCTGGTTTTTTGCCGCCCACTTACCAGCAACCAGCGAAATTGAGATCGTTTTCGGCCCGGAAGGGCAGGGCTGGATGCTGATGTCGCCCGAGGATTATGTGGCCCATAGCGAGGCCATTCCGCATTTCCGGCTGCGGGTGCAGGATTACATCAACGATCAAACATAGATCATAGTGCTGCCAATTCGCTTAAAACGGCATTTGCGGCGGCTTTGGGATCTTGTGCGGCCCAGATCGGGCGTCCCACCACGATATGATCAGCCCCATTGGCAACCGCCTCGGCCGGGGTGGCGACGCGTTTCTGATCCCCCAGTGCCGCGCCTTTCGGGCGGACACCCGGCGTGACGATCAACTTGCCTGAGGCCGACGGAAGCGCACGGATCATCGCGGCTTCCTGCGGTGAGGCAATGACACCATCGGCCCCGGCCTCAAACGCGCGGGTCGCACGCTCCATCACAAGATCGGGCATATCGCCCGACTTAATCAGGCCGGCGTCCAGATCGGCGCGATCCAGCGAAGTCAGAATGGTCACGGCAAGGATTTGCGTCTGACTGTTGGCTGCGCCCTCTTTGGCGGCGCGCACGACATGGGGGTCGCCATGGACAGTGAGAAAATCCAGATCAAACTGCACCAGCCCGCGCACAGCATTTTCAACCGTCGCGCCGATATCAAAAAGCTTCATGTCCAGAAAAATGCGCTTGCCGTGATCCTGTTTCAACTCGTTGGCCAAGGCAAGGCCGCCGCCCGTCAACATGCCAAGCCCGATTTTATAGAAGGACACTGCGTCACCCAATTGTTCTGCCAAGTGCAGACCGTCCAGAGCGTTTGGGATATCTAGGGCGACAATCAGGCGGTCATCTTGGGTCATGGAGGCTCCGAATGGCTGGGTCGCGCCTGTCTAGACGCTGCCCTTGGGAACCGCAAGAACGCCTGTTTAGATGGGGAGGGCGCTTGGGGCGACCGTGATTTCTTCGGTCGTGTTGCGATATTCGGGCAGGCGTTTCATCTGCCGCAAAGCATCGGCCATCAGCCCATGGATCACATCACGCTGACCGGCAGCCCGCGCCAGATGGGTTGCAGCCTGAAGGCAGACGCGGCTTTCGTGGCAATCCACCAGCAGAGTCGCCTTATGACGCCCGGTTTCTTCGGAAAACCGACAGTCTTTCACTTCGACATTCAGGATATGCATTTTACTCACCATGATCACCTTATGGCGAAGCTACGTAAACAAAACGTATCCCGGAATGAGAATTCCGAACCGTGTTTCCCCTTCGCGGTTTTCGGCCTAAGCAGCCTTTGCGTGCAGCGAAAACATGCCGGTATCGCCAAGCGGGTGGTGCAGATACAGGCTGTTTTGCCGTTTGCCATGCATTTTGTGTGCCTTTTCGGTCAGACCACGGGCGATCACCGGGAATTCGGCAGTTAACGCCGCGCAAAGATGCACAGGATAGACATAAGCCACGCCATTCTCATGAATGGTGACGCGGGTTTCAAAGGCGCTGATTTCCGGATTATAGCGAATATCGGCAAATTTCAGTTTCTGAATGTTCATTCTGGGGCCTCATTCTTGTTGCTCGTTCCCGTCATCCAGCCTGTGGATAACTTGTGGATAAGTGGGGTTGGATGGCAATCGTTTAAGAGTTGCTCACGAAATTGTGGGGCGCTCGGCGGAAATTGGCCAATACTGTCTTGAAGTTGATCGGGCTGTTGCCCATCTCAGACGCAAGGTTTCCGAAGCCAGCATGCCTCAAAGAGGGTGCGGCGCAGGGGAACGCTTAGAAAAAGGAGAAAAGGGATGGACTTGAACAGGTTCACCGAGCGGTCGCGCGGATTTATTCAGGCCGCTCAAACAATAGCGATGCGGGAAAGCCATCAGAAACTGGCCCCCGAACACATTCTGAAAGCATTGATGGACGACGAGCAGGGGCTTGCCAGCAACCTGATCAAACGCGCGGGCGGTGATCCGGCGCGGGTTCTTCAGGCTGTCGACCTGGCCATGGGCAAAATCCCGAAGGTCACCGGTGACACTGGTCAGACCTACATGGATCAGCAAACTGCCAAAGTGCTGGATGAGGCCGAGAAACTGGCCAAGAAAGCGGGTGATAGCTTTGTGCCGGCCGAGCGGGTTCTGACCGCTCTTGCGATTGTGAAATCGGCGGCCAAGGACGCGCTGGATCAGGGGAACATCAGTGCCCAGTCATTAAACGAGGCGATCAACGATATCCGTAAGGGGCGCACCGCCGACACGGCCAGCGCCGAGGATACGTACGAGGCGTTGGAAAAATACGCCCGTGACCTGACCAAGGCCGCCGAAGAGGGCAAAATCGACCCGATCATTGGTCGCGATGACGAAATTCGCCGTGCTATGCAGGTGTTGTCGCGCCGCACCAAGAACAACCCGGTTCTGATCGGGGAACCCGGTGTGGGTAAAACCGCCATTGCCGAAGGGCTTGCCTTGCGCATCATCAACGGGGACGTGCCCGAAAGCCTGCATAACAAACGCCTGCTGTCGCTTGACATGGGGGCTTTGATCGCCGGTGCGAAGTACCGGGGTGAGTTCGAGGAGCGGCTCAAGGCCGTCTTGAATGAGGTCACCGATGCAGCGGGCGAAATCATTCTGTTCATTGATGAAATGCACACGCTTGTGGGTGCGGGTAAGGGTGATGGCGCTATGGACGCCGCCAACCTGATCAAGCCGGCCTTGGCGCGGGGTGAATTGCATTGTGTGGGTGCGACAACGTTGGATGAATACCGCAAACATGTGGAAAAAGACGCGGCCCTCGCGCGGCGCTTCCAGCCGTTGGTGGTGGAAGAGCCGACGGTCGAGGACACGGTGTCGATTCTGCGGGGCATCAAGGAGAAATACGAACTGCACCATGGTGTGCGTATTTCCGACAGTGCCTTGGTGACGGCGGCGACGCTCAGTCACCGCTACATCACCGACCGGTTCCTGCCCGATAAGGCGATCGACCTGATGGATGAGGCCGCCAGCCGCCTGCGCATGGAAGTGGACAGCAAACCCGAAGAGCTGGACGCGCTGGACCGCGAAATCCTGCAAAAGCAGATCGAGGCCGAGGCCTTGAAGAAAGAAGACGATGCCGCGTCCAAGGACCGGCTGGAAAAGCTGGAGAAAGAGCTGTCGGATCTGCAGGAGAAATCTGCTGAAATGACTGCTCAATGGCAGTCTGAACGGGACAAGCTGGCCGGGGCGCGTGACCTCAAGGAACAGTTGGACCGCGCGCGGATCGAGCTGGAGCATGCCAAGCGCGAAGGTGATCTGGGCAAGGCTGGTGAGCTGTCCTACGGTGTCATTCCGGCGCTGGAAAAACAGCTGGCCGAGGCCGAAGAAGCCGAGGAAAACGGCATGATGGTTGAAGAAGCCGTGCGCCCGGAACAGATCGCCCAGGTGGTTGAACGCTGGACCGGTATTCCCACTGCCAAGATGCTGGAAGGCGAGCGCGAGAAGCTGTTGGGTATGGAGGACAACCTGCATCGCCGTGTGATTGGCCAGAACCAGGCCGTCAAAGCGGTTTCCAACGCTGTGCGCCGCGCACGCGCCGGGCTGAACGATGAAAACCGCCCGCTGGGCAGTTTCTTGTTCCTCGGGCCGACTGGCGTTGGGAAAACTGAGCTAACCAAGGCCGTGGCCGAGTTCCTGTTTGATGATGACAGCGCCATGGTGCGCATCGATATGTCTGAATTCATGGAGAAACATTCGGTGGCGCGTCTGATCGGGGCACCTCCGGGCTATGTCGGGTATGACGAAGGCGGGGTTCTTACCGAAGCGGTGCGTCGTCGTCCCTATCAGGTTGTCCTGTTTGATGAGGTCGAAAAGGCGCATCCCGAAGTGTTCAACGTGCTGTTGCAGGTGCTGGATGATGGTGTGCTGACGGATGGCCAGGGTCGCACGGTGGACTTCAAACAGACGCTGATCATCCTGACCTCTAACCTAGGGTCTCAGGCGCTCAGCCAGTTGCCCGAAGGCTCGGATGCAAACGACGCCAAACGTGATGTGATGGATGCGGTCCGCTCGCATTTCCGGCCGGAATTCCTGAACCGGTTGGATGAGATCGTGATCTTCGACCGATTGGCCCGTGATCAGATGGATGCGATTGTCGATATCCAGATGGCGCGGTTGCTGAAACGTCTGGCAAGCCGCAAGATCACGCTGGAACTGGACGATGCGGCGCGGACTTGGCTGGCCGATGAAGGCTATGACCCGGTCTATGGTGCGCGGCCCCTGAAGCGGGTGATCCAGAAGGCGCTGCAGGATCCGTTGGCCGAGGCCCTGTTGGCCGGGGACGTGCTGGATGGGGCCACGGTTCCGGTCAGTGCCGGATCCGAGGGGCTGATCATCGGGGATCGCGTGGGCAGTACCAACCGCGAGCCTCCCGAGGATGCGGTCGTCCATTAACCAAAAACCAATCCACGCCCCGTAGGATCAACCTGCGGGGCGTTTTTCCCGACGTGCGACCTAATTGTTTCCACCACGGAAACAATTCAGGCAATTTGAGAGGGGCTGTTGCGAAAAACTGTGCGGCGCGCGTATAGTCTTGGCAGGAGACCCAACGCAGGTGTCCTGTCGCCGCGCGACCTAGTGAGAGCAGATAAAAAGTCCGAGTGATGGCAGAGCAGACAGCACCAGACAGCGAAAAACCGACCACACCGCTGTGGTTCGACGAATTGCGGCCCGGTGCCGGGACGTTGGGATTTCTGGAGAAGAACCTGCGCCACAGTCTTATGTTCATCAAACGCCCGTCAACCCGGCTTTTGGTGACATTCGACAACCTCTCCAACGTCAATGACACCGATCCTTTGCGCGAACCATGGGCGTTCAAATTTGCAAAGGACAGTGGACTCTCGCATCTGGGCGTCATGGCCCATGTCAGCGACTGGTATCGCGATGCCGATCTGATCGCCCGCTTTGAGACCCTTGTAAAAGATGGTTTTTTTGAAGGCTATGACCGCGTGGTTTTTGCCGGTGTTTCGATGGGTGGCTATGCGGCAATGGCCTTTGGGTCGTTGGTCGAAGGCGCACATGTGATCGCGGTGAATCCGCAAACCACGCTGAATACCGATCTGGTTCCATGGGAGACGCGCTATGAAAACGGCCGTCGTCAGGATTGGACCTTGCCATTGGGCGATGCAGCTGCGTTGACGGGGAAACTGGGGCGTGTGAACCTGTTTTATGATCCCTATCACGCGCTGGATCAGCAGCATATCGACCGGCTGAGTGGTGACAACCTGCACATCTACAAATGTTGGTATTCCAGCCACAAAACGGCTGTGTTCCTGCGCAAGATCGGCGCACTGAAATCGGTGATGCAGCATTGCATCTTCGATGAATTGACCGACCCGGTGTTTTATAAACTCTACCGCAACCGTCGCAATTTGCCATGGTTCCGCGGGTCGGTTGCAGGATATTTCTCCGATAAAGGCCGCGTCGAGATGGCCGACCGTTTCTCGCGGGCTTTTCGCAAGCGCATTCGCCAACGGGCCAAGGCCGAAGCAGCCAAAGCGCCTGCGCCAGAGCCTGCCCCCAAAGAGGTGGCCACTGTCCCGGATCCCAGCCCGGTACCTAAATCCGAGCGGATCAAAGGCCAGCCAGAGCACTCGACCAAGATCATCGCCCCTGAGAACGCAGGGAAGAAAGCCCCCGCCACGATCAAACAGACGGATATGGGCAAGCGTCTGATCGTCACCACGATGAAGAACGAAGCCCCCTTCATGCTGGAATGGGTGGCGTATAACCGCGCGATCGGTTTCACCGATTTCCTGATCTACACCAATGATTGCGATGATGGCACCGACAAGATCGCCGAGCGCCTGCAGGAAATGGGCCTGGCCCAGCATCGCGACAACCAGTTCCGCAAAGGCGGTAGCCCGCAACGCACCGCACTGAAAAAAGCGGTGAACGAACCGATCTATCAGGAAGCTGATTGGCTGATCTGTGCGGATTGCGACGAGTTCTTGAATATCCGCGCGGGCAAGGGGCGGCTGGATGATCTGTTTGCCGCCGTGGGGGACGCGGATGCGATTTCTGTTTGCTGGAAGCTGTTCGGCAATAGCGGCCATGTCACCTATACCGAGGATTTCATCACCGAGCGCTTTGATCGCAGCGCGGGCGAGCATGAATACCCCAATTTCCGCGCCCGGGGCATGAAAACGCTGGTGCGCAACAATGAACGCTTTCTGAAGCTGCGCATTCACCGTCCGGCCTTCAAACTGGATCAGGGCGATGTGAAATGGGTCGATGCGGGCGGACGACCGATGCCAAGTGCCTATCTGGATGGCGGGTGGAAATCCCACGAGGCCTTCACCCATGATTACGCGCGCCTGCATCATTATGCGGTGCGCTCGGTCGAAAGCTTTTTGGTCAAGCGGGATCGCGGGCGCACCAATCATGTGAATGACGACCAGGGTATCAATTACTGGTCGACGATGAATTTCAACACCGAGCGCGATGTTTCAATCCATGCGCGCCTGCCTGGGCTGCGCAAAGAATTTGCCAAGCTGATGCAGGATCCTGAACTGGCGCGCCTGCATGAACAGGCTTGCACATGGCATCGCGGGAAGATCAAGGGCCTGTTAGCGCGTGACGGATGGGCCGAGTTTCGCGATCAGATCACTGCGATCAACGCCGCGCCCGAGTTGGAGAAGAGCTAGGCACACATGGCCAAGGAGACGCCTTATGTCGTGGTGCATGGCGGGGTTCACAAAACCGCCACCAGCTATGTGCAGTCGATCCTGCAGCGTAATGCCGGCAAGTTGCGCAAAAACGGCGTGCATTACATCCATCACCGTGACACCCGCAAGGATTACACCTATCCCTGCCAACTGAACGGGTATGAAAAGCTGGGCCTTGGGTTTCGGCGCAAGTATTCGGACGCCGAATTGGCAAAAGAGGCCAAAAAGTTCTTCAAGAAGGTCAAGGCCAAGCCCGGCGAGCGGATCATCCTGTCGGATGAAAATATGCCCGGCCATTGCGGGCAATGCGTGCGCACCGGCGAGTTGTATCAACGCCGCGACACGCTGATCCCGATTTTTGCGCAGAACATCATCTACCCGGTGCGTGAGGTGCATCTGGCGATCCGCGAATATGGCGACTTCTTCGCCTCGGCCTATGTCGAATTCCTGCGCTCGGCCAAGGGCGAGAACGTGTTTTCCGAAGCACAGATGAAACGCGAATTGCTGTCGCGTGTGCCCAGTTGGGTGGCGTTTGTCGAGGTGGTGAAAAATGCCTTTCCCGACGCCCGATTGATCCTGTGGCGACACGAGGATTTTCGGGTGTTGTCCCCACGGATCATCGGCAACCTGATCGGCCCGGATATTGACCCTAAGGCGCTGGTCACGCCCAAACGGTCGCGCGGGCGCCCCTCGGCGTCACACCGCGCCATTCGCGAATTGCTGAGTGAGATCGAACGCATCGGCGGCGAGGCCGCTTTGGCCAAACGCGTTGAAATTCAGGACAAATATCCGCGCGGCCCGGACTTTCCGGGCTACGATCCCTGGAGCGCGAGCGAACGTGCGCATCTGGCCCGCGTTTATGAGCGCGACATCGAGGCGGTTCGCCGTCTTGACGGGATCACATTTCTGACCCCCTAGGCCTGCCAGACATCAAGACGATGTTTTGGCAGGATTTTCCTGGTCCTTGCCCCATTTCTGCCCAATTCCGTGTCTAGTTATTGTTAACGGGTGCTTAATCATGCGCCTTTATGGTCGAGCAGTAACGAGGGTCTGACTTGGGCAATTTGCTTGAAGGCAAATGCGAAAGTTGCAAAAAAAGACCCCACGAAATGGAAAACAGATGGCAGGTATTTCACAAGTGGACTCTGTGCCTTTGATGCTCTTTTACGGGCAAAGCTGGATGGGGCAGAACAGTAACAACGGTCGCGTCTTACACGAGAACCCGTACCCCGAGCACGCCTTGATGCTGGGTGGTTACAATGCGCTGGTCGTGCGTGAACGTGGGGCAATCACCAAGCCATTCGATGATTTCTGCCCGGCCCATGACATCGACGAGAAAGTGCAAAGCGTCGTGTCGCCCTTCCTTTATCGCTATGTTGCCGAAGCCCTTCAAGATGGCCGCCCGCCGACGTGCGTGGGTCACTCCAGTGCCGTCAGCGGGGCACGACTGGAGCAATTGTTGCCCGAACATGATCCTCATTACGAGGCCAATTCAGCCGGGTTCAACAACCTGATGCTGGCGATTGATGCGCATCTTAGTGCGGCCGCCAAGCGTGGTATGGGCGGGCATGTTCCCTATCTGATTTTCTGTCAGGGGGCGGGCAACCGTATGATGCCCAAAGACGAATATGTCGTGTTGCTTGAGCATTTGCTGGACACGGTGCAGGCCGCCATTGTTGAACGTACGGGTCAGTCCGATGTACCCCATATCCTGATGATACAGCCCCCGGGCAAAGGCAATGGCGGGGCGTGGCCCTGTCTGCAAGGGCAGGTCGAACTCTGCGCGCGCCGTTCTGATATCACTTTGACCGTATCAGGCTGGGCTGTTGAGCAACATGACCGGACCCATTTCTCGGGTCAGGGCGCTGTCGCGGTGGGAGAACTCTGCGCAATTGTTGCCCGTGGCATCGAGCAGGGCACCCCCAGTGGCTTTGGTGCGCCCTTCATCAAATCCGTGCGCCGTAAAGACACTCAGGAACTGGAAGTGGAAATTGCCGCGTCCGGTGAGATTATCGTGGATACCGAGCAATCTTCACCACGTCATCAGGTGCGTGGTGCGCCCGTCCCCTCCTACGGGTTTGAAGCACCGGACAAGGCACCAAGCAAGGTCGCGGTGGAAGCGCGCAAAATCGTCCTGAAATTCGAAAAGGACGTGCCTCAAAGCCTGGCCTATGCCTATCATGCGGGGTCTGATTTTCTGATCAGCCGCAATGACAAGTCCAACCAATCGGCCAACCGTGGCAACCTGCGGATGAAACAGGGTTGGAAAAGCCATTTCCTGCCGCGCAACCTGCATCATTGGGTGGCCTCGGGCCATATGGCGATCGGCGATTGAGTAGGGTTTCTGCATGGCAATTGTGCTGAAACAAACGATTGCCGCCTGTCAGGACTGACGATAGAGTGCTGCCAAAATGAGCAAAAGAACGTATCGCGTGCCACAGGCTTAGGCAGGAGCGCGGGACGGCTAAGTGGGCAGTCACAATGAGTAAAGAGCATCAGATCGCAATGCTGTGGGTCGAAGGCCCGCTCAGCTATGTCGAACAACTCTGTGTGCAATCTTTTCTAGATGCCGGGCACGAGGTGACGCTTTATCACTATGGCGAAGTGGATCGCGTGCCCGAAGGGGCGAGCAAGGTCCATGGCAGTGAAATCCTGGATCGGGATGATTTTATCTCACACAGTCGCACGGGCAGCATGGCGCTGTTTTCGGACGTGTTTCGCTATCACATGCTGAGCAAGCTGGATCGCACGATCTGGGCAGACACTGATGCCTATTGCATGCGCCCCTTCCGAACGCCGACCGGGCATTTCTATGGCTGGGAAAGCGAACATCACATCAATGGTGGCGTGCTGGGTTTTCCTCAGGATAGCGAGGCGCTGGCCGGTCTGCTTGAGATGTCGGGTGATGAATATGGGATTCCGTTCTGGTATGGCGAGGCGGCAAAGGCCAAGTTGCAGGCACTGGCCGATGCCGGAATGCCGACGCATGTCAGCGACCTGCCCTGGGGTGTCTGGGGGCCGCATGCGGTGACCGCCTATGTGCATAAAACCGGCGAGGATAAGTATGCCTTCCCGCGCGATGTCCTCTATCCGGTGCCTTTCCCGAACCGTCGGCATATGGTCAATGGTCGGCGCCGCGCCTCGGCCGAGTCGTTCCTGACCGAGAACACGGTGTCGATCCATCTTTATGGCCGCCGCATTCGCGAATTTCTGGCCAGCCGCGAGGGTGGGCTGCCCGATGAGGGCGGGTTGATTGATCACTTGTTGAAAAAGCACAAGATTGACCCGCACGCAGCACCCATTCCTGTTAAGGAAAAGAAGGCCGCGAAGGCCGAGTGATATGTCAAAGGGCAGGGGAATAGCATGAGCGATAAAGCAGAAAACCTGACCGATCTGGCGGATCGCTATGGTTCGGACAAAGGGTCAACCAAGCATCGCTATACCGAGCTCTATCACATGCTGTTCCACCCCTACAGGCGGCGCAAGATCACCTTTCTTGAGATGGGCCTTCTGATCGGTGGCCCAGAGCATGGCATCGACAAGGACCGTAAAACCGAAGATTGCCCCTCGATCCGCATGTGGCTGGAGTATTTTCCGAATGCCAATATCCACGGGCTGGATGTATCGGACTTCTCATGGTTCAAGCACGAGCGGTTTACCTTTCACCGCTGTGACATGGACGACCGTGCCGAGATTGCCCGCGCGGCGCAAGAGATCACGCCCGCGCCGGACATTATCATTGATGACGCCAGCCATGCCTCGCATCATCAGCAAAACGGGTTTCTCGAGATGTTTCCCCGGCTGGCTTCGGGCGGGCTTTACGTGATCGAGGATCTGCGCTGGCAGCCTGAGCCTTACGAGAAGCCGGGCATCACCAAGACGGCTGCGTTGTTCCGCAGTTTTCAGGACGATCGCAAGTTCACTCATTCTGATCCGGCGGTGGCCGAAGAGTTCAACGCCCTGATCCCCGAGATTTCAGCCTGCATTATCGAGCCGGTGAAGTATCAAAGAAAACGCCGCGATCAGGTGATGGTGGTGCACAAGCGGTAGACCTTCGCGCGAAATGCAAAAGGGCGGCCTTCAAGGCCGCCCCAGCATCGCATCCCCATGGAATTACTTCGGCAGGATCACCGCGTCGATGACGTGGATCACACCGTTAGAGGCTTCGATATCGGCCGTTACGACGTTTGCGCCATCCACGGTCACTCCGCCTTCTGTCATGATCTTGACGTCTCCACCTTGGACGGTCGTTGCCATCATTTCATTGCTCAGGTCACCCGACATCACTTTGCCCGGCACCACGTGATAGGTCAGCACAGCGACCAATTGGTCTTTGTTTTCGGGCTTCAGGAGGTCTGCAACCGTGCCTTCGGGCAGGGCGGCAAAGGCATCATCGGTGGGGGCGAAAACGGTGAAGGGACCGTCACCTTTCAGCGTGTCGACCAGACCAGCGGCTTCGACAGCGGCCACGAGCGTTGTAAAGCTGCCCGCTTTCACGGCTGTATCCACGATATCTTTGCTGTGGCCATCCGCGAGGGCAGGGCCTGCCATCAGGGCGGCGGCGGTCAGGGCAAGGTAGGTTCTGCGAAACATGTGTCGTCTCCTGTTAAATCTGTTGCTTCACTGCCAAAACGGCATTGAGTGAGGGTTACGCCATCAGAACCGTCTTGGATCAGCGGGGAAATCTGCCGATTGCATTTGACAAAAAAGCTGCAAGGCCTAAGCCCGCCCGCCCAGACATTTCCAATAAAAAATATGTGAGAATTGGCGAGATTTCGTGACTGCCGGCCCATGTCTTACCGGAAATCTCCTGCCTTTCCGCTCTTGGCAGTTGTACTGGCTGCCCCACACTTCATAGTAAGATGACATAGTGCGACGGTGAACAGCGAAAGGGCCAACCATGGATTATGCATTTCGGGTGCTGGAGGTGCTGGCGCTTTCGTTTGCGTTTGTTCTGGGCGCCCTTTTTCTCACGGTGCTGGTGTTTTTTGTTCTGGACAAAACCCAGACCGGCGATGCCATCCGGCGCAATTATCCGGTGATCGGGCGGTTTCGCCATTGGTTCAGTGCGCTGGGCGAGTTCTTTCGCCAGTATTTCTTTGCGATGGATCGTGAGGAAATGCCGTTCAACCGCGCACAACGCGATTGGGTCAAACATGCTTCGGATGGATCGGGCAACACCGTGGCGTTCGGATCAACCCGGAATCTGTCGATCCCCGGCACGCCGATTTTCGTAAATGCCGCCTTCCCGCCACTGGACGATCAGTTTGCCAGCACGGAACCCATGCAGATCGGGCCGACAGCTGCTATACCCTTCATGGCCAAGTCGATCTTTAACATCTCGGGGATGAGTTACGGCGCCATTTCGCGCCCAGCTGTCGAGGCGCTCAGCCGCGGGGCGGCCAAGGCCGGTATCTGGCTGAACACGGGCGAGGGGGGGTTGTCACCCTTTCACAAATTGGGCGCTTGCGATCTGGTTTATCAAATCGGCACGGCCAAGTACGGGGTGCGGGACGAGCACGGCAATCTGGATGACGACAAACTGCGCGAAGTGGCGGCACATCCGCAGGTCAAGATGTTTGAACTGAAACTGGCCCAAGGGGCGAAACCCGGCAAGGGTGGCATCCTGCCCGGTGAAAAGGTCAATAGTGAGATTGCGGACATTCGCGGTATCAAAGTGGGGCACGACAGCATTTCACCGAACCGGCACCGCGATATCAACGACTATAATGAGTTGCTGGATATGATCGTGCACATCCGCGAGGTGTCGGGCAAACCGGTGGGGTTCAAAACCGTGGTTGGCTCGTCCGATGCGTGGGACGCGTTGTTCGAATTGATCGTCGAGCGTGGCACAGATTGCGCGCCGGATTTCATCGTGATTGATGGCGGCGAAGGGGGCACTGGTGCCGCGCCGATGCCGTTGATTGATCTTGTCGGGATGCCCATTCGCGAGGCGCTGCCCCGAATGGTGGATCTGCGCGACCGGCACGGGTTGAAAGAGCGCATTCGCATTATAGCCAGCGGCAAGATGGTCAATCCCGGCGATGTGGCCTGGGCGATCTGTGCCGGGGCCGATTTCGTTACTTCGGCACGCGGGTTCATGTTCGCGCTGGGCTGCATCCAGGCGCTAAAATGCAACAGGAATACTTGCCCCACAGGCATCACCACCCATGATCCGCGCCTGCAGGCCGGGCTGGTGGTTGAGGACAAATATGTAAAGGTGGCCAATTACGCCAAGTCGGTGATCAAAGAGGTGGAAACCATCGCCCATTCCGTCGGCGTGGCCGAACCGCGCCTGATGCGGCGGCGACATGTAAGGATCGTGCAGGGCGATGGCAGTTCGATTCCGCTGAACAAGATCCGACCCAGCCATAACGCGCATCTGGTGCCATGAATGGTGCATTAACATGGCCTGCTGCGGTTTTGTTTGATTGTGATGGGGTGCTGGTAGACAGCGAACCCATAACCAACCGGCTCTTACGTGACGACCTTGCGGCGCACGGGCTGGATGTCCCGCTGGAACAGATAATGACCTTGTCTGTGGGCGGCACCATGGAAGGTGTGGCCGAAGCGGCTCGCCAACGCGGCGCGATATTGCCCGACGATTGGGTCGACCGGTTCTACCAAATCATGTTCGCAGGGCTGGAGCACGAAGTGGAGGCGGTTCCGGGTGTCAGCGCGGTGCTGGATCACCTTATTGCCGCGGGCATCGGAATCGCCGTGGGCTCGAACGGGCCGCGCGCCAAGATGGACATCACCCTCCACCGTACCGGCCTGATGGATCGCCTGTTTCCGCATATCTATTCCGCCCGCGATCTGGCGCATCCCAAACCGGCTCCGGATGTCTACTTACATGCGGCCCGGCAATTAGGTGTCGCGCCAAGGGCCTGCGTTGTTGTCGAGGACAGCGCATCGGGGGCACAGGCGGCGGTGGCGGCGGGGATGCCCTGTATCGGTTTCGCGCCCGCCCATATGCCTTCTGATCAGGCCGAGAAACTGGCGCGTCATTGCAATAGCGTGATCGCGGACATGTCGATGCTGCCCCGTCACATTGGCCTTTGAGCGGTTTGTTACAGCAACCGAACTGTTCGTGAGCCGAGTTGTTTTGCGCGGTTTACCGACACAGGTTAGGCCAAGACACGGGAACGTATCGTATTAAGGAGCGGCACATGGCCTATCGTTGGAAAAACACCCTGAAAGACAGCGACGTCACGGACGAGGCCGTTTGGCTGAACCGTCGCCAGTTGATGGCCGGGGCCGCTGCGGGTGTCGGACTGGCCAGTGTGGCGCAGACCGCCCATGCCGAGGCGCTGGAGCCGACAAGCTGGGAGGATATCACCAGCTATAACAACTATTATGAATTCGGCACCGGCAAGGAAGATCCGGCGCGCAATGCTCACACGCTGACCATCTCGCCCTGGACGGTGAAAATCGACGGTTTGGTCGACCGCCCCGGCGACTATGATTTTGCCGATATCATGTCCAAAATGACGATTGAGGAACGCCTCTATCGGTTCCGCTGTGTCGAGGCCTGGTCGATGGTGATCCCCTGGAACGGGTTTGAACTGGCCGATCTGCTGGAATTGGCAGGCGTGCAGTCTGGCGCGAAATATGTGGCGTTTGAAACCGCCAATCGCCCGGATGAAATGCCCGGTGTCAGGTTTCCCACGCTTGACTGGCCCTATGTTGAGGGCCTGCGCATGGACGAGGCGATGCACCCGCTGACCATCATGGCCACAGGGATCTATGGCAAGGATATCCCTAACCAGAATGGCGCGCCGCTGCGTTTGGTGGTGCCGTGGAAATATGGCTTCAAATCTATCAAGTCGATCGTGCGCATCACTCTGACCGAAGATGAACCGCCCACCAGCTGGAACAAGGCCAACGCCCGCGAATATGGTTTCTATAGTAATGTGAACCCCGAGGTGGATCACCCGCGTTGGTCGCAGGCGTCCGAACGCGTTGTCGGTGGCGGGTTGTTTGCCAAACGGCAGGACACGCTGATGTTCAACGGATATGCCGATGAGGTGGCCAGCCTTTATGACGGCATGGACCTGCGCAAGTTCTATTGATGATGCGTTTACTGTTCAGGATGGCAGCTTTTGTTATGTTGACTGCTGGCCAAGTCTCTGCAGAGAACTCCGATTGGCAAGCGCCTCCCGTCGACAAAAGCAACGCTGTTCTGAACACGATGACGTCAGGTTGGGGCGAAAACTTTGAAACGGCAAAAGGTGAAATGATTGTCTTGGGGCCAGATGGGGCCGACGGCAGATACCATCCCGGGACTGAGAGTTTTTGGAAAGCCATTCTGGACGCGGATTCAGCTGGGCTGGTAGGGTATGCGGCGCCGACGGATGGTGTTGGAATGTCGTACTATCCTCCTTTTACCGTTTGGTTTCCGATTGCGGAAGGAATGGCGGAATTCAGAAGCGGCACCAAGAAAGAAATGCAAGGTATCTGGGACGACCCCAGTCGCCGCATGTGGGTCGTCAATTCTCTGGACCTATTCGAACAGGAACATAAACCGCCAGTCGAGATGATCTTTGTTATCTTCAAGCTCGATTTCGAAGCGGGCGAAGAACCCGGGGTTTGCCATGCCCGACAAGTTGTCACCATTCTCTACACCGGGGCGGCGGATGAGACTGCACTCGTGACTTGCCTTGAGGCGCTGCATTGAAGATGATTGATGCCCTGAACAGTGCTTTCCGGCGCATTCCGGCCTGGCCGATCTATTCGGTCTCGCTGGGTTATGCGGGGTGGCTCCTGTGGTTGGGCATCGACAATCAATTAGGGGCCGAGCCGGTGAAGGCGTTAGAGCATCTGCTGGGCGAGGCCGCGCTTTATCTATTGGTGGCGGGGCTGGCGATCACGCCACTGCGCCGCTGGGTGGGGCTGAACCTGCTGAAATACCGCCGCGCCATTGGTCTGGCCTGTTTCTTCTTCGTTTCCTGCCATTTGCTGACCTGGGCAGTGCTGGATGTGCAGCGCCTGAACGAGGTCTGGGCCGATATCGTGAAGCGCCCCTATATAACGGTGGGGATGGCGGCATTTGTGCTGATGATCCCGCTGGCGGTGACGTCGAACAATCTGTCGCTGCGCCGGTTGGGTTCGGCATGGCGCAAACTGCATAAGCTGACTTATCTGATCGCTGTTCTTGGGGCGGTGCATTACCTGCTTCTGGTAAAGGGTTGGCAATTGAAACCGATGGTGTTTCTGGCCGTGATCGTGATCCTGCTGGCGTTGAGGTTGAAAACGCCTGTCTGGCAAGCCCGCAAGATTTAACGTCGGGTTAGTGTTCTGCCTCTATGTTGAACCCTGCGGGGCGAGCAGAGGTAGCGCGTATGAGACGGTCTATCCTGAGAATTCCGGCCTCCTATCGTGGTCTGATGGAAAACATGACCCGGGCCATGGGCTTGAAAGTGATCGACGACGCCGAAACCTTGAACCTGAGCCCCGAAGATGTCGAACGTCTGATGCACAGGTGTACGCAGTGCTGTGGTCAGACGGAATACGCCGGCCTGATTGCAAAAGCACAAGGCAAGATGGCCGAGCCACCGCAGTTCTGTCCGAACCGCAAGGCGGTGTCCTTTCTCAAACAGAAATCAGATCAGATAGAGAGATGAGAGAGCTCGCCATGGGCTGCTGCGTTCGGCCTTGAGCAGCTTTGCGCGTTTCGCAAAAGGCGACGGCACGTCCTGCGCCTGATTTGTAACCTCACCGCCTGATTCATTGGCGGTAGGAGAATCGGAAAAACAGCTCCGATCGCTCAAAACGACCGGAATCAGAGGCGCGGAGCAGAAGTTTTCAGCCAGCGAAGACGATTCCATCATGGAATCGGGGGCGGGTCGGGCGAGTCGTCATCGAAAATGCCCTGAATCGGCCCAGAATCCGCTTGGCCCTTGCTGAGATGCCTGTGGATATCTCTGTATCTGGGGTCGCTGGGGGCGTTTTCGCGGTAAGAAAATTGCCACAGAAGGCG
>NZ_JBGEHK010000004.1:0-235000 GCF_041403425.1 Roseovarius conchicola | reverse complement strand
TCAGATCGTACCCTAAACCAACACAGGTGGACTGGTAGAGAATACCAAGGCGCTTGAGAGAACTATGTTGAAGGAACTCGGCAAAATACCTCCGTAAGTTCGCGAGAAGGAGGCCCGGTTCCTAGGCAACTAGGGGCTGGGGGCACAAACCAGGGGGTGGCGACTGTTTACTAAAAACACAGGGCTCTGCGAAGTCGCAAGACGACGTATAGGGTCTGACGCCTGCCCGGTGCCTGAAGGTTAAAAGGAGAGGTGAGAGCCTTGAATTGAAGCCCAGGTAAACGGCGGCCGTAACTATAACGGTCCTAAGGTAGCGAAATTCCTTGTCGGGTAAGTTCCGACCTGCACGAATGGCGTAACGACTTCCCCGCTGTCTCCAACATAGACTCAGCGAAATTGAATTGCCTGTCAAGATGCAGGCTTCCCGCGGTTAGACGGAAAGACCCCGTGCACCTTTACTACAGCTTCGCACTGGCATCAGGACTGCAATGTGCAGGATAGGTGGTGGGCTTTGAAACCGGAACGCCAGTTTCGGTGGAGCCTCCCTTGAGATACCACCCTTTGCATTCTTGATGTCTAACCGCGGCCCGTTATCCGGGTCCGGGACCCTGCGTGGTGGGTAGTTTGACTGGGGCGGTCGCCTCCTAAAGCGTAACGGAGGCGCGCGAAGGTTGGCTCAGAGCGGTCGGAAATCGCTCGTTGAGTGCAATGGCAGAAGCCAGCCTGACTGCGAGACTGACAAGTCGAGCAGAGTCGAAAGACGGCCATAGTGATCCGGTGGTCCCGAGTGGAAGGGCCATCGCTCAACGGATAAAAGGTACGCCGGGGATAACAGGCTGATACTGCCCAAGAGTCCATATCGACGGCAGTGTTTGGCACCTCGATGTCGGCTCATCTCATCCTGGGGCTGGAGCAGGTCCCAAGGGTACGGCTGTTCGCCGTTTAAAGAGGTACGTGAGCTGGGTTTAGAACGTCGTGAGACAGTTCGGTCCCTATCTGCCGTGGGTGTAGGATACTTGAGAGGAGTTGCCCCTAGTACGAGAGGACCGGGGTGAACGATCCACTGGTGGACCAGTTGTCGTGCCAACGGCAGTGCTGGGTAGCTATGATCGGACAGGATAACCGCTGAAGGCATCTAAGCGGGAAGCCCCCCTCAAAACAAGGTATCCCTGAGGACCGTGGTAGACCACCACGTCGATAGGCCGGAGATGTAAGCGCAGCAATGCGTTCAGTTGACCGGTACTAATTGTCCGATAGGCTTGATTTGATCCAGTAGAAGCCAGACTTCTACGATCGAAAGCATACACAAACATGCGTGTTTGACTTGGAATTCGAGGATTTTTCTTGGTTTGGTGGTCATAGCAAGAGCAAAACACCCGGTCCCATCCCGAACCCGGCCGTTAAGTGCCTTAGCGCCGATGGTACTGCGTCTTAAGACGTGGGAGAGTAGGTCACTGCCAAACCTAGTAAAATCCTCGAGATGTATCTCTCTTTCGATGCGCCCCATAACTCAACCGACTTTGGGGCGATTTTGGCGCGGGATGGAGCAGCCCGGTAGCTCGTCAGGCTCATAACCTGAAGGTCGTAGGTTCAAATCCTACTCCCGCAACCAAAAAACAGCCGCCCTTAGGGGCGGTTTTTTTTATATCACACCCTCTTGCCCGAATTTATGTCAGAATACGCCCATACTCAGCCCAGCGGCCAGAGCTGCGCCTATTTCCCGGCACTTTTCCAATTCTGCTTCGCCAATTTCCTTCGGTGCTAGGATCTGTTCCTGGGTTTGTGCATGGGTGCAGACGATGATTGGTGCCTGCACCTCTTTCAATCGCCACCCGGTGGCAATCCGCGCAATCTGGCGCAGGGCGTTTTCCCCGTCTGACCCCGCACAGACCATCTGGGCATAGGGACGCCCCTCGATTTTGCCCAGCACCGGGTAATAGCAGCGGTCAAAGAAGTCCTTCATCACGCCTGATATCGCCGCCAAGTTCTCCGGGGCGCAAAAGATATAGCCATCGGCGCGTAACAGGTCGTCTGGCCCGGCCTCGGCAGCCGGTAACAACGTTGCCGTTGCCTCGTCGCCGGCCGCATCTGCGGCGGCTTCGGCCATTTGCCGACTGCCCCCGGTTCGGGTGTGATAGATGATCAACAGTTCCGTCATGAACGCAGACTCTAGGTTGGATTTTCTGCAGTGACCAGAGATTCAGAACGGTGATCAAACGCCGATGTAGCGTCGCGTAACCTCTTCGTTCAGGTCTTCAAAGGCCCCCGACCAAACGCCGCTGCCCCGTTGCAAGATCACCGCCCTGTCGGCGACACGGGCCAGTTCGGGCAAGGATTTATCCACCAAGAGGATCGCCAGCCCGGTCTCGCGTTTCAGGGTGGCGATGGCTGCCCAAATCTCCTGTCGGACCAATGGAGCAAGCCCTTCGGTTGCCTCGTCCAGGATCAACAGGCGCGGATTGGTCATCAGCGCCCGGGCGATTACCAGCATTTGCTGCTCACCTCCTGACAGGGTCGCGGCCATCTGATCCCGCCGCTCGGCCAAGCGCGGGAACAGCCCGCTGATCCGTGAGAAATCCCAGTGTCCGGTTCGCGCGGCGGCTGTCAGGTTCTCAAATACCGTCAGATTTGGAAAACACCGTCGCCCTTCGGGGACCAGTCCAATCCCCAGCCGCGCGGCCTTGTGCGATGGCAGGCGCGCGATGTCCTGACCATCAAAACCCAGCGATCCCCACTTCAAGGGCAGCATCCGGCAGATGGCTTTGACCGTGGTGGTCTTACCCATCCCGTTGCGCCCCATCAGCGCGAGAACTTCACCTGCTTCCAGCGTCAGCGAGACATCAAACAACGCCTGACTGGCCCCGTAGGACACCGCAAGGTTTTGGGCGTTGAGCAGGGTCATGCGCCATCCCCCAGATAGGCGTCGCGTACATCACGGTTGGCCCGTATCTCCTCGACCGTGCCGGTTGCGATGACCTTGCCATAGACCAGCACGCTCAGGCGGTCGGCGAGCGCAAACACCGCATCCATGTCGTGTTCGACCAGCAGGATCGGGGCCTCGTCGCGCAACCCGTCCAGAAATGCGGTTAATTGCCGAGATCCTTCGCTGCCCATGCCCGCCATGGGTTCGTCCATCACGAAGGCTTTCGGGTTGAGCGTGAGCGCCACAGCCACCTCCAGTTGGCGGCGTTGGCCGTGTGACAGCTCTGCGGTTCGGGTGCTGGCCAGGTCCATCATTCCGACGCGGATCAGCGCCGCCTCGGCGGCCTCGCGCAGGTCCTGATCGGCGAGGGCGGGCTTGAAAAAGCGGAATGCGTTGCCGCGTGCGCCCAGTGCGCCCAGCAGAACATTCTGCAAAACCGTGTCTTCCATCGCCAGTGCCGAAATCTGGAAGGTGCGGGCCAGTCCCATTTGTGCGCGGGCTTGTGTGCTGAACGTGGTTACGTCACGCCCCAGCAGATCGACCCGCCCCGTATCGGGCGTCAAACCGCCACAGATCTGCGCAATCAGGGTGGATTTGCCCGCCCCATTGGGTCCGATGACGGCATGGATTTCGCCCGGGCGCAGATCAAGGCTGACGGCGTCGCAGGCCGTGACCGCACCGAACCGCTTGGTCAACCCGCTGGTGGACAGGATCGTGTCACTCATGCGCCACCTGCCGTCCGGCGATCAGCCCGATCAATCCGCCGCGGGCAAACAACACCACGAGTAGCAAGAGCAGACCCAGATAGATGTGCCAGAACTCGGAAAGACCACCCAGAAAATGCTCCAACGTGATGAACAAGGCGGCTCCGGCCACAGGCCCAAACAGCCGCCCGACACCGCCAAGAATGATAAAGATCATGATCTCGCCGCTGGTCTGCCAGCTGAACATCGTGGGGCTGACGAACCGGTTGAGATCGGCAAAAAGGGCGCCTGCCAACCCGGTGATGGCCCCTGAAATGATGAAAGCCGTGAGGCGCAATCGAAACGGGCTTAGACCAATGGTTTCAACGCGTTGTGGGGTTTGTCGGGCCGCGTTCAGAGCCAGCCCGAAACCGGATTGCGCCAACCGGGCATTCAGCCAGAGGGCCGCCGCCAGCAAGGCAAAACAGATCGCGAAAAACTGGATCGGGTCCAGCGTGTTGAGTCCCGGAAACCCGTTGCGCACATAGATCGACAATCCGTCTTCGCCGCCATAGGCAGGCCAGCTGATCGAGAAGAAATAAAACATCTGACCAAAAGCCAGCGTGATCATGATGAAATAGACGCCCGAGGTGCGCAAAGACAATGCGCCGATGACCAACGCAGCCAATGAAGAGGCCAGCAAAGCGGCGATCCAGATCACCGGCATCACATTCGTCCCCTCGATCACGAAAGGCCATTCCATCATCGGCGTGTAACTCTGGGCGTGACTGGCCAGAATGCCCATGGCATAGCCGCCGATCCCGAAGAACGCGGCATGGCCCAGGCTGACCAGCCCGCCAAGCCCAAGCGCGATATTGAGGCCAACACCAGCCAGCGCGAGGATGGCCACGCGGGTGGCCAGCGTGATCGTAAACGGCTCATCCGTGGCCCAGGCCCAGAGCGGGATCGCCAGCAGACCGGCCAGAAGGGCGGCGTTCAGGATTTTCTCGCGGCTCATGCGCGCGCTCCGAACAGGCCCTGAGGACGCCAGACCAAGACCACGGCCATCAGGATATAGATCAGCATCGAGGCCAGCGCCGAACCGGTTGATTGTGCTGCGGAATTGTCCATGAAAAGCCGGAACAGGGCGGGCAGAAGGATACCGCCCAGCGTGTCTGTCAGCCCCACCATCAACGCGCCGACCAGAGCGCCCTTGATCGAGCCGATCCCGCCGATCACGATCACCACGAAGGCCAGGATCAGAACCGGCTCGCCCATACCGACCTGCACCGATTGCAGTGCCCCCACAAGCGCGCCCGCCAGCCCGGCGAGGGCCGCACCAAGGGCAAAAACCACGGTGTAGAGCTTTGAGATGTCGACGCCGAGGGCCGCGATCATCTCGCGATCCGACTCGCCTGCGCGGATGCGGATGCCAAGGCGTGTGCGTGAGATTAACCAGAACAGCCCTGCGGCGATGGCAAGGCCAGTGACGATCAGTGTCAGCCGGTATTTGGGGTATTCGATCCCGCCGGGCAGGGTGACCGGCCCCGACAGGTAGTCCGGGATATCGAGGAACAGCGGGAAGGAGCCGAAGAAATACCGCGTCCCTTCGGAAAAGATCAGGATCAGTGCAAAGGTCGCCAGCACCTGATCCAGATGGTCCCGGTCATATAGCCGTCGGATCACCACCAGTTCCACGATTGCCCCTGCCGCCGCCGCTGCCGCCAGTGCAGCCATCAAGGCCAATGCGAAAGATCCGGTCGCCCCGGCCACAGCTGCCGCCGCAAAGGCCCCGACCATGTAAAGCGATCCATGCGCCAGGTTGATCAGGCCCATAACGCCAAAAACCAGCGTCAGCCCGGCGGCCATGAGAAACAACATGACCCCGAACTGAAGCCCGTTGAGGACCTGTTCGATGAGAAGTAGCAATGTCACGAAATGGCGTCTCCGGTGGGGACGGGCATCACGATGGTGCCCATCCCCAAACTCTTACATCTTGCAGTCACCCACATAGACGTTGGAATGATCTTCAAGCGCGACACCCACGATCTTGTTGGTGTAAACGTCGCCTTCCTTGATCACTTCACGCACATAGATGTCCTGCACCGGGTGATGGTTGTCCGAGAAGGAAAAATCACCGCGCACGCTGTCAAAATCCGCTTCTTTCAGAGCTGCGCGGAAGGCATCGGCGTCTTTGATATCTGCCTTGGCCATGGCCGAGAGCAGCAGGTTGGCCGTGTCATACCCTTGGCTGGCATAAAGCGAGGGCAAGCGACCATACTCGGCCTGGAACGCCTCGACAAAGGCGGCGTTGGCGGCGTTGTCGATATCCTTGTTCCACTGGCTGGTGTTTTTCACGCCCATCGCGGCGTCACCCACCGCTTGCAGGATGCCCTGATCAAAGCTGAACGCGGGTCCGACAACTGGCAGGTCCAGACCGCTATCGGCATATTGCTTGAGGAAGGAAATGCCCATGCCGCCGGGCAGGAAGAAGAACACGCTGTCCGCCCCGCTGGCTCGAATCTGTGCGATCTCGCTGGCATAGTCTTTTTGGCCCAGCTTGGTGAAAATCTCACCCGCCAACGCACCCTCATAGGTGCGTTTGTAGCCGGTCAGTGCGTCCTGACCCGCCGGATAATTGGGGGCAAGGATAAAGGTGTTCTTAAAGCCAGCGGTGTTGGCATAGCCACCTGCCGCTTCGTGCAGGTTGTCATTCTGCCAGGCCACGTTGAAGTAATTGGGATTACAGCCCTTACCGGCCAGTGCCGATGGGCCGGCATTGGGTGAGAGGTAGAACTTGCCCTGTGCCGTGGCCGAAGGTACCACTGCCATGGCGAGGTTCGACCAGATGATGCCGGTCAGCACGTCCACCTTTTCCGACTGGATCATCTTGTCGGCCAGTTGCACGGCGATGTCAGGCTTGCGCTGATCATCTTCGACTACGATTTTCAGATGGTCATTGCCCGCCATCTTGGCGGCCAGCAGAAAGCCATCGCGCACGTCAATGCCAAGGCCCGCGCCCCCGCCCGATAGCGTGGTGATCATGCCGACTTTGACATCCGTGCCATGACTGCCCGCCATTGCGGTGCTGGCCAACACGGCGATCCCGGCCGCTGTGATCCATGTCTTAAGGTTCATCTCGTTTCTCTCCCTATAAAGTCTCAGAACGCCTTGAAGGTCAGTGTAGTTTCCGTGCGCTCAATCCCGTCGATATCCAGAAGGTTCTCATTGATAAAATGGCCCACATCCTCTGTTTCGGGGATGTAGAGCTTGAGCAGAAGATCAAATGGCCCGCTGGTCGAGTAAAGCTCGGAATGCACTTCACGCAGCGCAATCGCCTCGGCGACGCGGTACGAACTGCCCGGCTTGCACCGGATATTCACAAAGACGCAGCGCATGTCATGCCCTCCTGATGTTGATCCGCGTTATTTAAACGCGAAATACGCTGAGAAGGGAACGGGAAATGACAAGAAATCAGGCGCTCAGATGCCGCGCGCGGGCCCCGCGTTCGATGGCGGCGGCGTGCAGGCGGTCGATGTTCAGCTCATAGCGGATTTCTTCCAGCAGGCGCAGCTCGGTCTCTTGCAGGGTGCCATCAGCGGCGGCCACATCACAGGCCAGCGCATAGGCTGTTTCGTAAAGATGCTCGGGCAGGTTGTCGCGCACCAGGCCGAACAACGCATCCAGCCCCTCCTCGACGCTGAACAGGTCAAATACGGTTTGCGCCATGATATGCATCCGGTCCAGATCATAGGCACCGAAAATAGGCAGGTTGTTCACCGCAGATTGGATTTTCACCAGTTCGGCCGTGCGGATATCTTCATCCGAGGCCGAAACCGCGATCATGACCGCCACAAGGCAATCCTGCGGGCTGAGAGGGTGGGGAATCTGCTCACTCATAATGCGTCCTTTCAAGGCGTGTTGCAGTGCAGAATATTGACTGTACGCGCCCTCGGCAATAGGAAGCGGCGTGCTGTCTTGCGATCCCCGCAAGAGGCCGTCAATCCGGAGTGATCCCATGTCTGCGACCCGCGACGCTGCAATGCAATCGAAAGCCTGGCCTTTTGAAGAAGCGCGCCGCGTGCTCAAACGCTATGAGAAGGGTGCGCCCGAGAAGGGCTATGTGCTGTTTGAAACCGGATACGGGCCCAGCGGGCTGCCCCATATCGGGACGTTCGGCGAAGTCGCACGTACCACCATGGTGATGCGCGCCTTCGAGGTGATCAGCGATATTCCAACCAAGCTGATCTGTTTCTCCGACGATCTGGATGGCATGCGTAAGGTGCCCGGTAACGTGCCGGATCCTGCCCAACTGGAGCCTTACCTGCAGATGCCGCTGACCTCGGTGCCTGATCCGTTCGGCACGCATGAGAGCTTTGGGCATCACAACAACGCCATGCTGCGTCGGTTCCTTGATACGTTCGGGTTCGAGTACGAGTTCATTTCAGCCACCGAATTCTACAATTCCGGTCGCTTTGACGAGGTGCTTCTGCGCGCGGCTGAGCGATATGACGATATCATGAAAATCATGCTGAAGTCGCTGCGCGACGAGCGGCGCCAGACCTATTCGATTTTTCTGCCGATGCATCCTGAAACGGGGCGGGTGATGTATGTCCCGATGAAAGAGGTGAACGCCAAGGATGGCACCATCACCTTTGACGATGAGGACGGCAAGGAATGGACCCTGCCGGTGACCGGCGGCAACGTAAAGCTGCAATGGAAGCCGGATTTCGGCGCGCGCTGGGCCGCGCTGGGTGTGGATTTTGAGATGTATGGCAAGGACCATTCCACCAACACGCCGATCTATGACGGCATCTGCCGGGTCTTGGGCCACCGCCCGCCCGAGCATTTTACCTATGAACTGTTTCTGGATGAGAACGGCCAGAAGATTTCCAAGACTTCGGGCAATGGCGTCAGCATCGACGAATGGCTGACCTACGCGGCCACCGAAAGCCTGTCTTACTTCATGTATCAAAAGCCCAAAACCGCCAAGCGGATGCATTTTGACGTGATCCCCAAGGCCGTGGATGAGTATCACCAGCAGTTGCGCGCCTTCCCGGGGCAGGACATCAAACAGCAGCTGAACAATCCGGTCTGGCATATCCATGGCGGCGATGTGCCCGAAAGTCGGATGGTGGTACCCTTCTCGATGCTGCTGAACCTTGCCTCAGTCAGCCATGCCCATGACAAGGAGACGCTTTGGGGATTCATCCAGCGTTATGCGCCGGAGGCCAGCCCCGAAACCAATCCGGATATGGACGCGGCGGCCGGGTTCGCGGTGAAGTATTACGAAGACTTTGTGGCACCGCAGAAGCAATATCGCGCACCCAGCGACGCAGAGCGCGAGGCGCTTGAGGCCCTGCGTGTCGAGTTGGCCGCGTATGATGGCCCGGCAGATGACGAGGCACTGCAATCGATCGTCTATGCCGTCGGTCGCGACCGGTTCGACCCGTTGCGCGATTGGTTCAAGGCGCTTTACGAGGTGCTGTTGGGCGCCAGTCAGGGTCCGCGGTTTGGCGGTTTCATTGCGCTATACGGGGTGACGGAAACCGTGCAGCTGATCGACGATGCACTGGCGGGTAAGCTGGCCTGAAGCCAGCTCAGACCGACAGTGCCAGAACCCGGCTGATTTCCGTCAGAGAGCGATCGGACTGCTCCATCCAGGTGTTGAATGCCGCCTGCACGGCCCTTAGCGCTGTTTTGGAGGTCGCAGGCTTGTCGATCACCCGTTCGGCGATCAACCGGGCCGTGACATCCGGGCTCAGCATAAAGCTGTCACGTCCCATGAACCGCATGGCATATTGCGCCGAATTGCCGCCCAGATGCGATCCACGCTTTTTCAGCAGGTTCAGAAGGCCGATGAAATCCTGAGACGGCCATTCGCCCAACACTTTGCCAACCCCACCCTCGTGGCGCAGCTCCAGCAGGAAGGCGGCGTTGTCACGGACTGTGGCGATCTTGATCGGATTGCGCACAATCGCGGTGTTGCGCATCAGCGCATCGAATTTCTCGTCATCCATGAACGCACATCGGCCGATATCGAACCTCTCAAAGGCGTCTTCAAACCCGTCCCATTTCGCCTCGATCACTTTCCAGCTGAAGCCAGCCTGAAAAATGCAGCGCGTCATCGTGGAAAGCCAGCGATCCTCGGGTATTTTTGCCAACTCCGCCGCGGATTTAGGGCGCTCCAACAGGGCCTCCACAGCCTTCGCTCCGCCTTTGCGGTCTGCTGCTATCTCGTAAATCTCGCCGAAATGTCGCATGGCACGTCCTTTCATTGACGCAGATTTTGCCTGCGGGTACCAAAGGGTGCAACTGACAATTCTGTACAGTTTGGGAGGCGACATGCGGTTTTGGGGATGTGTTGGAGTTCTTGTTGTGGCAACGGCCTGCACGCAAGTGTCGATGCCCGAAGCACCCGAAGGCGAGCGCCTGTTTGCACAGAATTGCGTTCAATGCCACGGGACGTCGGGCACGGGCGATGGCCCGTGGTCCGTGGGGATGCGCCCCGCTCCGGCTGATCTGACGGCTTTGTCGGTTGATGGGGTCTTCCCCCGCGCACGGGTGCTTTCGGTGATTGATGGTTATGACCGTACCGGGTTGCCGGGCCAGACGATGCCGGAATTCGGCCTGTTGCTGGAAGGCGATACCGTGCCGATTGATGTGGGGGATGGCGTGTTGACGCCCACACCCCGGCCTCTTGCGGCGCTGCTGGCCTATCTCGAAAGCATCCAGGAATAACGCTTTGGCTAGCGGCTGATCAGTTCTACCACTGATTTGCCCAGCCTGAACGGGGCGGCGAAACTGACCAGGCAAATTGCGATGATCTGGATCAGCAGGATATAGGCATTCTGCTGCAGGTAATCCCACTCTTCTTTCAGGGTGCTGACCTGCTCGATCAGGGTGTCGTAGCTGGAGGCGAGGATACGGAAATCTGCGGCAAGCGTGGGGTCGGCGCTCTGAATATCGGTCAGCGCGGCGGTCGTTGCGTCATCCAGCGTAGCGAAGATCAGCAACTGATCCGGATCGAACTGATTGGCCGTTTCCATCGTCTCTGTCATGGCAGGGCCTTTATCGCGTGATCCAAAAAAGCTTAGGCTTTGCAAGGGGCTGACCTGATCCGTGATGGCAATAAAGAGTGGCAGATCGCTGTTTTCGGCGGTTGAGGCTGAAAGGAAATCTGCCTTGTCACATAATACAGCCACCGCATCCCCGGCAGGGGTTTCGCAATAGCGCAGCCGGAATCGCGCGGCATCGCGATCAAACGAGGCGGTTGCGGCAAAGGCCACGTCGATCTGGCGGTCAATCTGGCTGCTGTCGGCCTTGTATGTGCCCGCCAGGACCGCCACCAGCGCGCCAAATCCGCCCAGCACGACCCAGACCAGGTCTGCAACCAACCAGCCACGATGCCCCGCCGGTTTGCGCAGCAAAAAGGCGGTGCCAAGGCAACCGGATGCAAAAAACGCGATCAACAGGATAAGCTGATTTTCGATGATGAACATGATGCCCCCGATCTCGGAGGTATTTAGGGATCAGTACCCGCTTGGAACAAGAACGTTTCAGAGCGCGCGCGGTATCGTGACCTGAACCGTGCGGTACCCCTTAGCGACAGATCCCCCGGGTTTCGGCCTCGGGCCAGGGCAGGTGCACCTTCTCCGGTATCACCAGATCGCCCATCGGAAACGCCCCGCTCAGCATCTCTTTCAGACGGGCCGTGCGGGTGGCCTTCGGGTCAAGCGCAGCACAGCAGACATACTCCTCGACGATCCCTGCCTGTTGCTCGTAACCGTAGTCCAGAAAATCGTTATCGGTTGATATATCAAAAAGATAAGGATCGTCACTGCGGGTATGCTCGCGCCCCGCCCGCCACGGTGTAAAGCCTGTCTTTTTCCGGTTTTGCCACTGCCAGACATGCGTGATCTCATGGGCAAAGATCATCGCGGCGAACAGGTTCATCTCTTCGGGGTAATTCGCCATGAAATCCTTGAGGTAATAGGGCTGCGTGTAAAACACCTTGTTGTAAAGTGCGATGGCCGCAGGCCCGACTGTCACCATCTCTTCCTTGGGTTCCGGGAAAATCCGCTCGCGACAGGCCAGGCGTGGGCGCTTTTCCCGCTGATAGGTGATCGATCCAACCAGCGCCCCCTGCACGAACCTGACCCGCCCGATGTCAAGTTCCGATCCGTGGATGGACTGAGCAAACCGTGCCTCGGACACGGTCAAAGGGCGGCCACAGGCCGCCAGAAACAGCAGAGACAGGAGTAGGATCGCGCGCATAAGGCGAACCGTAACAGGGGATTTTTCCCGAGGCGAGGGGGGAATGCACGCGCTTTGGTCTTTTCCCATCGCGACGGTGCTGGCATACTGCGCGGAACCAACAAAAAAAGAGCAGCGGTATGAACGATCTTTTGGACGCCACCCAGGACAGCGCGGAATACGATGCCTCCTCGATCGAGGTGCTTGAGGGGCTGGAACCAGTCCGCAAACGCCCGGGCATGTATATCGGCGGCACGGATGAGCGCGCGCTACACCACATGGTGGCCGAGGTGCTGGACAACTCGATGGACGAGGCGGTGGCGGGCCACGCCACGCGGATCGAGGTGGAATTGCATGAGGATTACGCCCTGACCGTGCGCGACAATGGTCGGGGTATCCCGATTGATCCGCATCCCAAGTTTCCCGACAAATCCGCGCTTGAGGTGATCCTGTGCACGCTGCACGCAGGCGGCAAGTTCTCCGGCAAGGCCTATCAGACCTCGGGTGGTTTGCACGGGGTAGGGGCCTCGGTGGTCAATGCGCTAAGCGATTCCATGGTGGTGCAGGTCGCGCGTGACAAGAAGCTGTATGAACAACGGTTTTCGCGTGGTCTGCCTCTGGGCCCGCTGGCCGAGATCGGCGCAGCCCCCAACCGGCGCGGCACCACGGTGACCTTCCATGCGGATGAAGAGATTTTTGGCCATCACCGGTTCAAACCCGCGAGATTGTTCAAATCCATTCGCTCCAAGGCTTACCTGTTCTCGGGCGTCGAAATCCGCTGGAAATCGGCGATTGACGATGGCGAAACCCCGCGCGAAGCGACCTTTCACTTCCCCGGCGGGCTGTCTGATTACCTGACCGAAACGCTGGGCTCGGCGTCGACCTATGCCGATGTGGCCTTTTCCGGCACGGTCGATTTTCAGGAGAAGTTCGGCGAACCGGGCAAGGTGGAATGGGCGATCAACTGGACCCCGTCGCGCGATGGGTTTCTGCAAAGCTATTGTAACACCGTGCCCACGCCCGAGGGCGGCACCCATGTGGCGGGCTTCTGGGCGGCGATCCTGAAGGGGATCAAGGCGTATGGCGAGTTGATCAACAACAAAAAGGCGGCGCAAATCACCCGCGACGACCTGATGTCGGGCGGTTGCGCCTTGGTCAGCTGTTTCATTCGCGACCCGGCTTTCGTGGGCCAGACCAAGGACCGTTTGTCGACCGAAGCGGCGCAGAAAATGACCGAAGGAGCCGTGCGCGACCATTTCGACAATTGGCTGGCCGCCGATACCAAATCGGCCGGGGCGATCCTTGATTTCCTTGTCCTGCGCGCCGAAGAACGCCTGCGCCGTCGGCAGGAAAAAGAGACCGCACGTAAAAGTGCCACCAAGAAGCTGCGCCTGCCCGGCAAGCTGACTGATTGTTCCTCGAAAGATCGCGCTGGCACCGAGCTGTTCATCGTAGAGGGCGATAGCGCCGGTGGGTCCGGCAAGGGCGCGCGGGATCGTAGGACGCAGGCTTTGTTGCCGCTCAAGGGCAAAATCCTCAACGTGCTGGGGGCGGCGAGTTCCAAGCTGGGCAGCAATGCCGAGATTTCGGACCTCTGCGAAACGCTGGGCTGTGGCATCGGCACGCGGTTCAATATCGACGATCTGCGCTATGAAAAGATCATCATCATGACCGACGCGGATGTGGACGGCGCGCATATCGCTTCGCTTCTGATGACGTTCTTCTTCACCCAGATGCGCCCTCTGATTGACGCCGGGCATCTCTATCTGGCCTGCCCGCCGCTCTACCGCCTGACCCAAGGGGCCAAGCGGGTGTACGTCGCCACGGATGCCGAGAAAAACGCGCTGATGGAAAAGGGCTTGGGCGGCAAAGGCAAGATCGATGTGCAGCGGTTCAAAGGCCTGGGCGAGATGGACGCCAAGGATTTGAAAGAAACCACGATGGACCCGAAATCCCGCAAACTGATCCGCGTGACGATTGACGAGGACGAACCGGGCGAAACCGGCGATCTGGTGGAGCGTTTGATGGGGAAAAAGCCCGAGCTGCGGTTCCAGTACATTCAAGAGAACGCGCGGTTCGTGGAGGAGTTGGATGTATGAGCTTAACTAAATATTGATAATTTGGCCCGCATTTGTTCTATATACAGTAGTAACTCCTGAAAGAGAATCTAATGTCACATGAAGCGCCGGATGAACTACGTAAGTTTTTGGAGGGCCAAAAGTTTGCTACAGTCATGGCTGACCCGCCTTGGCGCTTTACCAATCGCACTGGTAAGGTTGCGCCAGAACACAAACGCCTCTCACGCTATCCGACCATGACACTTGAAGACATTTGTAGTCTCCCAGTTGCTGAGCATCTTGAGGATAAGGCACATTGCTATCTCTGGGTGCCTAACGCACTGTTGCCTGATGGCTTGCAAGTCCTCTCGTCTTGGGGGTTCCAATACAAGTCCAACATCATATGGCACAAAGTACGTAAGGATGGCGGCTCCGATGGGCGCGGTGTTGGGTTCTACTTTCGCAATGTCACCGAAGTTGTGTTGTTCGGTGTTAGAGGAAAAAATGCTCGAACTCTTGCACCAGGTCGTCGCCAGGTGAACCTGTTCAGCACTCGAAAACGCGAACATTCACGCAAACCTGATGAGCAATACGACATTATCGAGTCATGCAGTTGGGGACCTTATCTCGAGTTGTTTGGCCGTGGTGTTCGCAAGAACTGGACGGTTTGGGGAAATCAGGCTGACGACGATTACAAACCTACTTGGGACACATACAAGTACAATTCCGGCGTTGCCGCCGAATAGTTATGACAGATGATGATACATCGTCAGGGGATGTGGCCGATGCGGCCATAGTTCTTGAAACTATTTTTCCCGAAGATATTAGAGAGCGTTTTGAGCTGTTTAGCTATCGCAATGCTGCTGGAATTCTCAAGTCGAGTTTTCCGCTTCAGTTCAATCAGTTGATAGAAGCTCTGCGTCGTTTTGAAATCACCAAAACGATGATCCGCTCTCCGGGTGGTAGCAAAAGTGAGATCGCTTCATACGTAGACACTTTGTTTGACGATGAATGGGAGGAAACCCGCATATCCGCTGATCTGCATGTCAAATTGGTACACGCAAAGCAGAAGAATCGCATTCTACACCAATATACTCGTGAGGGTTTTCTAGACGGCCATCGAATTGATTTCGTCAAAGGCAAAGTGGCGCTGGACCTCGAGTGGAATAGCAAAGACCAAACTTATGACCGGGATTTGTACGCCTTTGCAGCATTCTATGATGCCGGGGCGATTGATGTTGGTGTTATTTTGACGAGAGGATCTAGTCTGGACAATCATTTTTTCAGGAGTTTGGGAAAAGTTCTGAAGAAAGACGGCGGCGTTGGGACTGAAGACGTCTACAAAAAATATGGTGCCTCAACCACTTGGATGGGCAAGCTTTTATATAGGCTAGATGCGGGGCGGAATGGTGGATGTCCAGTTTTGGCGATCGGCATCACACCCAGAAGCGTAGCTGACAGATAACTCACCATCAGACAGTGACGCCGAACAATTGTTGGAGAATCTGGTGCTGTTGGGGAGGATTGAACTCCCGACCTCGTCATTACCAATGACGCGCTCTACCACTGAGCTACAACAGCGAACCGTGGCGCGCTGATTAGACCCTTATGCGCTTTGGTGCAAGGGGTAACTGGACCCTTTTTGACACCTGCGATAGAGAGGGGCCATGACAAAACCAAAACCCGGCAAACCGGCCCCGAAAACGGGCGAGACGCGCGAAGACAGGCTGAAGGCTGCGTTGAAGGCCAATATGGGACGGCGCAAGGCACAGGCCCGCGCCCGCGCCGAGGATAAGCCGCTGGATAATAAAGGTAAAAGGTAGAGCAGATGGATTCGATTATCGTCACGGGCAATGGCCCCCTGAATGGCCAGATCCCGATTGCGGGGGCCAAGAACGCGGGTCTGACGCTGATGCCGGCCACGTTGCTGAGTGAAGAGCCGCTGACCCTGACCAACGCGCCGCGCTTGTCAGATATCAAGACCATGACCGAGCTGTTGCAGTCGTTGGGCGCCGAGGTCACCTCGATGCAGGACGGGCAGGTTCTTGCCATGTCGAGCCATGATGTGAACAACCACGTCGCCGATTATGACATCGTGCGCAAAATGCGCGCCTCGAACCTTGTGCTGGGGCCGATGCTGGCACGACTGGGCCATGCGGTGGTTTCGCTGCCGGGTGGCTGTGCGATTGGCGCGCGGCCGATGGATTTGCACATCGAGGCGCTCGAGGCGCTAGGTGCTGAGATCGAATTGAAAGACGGCTATCTGCACGCCGTGGCCAAGGGCGGACTGAAAGGGGCGGTGCACGAGATGCGGTTTGCGTCCGTGGGCGCGACTGAAAACGTGCTGATGGCCGCGACTTTGGCCAAGGGCACCACGGTTCTGAAAAACGCCGCACGCGAGCCTGAGATCGTTGATCTGGCGGATTGCCTGCGGGCGATGGGCGCGCAGATCGAAGGGGATGGCACTCCTGAGATCACCATTCAGGGTGTGGATCGGTTGCACGGGGCCACCCACCAGGTTGTCACCGACCGGATCGAGTTGGGCACCTATATGCTGGCCCCGGCGATTTGCGGGGGCGAGGTGGAGTGCCTTGGCGGGCGGATCGATCTTGTTGGTGCGTTTTGCGAGAAACTGGACGCTGCGGGGATCAGCGTGAGCGAGACCAAGAACGGTCTGAAAGTCACCCGCACCAATGGCCGCGTGAAGGCGGTCGATGTCACGACCGAGCCATTCCCCGGCTTTCCCACCGACCTGCAGGCGCAGATGATGGCGCTGATGTGCACCGCCGAGGGCACCAGCGTTCTGGAAGAGAAGATCTTTGAGAACCGCTTTATGCATGCCCCTGAATTGATGCGGATGGGTGCGCAGATCGAGGTGCATGGTGGTCATGCCACGGTGACAGGTGTGGAACGCCTTAAGGGCGCGCCGGTGATGGCCACCGACCTGCGGGCCTCCGTATCTTTGATCCTTGCGGGCCTTGCGGCCGAGGGCGAAACGATTGTGAACCGTGTCTATCATTTGGATCGCGGGTATGAGCGCGTCGAACAAAAGCTGGGCGATCTGGGCGCGAAAATCGAACGGGTGCAGGGCGTATGAGCAGGGATGCAACATTTGAAGACGGGCGCGAGGCACCGCTGAACCTGGGCGCGATGGATGGTGAAGACCTCAAGGTGATTTCATCGCTGGGGCAGGACGCGGTGTTTCCGATCACCGAAATGACCTGGCGCGCGGTGGATCATCGTTTTGCGCTCCTGCTCAATCGGTTTCGCTGGGAAGATGAAGGACAGGCGCGCCATGGTCCCGAGCGGGTGAGATCGGTTCTGGCCATCGATAACGTGCTGAAAGTGGCCAGCCAGGGGATCGACCGGTCTGACCCGGACATGATCCTGTCGCTGCTCAGCGTCACGTTTGAACCGGGTGATGATGGCGCGGGCCATGTCTTGTTGACCCTCGCGGGGGATGGCGCGATCCGCCTCGAGGTCGAGGCGCTTGAAGTGACGTTGCGCGATGTCACGCGGCCCTATCGGGCTGCGTCGGGCAAAACCCCTGATCACAAGATTTGAGTCGCTGAACGCCGATAAGGAACGCCAATGCCGATCTATCTGAACGCCGCTGATCCCGAGTTTGAATCCCAGTTTGCCGCCCTTCTCGGGGCCAAGCGCGAGGAATCGCCGGATGTGGATGCCGCCGTGGCGGACATCATCGCCAATGTGCGCGCGCGTGGCGATGCAGCTGTGATCGAACTGACCGAAAAGTTCGACCGGTTGACCCTGACGCCCGACACGATCCGCTTTTCCGAGGCCGAGATTGACGCCCATATCGCCAATGTGCCCGAGGCGGAACGCGCTGCACTGGAACTGGCTGCCGAGCGTATCCGTGCTTATCACGCGCGGCAAATGCCGGCCGATGAGGCTTGGGAGGATGAGAGCGGCGCAATGCTCGGTTGGCGCTGGACGCCGGTCTCGGCTGCCGGGCTGTACGTGCCGGGTGGCTTGGCATCCTACCCGTCCTCGGTGCTGATGAATGCGATCCCGGCCAAGGTAGCAGGGGTCGAACGGTTGGCCATCACCGTGCCCACGCCGGATGGGCAGGCCAATCCGCTGGTCTTGCTGGCCGCGCGCCTGTCGGGCGTGGATGAGGTCTATCGTATCGGTGGGGCGCAGGCGATTGCCGCGCTGGCTTACGGCACGGAAACCATTGCGCCCGTTGATAAGATCACCGGGCCGGGCAATGCTTTTGTGGCGGCGGCCAAACGCCGGGTGTTCGGCAAGGTGGGCATTGATATGATCGCCGGGCCGTCGGAAATCCTGGTGATCGCGGATGGGGATAACAACCCGGACTGGCTGGCGCTGGACCTGCTGAGCCAGGCGGAACATGACGAAAGCGCCCAGTCGATCCTAGTCACGGACAGCGCCGAACTGGCGCGGGCCGTTGATGCCTCGGTCAGCAAATTCCTCGAAACACTGGAGCGACGTGCGATTGCCGGGGCCAGCTGGCGCGATTACGGCGCAATCATCACGGTGCCTGATCTGAGCGTTGCAGCAGAGCTGTCAAACCGTGTTGCCCCTGAACATCTTGAGCTTTGTGTGGCCGATCCGGACGCTTATTCCCGAAAGATCACCCATGCCGGGGCGATTTTTCTTGGCGCATGGACGCCCGAGGCCATTGGCGATTATGTCGGCGGGCCCAACCATGTGCTGCCCACGGCCCGCTCGGCGCGGTTTTCTTCGGGCCTGAGCGTGATGGATTTCATCAAGCGCACCACTCTCGCGCTGATGACACCGGCCGCCCTGCGCGCCATTGGCCCGGCGGCCGAAACCTTGGCGCGATCTGAAAGTCTTGAGGCGCATGGATTGTCTGTCACCGCGCGTCTGAAACACCTGAACGACTGAACGCCGTGGCCGGAACGCCTCGCTCTAGCCGTGAAGAGCGGATGCCGCATTGCCCCGCCTTCGCGGCTGCGCTAGGCATTTGTCAGATTTTCGTGCGAAAGACTTCAAGATGACCCGCATCTGCCATATCGCGTTGGATGACGCCAACCTGCCGCCCCCCACGCCCGAGATCGAGCAAGAGCGCAAAGTCGCCATGTTTGATTTGATCGAGGACAATACGTTTGCGCTGCCCCAACGGGATGACCGCGTAATGCCCGAGGGTCCTTACCGAGTGGGCCTGTCAATCCGCGAAAAGCGGCTGGTGTTTGATATCCGCACCGAGGCCGAAGAGCCGGCTGCAGAATTTCATCTGTCGCTGTCGCCGTTCCGCCAGGTGGTCAAGGATTACTGGGCGATTTGCGAAAGCTATTTCGATGCGGTCAAGAACATGCCCCCCAGCCAGATCGAGACGATTGATATGGCCCGGCGCGGCATTCACAACGAGGGCGCGCGCATCCTTGAAGAGCGGCTGGACGGCAAGGCCGATATTGACAATGACACGGCGCGGCGCCTGTTCACGCTGATTTGCGTGCTGCATTTCGGGGCCTGAACCATATGGTATCTGAACTTCCCCAATCGGTGCTGTTTTGTTGTGATCACAACTCGGCTCGCTCACCGATTGCCGAAGGGATCATGAAGAAATTCTATGGCACGGACACCTATGTCCAATCCGCCGGGGTCAAAAGCGAACGCGACATTGACGGGTTCAGTGTGGCGGTCTGCCGCGAGATGGGGGTCGAGTTGGAACGCCACCGCACCCGCAGCTTTGACGAGATGGAGCAATGGGGCGATGACCTCAGCTCGTTCGATCTGGTGGTCGCGCTCAGCCCGGCCAGCCAGCGGCGCGCGCAGGAACTGACCCGTGTTTTTCATCTGGACGTGGTCTATTGGCCGATCATGGACCCAACGGGTCTGGGCGAGACCCGCGAGGCCAAGTTGGATGCGTATCGGCAGACCCGCGATCAGATTATCTCGCATCTCAAAGACAAGTGGGGCGAACCGAGGAGCGATCTGTGAACGACACCGTCAAACAGTACTTTGAGGCGTTCAATGCCGGGGATGTAGATGCCATGTTGGCGTGTCTGGCCGAGGATGTGGCCCATCACGTCAACGAAGGGATTGTGCGCACCGGCAAAGAGCAGTTTCGCGCCTTTTGCGAGCATATGAACGCGCGCTATCGCGAAACCCTGACCGATATGGTGATTTTCGAGGCTGAAAACGGCACCCGTGCGGCGGCGGAATACATCGTGAATGGCACCTATCTGGACACTGATCCGGGCCTGCCCGAAGCGAGAGGTCAGAGCTACCGCCTGCCTGCGGGATCGTTCTTTACCCTGCGCGACGGGCTGATCACGCGCGTGGTGACCTATTACAACCTTGCCGATTGGACGGCGCAGGTGTCGTGATCCGGGTTGCGCGGCTGACAGGGGCTGCGCTGGAAGACGCGCTGGACGATCTGGCGCAGCTGCGCATCGAGGTGTTCCGGGTCTTTCCCTATCTCTATGACGGTGATGTGGAATACGAGCGGCGCTATCTTCAGACTTATCGCGATAGCGAAAACGCCATTCTGGTGGGGGCGTTTGATGGTGACCGGTTGGTGGGGGCGTCGACCGGCTCGCCCATGGAAGAGCACGCGGGTGAGTTCGCCGCGGCTTTTGCCGGTCAGAACATCCCGCTGAGTGATATCTTCTACTGCGCGGAAAGCGTGCTGTTGCCCGAATACCGGGGGCAGGGGATTGGCCATGCCTTTTTCGACGAACGCGAGGCGCACGCCCGGGCCCTTGGCCGCCGCTATTCTGCGTTTTGTGGTGTCGTGCGCCCCGCTGATCATCCGTTGCGTCCCGAAAGGTACCAGCCACTGGACGGGTTCTGGCGCAAGCGGGGCTATGCGCCTTTGGATGGTGTGATTGCGCATTATCGGTGGAAAGACCGGGATCAGAGTGGCGAAACGAATCATCCGTTGCAGTTCTGGATGCGCGAGTTGTAGCGCACGCTGCGCATTATTTTCTTGCGGGGCCATTCTGACCCGTCCAACGTTGCGCATCCAAGGACGGAGCGCCCATCATGCACAGTAACCCTTTTTCTGATCAGGAACTTGCCCGTCGCGTGGCCGCAACCCAGGCCGCAATGTCAGAGCGAGGTGTGGATATCGCGCTTCTATCGTCGCCTGAGAACATCTTCTACCTTATCGGGTTGGATCACTGGGGCTATTTCGCGCCGCATGTCCTGATCGTGCCTGCCGAGGGAGACCTGACACTGGTCACGCGTCAGATGGAGCAGGTGGCGATCCGCAACATGGTGCGCAATGCCGTTTTTGTGGGACACAGCGATTCTGAGAGCGCAGCGGATGTTGTGATATCACAGCTTTCCGGGGCCACCACGGGGAAGACCATCGGTATCGAGGCCGGGTCGTCTGGTCTGGCCTATGCCATGGGGTCGCAGTTGAACGAGGGTATTTCAGCAGGCGCCTGGCAGGACATCACCGGGGTGGTGGACAAGTTGCGCCTCGTTAAATCCCCGGAAGAACAAGGCTTCATGCGGGCGGCCGCTAAGGCGGCGGATGCGGGCACACAAGCAGCGATTGATGCCATTCACGACGGTGCTCGCGAGGTGGATGTGGCGGCCGAATGCCTGGCAGCGATGACGCGCGCCGGGGGTGGCCCGCCCGGTTTCGGTCCGTTCCTGCGCCCTGCCTGGCGCATGGCGGAAGAACACACAACATGGGGCGACGGCGTACATCGTGAGGCTGTCTTTCTGGAAGTCGCGGGTTGTGTCGCACGCTACAACGCGCCCATGGGGCGATTGGTTTCGATTGGCCATATCTCGGACGAAGATGCGCAGATGGCCGAGTTAAGCCAGATCGCCTTTGAAGCGGTGATGGCTGCCTTGCAACCGGGGATACGGGCGCGGGATGCTTACAACGCATGGCAAGAGGTGGTGAATGCCGCCGGGATGCCCGAATATCGCCGTCATCACTGCGGGTATCTGGTGGGCATCGGCTTCCCGCCCAGTTGGACAGGAGGGCCACGGGTGACCGGGTTGCGTCATGACTCGGACCTGGAAATCAAGGAGGGGATGACCTGCCACCTAATGTCCTGGTTCACGGAAACCGGGCGCGGCAATTACTTTGTGTCCAACACCGTTCTGTTGGGTCCCGATGGTGCGGAGGCGCTGACAACAACCCCGCCGGGACCCTTTGTAAAGTAACGGCTGGCAGGTCCCTTATGTGGGGCTGGCGTGACGGTTTCGAGAATTTTTCGCGAAAAACGAATCAGGGGGCTTCCCACGGTGATTCGCGGCTGTTAACCTTCCGGTAATAAAAAGAATAAAGAGGCAGCATACAGGCAATGAAAACGGGCTTTCGTGGCACGTTTGTCATCTCCTGGTCGCAGACGGAAGTGGACGGTTTAGAGGCCGCCCCGGTCCAGTCTTTGGACGTGGGCACGGCGTGGTCCTGGCGCGGAGAAGTTGTGCGCGTTGACGGGCCAAGTGAGTTATTGCGACTCGAGAATGCAGACGGCGAACAAAACAGCCGCAAACGCGCTGCGCGCATGGTGCGCAGGTTGGTGGGTGCGGCACGGACAAACACCAAGGATCTCAGCAAGGTCGAGATTGACGAACCGCTGATGGATAGCGGCTTCGTGGTTACGGATGGCGCACAAAGCTATACTGTCACCCTGATCGAAGTTGGGGGAGGTGCTCCGCCCTTGCTGATCTTTATCGACGAAATTCCGCCGCGTGGCACGGAAATGTGGGTGGTTCACCACACGCTTCAGGGTCACGCCAGTGGATCAACCGGCCCTGACACGGGCGGTGTGATTTGTTTTACTCCGGGCACGCGGATTGAAACTCCTGACGGCCCGCGCCTTGTCGAAGAGCTGCGTGAAGGTGACTGGGTGCAGACCAAGGACAATGGCGCGCAGGAAATCCAATGGCTTGGAAGCCGGCGGATGAGCGGCGCGCGCCTGTTTGCGATGCCCAAGTTGCGGCCCATCCGTATTCGTGCGGGTGCTTTGGGGGTCGAGCGTCCGGATGAGGAATTGTTGGTTTCCCCCGAACACAGGATGCTGGTTTCGGGCGACGTTGCGCAGGCGCTTTTCAATACGCCCGAAGTGCTGGTTTCAGCCAAGGATTTGATCAACAACTCGACCATCACGGTCGATCTGGCGGTGCGAGAGATCACGTATATCCACATGCTGTTGCCCCAGCATCAGATTTTATGGGCCAATGGTGTGGAAACGGAAAGCTTTCATCCCGCCAGCACGGCACTGTCCACCCTTGCCGAAGATGACCGCAAGCGGTTGGTCGATCTGCTGCCGGCGCTGGAATATGAACCTCACGCCTATGGCAGTTTTGCACGGCGCAATCTGAACGGATCCGAGGCGGCCATTTTGACGCACGAAGCGGCCTGAACCGGGGCCGCATCACGCATGGTTGACACTGGCTGACGGGCTTGTATAAGCGCGGCTTCATTGGTGTTGGTGGCCCCCGCAAGGGGATGCCTGTCGGGAGCAATCCAAAGGACAACGCCCTTCACATCTAGGAAGGAGATCAGCCGTGACCAAACGCACGTCTGCCAAGTACAAAATTGACCGCCGGATGGGTGAAAACATCTGGGGTCGTCCGAAATCCCCCGTCAATCGCCGCGAAAGCGCGCCCGGCCAGCACGGCCAGCGCCGCAAGGGCAAGATGTCAGACTTCGGTCTGCAGCTGCGTGCCAAGCAGAAGCTGAAAGGCTACTACGGCGATCTGACCGAGAAACAGTTCCGCCGCATCTTTGCCGAGGCCGAGCGGGTCAAAGGCGACACCGGTGAAAACCTGGTGGGTCTGTTGGAACGCCGCCTGGACGCTGTCGTGTACCGCGCCAAGTTCGTGGCCACCGTGTTTGCGGCCCGCCAGTTCGTGAACCACGGCCATGTCCGTGTGAACGGCAAGAAGGTCAACATCCCCTCCTACCGCGTGAAAGAGGGTGACGTGATCGAAGTGCGCGATCGCTCCAAGCAAATGACTGCCCTGCTGGAAGCCGTTCAACTGCCCGAGCGTGATGTTCCTGATTACATCGATGCCGATCATTCCAAAATGACCGCCACCTTCGTGCGCACACCGGCGCTGGGCGATGTGCCTTACCCGGTGATGATGGAACCGAACCTCGTCATCGAATTCTACGCACAGAACTAACCGCGCTGCGTTAGTTCGACGAAACGGGCGGCCCCTTGTGGGCCGCTTTTTTCGTTTCTCAGGCAACGGCTAAGCATCGAGGAAGGTCATAGCAGCCCGTTTCTCACCACTATTCTCTGTTATCAAATTCCGTGAAATCGATGCCCTTACTGGTGGCGTACTCGTGCGCTGCTCGTGATCGATCCGCGGCTTCCATAAGGTGGCTTGCGACAGTGCGCAGCAGGCTGCCCGCGACCTTGGCGTCATGTTCGACAACCGCCATAAGTTCAGTTGCGCCGATACGAAGAAAGACACTGTCTTCAATGGCGATCAGGTCCAATTGACGATCATCTTCAAGAATAGCCGCAAGATCACCGATGATCCGACCTGGCTCTACTTCGGTCACCAAACGCGCATGGCCGTCTTCGGCGGGCCAGTACAGACCAGCCCGTCCTTTGACACACAGGAACGCCGCGTCTGCGGTTTGCCCGGCCGCAAAAATTTTCTGCCCTGATTTGGCCTTGTACCACTGGCTGCTGAACGCCAGCAAACGTTGCTGTTTGCGATCAAGGTCGCCAAACAATTCGGTCTGGTCGATGGCCTTGAGTTTTCGGTTCAGATCCTGACGCGCATTTTCATCCTCCGGACGGTCCGCTTGCTCTACACCGTTGATCTGCCCATCCAGTATTTCGACAAACAGGTCGTAATCTTGCGGGTTATGGAAGTTGGTTTCGATGAAAATCTTGGTTGCGTCCGGCATCAACCTGCTGATGCGCTGCCTCATTTTTGCCCGAGCAGCGCTGTCGTGGCTGGCCAGGGCATTTCCGAGAATAAGGATATCGGGTTTCTTTATACCTGCACGGCTGAAAGCGATGCGTTCACGGAACACCGCCGGAAGGTTTTCACCGCCCGGCGTTGTGTCCACATCAAAAATGGACTGAGCTGCCAAACGCCTCAATCCAGCCTCCTTGATGACCTCGACCACGATGTCTTCAATCTGTTTTTCCCGCCCACCAGCCATGTTTGAAATACGGCCAAAGATCGTGTTCCCCAGAACTGTCATCACAGGGAAGTATCGCTGTGGATCAATCGGTTCAAATAGGCCTTCAAGCTGCGAAACCAGACGCTGCGCGCTTGCCTTTCGGATTTCGAGGACTCGTTCTTTGAAATCATCGCTGAATGCCGGGCCGAATTGTTCGGCAGAAAACGCGAAAGGCACGGTCAGCATCAGGGCAAATTCCTCTTTGGAAAGCCCGGCGGCGCTCACTTTATGCCATTTGGCCAGAATTGTGCGGAGTTGATCATAAAGACCGTCATCCATATTCAAACGTAGGAATAAGGGATGGTCGGTCCCATCCTCGCCAAAGGTGGCGGCCAAGCCTTCGATCAGATCGACCGACATTTGCGCCAATTCGCCCACAATACCCTCCTCCTCCAGAATTCGAACGAAATTCGCATCCTGGGCAAGGGTTCTTTGTGTCAGCATTTCGGTTGGCAATGCGTATAGAAGGTTGCTGCCCAAAGGGGAGACCGGGTTGAATTTATTAGGATCAAAGGCGTAGACGATGTCGCCCATGCCTGCCTCGGCCAGGCGTTTGGCAACCTCGGGCCGCAGCTTGACGATGGCGTCTGCAAATTCCTTCTGGGTGTTTGGATTAAGATGAGATCGCAAGGCACGCCGCACCATGAAATCATCGATTCCCATCGCCTCAACCAGCTGAAACCACCACTCGTGGATGGCGTCGGCTGTTTCCAATCCGGCGGCACCTGGATCGACCCATTCCAACTCGAAGGGATCCAAACTGTTCCCAGACCGCTGAGCTTCTTGCTGCCAGTCCGTGATGTTCGCAGGCAGGTCACCCTCAAGGACGGGCTTGCGCTTGAATGGTAACATCAGATTGCCACCCAGAGTGCCCTGAAAGATATGTGGCTTGGAATGCGCATAACCAATGCGGTTGGCCACCACAGTCTGATGCAGATCGTTCAGGTTGTGGCCGGCAATCCGCACTGTGCCGCGATGGGGGATGATTTCACGCGTCAAGACATCGGCAAAAGCCCGGGCGGCGGTTTCGCTCTTTGCCTTGACGGCCACGCGCGCCCCTTGCGGGATGGTGAGGTTGATATCCTCCAGTATCTTATGCCCTCCGTCGTCGATCACGGTGAGGTTATGGAGTTCAATGTCACCCTTCAGGCTGGGAAGGGCATCGGGCGTGCCGTCGAACAGTTCGTCCCGGACAAGCGTTTTTGGCGCGAATTTCTCGGTCACAACGCTCCAGCGAAGCGCCATGTCCTGAGTTTGATTGTAGTACATCAGAAGCTCTTTCCACGGCGACGACAGATCTTTGTAAGCCGCAAGTGCGGCCACGAGTGCGCCGACCGAAATCTGCCCCTTGATGGCCAGGTATCCTCCAACCGAGTAGAAAAAGAAGGGTGTCAGCTGATTGATGAAGTTGTTCAGAAACTTCATGAAGAATTTCTTTTGGTAAATCTCGAAACGGATCTTAAACAGATGTCCCAAACGATCAGAAAACAGTGACATCCGGTAACGCATGCCACCATTCGTTCGAATGTCGCTTACCCCTGCGGCGGTTTCCCCGATCTCCGTCGCCAGTCTGCGGACTTCCTGAATGCGTTTCTTGTTCAACTGGTTGATCTGTCGCTGAAGCATGGGGATGAGCCACGCCTGGAGTGGGATCAGCGCGACAGACGCCAGCCCGAACCAGACACTCTGGGCAAACAGAAACGCCAAAATCGTCAGCATCTGGCCCGCCTGGAACACCGGCTGAGATATCATATCCCCCATAAGCCCGCCCATGGGTTCCGCTTCTGAGGTGATCATTGAAACCAGCTCTCCCTGGCTGGTTGTCTGGAAGTACGGACGCGGGAATCGTAAGACGCGGGTCAACATCTGAAACCGGAACCGCCGAAGAAGCCGTTCAGCCAGAACGCCTTTCATCGTGTTGAGGCGCATCTTCAATAACCCGTTCACCAGCACGGCCAGAAGGAATGCAAAACAGAGAACCATCAGGAACCGGACCTGGCTCAATGTCACGCCAAGAACCGTGATGTCCTCTCCGGTCCCGCCGATCGCGTCGTTGATAATGCGCTTTGGCAACTCCAGCGAGATATAGAGCACCGGAAATGTCAGGATGGTGACCGCCAGCAATACAAGCTGGCTGCGCTTGGAGTGCTTCCAGATGAACTGAAACAGGCTTTTTTCCATGTATTCGAATTCCTTTGACGGGATACCATTCATGAAAACATGAAACTGGACTTCTACATCAGCCCGCACGGCTCTGGTGCAAAGTAACGAACCTGATCGTTTCCAGTCTGGTGAGGACCATTCATCTACATTTCACAAAAGGGCACCATTGCATATTGGATTTTTTGATTGTTTGGACAACTCTTGGTGATTGCCGATTGGGTATGCGTGACAGGCTTGTAACACTGCGCTTGCTGTGCTGCGTTTGGTGCTGGCCTTGATTGCGAACCGTCGCTAGAACCGCGTGGGAAGGAGCGAACGGATGACCAAGATCACACCACAGCCCGGCATTCTGGATATCGCGCTTTATCAGGGTGGGGCGTCACATATCGAGGGGATCACGAATGTGACCAAGCTCAGCTCGAACGAAAATCCGTTCGGGCCCAGTGAAGCTGCCAAGAAAATCTATCAAAAACTGGCGTTCGAGCTGCATCGCTATCCGTCCTCTGACCATGCTGGCCTACGCGCGGCGATCGGTGATGTGCATGGCGTCGATCCTGCCCGTGTGATCTGTGGTCAGGGCAGCGACGAGATTATCGCCTTTCTCTGTCAGGCCTTCGCCGGTCCGGGCGACGAGGTTGTCCATACCGAACACGGCTTTGCCATGTACCGGATTTCGGCCATGGCCAACGGTGCCACTCCTGTTGAGGTGCCAGAACGCGAGCGCGTGACGGATGTGGACGCGATTCTGGCCGCCTGCACGGAACGCACGAAACTGGTGTTTCTGGCCAATCCTAACAATCCCACCGGCACGATGGTGGGCGAGGCCGAACTGGCCCGTCTGGCGCGTGGGCTGCCCGAGCAGGTTCTGCTGGTGATCGATGGGGCCTATGCTGAATATGTCGACGGCTATGATGGCGGTGCCGCGTTGGTCGATGCGCGCGAAAACGTTGTGATGACCCGCACGTTTTCCAAGATTTACGGGCTGGGTGCCTTGCGCGTCGGCTGGGGATATGGCCCGCAACATGTGATTGACGTACTCAACCGCGTGCGGGGGCCGTTCAACGTCAGCCAACCCGCCTTGTCTGCCGCCGAGGCGGCAGTGCGCGATGCAGTCTGGACCACCAAATGCCGTGAGGACAATACCCGCCTGCGGGCCTGGCTTGCCGAGGCACTGGCCGAGCATGGCGTGCCTTCCGACACCTCGACGGCGAATTTCATCCTTGCCCGTTTTGCCAGCCAGGACGAGGCCGAGGCCTGCGATGAGTACCTGCAATCTGAAGGCATCATCGTGCGTCGGGTCGCGGGGTATAACCTGCCCCACTGCCTGCGTATTACCGTCGGCGACGAGGCCGGTTGCCGCCGTGTGGCCCATGCCGTGGGCAAGTTCATGGAACGAGCACGATGACACAGATCTACGACCGCGTGGCCCTGATCGGACTGGGTTTGATCGCCTCGTCCATGTTCTGGGCGATGAAACGCACCAACCTGGCGGGCGATGTCACGGGCTATGCGCGATCTCAGGCCACACGAGACACGGCGCGCAGGATCGGGCTGTGTGACCGGGTTTGCGACAGTGCTGCCGAGGCGGTTGAGGGTGCCGACCTTGTTGTGCTTTGTGTGCCGGTGGGTGCGATGGGCGCCGTCGCCGCCGAAATCGCTCCGGCACTCAAACCCGGTGCGACTGTCAGCGATGTCGGTTCGGTCAAGCGTGAACTGATCGACGCTGTCGCTCCGCATCTGCCGGACAATGTTCATTTTGTCCCTGCGCACCCGTTGGCAGGGACTGAACATTCGGGTCCCGAGTCGGGCTTTGCCGAACTGTTTGACGACCGTTGGTGCCTGATCGTTCCGCAGGAGGGAAGTGATCGCACCGCCGTTGAGACACTGGAACGTTTCTGGCAGGGGCTTGGCTCGAACACCGAGGAAATGGACGCCGATCACCACGATCTGGTTCTGGCTGTCACCAGCCACGCACCGCACCTGATCGCTTACACGATGGTGGGCGTGGCCGACGATCTGCGCCGGGTCACCGACAGCGAAGTGATCAAGTACTCCGCCGCCGGGTTTCGTGACTTCACCCGGATTGCCGCCAGCGATCCGACCATGTGGCGCGATGTTTTCCTGAACAACAAGGACGCGACGCTGGAAATTCTTGGCCGATTTACGGAAGAATTGTTTGCCCTGCAGCGCGCTATCCGCACCGGCGACGGCGATCACCTGCATGACTATTTCACCCGGACACGCGCAATCCGCCGTGGTATTATCGAGGCTGGGCAAGATACTGACGCACCAGATTTTGGGCGCGTGAAAAAAGGGTGAACCTATGCGAGTGATGCTTCTTATCCCGTTGGTTTTAATGGGATGTTCTGTGGTTGATAATGTCCGCAACGTGATGGGTGGCAAAGGCGATACGGCCAGTTTCAGCGCCGAAGGATCGGTCTGCGGGGTTCCTGCAATCAAGGGCGAAGAGATTGGCGATGTGCCTGGCCCGGGTGCCTGTGGCGTGGAAAATGCGGTGCGGGTCACGTCTGTGGGCGGGATTGCGCTGAGTCAGTCGGCGACGATCAACTGTGGAACTGCCAGGGCGCTGAATGGCTGGGTGCTTGGTTCTGCGATCCCGACAATTGGAGATACTGGCGGAGGGTTGAAATCGCTGAAAGTAGCGGCGCACTATGCTTGTCGTAATCGCAACCACAAACGCGGCGGACGTTTGTCAGAACACGCCAAGGGCAATGCGATTGATATCTCGGAATTCCGTCTGGCCGATGGCAGCGCGCTGACCGTGACACAACATTGGAGTGGCGGTAAAAAGGGCCGGATCATGAAGGATTTGCACGCTTCTGCCTGCGGTCCCTTTGGCACAGTGCTTGGCCCGAAATCAGACCGCCACCATCAAGACCATTTCCACTTTGATATAGCCGACTATCGCAGCGGACCTTATTGCCGTTAGCGCAGCTTAAGAACCGGGGCGGGGCCAATCGGCACAGGCCCCAACAACACACGGCCATTGCGAAAATCCAACGGGATGTCCAGGGTCTTGGGGTTGCCCGCTAGGCCAGCGATCAATCCAAGCCCGTCTTCCAACGTGCCTGCCAATCCTTCGGGCAACGCTCCGGCTTTGACCGCCAGGGCCAGAATATCCCGCCAGTTGCGCGCCTTGATTGTCAGAGACCCGTCGGGCATGCCATTTGCGTCTACGTTCAGATCGCCCGCGACCTGCAATTCCAACTGCCCCCACCGCGCCTCGGCCAGCTTGACCTTGATCTGACGCGGTTGCGGGCGGGCCTGTTCAATGGCCAGCCGGTCCCAAGGTTTGTCGAACGTGACGGTGATATCCGCCGTGAGGGCGTCCAGTGTCTCGGGCAGTGTGCCGCCCGGGTCCAGATGCGCGCGCCACGGCAGCGAGGGTGCGAACCCGTCTGCGGACAGTCCCAGCCGGTAGCTGGCATCGCCGTCCACGGGCACGCGTTCGGCTGCGAGCGTCAGTGCTGCAATCCTGGTGGCCTCGCTCTCTCCCACTGGCGTGATCACCAGATCTTCGGCTGTCAGCGTGGTTCGGGCCAGCGTCAGCAGCGTGGAGGCTTCCAACACCAGGCTGGCGCGCATATCGCTGCTGTTTACATCCAGTTTTTCGTAAGGCGACGCGATACGTTGAGCGTTCGGCCAGACGGCGATGACATGATTTGGCCGATAACTCAGCGCCAATATCTGGAAAAACGGCGCCTCCCACGCCAATCCGGTCGCAGGATCGGCCAACGCCAGATCGGTGAAACTGGTGTCGATCCGGTTCGGGTAACCCGCAACGCTAAGGTCGCTGTACTCGGCCACCCAACCGTCGGCGCGGCGTTCGTCGAACCAGATCTCGAAGCCGGACTTGACGCCCGTCGAGCCCAAAAACCAATAACCCGACCAGCCTGCCACCGCCACAAGCATTACCGTCAATAGCAACCGCATCGGTATCGCCCCTTTCCTGCCTCATCGACATGGTGTTTATAGGGTCAAACGCCGTGAGGAACAGCAAAATGACACTATGGGTCTTTGGGTACGGATCGCTGGTTTGGAATCCCGGCTTTGACGCGCAGGAACGGGTTCTGGCGACCTTGCCGAGATATGCGCGCAGCTTTTGTATGCGCAGCATCCATCACCGCGGGACCGACGAGAATCCCGGCCTGGTTCTGGCCCTTGATGAATGTCCGAGATCGGTCTGTGAAGGCGTGGCGCTGTCTGTGGCCACCGATCGCCAGGACGAGGTGCTGGCCTATCTGCGTGAGCGCGAATTGATCTCGTCCGCCTATCTGGAAAAGTTCTTGCAGATCACGCTAGCGGACGGTCGCGAGGTTGAGGCTGTGACCTATGTGGTCGATCCGGATCACGTGCAGTATTGCGGCGGGCTGGACCTTGAAGAACAGGCCCGCATCATCGCGCGGGCGGTTGGTGGACGTGGACCCAATGATGAATATCTCTACAACACCGCCGCCCATCTGAACGAGCTGGGTATCCACGATCCTGATCTGGCATGGCTGAGCCGCCGGGTGCGCAGCCTGGCCGCATAAACCCTTGGCTTAAAGGGGCAGAGCGCGTAGGCTCCCCATAACAAAATCAGAGCCGGGAGCCGTCCAGATGGACCAGCCGGACCGCGAGGTCGAGCCGCAGTTTTCCCACCCTGTCCGACAGATCATGCTGATGCTGATCGTTTTGGGGCTGACGGGGCTAGGGGCCTTTTTGGCCTTGCCCCGGGTGTTGCCTGTGTTCCAGGCAAATCCATGGCTGAACGGCTTCATCGTTTTCGTGTTTATCATCGGGGTTGTCGCCTGTTTCTGGCAGGTGTTCCAACTGATCGGATCGGCGCGCTGGATCGAAGGGTTTGTTGCGAAAACGCCCGGTCACGAGATGGTTCAGCCGCCGCAATTACTGGCCCCGCTGGCGACATTGCTGCGTCAACGCGGCAAGCGGATGCAAATCGCATCAACCTCGGCGCGATCCATTCTGGATTCGGTGGCACAACGCATCGACGAAGCGCGGGAAATCACGCGTTACATCGTCAATATGCTGATTTTCCTTGGGCTTTTGGGGACGTTCTATGGCTTGGCGACAACGGTTCCGGCCGTTGTCGACACGATCCGCAGCCTGGCCCCGCAAGAGGGCGAGGCTGGCGTTGAGGTATTCAACCGCCTGATGACGGGGCTTGAGGCGCAGTTGGGGGGGATGGGTGTCGCCTTTGCGTCGTCCCTGTTGGGGCTCGCCGGGTCGCTGGTGGTGGGTTTGCTGGAGCTGTTCGCAGGTCATGGGCAAAACCGGTTCTATCGCGAGCTTGAGGAATGGATGTCAACCATCACACGGGTCGGATTTTCTGCCGGAGATGGCGAAGGCAGCGTCGAAACCCATGCCGTGGCCGGTGTTCTGGACCACATGACTGAACAGATGGAGGCGTTGCAGATGATGCTGACGCAATCCGATGTCAGCCGCGCCATGGTTGATGAAAAACTGGGGGTCGTGGCGGATTCCATCGAACGGCTGACCCACCGTATGGGCGATACGAACCCCGTGAACGCCGCGTTGATGCGCGTGGCGGAAGGGCAAGACCGTTTGATCGAAACCCTCGAAAATCAGGATCGCGGTGGCGATGGCATGGATGCCGAAAGCCGGATGCGCCTGCGCTCGATCGATGTTCAGATGTTGCGCATCCTTGAGGAAATCAGCGCGGGCCGTCAGGAAACCATGACCGAATTGCGCACCGATCTGGCCGCCCTGACCAAGATTTTCGACCAGCTGCGCAATCCTCCTCCCAGCCCGCGCAAACTGCGCAAGGGGCAGGACCCCGAGCAGGACAGTTAAGCGATGGCCCTGTCGCGCCGCACCGGAACCCGCTTTCAGGCCTCGATCTGGCCGGGGTTCGTGGATGCGATGACGGGGCTGTTGCTGGTGCTGATGTTCGTTTTGACCATCTTTATGGTGGTGCAATTCGTGCTGCGCGAAACCATCACAGGGCAGGAAAGTGAGCTGGACGCGCTCAGCGCCGAAGTGGCAGCGCTGGCCAACGCACTGGGGCTGGAAGAAGATCGTAACGCCTCGCTGACCGAACGCGTGGGCGAATTGACCTCGACCTTGGGTGCGGCGCGCAGCCTGCAGGAAGAACAAGCCGCCCGGATCGCCAGTTTCGAGGAACAGGTCGCCAGCCTTCTGGCTGCGCGCGACACCGCCCTTGACAGGGTGGGCGAATTGGAAGGGCAGCGCGATCAATTGCTGTCGGATGCCGAGGCGTTGGAACTGGCCCTTGCGGGGTTGCGCGACGAGGTGGACGCCCAAGCCGAAGCGGCCCGGCTGGCGGCGGCCCGGCGTGAAGCACTGGATGCGCTGATTGCCGATCTGCGACGCCGCAATGCAGAAGAACAAGGCCAGACGGCGGCTTTGCGCGCTGAACTGGCCGAGGTGGAAACGCAGCTCACCGAGGAAGAACAGGCCCGTCTGGCAGAAGCGGCAGCGGCCGAGGCCCTACGCGAGAGGCTACAAAACGCTGATACGGAACTGACCGCGATGACGCTGGCTTTGGAGGAGGAGCGCCGAAAGGCCGAAGAGACGCTGACCCTGTTGGCCGCTGCGCAGGCTGCGGGCGAGGATCTCAATCAACAACTGGCAGCGGCCCTTCTGGCAGGTCAGGAAACCGAGGCGACGGCGGCGGCGTTGGAAGAACAGGTGGCGGCTTTGATGGCTGCGGCCGAAAGCGATGCATTGAATGATGAAGCGATACGCACGGAGTTGACCGCTGCGCTGGCCGCGAAGCTGGCGGCGGAAAGCGAGGCTTCCGAACAGCTCAGCCGCGCCGAAGAACGGGCCGCCTTGTTGGCCGAGGCACGCGCGCAACTGGCCGAGCAGGAAGAGATCACCGACGAGGCACAGCGCCAGCAGGCCTTGCTGAACCAACAAGTCGCGGCCCTGCGCCAACAGCTTTCCGGGCTTCAGGCGCTTTTGGATGATGCGAAGGTCCGGGAGGCGGCCACCGAGGTGCAACTGCAATCCTTGGGCAACGAATTGAACACCGCGCTGGCCCGTGTGGCCGCAGAAGAACGCCGCCGCGCCGAGGCTGAAGAGGAAAAACGCAAGCTGCTGGAGCAGGAGAAAGAGAATCTTGAGCGGTATCGATCTGAGTTCTTCGGTCGCTTGCGGGATGTCATCGGCGCGCAGGAAGGGGTGCAGATTGTCGGGGACCGTTTCGTGTTCTCCTCGGAGGTGTTATTCGCCCCAGGCGAAGCGCGGCTGTCACCCCAGGGGCAAAGCGAGATTTCCAAGGTTGCGGGAATCCTGAGCAATGTGGCCGATGAAATCCCGGACGAGATTGACTGGGTCTTACAGGTCGATGGCCACACGGATGACGTACCCCTGATCCGGGGCGCGCAGTTTGCCGACAATTGGGAACTCAGCCAGGCACGCGCCCTGTCGGTCGTGCGGTACATGGTGAATTTTCTTGGGATCCCGCCCGATCGTCTGTCGGCCAACGGGTTTGGACAGTATCAGCCGATCAATCCTGACGACACACCCGAAGCGCGGGCACAGAACCGGCGGATCGAATTGAAGTTTACCGGGAAGTGATTGTGATATCGGCGCGACGCCAGGCGATCAACTCATTGCTGCGCATCAGTCTGACCATGCCGCGATAGTCCCCCACGGGCCAGCCCGCGTCCGGAGCCTTGCGGCCATAGGCGCGGAACAGCTGTACCTGCGGATCCTCCAGCGGAATTGTGGTCTCGAACACGATGCCGTCCGGGCCTGTGGCGGAGACTTCCAGCAGATCACCTGGCTGGGCATGGAAAGCATGGGCATAAAGGACCAACGGTTCGTCCGTGTATGAGGTCGTTGCTCGCGCAGCACCGGATTTGACGGCCTCAAAGCTGGGCACCGATGTCGAGAAGCCAGCGTTAAACAGCCCTGTTGGATCGTAGGCGGGCGGGGTGGCCCACAGCCCGTCTTGCCCTGCCTGCCTGTCGCAGGTGCCATCGGCATCCGGCGCGAAGGGGTCAATCACCTTGCCATCCTTGAGAACGGTCAGGTGAACATGCGGAATGTTGGTCAGCCCGCTGAGACCGACTAGGCCAAGCGGATCACCAACTGACACCCAGTCGCCGGTTTGTACCGCCACAGAGCCTTGCTTCATGTGGCAGTACAGGGTTTGCCACCCATCGCCGTGATCAATGCGCACCGCATTGCCGCATTCCTGGCCTTTCACCTTGTCGCGCGTGTCGACGGTGACGGCAATATCGGGCATGCTGTCACGGGTAGCGGCCACCACACCGGGCGCGGCGGCGAGAACGCTCACGCCGGTTTCCATGGCCTCAAAAGACTGCAGAACGATATCCGTGCCACGATGCCCATCGCGGCTTTTGATGCCGCAGGTGAAATCGGACATACCGTCACCGGGATCGGCGTCGACGTAATCCTCAATGTAACAGGTCTGACCAAGCGTGCAGTCCAGCGGCAGATACAATTCAGGCGGCCCGGCATGGGCCGCCTGCGCGATAAGAACGAAACTGCCTAGCGCAACAGCGCGCATCAGTCTGCGGTCAGCAGCGGTGGCTTTTTCTTGCCCGAGATGCGGGGCTGATCGGGGCCCTCGATCTTCAGGTCGATCTTGCCATCCTTGATCCCCACCTTGACCACACCACCCTTGGCGAGCTTGCCGAACAGCAATTCCTCGGCCAGCGGCTTCTTGATATGTTCCTGGATCACCCGACCCAGCGGGCGGGCGCCCATCTTGTCGTCATAACCCTTGTCGGCCAGCCATTCGGCGGCAGGTTTGGTCAGCTCGATGGTCACGTTGCGATCCATCAGTTGCGCCTCAAGCTGCAACACGAACTTTTCGACCACTTGCAGGATGACCTCTTTGGGTAGCGGCGAGAAGCTGATTACCGCATCCAGACGGTTTCGGAATTCGGGCGTGAAGGTGCGTTCGATTGCGGCGGTGTCTTCACCCTCGCGACGATCGCGCCCAAAGCCGATGGCCGATTTGGCCTGTTCAGCGGCACCGGCATTCGATGTCATGATCAGAACCACGTTGCGGAAATTCACCGTGCGCCCGTTATGATCGGTCAGGTTGCCGTGATCCATCACCTGCAACAGGATATTGAACACATCCGGATGCGCCTTTTCGATTTCATCCAGCAGCAGCACGCAATGGGGGTGTTGATCAACCCCATCGGTCAGCAAGCCGCCCTGATCAAAGCCGACATAACCCGGAGGGGCGCCAATCAGGCGGCTGACAGCGTGTTTCTCCATGTATTCCGACATGTCGAACCGCAGCAGTTCCACCCCCAGCGTATCGGCCAGTTGCTTGGCCACTTCGGTCTTGCCGACGCCAGTAGGGCCCGCGAAGAGGTAGTTACCGATGGGTTTCTCCGGTTCGCGCAAGCCTGCGCGGGACAGTTTGATCGCCGAGGACAGCGCATCAATCGCCGTATCCTGTCCAAAGACCACCCGTTTCAGGGAGGATTCAAGGTCCTTGAGAACCTCTGCGTCATCCTTGGACACATTCTTGGGCGGGATGCGGGCGATCTTGGCCACAACATCCTCGATTTCCTTGGTGCCAATCGACTTGCGACGCTTGGAGGCAGCCACCAGATGCTGAGCCGCGCCCGCCTCGTCAATCACGTCGATGGCCTTGTCGGGCAGCTTGCGGTCGTTGATATAGCGCGCGGCCAGATCGACAGCCGATTTGATCGCATCATTGGTGTATTTGACCGAATGGTGATCCTCGAAATAGGGCTTGATGCCTTTGAGGATTTTGATTGCGTCCTCTACCGTTGGTTCCACCACGTCGATCTTCTGGAAGCGCCGCGACAGGGCGCGATCCTTTTCGAAATGCTGACGGAATTCCTTGAACGTGGTCGAGCCCATGCAGCGCAGCTTGCCGCCCTGCAAGGCCGGTTTCAGCAGGTTCGAGGCGTCCATCGCCCCGCCCGATGTGGCCCCGGCACCAATCACGGTGTGGATTTCGTCGATGAACAACACCGCATCAGGGTGGTCCTCAAGCTCGGTCACCACGGCCTTCAACCGTTCTTCAAAATCGCCGCGATAACGGGTGCCAGCCAGCAACGCGCCCATATCGAGCGAGAAGATGGTGGTTTCCGACAACACTTTGGGCGTTTCGCCCGTCACGATTTTGTGGGCCAGACCTTCGGCAATGGCGGTTTTGCCCACGCCCGGGTCGCCCACCAGCAACGGGTTGTTCTTGCGACGGCGGCACAGCACCTGAATGCAGCGCTCTACCTCGCTGTCGCGACCGATCAGGGGATCAACATCGCCGGCACGAGATTTCTCGTTCAGATCAACACAGTATTTGGCCAGCGCGGACTCGCCTGCCTCCACGGCATCAGATTCCGCCTCGGCACGATTGACACCGTCTTCTCCTTCGGACGAGCCGGTGACAGGGCGCGATTCTCCATAAGCGGGGTTCTTGGCCACGCCATGGGCGATGAAATTCACCGCGTCATAGCGGGTCATGTCCTGTTCCTGCAGGAAATAGGCCGCATTGCTTTCACGTTCGGCAAAGATGGCGACCAGCACATTGGCGCCGGTCACTTCGGTGCGACCAGAGGATTGAACGTGAATGGCAGCGCGTTGGATGACGCGTTGGAAAGCGGCAGTCGGTACTGCCTCGGACCCTTCAATGTCGGTGACCAGATTGGCCAGGTCATCATCAATAAACTCGACCAGGGTGGTGCGCAGTTCTTCGGTTTCGACATTGCATGCCTTCAGAACGCGCGATGCGTCTGGTTCGTCGATCAACGCCAGCAGTAAGTGTTCCAGCGTCGCGAATTCGTGTTGGCGGGTATTGGCCAAGGCCAATGCCGCATGGATTGCCTGTTCCAGCGTATTTGAGAATGAAGGCACGTTTGGTGCTCCTTCCAGATCTTGGGTCGAACCGGGTGGCTCAACCTTGGCCTCATAGTATTAAAGTTTGGTCGATATCGGCCATCCTTCAAGTTTTTTCTTCCCCAGAGCGGTCACAATTATCGTGAGTGATGCCGATTTGGGCGGATTGACGGGTTTAAAACCTGTCCTTTCGGGCGCGAATCTCGGCGAAAACCTCGGCGTCGCTGGCCGAAGTCAGGCCAAGATGAGCGCGAATTGCAGGGTCAGACGCCCTGAGGAATGGGTTTGTGGCCAGTTCATCAGAGAGTTTGGTCGGTACGGTGGGCTGCCCCGCTGCGCGGGCGTTACTCACCTCGTTAGCCCTTGAGATAAGGGCGGGATTGTCAGGGTCAATGGTTAGTGCAAACTTCGCGTTGCTTTGGGTGTATTCATGGCCGGAACAAACGGTGGTGTTACCCGGCAATGCGGCCAGTTTAGACAGGCTGCCCCACATTTGCGCGGCCGTGCCTTCAAACAGGCGTCCACACCCCAGTGCCATCAGGCTGTCGGCGGTAAAAACCACCTGACTATCCGGGAAATGAAAGGCGATATGACCCAGGGTATGGCCGGATACATCAATGACAGTGCCGGTTTCAGGGCCAATCTGAACGTTATCCCCTTCGCTTACGGCCATGTGCAGAGGAGGCAGGCGGTGAGCATCCGCGGCGGCGCCGATCACCTTGGCAGGGTATTTCTCAAGCAGGGCCGGGACACCGTCAACGTGATCATAATGGTGATGGGTCAACAGGATATGGCTAAGCGTCCAGCCTCTGGTTTCCAGGGCATCCAGAATTGGCCCGGCTTCGGGCGCATCGATTACGGCGGTTTCGCCACTGGCCGGATCATGCAGCAGGTAAGCATAATTGTCCGAAAGGCAGGGAATGGTCAGGATTTCCAATGTCATTGTGTTTTCCCCTTTGCCCGATACTGATAGGATCAAGAGTGACCCAATCGGAACGCCGACGCAATGCATCTTGATGTGCAAGATCTTAGGAATTTCTATTACCGCAGCGCGCTGGGCCGGGCGGTGCAGAAAACCGTGCGTGGTGAAGTCGCTAAATTGTGGCCCGAGGCGAAAGGGCAAACAGTCGCGGGTTTTGGCTTTGCCGTGCCTTTTCTGCGTCCTTACCTGCCCGAGGCGCGTCGTGTGGTCGGGCTGATGCCGGGACCACAGGGGGTGATCGGCTGGCCACAGGGGATGCCGAACGTATCGGTGCTTTGTGAAGAAACCGCATGGCCGCTGGAAACCGGGCATGTTGACAAATTGTTTGTGATCCACGGGCTCGAAACTTCTGAACAACCCTCGAACCTGTTGGAGGAATGTTGGCGAGTGTTGGGGCCGGGCGGATCCGCCCTGTTTGTTGTGCCCAACCGCGCCGGGTTGTGGTCACGATCGGACAAGACGCCATTTGGATTCGGGCGCCCGTATAGTCAAAGCCAGCTGGAAACACAGCTGAAGTCGCACAGCTTTCTGCCCGAACGCCACGCGACGACGCTGTATCAACCCCCGTCTGAGCGACGTTTCTGGCGCAAGACGGCGGGTATGTGGGAAAGCCTGGGTGGCCGGTTGAGCGTGGTCGTGGCGGGCGGGGTTCTGATTGTCGAGGCCAGCAAACGCGTACAGGCCCCCAGTGGCCCGGGCTTGCGCGAAACCGTGCGCAAACCGCTGGAGGTGCTCAGGCCCAAGCCCGAGGCGAAACCAGTGTGACTCTTAGCGCGCCTGACGGTATCGCCCTTTAAGCAGGCTGGGGACACTGCCGGTCAGGCTGCCCAACGCGTCGGCCAGAAGGTCATCCCAATCACCTGAACGTCCCACGAAAGGCTGAATCAGTTCGATCACTGCCCCATAGGTGATGGCCAGCGGCACCAGCCAAAGTATCCAACCCGGACGCACCCAGCTGAGTGGTAGCACAAGCATGGCAAATGCCGCGAAATGAAGTTGTTTGTCCGTGAAGGGCAGGCCCGATCCCTCGCCAGGCGGCGTGAGGGTGCCATAGGCGATGATCACGGAAATGAGAAGGGTAAGCAAAAAGGGCAAAGAGCGGCTCATGGTGTGGGCCTATACGTTCAAGCTTGATCATGAAAGCCCGAGAATGACGGTTCGCTGCGCGATACTTGTTCAGATCGGATTTCGTGTTGAGATTGCAAAGTCAGATTGATATTCTACCCTTGGTTTTAGGCGTGGGAATAGCATCGCTCGAAGTCCGGGCCGCTACCGCTTGCCGCCGTTGCGAACCCGTTTGAATATTTCATACTCTTTCAGAGGGCCTTAGAAGAAACAATGCGTATTGAAAACCGAGATTCAAAACCGAGATCCTGGTTTGTCTATAATTATGAAGATATGATGCAGGCAATCGCTCTGGCCAGTGGCTGGCTGGATGCCAATGGCTCGAAAGACTGGGAGCCGCCTGAAAACAGGACAGGCAAATACACGGTTTTGATCAAGCGAGACAAAGGCGGCGGGTCAGTTATGGCGTCTGGCAGTGGCACGGATCGAAGTACCTACAAGTTTGATGGCTATACGCTGGCCGTGACTTGAGGTCTGAGGGTCTCCGGCTGCCAGGCAGGGCCGGATGCAACAACCCTTTCGTAACCATGCGGCGCGGTTTTCGGTTACACCTGAAAAGCTGCGACAGTGAGCAGGCGGAGGCGAGCGCCCGGCTAGCAAGAAATATAACCTTGGGCGAAGTGGGACATTCGCGCGTGAGGCGCCCGATACCGAATTGGTGGCGCTAACGCCGCTGAGCCAAGCAAATCGCGCAAAACTTACCTAACGGCAGCCCGATGGCATCAAGGAATCGCAAAAAGGTGTGGAAAAGTGATCTTTTTTGCTTGGATAAATCGGCGCATTCGGTCGCAGTCTGGTTAATTGTCTGATATTTATGAAAATTCTTTCATCGGCCTTCCAATTCATGCGGCTTGCGAGGTAGACAAGGCTCTGCTACACCCCAGCCGAATTTGGGTGTTTCGTGTATCTTAATGCCTCTAAACGTCCCCGGACGCGCTCTGCTATGCGACTAACCGGGGCCAGACAATCGGAAGGGTGGACGTGTCCGAACCAGCTTCGATCTCCTCCGGCATCGCCGCGCGCTATGCCACCGCCATTTTCGAGATTTCGAAAGAGAACAAATCTCTGGCGAAGCTTGAATCCAACATCACAGACCTTGCCAGCGCATTGAATGACAGTGCCGAGCTGCGCGACCTGATTTCCAGCCCGGTTCTGACCCGTGCCGATCAAGGTGCCGCGATTGCCGCGATTGGCAAAAAGATGGGTCTGGAAGACGTGATGCAGAACGGTCTCAGCCTGATGGCCGAGAAACGCCGCCTGTTCGTCATGCCGCAACTGGTCGCCCAGCTGCGCGCGATGATCGCCGAAGACAAAGGCGAAGTCACCGCAGACGTAACCAGCGCCAAAGAACTGACCAAGGCACAGGCCGACAAACTGGCCAAGACGCTGAAGGCCAGCATTGGCAAAGACGTGAATATCAATACGACCGTTGATGAATCCCTCATCGGCGGTCTTGTCGTTAAGGTGGGCTCGAAGATGATCGATACGTCGATCCGCTCCAAGCTCAATTCCCTCCAGAATGCAATGAAAGAGGTCGGATAAATGGGTATCCAAGCAGCAGAAATTTCTGCGATCCTGAAGGACCAGATCAAGAACTTTGGTCAAGACGCAGAAGTGGCCGAAGTCGGCCGTGTTCTCTCGGTGGGGGACGGCATCGCCCGTGTTCACGGGCTGGACAACGTACAAGCCGGTGAGCTTGTCGAATTTCCGGGCTCGATCATGGGTATGGCCCTGAACCTGGAAGCCGACAACGTCGGTGTTGTTATCTTCGGGTCCGACCGGGACATTAAAGAAGGCGACACTGTTAAGCGGACGCAATCCATCGTGGACGTGCCCATCGGTGACGAACTTCTGGGCCGCGTTGTGGACGGTCTGGGCAACCCGCTGGACGGCAAGGGCCCTATCAACGCCAAAACCCGCGGTGTGGCCGACGTCAAAGCGCCCGGCATCATCCCGCGTAAATCGGTTCACGAACCGATGGCAACCGGCCTGAAATCGGTTGACGCGATGATCCCGATTGGCCGTGGCCAGCGCGAGCTGATCATTGGTGACCGTCAGACCGGTAAGACCGCTGTGGCGCTCGACACCATCCTGAACCAGAAAACCTACAACGAAGCCGCTGGCAAAGACGAAAGCAAGAAGCTGTACTGCGTCTATGTCGCTGTTGGCCAAAAGCGTTCGACCGTTGCGCAGCTGGTGAAGAAACTGGAAGAAAGCGGCGCGATGGAATACTCCATCGTTGTGGCCGCCACCGCATCGGACCCTGCACCGATGCAGTTCCTGGCACCTTATTCTGCCACTGCGATGGCCGAGCATTTCCGCGACAATGGCCGGCACGCCCTGATCGTGTATGATGACCTGTCCAAACAGGCCGTGTCTTATCGTCAGATGTCGCTGCTGCTGCGTCGTCCGCCCGGACGTGAAGCCTATCCGGGTGACGTTTTCTACCTCCACTCCCGCCTGCTGGAGCGGTCTGCGAAACTGAACGAAGACAATGGCGCCGGCTCGCTGACGGCTCTGCCGATCATCGAAACCCAAGGCGGCGACGTGTCAGCGTTTATTCCGACCAACGTGATCTCGATCACCGACGGTCAGATCTTCCTGGAAACCGAACTGTTCTATCAGGGCATCCGCCCGGCGGTGAACACTGGTCTGTCGGTGTCTCGTGTGGGCTCGTCCGCCCAGACCAACGCGATGAAATCGGTTGCTGGTCCTGTGAAACTGTCGCTGGCTCAGTACCGCGAAATGGCGGCTTTTGCTCAGTTCGGTTCCGACCTTGATGCCGCCACCCAGCAGTTGCTGGCTCGTGGTGCGCGTCTGACCGAGCTGATGAAGCAGCCGCAATACTCGCCCCTGACCAACGCCGAGATTGTTTGCATGATCTACGCCGGTGTGAACGGCTATCTGGACAAAATCGAAGTGAACCAGGTGGGTCGCTTTGAATCCGGTCTGCTGAACCACCTGCGTGGCAAGCACCAGGATCTTCTGGATTACATCACCGACGAAGACCCCAAGGTCAAAGGTGAAGCCGAGGACAAGATCAAGGCCGCGCTGGACGAGTTCGCAGCAGACTTCGCATAAGGGGAGATAGGCAATGCCGAGTCTCAAGGACCTTAAAACCAGGATCGAGTCGGTCAAATCGACCCGCAAGATCACCAAGGCCATGCAGATGGTGGCCGCCGCGAAACTGCGGCGAGCACAGGAAGCGGCCGAGATGTCGCGCCCCTATACCGAACGCTTTACCCATGTAATGGGCAAGCTGGCGGCGTCGGTGGGCGACAATGAAAGCGCACCGAAGTTGTTGCGTGGCACAGGGGCCGATCAGGTTCAGCTATTGGTGGTTATGACCGCCGAGCGCGGGCTGTGTGGCGGCTTTAACGGCAACATTGCCAAGCTGGCCAAGGCCGAGGCTGAAAAGCTGATCGCGGATGGCAAGACGGTGAAGATCGTTACCGTTGGCAAGAAAGGCCGCGATGCGCTGAAACGCGATCTGGGCGATCATTTCATTCACCATGTCGATATGACCGAGGTGAAGAATGTCGGCTACGCGGATGCACAAGCGGTCGCTACGGATATCCTTGACCGTTTTGAAGCGGGCGAGTTTGACGTCGCCAAGATCTTCTTTGCCAAGTTCCAGAACGTCGTGACGCAAATCCCGACGATGCAGCAGGTGATCCCGTTTGATGTGCCTGCCGGTGAGGATGACAGCGGCAACGCCGACAGCTTTTACGATTACGAGCCCGATGAAAGTGCCATTCTGGCCCAGCTTCTGCCGCGTGCGGTTGCGACGGCCATCTTCAGCGGCCTGCTGGAGAATGGGGCGTCCGAACAGGGTGCGCGGATGTCTGCAATGGACAACGCCACGCGCAACGCGGGCGAGATGATCGACAAACTGACCATCGAGTTCAACCGCTCACGTCAGGCTGTGATCACCAACGAGCTTATCGAAATTATTTCGGGCGCTGAGGCGCTCTAAGAGAACCGGAGAAACGAAACATGGCAAATGCAAAAGGCAAAGTCACACAGGTGATCGGCGCCGTTGTGGACGTTCAGTTTGACGACCACCTGCCCGAAATTCTGAACGCGCTGAACACCGACAACAACGGTAAAAAGCTGGTTCTGGAAGTGTCGCAGCACCTTGGTGAAAACACCGTGCGCTGCATCGCGATGGACGCCACCGAGGGCCTCGTGCGTGGTCAGGATGTGACCGATACTGACGGCCCGATCATGGTGCCCGTTGGGAACGTGACGCTGGGCCGCATTCTCAACGTGATCGGCGAGCCGGTCGACGAAGGCGAGCCGCTGAAAGCCTCCGAGATGCGCGCGATCCACCAGGACGCACCGCTGTTCGAAGAGCAAGCGACCGAATCCGAAGTGCTGGAAACCGGCATCAAGGTGGTTGACCTGCTGGCGCCATACGCCAAGGGTGGTAAAATTGGCCTCTTCGGCGGTGCCGGTGTGGGCAAAACCGTTCTCATCATGGAACTGATCAACAACATCGCCAAAGTGCACTCGGGTTTCTCGGTGTTCGCGGGTGTGGGTGAACGGACCCGTGAAGGCAACGACCTTTACCACGAGATGATCGAATCCAACGTGATCAAGCCCGACAATCTGGAAGAAAGCCAGGTTGCCCTGGTTTACGGTCAGATGAACGAACCTCCCGGAGCGCGCGCCCGTGTGGCCCTGACCGGTCTGACGCTGGCCGAACAGTTCCGCGACCAGTCCGGAACCGACGTTCTGTTCTTCGTGGACAACATTTTCCGCTTTACCCAAGCGGGCTCCGAGGTGTCGGCTCTGCTCGGCCGTATCCCCTCGGCTGTGGGCTATCAGCCGACACTGGCCACCGACATGGGTGCCATGCAGGAACGCATCACCTCGACCAAAGCGGGGTCGATCACCTCGATCCAAGCGGTTTACGTGCCTGCGGACGACCTTACTGACCCCGCCCCTGCGACAACCTTTGCTCACTTGGACGCGACAACCGTTCTGAGCCGTGCGATTTCCGAACTGGGCATCTACCCGGCTGTGGACCCGCTCGACTCAACATCGCGTCTGATGGACCCCTCCATCGTGGGTGAAGAGCACTACCAGGTGGCCCGTGACGTTCAGGGTATCCTGCAACGCTACAAATCGTTGCAAGACATCATCGCCATTCTGGGCATGGACGAACTCAGCGAAGAAGACAAACTGACCGTGGCCCGCGCCCGGAAAATCCAGCGCTTCCTCAGCCAGCCGTTCGACGTTGCGAAAGTGTTCACCGGTTCGGACGGTGTGCAGGTGCCTCTGGAAGACACTATCAGCTCGTTCAAAGCGGTTGTGGCCGGCGAATACGATCACCTTCCCGAAGGCGCCTTCTACATGGTTGGTGGCATCGACGAAGTGATCGCGAAAGCCGAGAAGATGGCTGCCGAAGCCGCCTAAAGGCGGGGTGCGTGAAATCACGCACCCTATACGGAGATGATCTTGGTGTAGGGTGCGTAATCTTACGCGCCTTCCATCGGAAAAGGAGGCCATAATGGCTGATACAGTCCAATTCGATCTGGTAAGCCCCGAGCGCCTGCTCGCCTCGGTGTCAGCCAAAGAAGTACAGATCCCAGGGTCCGAAGGTGACATGACCGCGCTGCCCGATCACGCACCGCTGATTACCACTTTGCGTCCCGGGGTTCTGAAAGTGACCAGCGACAAGGGCACCGACGAATACGTCGTGACCGGCGGTTTCGCCGAGATCAACGAGGAAAGCATCTCGGTGCTGGCCGAACAGGCTGTTCCGCGCGGCGATGTCACGCAGGAACAGTTCAAGGCGATGGTGGATCAGGCCACCGACGCTCTGGCCAAGGCGCAGGAAACCTATGTGAATGAACCTGGCCCGGTTGACGAAGCCGCCAAGATGCTGGCCGATATGGTCGCCATCGGCGACGAGATTGGCCTGAGCGCCAACTGATCATCCCGCATATGGAATGAAAAAAGGCCCGTCAGCGACGGGCCTTTTCTTTTGTCGCGTCCCAAGAAGGGATCAGGCGGAACGGCTCACCGGCTGGCAAAAGGTGCCCATAAGGCGCTGGATCAGGGAAGGGCGTGCGGTGCGGACCACATCCTGACGATCACAGGCTTTTTGCATCTTGTCGCTTTTTTGCGCAGCCAGAGTTGCGTTTGAGAAGGCTCCGGCCAGGGTGACGTTGCTCAGAAGAGTAGGTGTCATAGTCTTAGTCCTTAGGTTTGATGGGCGGCCGATCCGCCGTGTTGATGACAAAGATATAACTCCCTCCCGTCAGCGGCGCGTGAAAATGCCCGTGATTTTCGCAGGGCTTCGGCTGGCAGAACCGTGATTTCACCGTTAAAGTTGGGCCTACAGGCGTTATTTTGAACATTGCGAGACCTTGATGCTGCGTTTGACCCTTTTTGGGAGCTTTTCATTGGCCGATGCCAATGGCTCCAAAATCGCGTTGACATCGCGTAAGGCCAAGGCGCTTTTGGCCTATCTGGCGCTGTCACCCGGCTTGTCCCGCAGCCGCGAGGAAATCATGGCTCTGCTGTGGTCCGACAGGGGCGAGGCACAGGCGCGGGGTTCTTTGCGTCAGGTGCTGAGCGGTCTGCGCAAAGAGCTGGGTGATGCCGAGAGTGTTTTGCGTATCGACAATGAAAAGGTGGCCCTTGATCCGTCCAAACTTGCCGTGATGGAGGGTAATGGTCAGGATCTGCTGGCGGGGTTCCACCTGAACGACGACGCATTTGAGGAATGGTTGCGCGATGAACGGCTGCGCCTTGAAGCTGCGCCTTCCAAAACCGGAAGTGGCAACACCACGCGGGAAATGCCTGATATCGCGGTGCTGCCTTTCGAAAACATGTCACGATTGCCCGAGCAGGATGCGTTCTCGGACGGAATCACCGAGGATATCATCACCGAACTGACCCGGTTCAATGGCTTTACCGTCTACTCGCCCTGGTCGTCCTTTCACTATGACGACGAAATGACGACCGAGCAGATCGCGCAAGAGCAAGAGATTGATTACGTTCTTGAAGGCAGCGTGCGCCGCTCCGGGGATCGGGTCCGTATCACCGCGATGCTGTTTGACGCGGAGACGGTAAACCATGTCTGGGTGCAGCGGTTTGACCGTGATCTGGGTGACGAGTTTGCCGTGCAGGAAGAGGTTGCCAAAGAGATTACCACCGCAGTTTCGCTCAAGATCGAGGCCGATGCGTATGACGAGGCTGTGGACAGAGCGGAACGCGACCGCAGCGCCTATGACTACGTGTTGCTGGGCGAACGGGCGCAACGTGAAGACTGGTCCGCCCCCGAGGCGGTTGCCATGTATGAGAAGGCCATTGCGCTTGATCCCGAATGTGCCCGGGCCTACGCCAACCTCGCCAACTGGCATGCTTGCAGTAGCCTTTCCAATTTCGTGCCCCCGGAAGAGGCCTATCGCAAAACCCGCGAGATGGGCGAGATAGCGCTGAACCTTGCCGCCAAAGATGCCATTGTGCTGGCCATTCTGGCGGATGCATATGCCGCAGTCGGTGATAGCACCCTGGCGCGCCAGTGCATCGACAAGGCAATCCGCCAGAACCCAAACCACCACTCGGTGATGATATTCGCTGCCAGCACCCTGGCCTGGTTGGGCGAGACCGAACAATCCCTGACCTGGCTGGCGCGGTACCAGCTTCATGATCCGCTTTGGACGGCTGCGGCGATGGAAGCCTGCCTTGAAGTTTACTACCTTGCCGGACGCTTTGACGAGGCCGTGGCCACCGTCGCTCGCTGGACCGATTTGCCGCTTAACCTGTTGGCATCACTGGCCGCTGCCCATGCCCAGGCCGGGCAGTTGGATGAGGCCACCGAACTGCGGGCGCTCTACGAGGCTGGGTTGCCCGAGGGGCGAAGCTTTGAAGATCATATTCTGGGTCCGATGCGTCAGTGTTACAGCCAAACTGTTGTTGATCGGTGGGTTGAAGGCTTTACCAAGGCCGGGTTTGCGGTGTGAGTTCACAGTGCAGATGCGCCTCGGATCACTCGGACAAGGCATAAGGCCACAGCCCTTCTTTTTTTCTTCGCAATTCTGCCCAAAAACCATATTAGTCGAGCGCGGTTAGGATTTTTTGCACGATGATGAAGTTTTTCAACACGGCCATTGGCATTGATCAGGGCGAAGACGTCCTGTTTTCTGACTATGAGGATGGCGGTGAAATGTGGACCGGCAGTGGCGCGCGCGAGCGGCGGCACAGGGTCAAGTTCTCGCAGCCGTTCAAGGCCGTTCCTGCCGTGCATATCAGTCTGTCTCTCTGGGATATGGACAGCGCCACCAATGCCCGCGCCGATGTGGCGGCAGAAAAGATTACCGAAAAAGGGTTCGAGGTGGTTTTCCGCACCTGGGCCGATACGCGCGTGGCCCGTGCCCGCATCCGCTGGATGGCGATTGGCGAGGTCGAACACGAGGATGACTGGCAACTCTATTGACCGTCGGCGATTTGTTTTGAGAGGCGGCGCGGAAGACTGCCGAGAGCGCTGACTTACCCAAGGCGCGTCAGTTTGCGACGCAGGCCCAAAAACGTGGTTCGGCTGAGATACCAGATAAAACAGCCAAGCGCGTTGGCCCGGCCTTCGGCCTGGGGCGGTTGTCCACGCGACATCCGGGTCATTTGCCACGCAAAATACTCGACCCGAGACACTGTATTGATCAGGTTGATCAGCCAGTTTTTTGCGTTCACCCCAAACCGTCCGCGCCCGATCACCAGCCCGTCCTCTTCTATGCCGATCCTGTCGCTCGTCCCGCTCAGCAGCGATGTGGCGGCGTCCGGATGCACACAGGTTGGTCGGGCCAGGCCGATCATATCAATACCATCCTGAGAAACCGCCTGTTCCATGGTTGTGCGGCTGCGAAAGCCGCCGGTCACCATGATCGGAACGTTTACCGCCCGGCGCACTTCCCGCGCATAGTCCAAAAAATAGGCCTCGCGCTTTTGCGTGCTCTCGCGCTGTTCTTCCTCGGTGCCGGTGACAAAGCTCATCTGCTCATAAGTTCCCCCCGAAAGTTCGATCAGGTCAATGCCGTCCGCTTCCAACCATTTGGCAACCTGTGCGCAGTCCTCCAAAGTGAACCCGCCTTTCTGAAAATCAGCCGAGTTCAGCTTGACCGCCACTGGAAAATCCGGGCCGACGGCCGCGCGGGTTGCCGCGTAAATACCGCGCAGGAACCGCGCCCGGTTCTCCAGCGATCCGCCCCATTGATCGTTGCGTCGGTTGGTGATCGGCGACAGGAACTGGCTGATCAGATACCCATGGGCGCTGTGGATCTGCACCCCGTCAAATCCTGCCTTCTGCGCGATCCGGGCCGTTGTAGCATAGCGCGCGATCACATCGTCGATGTCTGCCTCTGTCATTTCTTTGGGTTTGCCGAACAGTCCCAGAATCCGCAGTTTTTCCGAAGAGGGGGACAGGGGCTTGGTGTTCACAACGACGGGGCACTGGCGGCCGGGATGGTTGATCTGCATCCAGATGTGACTGCCCCCTGATTTCGCTGCCTCGGCCCAAGCCTTCAACGCCTCAAGCCCGCTTTCGTCTTCAGCAACCACATTCCCGGGTCGCTCAAGATAGCGTCCGTCGACCATGACGTTTCCGGTAACCTGAAGCGCCAACCCACCCTCAGACCATCGCTTGTACAACCTTTGGTGCGCCTCGGTCGGCCGATCACGGCGGTCGGCCAGCGCCTCGGTCATCGCGCTTTTGGACAGGCGGTTTTCCAGGCGAACGCCGCATGGCAGGTCCAGAGGTTGAGAAAGAACCGAATGCGTCATGATGACCTGCCCTATACCTGATATCGGGGCGAGTGTGTCAGACCTCGGAACGCAAGGCCACAGGTGTTCCAAATTGCACCCGAGATTGTCTGATGATGGAGCGGGTAACGGGAATCGAACCCGTAACTAAAGCTTGGGAAGCTGCCGTGATACCTTTTCACCATACCCGCAACGCGCCATGGTCTACTTTGCCGCTGATCGCGATGCAAGGGGGCGGGGTGTGCTGCCACGGGTTTTCTTGTGACGCAGGGGGCTTGAGCCGCCGGGGACCATCCGCTAGGCAGCGCGCATGAGTTTTACAGTGGCAATCGACGGGCCGGCCGCGGCGGGCAAGGGCACCATCTCGAAGGAGGTGGCGGCGCATTTTGGCTTTGGGCATCTCGATACCGGGCTGCTTTATCGTGCCACCGGGCGGCGCACGTTGGATGGGACCGATCCGATTGCAGCCGCACGGTCGTTGCAGGCCGAAGACCTTAACGGTGAAGACCTTCGCACGCCCGAGGTGGCCCAGGCCGCCAGCCGGGTTGCCGCCATTGCCGAGGTGCGTGCGGCGTTGTTGGATTTCCAACGGGCCTTTGCCGCGCGGGCCGGTGGCGCGGTGCTGGACGGGCGCGATATCGGGACGGTGATTTGCCCCAATGCGCAGGTGAAGCTGTATGTCACGGCCAGTGACGACGTCCGCGCGGGTCGTCGCCGCAAAGAGCTGATCGAGAAGGGCCACGACGTCACCTACGAAGAGGTGCTGGATGATCTGCGCCAGCGGGATGCCCGCGACTCTGCGCGCGCGGCGGCGCCGTTGAAACCTGCTGCAGATGCGTTGATCCTCGACACGTCCCATATGACCATCGAGGATGCTGTGGCCGAGGCGATCCGGTTAATTAAAACCGTGCACGCCGCTTAACCGTCGTAAAGCGCGCTTTCGGCCCCGAGATACCCGTTCCACGCAAACCAGTAAGCTACGTGCCCGGCCACGCGCGGCAAGCGTAGCCCGTCCGGGGCAATCAACGCGTCTTCTGTGACTTGCCAACGCGTGCCATCATCCGAGGTCAGCTTTTGCGCCGTGCCGGAAAAGCGCGCGCCGTTGCTTTCATAGGCACGCACGGTACGCCCCTTGTTATCCCCGATCAAAACCAGTGGTCTGCCCTGCATTGAATCGTTGATCACCTTTTTGCGCCTGAAGGCCTTCAGCGGCCAGGCCTTGGCGCCGCCGAATTCGCGGATTCCAAAAACGTAATCCTTCTGGCGATGGCGGCTTTGATCCACGACCGTCGGGAAAATCAGATCGCGCGAGGCGAAATAGTCCTGATAAACAACGCCCGAGCCGTAATTGCGCCGATGCCCGGTCTCCAAAGACAGCACTCTGGTGTCGGGGTTGTTGCGTTTCCAGTCTTTCCAGGGGGCAATCACCACTGGGCGCTGTTGCAACTCGAGTCCGCGCCCCATCAGTTTGCCCGAGACAGGTTTCCCGGTGAACTGGTTCCACAGCGAGTTGGTGGCGCGGTCAAACATTAGCTTGTTGGAGCGATAAAGGAACCCGGAGGAGCCAAAGATCAGTTGCTTTGAGCGCCCCCTTACCTTGGTTTCAAACAGAATGCCCGCGCCGCAGAGCGTGCAATAGGCCAACGCCACGGGCACGCCGCCGATCACCTCGTTGAACATCTCGTGCCAGCCCATAATGCGCAGCGGATAGGCGCGGGTGTCACCGTTGATCGATACGCCAAAGACCAAGTTATCATCGCGCATATAGGTCGCCTGGGCAGCGGCAATCAGGGCGGGATTGTCGAGCGACGGGATACCATCCTTGCGCACGCCGCCCCAGGTGATTTCCTCCAGCCGGATCGCCATTTTATCCCGACGCAGGTAGCGCGGGGCGAGGAAGACCTCGAAATTGGGATCGATGCGCAGGTAAATCTCGCGCTTCATGGCAATCAGCGAGGGTTGATGCGGAATGATCTGGGGATTGCGCTCCTGCCAGAGCATCCAGTCGAACCATGTATCCCCTGCGTCTTCTCCGGTGATGGCGCTCAGCGTTTGGGCGAAGTGCACCACCGGCAGGCGCGAAAACCGCATCGCCATGATCACGCCCGCGGCCAGGTCGGGTTGTCCGCGCTCTCTGATCTGTTTCAGCGCGGCGAAGGCGGCATCGCCGGGGCCGTTGACCGTGGCCATCAACATGTCGAATTCCGGCGTAGCGGCAAAAGCCATGGTCGGGGTTAGGCCCAGCCCGGCAAGCGAGGTGGCGAATTGGCGGCGGGTCAAGGGCATCGGTGTGGCTCCGTTATGGGTGACACCAACATGACGCCATTGCCGCTCACACGCATCAAACATCTGAGTGATAAAAGGGTGAGGGCCAGCGTCAGTTCACGGGGAATGATGAACCGGGCCGCAAGGCTTTGTTAGCTGGGGCGAGGAATCAGGGACGCGCGGTCGCCCATCACCCAACGGATCACATCCACATAGTCGATCACCAGTGACGCGCCCAACGTCCCAAAGAACACCCAGGCAATGATCAGGGGGAAGCCATTCAAGGCTCCGGAACGCAGGCGCGGCCAGAGCCACACCAGCAGCGGTGTCCACAGCACGACATGCCCTAGGCCCAACAGACGCACATATCCCACTTGCGCATAAAGCCACAGCATCACCGGGCCCGTGACCAGCGCCACGATCAGACAGACCAGCCCGATCCGCCGACTTTGCGCAAAGGCCAGCAGGGCGACCGGGGCGAGAAACATCACGCCTATCAGCCAGGCGAACCAGATTTGCAGATGAAACGGTTGGGTTGCGGCGGCCTCGGCAAATGTCATGCATGTCTCCTTTATGCCCAATAAGGAGTGCGCAAACGCATTAAGGCAAGGCAAAGGACCACCGATGCCCCCGCTTAGGTCTTGATTCCTTCAATAGGCCTGTCTATACGGCCCCTGTCGACACGGCGGAGACCGTCGCGAAATTAATGAGAGAGCAGGGTCGGGAATACCGGCCCTCTTTGTTTTGCGCTTTGCCTTGACCAATGAAACCCCAAGACCGGCGGAGACAACCGCACGGCCAGAAACACGAAACGTTAGGATTGAAACGCCACATGGCTGAAAACACATCAATGGAGGAATTCGAAGCCCTCCTGAACGAAAGCTTCGAAATGGACACACCCGAAGAAGGGTCTGTTGTCAAAGGCAAGGTCATCGCGATCGAAGCGGGCCAAGCCATCATCGACGTCGGCTACAAAATGGAAGGCCGTGTCGAGCTCAAAGAATTCGCAAATCCCGGTGAAGCCCCCGAAATCGCAGTTGGCGATGAGGTCGAGGTGTATCTGCGCGCGGCCGAAAACGCCCGCGGTGAGGCTGTTATCAGCCGCGAGATGGCCCGCCGCGAGGAAGCCTGGGATCGTCTGGAAAAAGCCTACGCGGATGATCAGCGCGTTGAAGGTGCGATCTTTGGTCGTGTCAAAGGCGGCTTTACTGTTGATCTGGGCGGCGCTGTTGCGTTCCTGCCCGGTTCGCAAGTGGATGTGCGCCCCGTGCGCGATGCCGGCCCTCTGATGGGTCTCAAGCAGCCCTTCCAGATCCTGAAAATGGACCGTCGCCGTGGCAACATCGTTGTGTCGCGTCGCGCCATCCTGGAAGAAAGCCGTGCCGAACAGCGCGCCGAGGTTATTGGCAACCTGACCGAAGGTCAGAATGTCGACGGCGTGGTCAAGAACATCACCGAATACGGTGCCTTCGTGGACCTGGGCGGTGTCGACGGCCTGCTGCACGTCACCGATATGGCCTGGCGCCGTGTGAACCACCCGTCGGAAATCCTGACGATTGGCGAAACGGTCAAGGTTCAGGTCATCAAGATCAACAAAGAAACGCATCGTATCTCCCTGGGCATGAAACAGCTGCAGGACGATCCGTGGGATCTGGTGGCTGGCAAGTACCCGCTCAACTCAGTCCACACAGGCCGCGTGACCAACATCACCGATTACGGTGCCTTTGTTGAACTGGAGGCCGGTGTTGAAGGCCTCGTGCATGTCTCGGAGATGAGCTGGACCAAGAAGAACGTCCACCCCGGCAAAATCGTGTCGACCTCTCAGGAAGTCGAAGTCATGGTTCTGGAAATCGACTCGGCCAAGCGCCGCGTGTCTCTGGGCCTGAAACAGACCATGCGCAACCCGTGGGAAGTGTTCGCCGAGCAATTCCCCGAGGGCACCGAGGTCGAAGGCGAAGTCAAGAACATCACCGAATTCGGTCTGTTTATTGGCCTCGAAGGCGAGATCGACGGCATGGTTCACCTGTCCGACATTTCGTGGGACGAGCGTGGCGAAGACGCGATCCAGGGCTACAAGAAGGGCGACATGGTTTCGGCCGTTGTGTCCGAAGTGGACGTGGAGAAAGAGCGTATCTCGCTGTCGATCAAAGCCCTGGGCGGTGACAAGTTCGCCGAAGCCGTGGGCGGCGTGAAGCGTGGCTCGATCATCACCGTTGAAGTCACCTCGATCGAGGATGGCGGCATCGAGGTCGAATACGAAGGCATGAAATCCTTCATCCGTCGTTCCGACCTGTCGCGTGACCGCTCCGAGCAGCGCCCCGAGCGCTTCTCGGTCGGCAACAAGGTGGATGTGCGCGTGACCAACGTGGACAGCAAAACCCGCCGTCTGGGCCTGTCGATCAAAGCCCGCGAGATCGCGGAAGAGAAAGAAGCCGTGGAACAGTACGGTTCGTCTGACTCGGGCGCATCGCTGGGCGATATCCTTGGCGCGGCGCTGAAAGGCGACGACGACAAGTAAGTCTGACAGCTGAAGATAAAAAGGCCCCGCCGGGAAACTGGCGGGGCCTTTTTCATGATTGCCTCCTGCGGCCGTGATCGCTGGATGACGCATTAACCCAAGCGTCCGTTCCTATGCGCGTTCCAATGCGAACTCCTTGCTCGGAGCCACGCCGAACTTTCGGTGATAGTCACGACTGAAATGGGTTGGGCTTTCGTATCCGACCTCGAAACTTGCCGCTGCCACGCTGTGCTGTCCGGTACGCAGCAAATCGCGTGCTGTGATCATGCGCAGGTCTTTTTGATACTGCAGGGGTGTCGTGCCTGTCACAAGCTTGAAGTGGCCGTGAAATGACGATTGACTCATCCCGGCGGTGTGCGCCAGATCCGCAACGGTCAGGGGGTGGCGGTATTCTGATCGGATCTTCAGGATCGCTTTTGATATCCGGCTCGCGTGGCTGTCGACAGACAGAAGGCTGCGCAACATGCCCCCGATGGGCGACATCAGCAGCCGGTAGTGGACTTCGCGCAAAATAGGTGGCCCCAGAACATCGACGTCCAAGGGGCTGTCCAACAAAGCAAGATATCGCGCAATTGACCCAATCAATTCGGGGTTGGCCGGACCAGAGGAGAGTGCACGCGCGCTTGGTACCTCGGCCAGATGTGCCCCAACCTGTTCATAGAGACTTCTTACCACGCTCAGATCCAAGGAGAGGATCAAGGCAAGATAGGGTCTGTCGGCGGATGCCATGGTGATCTTCGAGTGAACGGGCAGGTCGTGGCTGACCACCAAAGCATCGCCCGCATCTAACTTGCTGACCTGATCGCCAATGACAGTTTCTTTAGAGCCTTGAAGGATCAGGCAGACTACAGGATTATAGACAACCGCCTCGAACTCCGTGATCCCATCTGCCCGAAAAACAAACAGGTTGGGTAGTTCACCATCCTTCTTTTCCTTTATTTCTTCCAGATGCATCAGTGCAGGTTCAATAAGATCACGAATATGCATTGGCTAACCCTCCTTTCTGCTTCCTAGCATCAGGAACATGCCGATGCATCTTATTCTTCAGATATTTGTAGGAATTGATAGATAAACTATAGAAAGTGGCAGGCAGGCGATGCGCCAGCCCGGTATGGTGACCCCAAACACGTCAACCACCGGAGATGACCATGACCACCACGCAATGCACCTTTCCCCTCAATCGCAATACCAACATACCCGCCGTTGGATTCGGCACCTACCTGGTTTCCAATGAAGACGCTCCCTCCGTGGTAAAGGCGGCCATCGAAGCCGGGTATCGCCATATCGATGCTGCTGCCGGTTATCAGAACGAAGAGGCCGTTGGTGAGGGCATTCGCGCCGGGCTGGCTTCGACCGGCCTGTCGCGCGACGACATTTTTGTGACAACCAAGCTTTGGCCCGGCAATCCGGCGTGGGGCGATGAGCCGAAATCCGGGGCGCAAACCGTGGCGGAGTGCGATGCCAGCCTGGAGCGGCTTGGCCTGGAGTACGTAGATCTCTATTTGATCCATGCCCCATACGGCGGCTCCAGGCGCCTCGAGCAATGGCGTGCTCTGATTGAGTTGCAAAAGGCCGGGAAGGCACGTGCGATCGGGGTGAGCAATTTCAACCAATCCCACCTTGATGAGATTAAAGCCGCTGGCCTTCAGGTGCCGGATGCGAACCAGATCGAGCTTCATCCCTGGTCTCAGAAGCCCGATTTGCTGGCCTACATGGCCGAAAACGGAATTGCGCCGATTGCCTATAGTAGCCTTGTGCCGCTTTCGACATGGCGTGTCGAAGAGGGGCAGGCCAGCGCCAAGACCGACAAGATGAAAGCCGATGGAAGTGTCTTCACGAGTATGGCGCAAAAATACGGCGTCTCAGAAGCACAGCTTTTGCTGCGTTGGGGCGTACAAAACGGATATGCCGTGCTGCCCAAAAGCCTGAACCCCGATCGCATGCGACAGAACATCAGTCTCTTCGGTTTCGAAATCGACGACTCAGATATGGCAATGATCCGAACCATGGACCGGGGCGAGGGTGTTGCCTGGGCAACGGGCGATCCAAGCACCGCTGAATGATGCCATTAAACGGGCCTGCTTGGATTGCTTGGCTGGCCCAGCATGCCGGTTTGAGGATGATTGTTTATTATGTTCCGGCGGTTATCCAAGGGATGAACTACCTGGCGGCCATGCCCACCAGCATCGCCCCAAGTGCCACGATATGCACCAGCATGATTGCGCGGTCCTTCCACAGCACTCCGACCATGAACCAGCCGATGACCCCCACAACAAAGAGGTAAAGGTTCCAAGGGGTCCATCCCATCCCCGTCGCGGCATAGCCGGCAATCTGGATCGCCGAAGCCACCCATTTCACCCCGAAGGCAAGCCTGTCGCGCCGGACCTGTTGTGCAATGGGCTCAGACAGCACGGGTCAGTCCGCCATCGACCCGCAGGTTTTGACCGGTCATGTATCCCCCCGCATCAGAGGCCAGCCACGAGATCAGCGATGATACTTCGTCGGTGCGTCCGTACCGTCCCATCGGGATACGCGCACGCCGGTCATCCGTTTCGGGCAGGCTGTCGATAAAGCCGGGCAGCACGTTGTTCATCCGGATAGCGTCGGCGGCGTATTTGTCAGAGTAAAGCTTGGTAAACGCCGCCAGTCCGGCGCGGAACACACCCGAGGTGGGGAAAAGCGGGTCCGGTTCGAACGCCGCAAAGGTCGAGATGTTGATGATCGCACCGCCGCCCTGGGCCTGCATCAATGGGGTCACAAGCCGCGTGGGCCGGATCACATTCATCAGATACACCTCCATGCCGCTGTGCCAATCGTCATCGCCGATCTCCAGCACCGGACCTTTCGGACCGTGCCCGGCCGAGTTGACCAGAACGTCCACCCGGCCCCAACGTTCGGTCGCGCCATCAACCAGTTCTTGCAGCGCATCAGGGTCAAGGTTTGACCCAGTCACACCAAATCCCCCCAAGCTTTCCCCCAGGGCCTTGCCCTTGCCAGAGGAAGAGAGAATCCCAACCTGAAATCCATCTGCCGCCAAATGGCGCGCTGCATCCGCACCCATCCCGCTGCCTCCAGCTGTCACAAGAGCCACTTTTTCTACTGTCATAGAGCTATCCTTCGGGGTCAGTTTGTCATCTTTCTGTATTATATATATGAAAAATGCAGGATAAGCAGATGAGAATACCAACTGTAAGGATGTAGAAAAACTATTGCCTACTTCAGATCACCTTCCACCACTGAACGCGCTGCGCGCCTTTGACATGGCAGGGCGGCACCTGAACTTTCGTCTTGCGGCCGAGGCTTTGTCGGTCACGCAGGGGGCGGTGGCCCAACAGGTGCGCGGGCTTGAAGCCGATCTTGGCATGCGTCTGTTCGACCGGTTGCCGCGCGGTCTGGCGTTTACCGAGGCCGGGCGCGCTTATCATGCGCAGATAACGGGTGCCTTCGAAACGCTGGAAGCGGCGACACGCGCACTGAAACCTTCGGCCCAACAGGTCACGATCAGCGTAACACCCAGTTTCGCGTCCCGTTGGTTGATCCCGCATTTGCCCGAATTCACAACCCGGTATCCCGGTATCGATCTGCGCATTCTGGCGACCGAACGTGTGTCGAGCTTCCACAGCGACGGCATTGACCTGGCCGTTCGGCAGGGCCGCCCTCCGTTTGGGGCCAGCCTGCGGCAGCTGCGATTGTTTCGTCAGGACATCATTGCGGTTTGCGCGCCTGACCTTCTGGAAAGCCACACCCACGGCGAAGGAAACCCTCTCGACGGGCTTGTCCTGCTGCATGACACTCACAATCTCTGGCCCGAATTTCTGGGTGGAAAGGCTGGTCTGGCCGGGTCTCGTCGTGACCATGGACTGCAATTCAACCAGACGTCTTTGAGCATTGAGGCCGCGCTGGCCGGGCAGGGAGTGGCGCTGGCCAGCCGCTTTTTGGTGCAGCGCGATCTGGATGCTGGCCGCCTTGTTCAACCCGTGGACCGGGCGTTGGAAGGACAGCAGGATTTCTACCTTCTCATGGCACGCAAATCCCGCGATCAGAGAGCGGCTGCGAAGGCCTGGGATTGGTTGTCGGGCTACGCCAGTTAGGGGTGGGTTCGGCGATTGTGCAGCCGAATCAATGGCTTTTTGATTAAGTTCGAGATTGGCGCTTCGGCGCTGCAAAGTGGATTGTGCACCCGGCTTGCGCCATTTTTCGGGACTTGAGGCGCGAATTTTAGCCAAAACACCCTCTCACAACCCGCCTAAACGTTTTTGTTTCCCGCAATTCTATCTATAGTCTTCGGATAACGCGCTAAAAAGCACGGGGGAGAGGACACCGATGATCCGATCGGAATTGATTCAAAAGATCGCCGACGAAAATCCACATCTCTACTACCGCGATGTGGAAAGAATCGTTAACACGATTTTCAATGAAATCACCGAAGCAATGGCCAGTGGAAACCGTGTTGAGTTACGCGGGTTTGGAGCATTTTCGGTCAAGAAACGTGACGCCCGTATTGGGCGCAACCCGCGCACCGGTGAATCGGTGCATGTCGATGAAAAGCACGTGCCGTTTTTCAAGACCGGAAAGCTGCTGCGTGACCGCCTGAACGGAAAGTAAGTCATGCGTTACATTCGCTATGCCTCGATCGCCATCTTCGCGGTGGCGCTGATCCTGATTGCTTTGGCCAACCGAGGAATGGTGTCGCTCAAGGTGTGGCCGGATGAGTTGGCGGGTTTGGCCGCGACCAATCCCACCTTTGAAGTGCCGTTGTTCATGGTGATCTTTGGTGGCGTCCTGGCAGGGCTGATTGTTGGGTTCATATGGGAATGGATCCGCGAAGCCGGAGAGCGCGCCGAGGCCGCCCGTCAGGCCCGCGAAATGCAACGCCTGCGCGCCGAGATTGCGCGTCTTAAAGGCGAAAAGCATGAAGGCAAGGACGAGGTGCTGGCCCTTTTGGAGCAGGCCAGCTAAGCAGGGCCATGCCGCAGGATATTCGTGTAAAGATTTGTGGTCTCACCACACAAGACGCCGTGGATGCTGCCGTTGAAGCGGGAGCAGCCTATGTTGCGTTCAACTTCTTCCCTAAATCGCCGCGCTATGCGACACCTGAACTGGCCGCGCAATTGGCGGCAACGGTGCCTGCGGGCGTGGCCAAGGTGGCTCTGGTCGTGGATGCCGATGATACGTTTCTCGACAAACTCACCTCGGTCGTGCCGATTGATATGCTTCAGCTGCATGGCCATGAGACCCCCGAACGGGTGAGCGAGATCAAAGCGCGCTATGGTCTGCCGGTGATGAAAGCCGTGGGCGTGGGAGATGCCAGCGATCTGGCGCAGTTGGATATTTATGCGCAGGTGGCCGATCAGCTGTTGGTCGACACCAAACCGCCCAAGGGCGCCGATCGACCCGGTGGGAATGCCACCAGCTTTGACTGGAACCTGATCGCCGGGCGGCGTTGGAGCGTGCCTTGGATGCTGGCGGGTGGTTTGACGCAACAGAACGTGGGGCAGGCGATTGCCCAGACTGGCGCACGCCAGATTGATCTGTCTTCGGGTGTCGAAAGTGCTCCGGGCGTCAAGGATCCGGCGCTGATCCATGTCTTTATAGAAGCCGCAAGATGCGCATGAACTTTCGGGTCGCGCGGGCAGAGGATGTTCCGCAGGTCCTTGCTCTGCTCAGCGATGATATCTTGGGAAAAAACCGCGAGATAGATGACCTTGCCCGGTATCAAGCGGCGTTTGCGCAGATGCAGGCCGAGGGGGCCAATCATCTGATCGTGGGCGAAGCTCCGGATGGCAGCCTTGTTGCCACCTACCAGATTACCTTTATCAGCGGCCTGTCGTTGTCGGCCACGCGCCGGGCGCAAGTGGAATCGGTGCGGATCAGCAGCGCTATGCGCGGGCAGGGCCTTGGTCATCAGATGTTTGAGGATGTTGAGACACGTGCGCGGGAGGCTGGGTGTCGCTTGATCCAGCTAACCATGAACAAGACGCGCGAAGACGCCCACCGGTTTTACACCGGGATCGGATTTGAGCCCACCCATACAGGCTTTAAGCGCATGTTGGATTGAAAATCGGCTCTTGCCCTGTAACCTGTGTCCAAGGTTATTTTATCGGAGCTTTAGATGAGAGATTTTACATGCGCCCTTGTGGCTGGGCTGATGATGGCACCCACACTGGCTAAGGCGAACGACGGTTTTCAGACCACGGACAGCTGTGCGCAGATATTTGAAAACGCCTCGGATATCGAACGCGTCATGCTGGGGGCTTGGGTCACGGGCTATCTTGACAGCGTCAACAACACCCAAAGCACGTTGATCCGGGTGGATAATGCTGTGACGGTCATGCGCAATGTGGCTGCCTTTTGCGAGTCCAACCCGCAGGCCACGTTGATCCAGATCGTACAGGCCAGCCAGAAGAACACGCCCGAGACCGCTGGCACCAAAGCTAATGCCGAAGCGTTTCTGAACCAGTTCCTCGACCCATCTGCGGATCGCATTGCATTGACGGCGGCACTGAAACCGACCGAGGCGGATATCCGTGCGGTCTATGCGCCAGAATTGGCCGAGCGGCTGATCCCGATGTATGAAGGCATGTTCACCCCGGATGCGCAGATCGGCCCAAAACAGGGGCAGACCCAGGTGCTTGTCTGGCACGGGACCACCGGATCATTGCGCGACGGTGACCCTGTGCTTGAGGATTTCCCAGGCGGGTATGGTGATGTGCGCCCCTATTTGCAGGGGAACTTTCCGATCGTGCGCTTCAAGTTCGTTGAACCCGGCGAAACTATTGGCATGGCCTTTGACGGGCTGATCCATGTGAATGACCGCTGGGTGTTTATGCCCAAGCCTTGGCGCGCGCTGGGAAACTAAGCTTTTCGCTGGAAAATCCTGAGCGCGTCCCATATTCAAACGCAGACCCATAGCGATAGGCACTCTGCGATGAATGATCTTTTCAACTCCTTCATGACTGGCCCCGATGAAAAGGGCCGGTTCGGCAAATTCGGCGGGCGGTTCGTGTCCGAAACCCTGATGCCGCTGATCCTGGAGTTGGAGGAACAGTACGAGCACGCCAAAACCGATGAAAGCTTCTGGGCCGAGATGAACGATCTGTGGACCCATTATGTGGGCCGCCCCTCGCCTTTGTATTTCGCCGAAGGTCTGACCGAGCATCTGGGCGGGGCCAAGATTTACCTCAAGCGGGATGAGCTGAACCACACCGGCGCGCATAAGATCAACAATGTGCTGGGGCAGATCCTGCTGGCCCGCCGCATGGGCAAGACCCGTATTATTGCCGAAACCGGCGCGGGGCAGCACGGTGTGGCGACCGCTACGGTCTGCGCCAAGTTTGGCCTGAAATGCGTGGTCTATATGGGTGCACATGATGTGGAGCGCCAAAAGCCCAACGTGTTCCGCATGCGCCTTCTGGGGGCCGAAGTGGTGCCCGTGACCTCCGGTCGCGGCACGCTGAAGGACGCGATGAACGATGCGCTGCGCGACTGGGTCACCAATGTGCGCGACACGTTCTATTGCATCGGCACGGTCGCGGGTCCGCACCCGTACCCGGCAATGGTGCGTGATTTCCAATCTATCATTGGCAAGGAGACCAAGGAACAGATCATGGCTGCCGAGGGCCGCTACCCGGATACGATCATCGCCGCGATTGGCGGCGGGTCAAACGCGATGGGCCTGTTCTATCCGTTCCTCGATGACAAGGATGTGCAGATCATCGGTGTTGAGGCCGGCGGTAAAGGTGTGAATGCCAAGATGGAACATTGCGCGTCCCTGACCGGTGGGCGCCCCGGCGTGCTGCATGGCAACCGCACCTATCTGCTACAGGATGATGACGGTCAGATTCTGGAAGGCTATTCGATTTCGGCGGGCCTCGATTATCCGGGCATCGGCCCCGAGCATTCCTGGCTGCATGACACGGGCCGGGCCGAATATGTTTCGATCACCGACAAAGAAGCGCTGGGTGCGTTCCAGCTGTCTTGTGAGAAAGAGGGCATTATTCCTGCGCTGGAACCCTGCCATGCGCTGGCCCATGTGATGAAGATCGCGCCCGAACTGCCCGCCGATCATCTGATCGTCATGAACATGTGCGGGCGGGGCGACAAAGATATCTTTACCGTCGCCAAGCATCTGGGTTTTGAGATGGCCGAGGCGGACTGAGGGACGCGTAGGATAATTGCGTCTTTAGGGCGTGATTTGACGAATGAAGGGCGCGCCAGTGGGCGCGCTTTTTCATTTATTACCTGGGCTTGAAATATTGTTGCGCAAAGATCACGAGTGTTTTGCGCTGGTATTTTACCCTGTAGTCCGACTCGCGCCGTTAGCGGTATCACCTGCCTCCCGATCACGCGGATCGGACCCTAGCGGTTGGAGCTTTCACCTCCGCCGGTGCGGGCGGCCCTGCCAGCCCCGTATGCCAGGGCCGGGCGGCGCGGGAATGCTGGTAGCTCAGTGGTAGAGCAACAGATTTTGGTTCTGTGGGCGAGGGTTCGATTCCCTTCCAAGCAACTGCAAATGTAGCTCAGTCTGGTTAGAGCAAACGACTGTTAATCGTTTTGGCGCAGGTTCGAATCCTGCCATTGCACCTCAAGCTCCCTGAACAGGAGCACTGGCCTTCCACGCCAGTCACATCACGGGTCCGGGGTCGTCTCAGCAGGGGCACCCGGTGCCTGACCTCTCTTCGGAGGGGAAGGGCAAAGGATTGCCGCTGCTCTGGCATTTGCGCCGGAGCGGGGATGATGGAAACGCCGTGAGGCGGCCCGCAGGCCGGGGGTTACCCCGGAACGCGCGCCGGATCACCGCAACGCCCTCTCGCCCCATCCCGCGCGAAGCTTTGGCGCGGGGCGGCTCCGGATCCACTTCAACGTTCCAACATGGAGCTTAACACCTGTCGGCACTTCTGCCGCAACCCACCCAACCAAAAGGAGATCGCACCTTGCGACGACGATAGGACGAGAGAGAAGGAAAAAGACGATGATACATACACTGACACGACTGATCGAAACGCTGGCCGGGATTACCCGCGTCACCGTGATGGAAACCGAGCGGATGCTGGTGCTGCGGCACGGGCGGATCGATGGTATCCTGAGCGCAGGGGAGCACCGCCTGAAGCGGCGTGGGCTGACCCTTGAGACCCACGATCTGACACAACATCGTCTGGCAACGCCCCTTGAGGGCGCCCTCTTTCGGGATCGTCCCGATCTGGTCGCGGCGCATTTGACCGAGCTGCGAGCAGAAGACGGTGAGGTGTTGATCGTGCGGCGTGATGGCCGTCTCTACGATGTTTTGCTGACCGGGACACGCGTGGTCTACTGGACCGACGCAGGCCCTTGGGAGGTAGAGCGTCACGCGGTTACCGAGACGCTGACAGTGCCCAAGGCACTGATGGATGCGCTCACCCGTGCCGGGCTGACCCAGGCTTACGCGGCCACCCATGTGGCCGAGGGGCATGTTGGCTTGCTGACCGTCGATGGGGATCTGAAAGGGCGGCTTGCCCCCGGGATCCATGCGCATTGGCGGCTGGGACGGCACGTGGCCGTGCGGCAAGTCGATCTTCGGATGCGGACCCACGAGGTCACTGGACAGGAAATCCTGACCAAGGACCGGGTGACCATCCGGGTCAACCTGACGGCGACCTACCGGGTCACTGATCCTGAGCGTGCCGTTGCTGCTGTGCGGGACCATGACGAGGCCCTGCACCGCGCGCTACAGCTGGCGTTTCGCCGGACGCTGGGTGCGATGACACTGGACCGGCTGCTGGCCGAGAAAGTGACCATTGATGCCGAAGCGGCCGAAACCGTGCGGGCCGACATGGCCCGGATCGGGATCGAACTGGGCGAGATCGCGTTGAAAGACGTGATCCTGCCCGGCGAGATGCGCGAAATCCTCAACCGTGTTGTCACGGCTGAGAAAGAAGCCGAGGCCAACGTGATCCGGCGCCGGGAAGAAACGAACGCAACGCGGGCGCTTCTGAACACGGCAAAGGTGATGGCCGAGAACCCTGTGATGCTGCGCCTGAAAGAGCTTGAGGCGCTTGAGAGCATCGCCGGAAAGGTCGACACACTGACGGTCCATAACGGGACCGAAGGTCTGATGACCGACGTCGTGCGGTTGCGCGACTGAACAGGCCCGGCCCGGGGGGAACCTCGGGCCGGGTTTTTCCGTGCTGGTCACATGATCCAGTCGAAGACATAGGCCACCATCAGCGATCCCGAGACAGCTAAAGCCAGATAGAGCACGAAGGGTTTCAGCCGCAGAACCGGAAAGATCGCCATCGCCCCCCAGATGCTGACCACGCCGCCGGAGACGAGAAACCCCATGGCCGCTCCCGGTGACATGCCGTGATCCATCAACCCGCGTGTCAGGGGCAGGGCGGCATAGCCATCGAGATAAGCAGGCGCGCCCACGATGACTGCAAAGGGAATGGCCCACCACGCGTCCTCGCCGACATAAGCCGAAAGTGCCTCGGGTTGCAGGGCCGCGTTCAGGGCGTATTCGGCGGCAAAGGCAGGGATCAGGCAGATCAGGATCAACCGGGTCGTGGCCGCAAAGTTCTGGCGAAAGACCGCCCGTCGTTCTGGGCTTTGCCAGACACAGGCTTGAAATCCAACAGGCTTGTCACAGCCGCATTTGGACAGGTTTCCAACGATGGCATTCTTGCGCAGCGCGTCCAAAGACCATTCCTTGCGGGCAAAAAGCGCTGTGATGGCGCCACCCCAAAGGCCCAGGCCGAACGCCCCTACCGTTTTGCCGATGGCGAAACTCATTCCCAGCGTGGCGGCGGTGGTGGCCAGCATCGCCGGGTCGGTCACAGGAGAGGACAGCCAGAACGCCATGATCGGGGCCAACGGGATGCCCGCCGCCAGCAAACCGGCCATCAGGGGCAGCACCGTGACACCGCAAACCGGAGTCACGGCACCAATAGCAGAGGCGGCGATGATCGTGTGAAGCGTGCGCCCCTCAAAGGCGCGAGCGATCTGGCTGTCCGCGCCGCTGGCTATGATCCATGAGGCCAGAAACAGCCCGGGGATCACCAGAGGTGCGACCGAAACCAGGCCATAGACCACGAAGCCCGCCATGGCGGCCATATCCTGTGGCCAGATCACGACCCCAAGACCGGCTAGCAGCACTGCGCCGAGGATCAGCGCTGATCTGCGACTGGTGCGGGATGTGGGGTGGGTCTGGTCGGACATGATGCGCCTCTTGAATGGGGACTTCTTGACTATGGGTGGGCTTAATTCATATGTGAAACGGGTTATTCATGTATCAGCCATGAGGAAATCAAATGGAAAATCTCAATAGTGATCTGCTCCGCACCTTTCTGGCGGTGGTCGAAACGGGCAGCGTCACCAAGGGCGCGGCACGTATTTTCCGCTCCCAGTCAGCGGCCAGCCTGCAAATTGCCAAGTTGGAAGATATCCTCGGGCAACCGGTGTTTGAACGGCATGGGCGCGGGGTGGTTCCAACTGAGGCTGGAGAGAAACTGTTGCCGGTGGCACGGGACGTGACACGGATGCTGGACAGCACGTTGCGGGATCTCACATCGGATGATCTGCATGGCAAACTACGTCTGGGCCTGCCCGATGATCAAAGCCACGCGGTGCTGGCCCGGATCGTCGCCGAGTTTGCACAATCCCACCCGCTGGTCGAACTGGAAGTCACTTGCGCGCTGAGTGCCACCTATCCCGATGCGCTGACCTCGGGCGCGCTGGATCTTGCGGTTTATGAAGAGGCCGACCCAACTCCGGGCGTTGACATCTTGCGGCGCGAACAGACATGCTGGATGATGTCGCGCCACCATGATCTGTTATCACGGGATCCGGTGCCGGTGGCCTTGTTTGATCGTGATTGCTGGTGGCGGGACGCGGCGCTGGCTGCGTTAAATGCATCCGGCCTGCGGTATAAGGTTGTCTATTCAAGTCAAAGCGTTACGGGTGTCTTGGCCGCAATCGAGGCCGGAATCGCCATTGGCCTTTTGGGAAAAACCAGTCAAACGCCCGATGTGCAACCGCTTGGGGCCGAGCAGGGGTTCAAACCCATGCCCGTTTCTCATCTGGTTCTGGGAACACGAGAGGATGCGGATAGCCTCGCGATCAAGGCCATGCAGGGGGCTATTCGTCGGGCCTTTGCCCAAGACAGCTAGCCCCCAACCGTTCTGCGCCGAAACACCAAAGTCACCACGCCTGCCGAGAACAGGCCGAACCCTGCCGCCGTGAGCAAGGCGATGTGATAGGTTCCGCTGATATCAAACAGTACACCGGCCAGCCACGGACCCAGCAATCCGGCGGCGCCCCAGGCCGTGAAAACACGCCCATAAACGCGCGCGCTGTCCTGCGTTCCGAACAGTTTGGCGATGACGGCTGGATAGGCGGCAATCGTGCCACCATAGGCGAACCCGACAAGGCTTAACCCGACGATCACCCCGCCAACAGGACCAATCAAAGCAAGACCGACCAAGGACAAGGCGGTTAGTATGGCCAGACCGCTCAGCAACACGCCTAGGGGGATCTTGTCAGCAAGACGTCCGCCTGCAAGGCTGCCAACAAGGTTGGTGCATGAGATGACCACCGCTGCCGTCCAACCTGGCAGACCGGGTTTCAAGACGGCCAGAATGCCTGCGGCGTGGCCCAGCACCATCAACCCGGCCAGTACGGCTCCGAAATACCCGATCCAAAGCAATTGCTGATCCCTGATCGCGGTGGGTTTGCTGTCTGCGGCGGGTCTGGACGACTTGTACCAAGCCTTGGCGCGATGCATCAGGGTGGCGCTGATCGACCCGGTAGCGATCAGAACGACGCTCATGGCGAGCATTGCCAAGGCAAACCCGCTGACATCGACAGCGATGGCAAAGAGAATGGGTGATACAATCGCACCCAACGCATAAGCAGCGGTGACAATGCCCATGGCCAGCCCTTCGCGCCCGGGGTTGACCTGCGCCGAAATTTGCAAGCCAAAGCCATATCCAATGCCGTTGGCAGCGCCAAAGATCAGACTGTACCCCAGCCAGATTACAGGCAGAGAACCGGCGATGCCCGCCAAAAAGGTACCAAAAGCGGCCAGCGCGCTGGTCACCAGAACAAGACGTGCCGCTGACCAGCGGGCAAATATGCGCGGTCCCAAAAGCACAGTGCAGGTGAGCGTGACCAAGGCCAGTGAGTAGGTGAAGGAGACGGCAGAGCGGGAGGCCGAAAATGCCAGCTCAAGGGGTTCAAGAAAGACCGAGAACGCGTGTACTGACCCCAGAACCGCGCAGAGCAGGGATGCCGCAGCCAGAACAAGACGTGCCTTGCTTTGATCGTGCCGCGCCATGCTTACCGTTCTCCACCCATTGAAGAACCAGCCTAAGCGCCTTTTCAAGCCAGACATAGCCCCGACCGTCTGGGCGGATGCAGGCGGGTGTTAATCGGGCGCGTGCTGCTGCAGCACATCCAGCGGCACAATGTCCAACGCCCGCTCATGCGTTGCCTCAAGTCGCACCTGCGGCGCACAGCCCTCGTCATGGGCTTGCAGGAACCGCGCCGCGCACAGGCACCATTGATCGCCTGGTTTCAGACCCTTGAAGCCAAACTCGGGATGCGGTGTGCTCAGGTCATTGCCGACATATTTGGAATAGGCCAGAAACTCGGCTGTCATAAGCGCGCAGACCGTGTGGCTGCCATGATCCTCGTCACAGGTGTTGCAATGTCCGTCCCGGAAAAATCCGGTGACCGGATCGTTTGAACACAGTTGGAGCTCGGTGCCCACAACGTTCAAAGAAGGTGCTTTCTGGATCATCGGATTGTCCTTTCGCCCTCTATTGTAGGCGTTCAGAGCGCCTCGGCAATAGCGCGGAAAATCTCGATATTTTGCGCATTCACACCAGGTTCGCGGAACCCGCGATCCGCGGCGGTGGTCACGATCACCACGTCGCGGAATTGATCGATATAGATATATTGCCCGTAGATGCCGCGCGCCATGAACACGCCATCGGGCGCGCCAACGGGTATCCACCATTGATAGCCATATCCGGTCTGACCTGAATCCGTGGGTGCGCTGGCGCGGGTCGAGGCCGTGATCCAGTCCGAGGGGATCACCTGTGTTGCACCATAGCGGCCCATCTGCGCCACCATCCTGCCGAAACGGGCATAGTCCCGTGTAGTCAGGTTCAGCCCACCCAGCACGAAGGCCACACCCTCACCGTCAGTCAGGTAATAGGGCGTCGCCTCCAATCCCAGGGGTTCGATCACGCGTTCAGACAGGAGCGACGGGATATCGCGCCCGGTTGCGCCACGGATCACCATGCCGATCACATGCGTGTCGATCGAGACATATTGCCAGTCGGTTCCAGGCGCTGCGAAACTCTCGCTTAGCTCAGCGGCAAACCCGTCCATGGTGCCCCCTAGGGCCAGCACTCGGCCCATGCGGTTGATGTCGGAATTGAAGTCCAGATAATCCTCGTCAAACACGACCCCGCTGGTCATTTGCAGCACATTCAGGATCGTCGCCCCGTCATAGGCACTGCCGGTCAGTTGCGGCGCGTATTTCGTGACAGGGTCATCCAGTGAGGCAATCGTACCATCCTCAACCAGCAATCCCATCAGTACCGAGAGATAGCTTTTGGCCATCGACCAGCTGATGCGGCGGTCTTCGGGTCCGGTGCCAAGGTGATAGCTTTCATGCACGATCTGCCCGTCTTTCAGCACCAGCAGAGAGGTCACCGCCTGTTCGGTGATCCATGGCGCAACACCATCTGGCAGAGTGGCTTCAGGGCCTTGGGGCAGGGGCGAGACGGGGCCTGACCCGCGCGGCACCTCGACAGTCAGAAAGGCGCGGTCCATATTCGAGAAATTGGCGACGATCACGTCTTCATCAAACAGCGAATTCACCGCCCATAGGCGCATCAATTCTTCGCGTTTCCAGATGCCAAGGCCGATGGCCACCATCAGCACAAGCAAGACGGCCCGAAAGCCCCATTTCAGTATCGCGCGCATATACCTGTCCTTCCTGCTTGGAGGTACGCAATGGACCGGACAAGCGCAAGTGCGTTCAGAGGGCAGCTATCTGGCGGAAAATATCCAGCGCATTCTCGAATACGCCCTCCTCCGAAAAGCGTCGGTTGGCCGAGGTGGTCACGCAGACGGTTCGTGCGGCCCGGTTGACATATATGTACTGGCCGTAAATCCCGCAGGCCATGAATTCACCGGGTACTGCATCGGCAGGACGCCACCATTGGTCGCCATATCCCAGCTCGCCCTCGGGCGTGGGGGCCAACCCGTGATCAACCCGGTCGGTCCAGTCGCGCGGCACGATCTGGCGGCCCTGCCACCGGCCGCGATCTGCCATCATCTGGCCAAAGCGGGCATAGTCGCGAGCGCGCATGGTCAGCCCGCCCAGCACGAAGGCGACGCCGCGGGCATCGGTCAGATATCCCGGGGCGGCCTCGCAACCCAGCGGCGTGATCAGTTTCTCGGACAGCAGATCAGGAGTATCGCGCCCGGTCGCGCCCCGGATCACCATGCCGAGCGCCTGGGTGTCCAGCGAGTTATAGACCCAGACCGCGCCGGGTGCGGCGTGGCGCTTCTGACGCGCGGCCATATAGGCATCAAGGCCTCCGCCACGCCCCAGATAGTCGGCAAGACGGCGAATATCGGATGCAGGGTCATGATAGTCTTCGTCAAACGCCACCCCGCTGGTCATCTGCAACAGGTGCTCCAGAGTGACGCCATCATAGGCCGAGCCTTTCAGCGCGGGCGCATACTCCGTTGCGGAAACGTCCAGCGACGGGAACATGCCCTCACCACGCAGGATGCCGAAAAGAACTGACAGAAAGCTCTTCGCGATAGACCAGGACATGCGCCGGTCTTCCGGTTGGGTTCCGCGATGTGCACTTTCATGGATCAAGGCACCATCTTTCAGCACAAGGAACGAGGTAACCCATTGCGTCTCGATCCACTGTAAAACGGCATTGGGCAACCGCTGAATCTGTCCTTTGGGTAAAGCTGGCGAGGGTTCGGGCGAGGCGATTTCAGACGTTGGGAAAAGCCGATCGACGGTTGAGAAATTGCCCGCGATCCGATCGCTTTCAAAGAGATGCGCGATATTGCGCGCGCAGTCTTGTGTCACCGGAACTTGTCCATCAGCTTTTGCATCGCGCTGCGGGTGTCTTCGGCGGGGGGTTCGGGTTCTACTTGGGTGGGTTTTGCCGCTGCTTTGGCCCTGCCCTCGGTCTTGGACGATCTGGGTGGGGCTGTGCGCCGGGCAACCGCGTTCTGAAACTTGTCATTGGCGCCTGCGGCCAGGTGGGGGGCGCCATCGCTGACCCCGCGCAGCACATCGTCCAGCCAATTGGCATCGGCCTTGGCAAAGTCCTGCAATACGTAATGCGGTACAAGCTCTTTGCGGCCCGGATGGCCCACGCCCATGCGGATGCGCCCATAGCCATCGCCGATATGCTGGTGCAGCGAACGCAGGCCGTTATGGCCCGCATGTCCACCGCCCTGTTTGACGCGCAGCTTGCCGGGGGCCAGGTCGATTTCATCGTGGAAAACGAGAACGTCTTCAGGGGTCAGCTTGTAAAAGCGCATCGCCTCACCCACCGACTGCCCCGACAGGTTCATGAAAGTTTCGGGCTTGAGCAACATGATCTTTTCAGGTCCCAGCCGACCTTCGCTGATCACCCCCTGAAATTTAGATTTCCACGGGCCAAAGCCATGATCCTCGGCGATCCGGTCTACCGCCATGTAACCGATGTTGTGCCTGTTCCTGGCGTATTTTGCGCCCGGATTGCCCAAGCCTACAAATAGCTGCATCGCGATTGCCCTGTTCGTTGGTGCAAGTGGTCTACGCGCAGAGAGGGGCGGAATCAACGAAAGATAGGGTGACTAAAGGCGTAGTGTTGATGTCCGCATTGAGCCCTTGGTGGTCATCCCCCCGCGCGGAATCAAGGCCGCAGGCCGCCGCGCGATCGCCAGGCCGCCCGCAAGGGCTGGCGATTTGGCCGAATTTGGCGCAACGCGGTGAACTCTTGCGGGTTTGGGACCATAAAGTGCACGGCAGAAATGTCTGATCGCCATCCCGCGGTCTGGCCATTGCGCGGCTCCGCAAGTGACCGCTTCGTCCGCATTGCCGCCCTGCAACACTGAGGCTGCTCATTACAAAAGGCGCGCCCCCTGTGGGAACGCGCCTTGTCGTAATTCCGAGTGGTCGAAGATTACTCTTCGCCGCCCTCGGCGTCGCCTTCTGCTTCGTCCTCACCAACGGTCGGGACTTCTGCATCGGTGTCGTCGTCTTCCTCGTCATCCGCGCCAAGCACGGTTGGTGCTGCAACGCTGCAGATCAGGAAGTCACGGTCAATGGTCAGCTTGCTGCCCTCAGGCAGTTTGATGTCGGAAATCGTGACCGAGTCACCAATTTCCAGACCGCTGATGTCCGCCGTCAGACTTTCGGGAATATCGCCCGCTGTCACGATCAGCTCAACCTCGTTGCGCACAACGTTCAGAACACCACCCTTGCGCAGGCCAGGGCATTCTTCTTCGCCAACGAATTCCATGTTGATGAACAGGTTGATCTTGGTGGTGCGGCGCAGGCGCATCAGGTCCAGATGCGTCGGCAGGTCTTTGACCACATCGCGCTGAACGTCGCGGCAGATCACCCGCACATCGTCATGCCCGTCAACCTTGAGGTTGAAAAGGGTCGACTTAAAGCGCCCGGCTTTCAGCTTTTTCAGCAGAACGTTGAACGGAATGTTGATCGGCAACGGATCAACGTCGCCCCCAAAAACGATCCCCGGAACCATGCCTTCGCGGCGTGCTGCACGAGCGGCGCCCTTGCCCGTCCCCGTGCGTTCCTGGGCGTGAAGATCAGGAATTTCTCCAGCCATCTTGTATTCTCCATATGTGATGCGGGACTCCTCCAAGGCTGTAGTCCCGCGTGAAGACGCGCGTATAGACCGGAATGACCCTGTTGGAAAGGGGGATTCTACCTAATTCAAAAGGGTTTCAAGCCGTGCTTGCCCATCATGCAAAAAACAGGCCTTCGAGATCAGAGAGAGGTCCACAGGATTGGGCAGCCGGATGTCGGCAAAGCCGGGCAGGGGACCATCCTTTGCATCAAACCCGCGATCTATCTGGGAGAGCGCCAGAATCGTGATGCCACGCGCTTCGGCAAAGCGTTTGAGGGTCGCCACCTGATCTGCCAGTGGTGGAAACTGGCGTTTTTGATCAAGCAGTTGCAGGTAATCAATGGCGGCCACCGATCCGGCGGGCGCGTCCTGCATAACACCGATGATGTAATCGGCGCAGATCCCGTCGGATGTATCAATGTGGATACCTTTGCCAATCTGGGTCTGCAATTCGCTGGGGTGGTATTCCAGCGTGAAGAAATACGCAGCCCGCCCGGCACCGGCGGCCTCGGCCAGCAGGTCAAGTGCCAACAGGGTTTTGCCATGACCCGGTCGCGTGGCCAGAAGGACAAGTTCGCCCGGTGTGCAGGCTTCCAGCAAGGCCTTGGCGGACACCACCTGCGATTGGCTTTCGGCAAGATGCGACCACGCGCGGAAGCCTTGCGAATGGGCAATCTGATCCAGCGCCAGATGCAGTGGAATGCCCTTTTCACGTGCCAACAGCTTGGCTTGGCGCTTGAGACGATAAATCGGGAAGGAAAGTTTCATGGATAAACCCCTCTGAAACAGGCCGTTTGGCAATCCCTCCTTATGCACTCAGCCTGAACAGCGGATTTCCAGATCATAAACCCCTGCATGACAAATGCTGCCCCAATCGGAGGGAGGAGGCCCGGGTCAGGCCCTGGTTCCATTCTAGCGTTTCACTGTGGTCGGCTCAAGTGTCAGGCCCAGTCGCCTTCAAAATCCTTCGGGATCATCAGGATATCGCGATCCAGTTTGGTGATGTCACGCCGCCCGCACAGGCCCATCGAGGTATCCAACTCGTTATGAATCACCTCCAGCGCGCGGGTGACGCCCGCCTCGCCCATCGCGCCCAGCCCATAGACATAGGCCCGCCCGATATAGGTGCCCTTGGCCCCCAGGGCGACGGCTTTGAGCACGTCCTGACCGGTGCGGATGCCACTGTCGATATGTACTTCGATCTTGTCGCCGACAGCCTCCATTATGCCGGGCAGGGCACGGATCGCTGACAGCGCGCCGTCCAATTGCCGCCCGCCATGGTTCGAGACGATGATCGCATCTGCCCCCACATTCAGCGCCTCACGCGCGTCGCGCGGATCCATGATGCCCTTAATGATCAGCGGGCCATCCCACATTTTGCGAAACTGGCGGATGCGGTCCCAGTCAAGCGCCTGATCAAAGGCTTGAGCTGTCCAGCTGGACAGCGATGAGGGGTCCGTCACCCCCGAGGCATGGCCAACGATGTTACCAAAGCTGCGCCGCTTGGTGCCCAGCATGCCAAGACCCCATTGCACCTTGGTCATCATGTTCGCCACCGATTTCACCGTCAGCTTGGGCGGGGCCGAGAGGCCATTTTTCAAATCTTTATGTCGTTGACCCAGCAATTGCAGATCAACCGTGATCACCGCCGCCGAGCATTTGGCATCTTTCGCTCGATCAAACAGGCGTTGCATGAAATCATCGTCTTTCAGCGTGTAAACCTGCATCCAGAATGGCTTGGTGGTGTTCTCGGCCACATCCTCGATGGAACAGATCGACATCGTGCTAAGTGTATACGGGACGCCGAATTTCTCTGCCGCTCTGGCCGCTTTGATTTCGCCATCCGCATGCTGCATGCCGGTCAGGCCGACAGGCGCCAGAGCCACGGGCATCGACACATCCTGCCCGATCATCTGGGTGGCCGTGCTGCGCCCGGTCATGTCAATCGCCACACGCTGGCGCAGTTTTAGCTGATCAAAATCCGAGGTGTTCTCGCGAAAGGTCTGCTCGGTGAAACTGCCGCTTTCGGAATAGTCATAAAACATCCGCGGCGCACGGCGTTCATAGATGCGGCGGAGGTCTTCGATACAGGTGATGACGGGCATGGCAGCGGCCTTTTTTGTAAATTGGTTATATTTCTTTACCAATTTATCCGCTGCAATGCAACAACCCGGTTTGTCAGGCCGAATGCGCCCCATCAGCCAGCGTTTTGACAAAGCCAAGCACCTCATCCACCGGCTTGCCTTCGCCAATCATTGCCACAATGGCCGAGCCCACAACAGACCCGTCTGCCACACTGGCAATCGCGCGGGATTTTTCGGGAGTGTTGATGCCAAAGCCCACGATCACAGGCAGGTCGGTGGCGGCTTGAATCCGCGCCACTTCCGGGCCCACATCCGTGGCCTGCGCCTCGGCGGCACCGGTGATCCCGGTGATCGAGACATAGTAGACAAAACCCGACGTGTTGGTCAGCACCTTGGGCAGGCGTTTGTCATCCGTGGTGGGCGTGGCTAGCCGGATGAAGTTCAATCCTGCCTTCTGGGCCGGGATGCACAGTTCGTCATCTTCTTCGGGGGGCAGGTCCACCACGATCAGCCCGTCGATCCCAGCGGCCTTGGCATCGGTTAGAAATGCCTCGACACCGTGGTGATAGATCGGGTTGTAATAGCCCATCAGCACGATGGGTGTCGTGTCGTCGCCCTTGCGGAACTCGGTTGCCAGCGCCAACGTCTTCTTCAGAGTCATACCGCCTTCCAAGGCGCGCTGACCGGCCAGCTGGATCGTGGGGCCATCGGCCATCGGATCGGTAAAGGGCAGGCCCAATTCGATCACATCAACGCCGGCACCCGGCAGGCCTTTGACCACCTCCAGCGATTTCTCGTAGTTCGGGTCCCCTGCCATCACATAGGCCACAAAGGCCTTCTTACCGTCTGCGCGCAGTTGGGCGAATTTGCTGTCGATGCGTGTCATCACTGTCCCCGGAATAACCTTGGGCACGGTTTGGCGAAAGATGGCGGGGAAATCAATGGGGGCGGCCAGATTTTGCGCCTCTCATCGCGCTAACGAATGGGGCGCATCACAAATCACGGTTTGCCAGCGGCTCACCCACCAAGCAGGATCAGCGCCACCGCGAAAAGGAGAGGCAAGATGGACATCCAACGACTGGCAGCATTCACCAAGGACGGGCAGGGCGGCAACCCCGCCGGGGTCGTGATCGGCGATCAGATGCCCGATGCCGAACAGATGCAGCGTGTCGCCGCCGAGGTTGGGTATTCAGAAACCGCCTTTGCTGCCCGGCAGGGCGAGGCATTTCGTGTCAGGTACTTTGCCCCCCAGGCTGAGGTGCCGTTTTGCGGCCATGCGACCATTGCACTTGGTGCGGCCTTGGGGGCCGCCTTTGGCGCCGGGAGCTATCCATTGGTTCTGAACGAGGCCGAGATTTCGGTGCGCGCTTTTCAGGAGGGCGATGCCTGGGGCGCCGAACTCACTTCGCCCCCCACATCTCATCAGGCGCTGACCCCGGATGTCCTGACCCGCGCGCTTGAGGTGTTTGGCATTGCCCAAAGCGGTCTGGATAAGGATGTTGGCCCTGCGCGGATCAATGGCGGTGCCTCGCATCTGCTGATCCCCGTGGCGACCCACAAGCTGTTGCAGGATATGTCTTATGATTTTGACACCGGGGCGGCGTTCATGCAGGACGAACAGCTTGTCACCGTCAATCTGATCTGGCGCGAAAGCCCGGCCCGGATTTACAGCCGCAATCCCTTTGCCGGGCATGGCGTCTACGAAGATCCGGCCACCGGGGCGGCCGCAGCGGCACTGGCGGGCTATTTGCGCGATGCCGGGATACAAGACACCCCGTTTGAGGTGATCCAAGGGGTTGAAATGGGTCGCCCGTCGCGCCTTGGCATCACGCCCCGGGACGGGCAGGGAGCCCCCATTGAAATCGCCGGGCTGACAGCGCCGGTAGGATAGCGGGCCTTGCGCCGGTGACGGACTGCCCATAGAAGCAGCGCAACTCAGCGAAAGAGGTGCGCTATGGGCTTTAAAATGGGTATCGTGGGTCTGCCGAATGTGGGCAAATCGACCCTGTTCAATGCATTGACCAAGACCGCTGCGGCGCAGGCGGCGAATTTCCCGTTTTGCACGATTGAGCCCAATGTGGGCGAAGTGGCGGTGCCGGACGAGAGGCTGGACAAGCTGGCCGCGATTGCCTCGTCCAAGCAAATCATCCCGACGCGCATGACCTTTGTCGATATTGCGGGCCTGGTGAAAGGGGCCAGCAAGGGCGAAGGGCTGGGCAATCAGTTTCTGGCCAATATCCGCGAGGTCGACGCGATCGCCCATGTGCTGCGCTGTTTCGAGGATGGCGACGTCACCCATGTGGAGGGGCGGGTTGACCCGGTCGCCGATGCCGAAGTGATCGAAACCGAGTTGATGCTGGCCGATCTGGAAAGCATCGAAAAGCGCCGCGCCGGTCTGGTGCGTAAGCTGAAGGGCAATGACAAGGAAGCGGTGCAGCAGGATCGCCTGCTCGCCGCCGCGCAGGCCGTGCTGGAAGAGGGTGCCCCGGCGCGCGTGGTGGATGTGGATGCCGAGGATGCCAAGGCCTGGAAAAACCTGCAATTACTGACGACTAAGCCGGTTCTCTATGTGTGTAATGTCGATGAGGGGTCCGCCGCTGAAGGCAATGATTTCTCTGCCAAAGTGCAGGAAATGGCCGCAGCGCAGGGCAATGCCGCCGTCATCATATCGGCGCAGATCGAGGAAGAAATCAGCCAGCTTGAGCCGGATGAAGCCGAGATGTTCCTCGAGGAAATGGGCCTGAAAGAAGCGGGCCTTGATCGTCTGATCCGGGCAGGTCATGCGCTGTTGAAACTGGAAACCTATTTCACCATCGGCCCGAAAGAAGCCCGCGCCTGGACCATCCGGACCGGCACGCTGGCCCCCCAGGCCGCGGGCGTGATCCACGGCGATTTCGAACGCGGCTTCATCCGGGCCGAAACGGTCGCCTATGATGATTTCATCGCCTGCAACGGCGAACAGGGTGCCAAGGAAGCGGGCAAAATGCGGGCCGAGGGGAAGGGCTATACCGTCAAAGACGGCGACGTTCTGCACTTCCTGTTCAACACCTGATTTGGGGGTTGGCGTGCCGGGGTGAACCCCGGCCTACGGCAGGAGGTGTCCGGGGGGCAGGTCGCAGGTTTTGTACAATTTGGGGTAAACTCAGAGGGGCTGAAACCCAATTTGTACAGAATGTCAGATGCCTGAAATCGACGAGCGGGCCTCGGTGATCCGGGCAAGCAAGTCGTCGCAGCGGTCATCCAGATACTCGTTAGCCGTAGTCATGATTGATTTCGCTTCGGACAAGTAAGCCTCGGCCTGATCCAGATGTTTTGGGTCGGGGTCGAACGCGAACCGATCCAACGCCAGTTCGCCAAGCCCGCCGATGGTATCGGCCCAATGGTAAGGCGCGTTTTCCGGGGTAGTAATTGTCAGCGCATTTTTGTAAGCGGCCTCGGCGTCGTCAAAGACGGTTGGAGTATTCTCCAATCGAGCGAGGCTGCGTAGGGCGATCGCCAAGTTATGATTGGAGTTAGCCCAATTCACTGGCGTCTTGTACTTGCTGCGGACGGTCAGGGCAGTGCGGTGGGCGTCGATGGCTTGTTGCAGGAGATCGGGGTTGTTTGTGCGGTCGCCCATTTCTTGCAAAGCATTGCCTAGATTGCTCTGGGAAGTTGCCCAGTCCTCTGGGGTCTTTTCCTTGCTTCGAACGCTCAGGGCGGCGTGGTGGGCTGCGATGGCTTTTTGCAGGAGATCGGGATCGTCCGTGCGTTTGCCCAAGCCTTGCAAGGCACTGCCGAGATTGTTCTGGAAACTTGCCCAGTCCTCCGGCGTCTTGTCCTTACTGCACACGCTTAGGGCGGCGTGGTGGGCGACGATGGCTTGCCGCAGTTTTTCCAGGTCGGTAGCCCGTTCACCAAGTTTGGCCAGGGTACTACCGAGATTGCTCTGAATGATACTCCAGTTCTCCGCGTCGCCGGATTTCGAAAAGGTCTTCAGTGCCGTGCGGCAAGCTTTTTCAGCCCCCTCCAGATAGGCCGTATCGGAACTACGCTCGCCCAAGGCCAAACGGCAACTCCCGAGACTGCTAAGAGCAGCCCCTTTCTGCGAACCTTTGGCCCGCTTCAGGTTGCGGTTGGCCAGCACCAGTGCGACGCGCAGATCAAACGGATCGCCCTGCGTTTCCCCGCGGCCTCTCCATTCGATCAGGAGGTCCTGTGTTGCCCGCCATACCCCACCAGCCGGGGCGCGGCGCATGAGGTCGCGGATCATATGGTCGGCTGCTGCGGCGGGATCGTTGCGCAGCCGGTCCTGATCCAGCCGTCGCGCCAATAGCGCCTTTGCCTGTTGATCCATCCGGTCCTGTTCGGCCTTGTGCACTTTGAGCATCCGGCGCTCTTCGGCTTCGAACAGGCCGTCTGCCTTTTCCAACTCACCTTCGGCATTCAGCTTGGCCACCTCGGCCAACACCGAGTTCAACTGGCTTCCGGTGTTATCCGAGGGCATTTCCCCCCGCTTGCGAATGTTTTCGGCGGCTTCCAACGCCTTGCGCAGGCCGACATAAGCGGTTTGCAGATCGAGGTATTTGCCACCCGCGAATTCATAGGCCAGCGCGATCATGAGGGTTTCGCCCATTTGAGGGGCGTGCTCGTCCTTGTTGGCGCGTGACAACATGCGCTCAACATCCCGGTCGACCTTTTCTTCATCCGGTTTGGAGGTGTCCGGCGGCGGGGCCATATGAGCCGCCTTCACGACCTCTTCGGGCAGGCTCAGCGCTTGATCGAACTTGTCGATGGTTTCTGGCGACAGGTTGCGCAGGCCCTTTTCGACCTGCCCGACATAACCCTTGCGCGCGCCATTTCCGAGCGCCTTGTCAGCCAGTTTTTCCAGATTCCAGCCACGACCGATTCGTGCCTGACGGATGGCAAATCCCAGCTCTTGCCATGCGTTAAATGTCATTCGGTGTCACTCATGATCACCTGATGTCGCTTGATGTTCCTCGGTCGTGTCCCCGGGTGTCATCGGCGTGCTCTACGGCGATCTCCTTTGCTCTTAAATTATCTCGTGTCGACAACGCTTTAACCCAAGGCGGGCCCGCCACATTCAAAAGGAGACTATCCGATGATGTGGCTGATACAACCCCTGATGGCATGGCTGCAAACGCCTGAGACTGCCAACCTGATCTTCGCAGCGCTGAGCTTTCTGGCTGCTTATGGCTGCTGCCCGCGTCGCTGCGCGGTGCTGACCGGACTGATCTATCTGGTGCTGGTTCTGTGAAATTCGGCGGGCATGGGCGGAATCTGCTCTTGCCCCCGCTTTGCACCATCGCTAAACGGGTCGGCGGAGACGTGGCCGAGTGGTCGAAGGCGCTCCCCTGCTAAGGGAGTAGGCCCGGAAGGGTCTCGAGGGTTCGAATCCCTTCGTCTCCGCCACCTACCTTTATTCAATTATGTTCGATACTGCTCAGTCCCGTATCGGGCTGTCGTTGTTGGCTTATGTGCCCCGGAGGATGTAGGCCCCCCGGTCTTGAACGCCTTACGGGCTTTGAGCACAGGCAGGCTTACCGGTCTTTCAGGTCGGGCCAGGTGTCACTCAGGCGGTAGCCCTGGGGCCATGGATCATCCGGGTCGAGCATGTGCTGATGTGTGCCCGTGATCCACGCGCGGCCGGTGATTTCGGGGATGATCGCCGGGGTGTCGCCCAGTGTTGTCGTGTCGGCAATCCGGCCGTGGAATTCGGAGTTGATGATGGACCTTGCGGTAAACGTCTCGCCGACCTGCATGTCGCCCCGCGCGTGCAGAAGCGCCATGCGCGCCGAGGCCGCGGTGCCGGTTGGTGAGCGGTCGATTTTACCCGGCTGGATTGCGACAGCGGCGGATGTGGTCAGGTGAGTGCCCTCGCGTGTGACTGGCCCGGCAAACAGGCAGAACGAGAAATGCGTCCAGTCTGCGTTGGTCGGATGACTGAAGGACAGTTGCGCGTTGGCGGCGTTGGTGATGGCCACACCCAGTTCGGCCAGCGCCCGGGCCTCGCGCGGGACCAGTTCGAACCCAAGGGCCGCGGCATCGACCACGACAAAGCTGTCACCGCCAAAGGCCGTATCAACCGTGATCTGACCAATCTCCGGAACATTCAGGGAGGCGTCCAGCGCAACCGCGAATGATGGAAGGTTCCGGACAGTGATGCGTTCGGCCTTGCCGTTGCGGCACTCGGCGCGCACCCGTACCAGGCCACCGGGGGCCTCCAATGTCATCTCGGTGACCGGCTCGGTCATGGGAATGATGCCGCTGTCCAGCAACACCGTTGCGACGCAGATTGAATTGGAGCCGGACATGGGTGGCGTGTCTTCGGGCTCCATGATGATCCAACCCATCTGGGCCTCGGGGTGCACCGGGGGCACCAACAGGTTCACGTGGCGAAACACGCCGCCGCGCGGTTCGTTCAGCATGAAGTTGCGCAGGGTCTGATCCCTGGCAATCCACGTGCGTTGTTCCCAGAGCGTCTTGCCCGGTGGCGGGGCCACGCCGCCGACAATGACGTCGCCGACTTCGCCTTCGGCGTGGCAGGATACGACGTGAATGGTTTTTGTGCTTCGCATGTCTGACATCCTTCCCGAAGGCGTTAGGCTTGAGACTTCGGACACCATTTAAGGCGAAACGCGCGCGTCATACATCGGTTTTACGGCGGTTCGTGAAAATCTGTGAAGCGGGTTCGTCGCGGGGCCACACGCCGTGGTGGTGATCGACGCGTTGTCCTACTCTGCCTTGTCCGGTGCAGGGTGATCCATGGCTGCCAGTTCCCCAAGTGTGACGGGCTTGAGGGGCGGGCGGATGCGATAGTACCCGGTTTCATCCGGTGTCTGGGCGTTGGTTTCGCTCAACAACGCGGTCACGGTTAACCCGCAATACCGGCCTTGGCACGGTCCCATGCCCGCGCGTCCGAAGGCCTTGGTCTGGTTTGGCCCAATACATCCCAGCTTGGCATAGCCGCGAATATCTCCGGCGGTCACCTCTTCACAGCGGCAGATCATGGTGCTGTCGGCCGGGCGCAGGGCCTCGCCATAGGGAGGATAGGCCGCGTCAAGGAACGGGCGGGCCGCCATTTCCCTCGATAGCACCGTGCGAAGGGGGGCTGCCTTGTGATCGCGTTCGGATGCGGAAAGTTTGCCATTGCCTTCGGCGATTTTCAATGCTGCCAGCCGCCCGGTGTGCTCTGCTGCCTTTGCCCCGCCGATCCCGGCGCCATCCCCGGCGATAAAGACCCCTGCGACATCACTTTGGCCCCATTTATCCAGTATCGGAACAAAGCAACCCTGTGTGGCGTGCCATGCATGAGAAATCTCCAGAGATCGCGCGGTCTGGGTGTTGGGCACCACGCCGTGATGCAGGAATACTGTCTCGCAGGCGATGCGCTGTGTGTGCCCTTTATGCGTAAAGCTCACGGCCTCGGCCCGGCCATCGCCCTGAATGGCAATACCGGTCGCGCCGGTGAAACGAGGCACCCGGGCGCGTTTGATTTCGGCCAGCATTTTCAGACCCTTGGCCATGTAGGGCCAGCCGCGCAAGGCGCCGCCCAGATGCCGTGCCGCGCGGATCATGTCGCCCCGTGTCTGGGTCTCGACCATCGCCGCTGGCGGGGTGCCGGCGCGGACCATCTGTGCCGCGATCAGGTAGAGAAGCGGGCCTGACCCAACCAGAACGGCATTTCGGGCCAGAACACCGGATTGTTTCAATAGGATTTGCCCGGCCCCCGCGGTCATCACGCCGGGAAGGGTCCAGCCCGGCAGTGGCATGGGGCGTTCCAGCGCGCCTGTGGCCAGCAGGATGTGATCGGTATTGATCTGAGCGCTGCGACCGCCGCGCGTGTAGGAAATCCGAAAGCCTTCTTCTATGGCCCAGACCACTGCTCCGGTGACGTGATCAATCGCGTCGTGGCGCAATCCGGCGGTCAGCGCGGCCCCTTGGGTGTAATCCTTGCCCAGGATGCTGCCCCGGATGGACGATACCCTGTCCACGTCGCGGTAGATTTGCCCGCCGGCACGGGGTTGTTCGTCCAGAACGGTCACACCGAGTCCCAGGTCAGCCGCCTGCGCGGCGGCGGCCATACCTGCGGGGCCAGCCCCGATGATAACAAGATCACGTTTGGGCATCTTGGGCCTCTGCGTCATGGTCGTGCGGTCGCGTGATCTGCAGGCCTTCGCTGACCTCGAGCATGCAGGCCTGCTGCACCACGCCATCAATTTCAATCAGGCAGTCAAAACAGGCGCCCATCATGCAAAACGGGGCGCGCGGTGCACCGGAAACCGGGGTGTGCCAGAACACGTCCACGCCGGCCGCCAAAAGCGCGGCAGCGAGGTTCGCGCCCTCGGGCAGGTGCAGTGTCTGACCAGCGAAGGACACGTCGACGCGCGGAGCGTCGTCAAGCTCAAGAAATGTCGAAGCGGGATTCACTGAACACCTCCAGATCCGGTGCGGTTGCGCCACCTTCCAGCCAGTCGGGCAGAAGGCGGGCATGGGCCGCAGCAAGGGTGATGCCACTGTGGCAGGTCACCAGATACGCGCCCGGCATGGTGGCGCTTTCCTGATAAATGGGCAGCCCGTCGGGCGACAGAATGCGCAACGCACTCCAGCTGCGGACAAGCTGCGCCTTGGCCAAAGCGGGATAGGCGGCAATCGCCTCGGCAGCGAGACCGGACAGGCCCGGTTGCGTGACCCGATCATCAAGGCCGACCTCTTCATTCGTGGCGCCGATCTGGATGCCGCCTTCATCCACCTGTCGCGCGATCAGCGAGGGGCGGTTGATGATCTTGGGCAGTTTCTCGGTAATCAGAACCTGTCCGCGCTGGGGGTGGATGGGGGCCTTGAAGCCCATCTTCGGACCCAATTGCGCCGCGCCCAGCCCGGCAGACAGAACCACCTTGCCGGACCCGATGATTGTCCCGTCACCACAGGTGATGCGGAACCCGTCTGGTTTGGTGACCCCGGTCACGGTTTTGCCGGTCAGCACACGCCCGCCCATGCGCCGGACATCCGCCGCCAGCGCCATCAGCAAGCGGAGCGGATTGGCGTGGCCGTCCTGATGATGCAGGATCGCGCCGACGACCTTTGGACCGATATGCGGCTCTTCCTTGCGCAGCGCGTTATGGCCCAGTACGTCGTATGGATAGTCGCCATCCAGCCGTTGTTTCAGTTTCTCGTATTTCTCGACCGTGTCTTGCAGCGTTTCTTCCGAGAAATGCAGATCATAACCACCGTTTTGCTCCAACGGCACGGCCTTGCCTGTGTTGGCGCCCAGTTCGTCGGCGAACTCGGCCCAGATGGCAGCGGATTGCTGTGACCACTCAGCATAGCGGGGTTGGTTCATCCCCTTGGATTGAACCCAGACGAGACCAAAGTTGCCCCGGCTTGCCCGGAATGACCCGTCATCGCCGTCCAGAACCGTCACGCTCAGCCCGCGCCGGAGCAATCCCCAGGCGACAGAGAGGCCAACCACGCCTCCTCCGATGATGGCATAATCGGTGTCCATGACCCTATTCCACTGGTGAGAAAGGCGTCAGGGCGACCGTGCCGCCCTGACATGGTTTTGGCTCAGTTGCCGGCGGCGGCGACTTTGTCGAGGATCGCCTGACCCCACTCGGCACCCACATCTTCCAGAACGGCGGGCCAGACATCGGTGCGGACCTTTTCGGCCATGGCTGCCAGATCTGCGTCGGTAAGCTCGGCCACGGTGGCCCCAAGTTCATCGACAAGGCGCTGTTCGTTGCGGCCCTGATCCTCTTCGGCCACGCCCCAGCGGGTTGTTTCAAACGCGGCGGCCTGTTCCTTGAGGGCGGCCTGATCTTCGTCGGACAGCTCTGCAAGGCTGCCGTTCGAGATGATCATGTACCAGACCTCGAAATGAGTGTTGGCGGGGATGTATGTCTTGGTGACATCGCGGAAGGACGCGTAGTAGCCTTCTGCGCCCGAGCCGATCACACCATCCACAACGCCGGTCTGAACGGCGGTGAAGGCTTCCGAGAAGGGGATCGGGGCGGGAATGTATCCAAGGGCTTCGCCGGTCAGCTGAAAGCTTTTGATGCCGGGCACGCGGACTTTGATGCCGTTCGGATCAACCGATCCTGCATTGGGATTATCGACATTCAAAGAGATGCCGCCGAAGTAAACCGGGTAGGCGGCCAGCATGGTGATGTCCTGCTCGGCATAAAGCCCTTCCATCACTTCGCTCACGACACCGCCGGGGCCATAGACCGCGCGGGCCTGATCCCAGTTGCCTGCCAGATAGGGGAAGGAACTGATCTGCATCCGGCGGTCTGCGGCCGTGGCAGCGGGTTGTGTGGCCATGTCGATGGCACCGACGCTGATCCGTTCCTGAACCGTGGTATAGTCGCCAAGGGCGGAGGCCGGGAACAGGTTGACCGACACCTCGCCGCCGGTCGCCTCGGAGACAGCAGCGGAAAAGGCGCGCAGCTCTACATCAATCGTGGCGTCCTGCGGGCGCACGTGGCTCATTTTCAGATCGGCGGCGCTGGCGTAGCTGCCAAGCGCCATCAGGGCTGCGGTGGCGGTTGTCAGGAAGGCATGTTTCATTGGGACGTCTCCTTGTTGAGGTGTTGGGGTTGAGTGCGTTCAGGGCGCGATGTCGTAGCCGAAGAAACGCGGTAAAAAGAGCGAGAGATCGGGCCAGAGCGAGGTCAGGAAGACCACCGGCACATAGCCAAACAGGATCAGTTTCATGGCGGGCGGGATGACCTTGGTCACCTTCACATTGCCGATCCGCGCACCGAGATAGAGGATCGAGGCATAGGGCGGTGTCACGCCGCCCATCGCGGTGTTGACGCCCATGATCGCGGCAAATTGCACCGGGCTGACGCCAATCGCGTTCATCAGAGGCAAAAGCAGGGGGGCAATCAGGATGATCGCGGTCACGTCATTGACCACCATGCCGACCAGGAACAGCATGATATTGATCATGATCAGCAGCAGAATCTTGTTCTCCGTGATCGAGAAAATGCCCTCGACCAGTTGCTGGGGGATGCTTTCATAGACGAACATCTGGCTGAGGATCATCGAGAACAGGATCATCATCATGATTGCGCCCACGGCTGTGGCGGCCTCTTTCCCGGCGGACAGGAAGTTCTGCCATTTCAGCCCTTTATAGATCAGGAAGCCCACGGGAATGGCATAGATGACAGCCACGGCGGCGGCTTCGGTCGGGGTCATGATCCCGCCATAGATGCCGCCAAGGATGATCACCGGCATCAGCAGTGCGGGGAAGGCATGAAACCCGCGCCGCGCCACTTCGCCCGACAGTTCGGAAAACGACGGCTTTTCGTCCAGAACAAGGTCGAACTTACGCGACATGAACAGGTTGATCACCGAAAAGGATGTCATGATCAGCAGGCCCGGCCCCAGCGTGGCCAAAAAGCAGGCCAGGATTGATGTATCCGTGACCCAGCCATAGACGATCATGGTCACCGAAGGCGGGATCAGCAGGCCGAGGATCGAGGAATTGGCAATCAGGGCCGTGGCGTATTCACGGGGATACCCACGTTTTTCCATCTCGGGGATCAAAAGTGGGCCGATGGCCGCAATGCCGGTCAGGCCGGAACCCGAAATCGCGCCAATCACGGCGCAGGACACCGCCGCCACGACTCCAAGCCCGCCGCGGACATGACCGATGAACGCGTTCACAAAACGCAATAACGACGCGGCAATCCCGCTTTCGGACATGATCGTTCCGGCGAGAACGAACAGCGGAATGGCCAGAATGACCGGGTTGCCCAGTTGCTGGAACCCCCACAACATCATGCCTTTCATGGTCACGTCGCCAAGGAAATACATCACCATCAGCGCCGCACCAAAGCAGTAGGGCAGGGGCACCCCAAGGGTAAGCGTGATCACCAGAAGGGCGATGGCAAGAAGGGCGATCTCGATCATGCCGGTTCTCCCGTGCGCAGGCTGCGAATGTGGCGCACGAGGTGCCACGCGGTGTAAATCATCATCAGGGCAAGGCCGATCAGAAGCGCGACGTCTGAGTAGAAGGTGGGGATGTAGAGTGTCGGGCTTTCGCGCCAGACACGCCAGGCATATTGCGTGTAATCCCAGGCCCAGCTCAGCAGCCAAAGACCGACGGTCAGGCTGATAATCTCGCCGATGATGGCAAGGATCGTGTGGCCGCGCGGGGTTTGGATGAAGATTTCCAGCACGTTGGCGCGGATATGCGTGTTTTCCCGCGACGCGTTGACCGATCCGAGAATGTAAAGCCACAGGGTCGGATAAAGCATGGTTTCCTCAAGCCCCATGACAGGCACTTGCAGGACATACCGCGTGATGACCTGCACAAACTGGCCCAGGGCCACGGCGCAGATCAGGGCTGTTAGCAGGTATTTTGCGAATGTATCCATCTGTCCCCCCGGACCAGCGCGTTTTGTTGAATGCGCTTTGAGGACATCACACTGGACATCTGTCATAAAATCAATTTCATAATATCTTTATCATCATAAATTGGATTTATGGGTTATGCATCTTTCTCTCAGACAGCTCATGACGTTCCGGGAGGTCATGCGCTCGGGCTCGATCAGCCAGGCCGCGCGCGCTGTCGGGCGCACTCAGCCTGCGGTGTCAACCATGGTGCGAACGCTTGAGGATCAACTTGGCTTTGCGCTGTTCGTCCGGACCCAGGGGAAACTGACGCCGACGCCCGAGGCGCATTTTTTCCTCGAGGAATGCGAGGATATCCTTGGTCGGGTGGAGCGCACCGAACGCACGCTTGAGCGGATCAGCACTTTGCAGTCGGGCAAGCTGAAAGTTGCGTGTCATCCGGCGGCCTCCAGCGTGTTTCTGCCACGGCTTCTGACCCGGTTTCTCAAGGGCAGGGACGATCTTGAGGTGTCGCTGATCATGCGCTCGTCCGGCGTGATCGAGGATCTGATCGCCTCACAGCAATTTGATGTCGGATTTTCCGAAACACCCGACCCCCGCCCGTCGATCCAGCAGACCGATTACGACATGGAATGTGTCTGTGTTCTGCCGGTGGATGACCCGCTGGCCCTGGCCTCGACGGTGACGCCCGACGATCTGGACGGGCGACCGATGGCGGTTCTTTTTGACGAGCACAAGACGGCCATTCAAACCGAGGCCGCTTTTCAGGCAGCCGGTTGCAGCTTTAACAAACGGCTGGAGTTGCGGACCTTTCTTCCCGGCCTGCAATTCGTTGCCGAAGGGGTTTGTGTCATGGTCTGCGATATGATCACGGCCTATAGCCATATTCTGCAAGACCCGGTCAGCACCGGGCTTGCGATCCGCCGGTTCAGGCCAAGGATATCCAGCAGCGTGTCGATCCTGACGCCGGGCTACGCGACACAATCCATGGCGGGCCGGGCCTTCATCTCGGAACTCAACAGCGCGGTCATCGGGGTGCGGGATGAAATCGAGTCTCTTCTGACGGCGGAGTGATCGCTTGATCGTAAAACAATCTCAGACGAAGTTACAGATTTCCCAATTCCCGGAATGCTTTGGAGATCGCGCGCTGGGTTGCTTCAAGATCGGCTTCTGTATGTGCGAGGGAGGCATAGAACTTCATCGGGGCTTTTAGAATCCTTTCTTCGCGCAGCACGCTGTTGAACGCTTTTTGATGGGCCGTGTCCGCTTTCAGGGTGTCACGATAGGTCAGCACCGGGGCGGGTGCGAACATGATATCGAACAGCACCGGGTCGCCCACTATGGCGGCCTTGATACCTGTGCGGTCTGCCCCGGTCCGCAGCATATCCATAATGCGGCGACCGGTGTCACGCAGTGCCTGGTAACTTCCGTCCCGGCGCAGAATTTCGAGCGTCTTCAGGCCAGCAGCTGCAGCGACGGGATTGCCGCTGAGCGTTCCGATTTGAAAGGTGAAGCCATCAGGACCCACCTTGTCGACATCGAAATGCGCCATGATCCTGGCGGCCCCGGCAATCGCGGCCATCGGGAAACCGCCACCGATCACTTTGCCCAGCGTGCACAGGTCCGGTGTGACACCATAGAGTTCCTGCCCGCCCCCGTAAGCCAGCCGAAACCCGGTGACGACCTCATCAAAGATCAGGACAATGCCGTGCTGCTTTGTGTCTGCGCGCAAGGCTTCCAGAAAGCCCTGTTCTGGCGGGATCAGACGTTGCAAGGGCTCAACAATCACCCCGGCAATCTGGTCTGCATATTCGGCGATCAGGCTGCGGGCGGCTTCGATTTCATTAAAAGGTGCAATCAGAACCCCGTCGCGTGTTGCCTGCGGGATGCCTGCGGAATCCGGGACTGCCCTTGGAAAATTTTCCAGTTTTTGTGGCGCCATGCTCATCAACGCCTCGCCGCACATCCCGTGGTAACCGCCTTCGAATTTCAGGATCAGGTCGCGCCCTGTGTATGCGCGGGCCAGGCGCATGGCATACATGTCTGCCTCGGACCCGGTCGAGACATAGCGCAACTGCTCGGCACAGGGGACGGCCTCGCAAATCACCTCGGCCAGTTCGATCCCTGCTGGGTTGCTGGTAAAGAATGTCACGCCATCGGTGAACTGCTTTTGAACGGCTTCCATCACCTCGGGATGATTGTGCCCCACCAACATCGGGCCAGAGCCGATCAGGTAGTCGATGTATTCCTTGCCATTTTCATCCCAGACCCGGCTGCCTTGCCCTTTGCGGATCACGACACTTGGGTCGTAATTTCCAAACCCGCCCGCAGGCAGCACCGATTTCGCGCGTTCGCACCAATCCGTTTGAGTGGTCTGGGCCATGTGCTTTGCCTCGTAACATCTGGTTCAAGCTTCGGCTTGACCTTGGTTGAAATGCAATTAAGAAAATTAGGCAATCTTGTGAAAATGATTCAGGTGATCCCATGCCCGAAGGCCCCCTGCTTGAGTTGCGTCACCTCAAGATGATCTGTGCCATTGCCCGGCACGGGCGTGTCACCGATGCGGCCGAGGCCTTGGGGGTCACACCCTCGGCCTTGTCCCATCGCATCAAAGAGGCCGAGCGCCGGTTGGACGTGGTTCTGTTTACGCGCATTCACAAACGCCTGCGCATGACGCCTGCCGCAGATTATCTTGCCGAGATGGCCGAACGGGTCCTGTCCGAGATGGACCGCGTCGAAGAGGATGTGCGGCGCATGGATCGCGGGGCCGAGCATGTGGTGCGGATCGCGGTCGAGGCTTATAGTTCGTATCATTGGCTGCCCGGCTTCACGGCCTATCTGCGCGATCATCTGCCCGGGATTGATCTGCAGGTCATGGCCAGCGCCGGGCACGAGCCGTTGCAGGCCCTGGCCAACCGGCATGTCGATTTGATCGTGGTTTCGGGGGATGCCGCGCCGCTGGGCACGCATCAGGTGTTTCTGTTCCGGGACGAGTTGCTGTTCATCATGCCGCCGCATCATCGGCTGGCGGGTCGGGCCTTTATCAAGGGGGCGGATATCGAGGGCGAAGATTTCATCACTTACACCAAGACGCCCGAACCTGACCGAGAGTTCGCCCGGTTGTTTCGCCCGTCGGGCAGCTATCCGCGCTGGACCGCGACGGTGGAATTGCCGGAAGCCATTGTTGAACTGGTTGCTGCCGGGCAAGGCACCAGCGTCCTTGCCGGATGGGCCGTGCGCCCGGCCATCAATTCGGGGCGCATCGTCAGTGCACGGGTTGGGCAGGGTGGCATCGAGGTGCCATGGCAGGCCGTGATGCGCACAGAAGATGGCGAGACCGGCCCGGTTGCAGAGGTCAGCGCGGCCTTGGCCGCGTGGTCGCAGGCGAACGGGGGGTTTGGGTAAACGCTTTAGCTGCGCAACCTCGCATTTTCCGGATCATAGACATGGGGGCTGTGCCGTATGGCTTTGCGATCAGTCCCGAAGGCCTGAACGGTACATTCCTCGGCCATATCCAGCGCACCACTTTCAACATACCCCAAGGCCAGCAGTTTCCCTGTGCGATACCCCATCGACACCGATGTCAGATATCCGATCAATCGCCCGTCCTTCAGGATCGGGTCCGAGGGCAGGGGTTCCGGCCCGGCATCAACGATGTGCAGGCCAATGAACTGCCAGTCGGGGGCGCTGCCATTTTGGTGCTCGACGGCGTCGCGACCTTTGAACGGGCCTTTCGACATATTGGCGAATTTCGACAGACCGGCATCAAATAGCGTGTATTCCGTGCCAAAATCCGTGCCCCAGCCGTGATAGCCTTTCTCGATCCGCATCGCGTTCAGCGCGTAGGAGCCGAAGTTGCAGATGCCGTGGTCAGTGCCCGCCTGCCAAATCGCCGCGTAGAGCGCTGTCAGGTCGGATGAGGCGACATGCAACTCCCAGCCCAATTCGCCAACATAGCTGACCCGCATGGCGGTGACAGGAACGCCCGCGATGTCGATTTCAGCCACGCTCATCCAGGGGGCGGTTTGCGCGCTCAGATCGGCGGATGTGAGCGATTGCAACAGGTTGCGCGATTTTGGTCCCATCACCAGCAAGGCGCCATCGTGGGCATAGCCCTTGGTCAGGCGGGCATCTGCCTGACCGATCTGGTTCGCGATCCAGTCATAATCGCGATCCACGGCCAAAGTGGGCCCACATAGCAGAAACCGGTCTTTGGCCAGCCGAGCAATCGTGGCTTCCGAGTAGATGCGCCCATTCGGGGTGAGCATGTAGGACAGGCGGACACGGCCAACTGGGGGCAACCCGCCGCAGACTACACGGTTGAGAACCACCTCGGCCTCCGGGCCTTCCAGCAGGTACTTGGTAAACCCGCCGTGGTCCATGATACCAACCGCATCGCGCACGCATTCACACTCGGAGCGCGCAGCGTCGTGCCAGGGTTCGCGGCCAAAGCTGAGAGCGGTTTCATCTTCTGAGCCGTCCCGTTTGAACCAGAACGCGCGTTCCCATCCGCCGATCTGGCCCATCACAGCGCCTTTCGCCTGTAGATGGTCATAGAGCGGCGTCTGCTGAACAGGCCGTCCGGACTGCATCAGGCGGTGTGGGTATGGAATGGCGTATTGCAGATCGTAGTGCTCGGACGCGCGGGCAGCGGCATAATCCGTGCTGGCCCACGCGCCGAACCGGCGTGGATCCCAGGCGGACAAATCCCACTCGGTCTCGCCCGTGGTCAGCCATTCGGCCATCGCCTTGCCGATTGCAGCGGAGTGGGTGATGCCGATCTGCACCCCCGTCGCGTGATAGAAGTTCTGCGCGCGCCCTGCCGGACCCACCAGGGGCAGCGCATCGGGCGCGTAGGGGATCGGTCCATTTACAAATCGCTGTGCTCCGGCTTGAGCCAAAATCGGCACATGGGCGGCGGCGGCCTCGAAAACCTCCATCATTCCGTCGATATCATCGGCGAATAGCTGGTGATCAAAGTCGCCCGGAACGCCGTCCTGCCAGACGGGACGCCCCTCATGGGCATAAGAGCCAAGCAGCAGAGCATTGCGTTCGCGGCGCAGATAGAACCGAATGTCCGGATCGCGGATCAGCGGGAAAACCTTGGTGTTGTCTTCCAATTCGCTCAACGCGCTGGTGACCATATATTGATGTTCCAAGGTCACGACGGGCACATGCAACCCGGCCATGGCTGCTATCGCCCTCCCACTGGACCCGGCGGCATTGATCACGGTTCCGGCGACGATATCGCCTTCAGATGTGATGATGTCCCACTCCCCCGACGCACGCTGTTTTAGCCCTGTCACCCGGGTAAAGCGCCTCACCTGCGCCCCCTTGGCGCGCGCATGTTTTGCCAGGGCCTGTGTCAGTTGGCTGGGGTCGATATCGCCTTCATAGGGGTCAAGGATGCCACCCAATACCGTGTCATCCGAGTGCCAATAGGGGTGCATGGATTCAATCTCGGAGGGCGACAGCATCGCTAGATCAAACCCTGCAGATTTTGAGACACCACACAGATGCTGAAACAGCTGCATCCGCTCAGGGCTATGCGCGGGCCAGATGGCTTGCGTGTGCCGATAGGTGATCGGTGCCTCGGGGTCTTGGGCCAAGTCCTTGTAAAGCTGCCAGGCATAGTTGCCCGCGCGCATGCTCAACCATGAGTTCGCATAGGTCGGGATATTCCCCGCAGCGTGCCAGGTCGATCCCGCCGTCAGTTCATTTTTCTCGATCAGGACGGTGTCGGTTACCCCGGCTTCGGCCAGATGATAGAGGATCGCAGCCCCAACCGCGCCGCCCCCGATGACTGCGACCTGAAAATGGGACGCCATTAATGGGTTTCCAGCAAACGGCCAAACCCGGTGATCGGGTCCGTGATGCCAACTTGCCGCAAGGCCTGCCAGTAAACAGCGGCATTGCAGGCAACAATGGGCTTGCCATGGGCCGCCTCGAGTTCGGCGATCATCGCAACAACGGGCAGCGCGGTGCCCACCTGCAGGATCACGTCGCAATCGGAGGCGGCCACCTGCGCAAAGACCGCGCGGATATCGGCAAGCGGCGTTTCGCAGATCGCGGGCAATGAGGGTGCTTCGGTGCCCTTGATTGCCACCACTTCGAACCCAGCGGCCTCGGTGTTGGCTTTGACCACCGCATCAATATCCGCGTTGAAAGGGGTCACAACGCCGACCCGTTTCGCGCGCAGTACCTGCAACGCGGCATAATCGGCCTGCGAGGCCCCAAGCACCGGGATGCCCACCTGCGCCGAAATATCTGCACAGCGCGCTTGCAGCTTGTCCGGTCCACCGGGTCCAGCATCGGTTGTCAGCCCAACGGCGATGGCCACCGGGTTACAATCCATCAGCTTGGCCGCTTCGTCGGGTAAATCATCCGAAATCGCATCACCGCCCAAACGAAAGCGCTGCATCTGATTGGTCACGCCTTCGGGCCGCAATAGCTCCAGTTCCGGTTGCACGACCGTGTTCATCGCCGGTGTCATGACACCGATCACGGCGCGGGGGGCCAATGTATCAGGCATTTCTGCTCTCCTTCAGATAGGTGTTCAGTCCGGCCATGCCGCCGATATAGATGGCGTCACCCACGACCTGTTCCATGTCAGCGGCGTCCTTGGCGGCGCAGTCAAACCAGCTTTCCCAGATGCCCAAAGTCTGTCCGGTATGCGTGATGGGGATAAACCGATGGGTCGAGATGTATCTCGTCACGGGTAGGGGGCAGTCCAGAATGTCGTAGGTGTAGGAGTGATCCCGGTCCGAATGGGCCAAGAGCGTTTCGCGAAACACGGTGCCATCGGCGATATCCAGACGCCGGATGGTGCCCGAAGCGGTTGGTGAGCCTGTCTCAAGGGTTGCCTTGGTAACACCGGGGTTCCAGTTGGACACCCCGTCGAAATCACGCACCGTCGCCCAGACAAGGTCAACGGGCGCGTCGATGATCATACTGCGGAATACATGCATGGGGTCTCCTCTCAGGGGGCAAGTCGAATGGGGTATCTGGCGCGAATGTCGGCTTCAACCTCGGGGGCAAGATGGGTGGATGCGGGGCCTGCCAAGATGTCGGATACCCGGGTTTTTGCACGCTCCCAGATGGAGGCGCCCCCGGCCTCCAGCCAGTCATCGACACTTTGGCGGTCGGCCAAGGCCGGATACACGTAATCCGTCTTCATGCGCCGCAGGGTTTCGGCCTCGCCCAGGTAATGCCCATCCTGCGTGACCACACGTTCCACCGCGTCCAGATCAAGCGTGGCATCCGACACCTCGATCCCCTGAACCGATCGGAGGATGGCCCCGCACATGTCATCGTCGATCACCATGGCCTCGGGGCTGGCCACCATGATCGAGCCCAGCATGCCCACCGACAGGTTGATCATGTCGGCCCCGGCCTGTGCGGCAAGGGCAACGGTATAGCCTTTTTCATATCCCGCCTGCGCATCGACGAGTTTCGAATCCGTCATCCCCGCCGAGACGGTGGATGGCAGGCCGAGATGGGCCAGCAATTGCGCGGCAGCGGCGTTTGCGATGGCGGATTCTCCGCTGCCGCCGCTCATCGCGCCGGTGCGCAGGTCCGAGATGAAGGGCATGAAGGCATAGATACAAGGGCTGCCCGGCTTGATGGCGTCCACAACCATCAGCCCGGCCAGACACTCCGCCAGCCCTTGGGCCAGCGCACCGGCGAGAGTCACCGGGCTGGTGGCCCCTGCCTGACCGGCCGAGCAGATTTGCGGGATCATGCCCGCCTTTATCGCTTCTTCCAGCATGGCGATGCCTTCGGGGGCGTAGGCCAGCGGTGGCACGACATGCACGACGACGGCCATGCAAAAGGGTGTGGCGCGAAACGCGCCGGCACGACCCAGGGCCAGATCGAACATATCAACGATAGGCCGCACATGGGACGCGTCACAAAAGCTGACACCGATGGGCTTTGACGTGGCTTTCATACAGGCAAAGGCGGTGTTGATGTCCAGCTCAAACGGATCCTCCATGTCGCGCGCAACCACTGGCCGCACCCCGTAATGGATGTTCGGTGACGCCTCCAGCACGCGCATCAGATCGTGAAGATCCTGCAGCGTGCTGTCCCGATACGCCCCGGTGGCCGCATCCAACATCTGCACCGCAGCGCCGCCGGTGCCGATATGCACATGCCCCTTGCCGATTGTCAGGGTGCGGTTGGGCGTAAACCCCGGCAGTTTTATCGTGTCCGGGGCGCGTTTGCAGGCCGCGCGGATCATGTCCCAGCCAAAACAAACCCGCCCGTCATCGCGCAGTGTTGCCCCCTGATCCAGCGCGCGTTTGGTTGCCTCGGGCGGCAGGCCGGACATGCCGATTGTCGACAGGATATCAAACGCATGATCCACAATTTTTGAAAGCTCTGCCTCTGATAGCGGCATCAACCGCCCCCCGGCATGGACATGCGGCCCGGCACCGATGCCCGGGTCGGTCTGTTCGGAATGCTGTCTTGTGGCGCGCCGTACCATTCAATGTCCACTTCTCTGTCATCACTAAAACCCATAAAGATGATGGGGCAAATTCAATTACTCGGCAAAGATGGTGAACTCTTCTCAAGCAAGCTTTCGTTTCTTCCTCTCGCCAGTCCCGGCACATCCTGTATCAATGAGGGCGTGTTCCTGCATTAGACGTGCCGGGAAGGCGAAAGACTTATGCCCAGCAAAACACGGCGGTGATCATGCATATCGACCTCAATTCTGATCTTGGAGAAGGCTTTGGCCCTTGGGATATGGGCAATGATGCCGAGATGCTGCGCCTTGTCACATCCGCCAACGTGGCCTGTGGCGGCCATGCCAGCGATCCGGAAACGATGTTCCGCACCCTGGAACTGGCCCGGGAAAATGCCGTTTGTGTCGGTGCCCATCCCGGTTTTGCAGACCGCGAGGGGTTCGGGCGTCGTGTGATTCCGATGACACCGGATGAAATCGGTCGGATGTGTGCCGCGCAGATCGGGGCATTGATCGCAATCGGTGCTCAGGTGGGGGTTCCGGTTGAGTACGTGAAGCCTCACGGCGCGCTTGGCAATCTGGCCGCGCGGGATCGATCGGTGGCTGATGCCATCGTCAAAGCCGTTCAGAAGATCAGCCCGCAACTTGCGATCCTGGCCATCTCCGGAACGGAGTCCGAGCAGGCGGCCCGCGCTGCAGGTGTTCCCGTCTACTCCGAGGTTTTCGCAGATCGGGGTTATCTTTCAACAGGGCAGCTTGTTCCGCGCGGGCAAGAGGGGGCCATGATCCACGACGCCACCGAAGCTGCAGAGCGTCTGATCTCGTTCCTGGAAACCGGGCTTATGCCCGTGATCGACGGAGACCCGATCCCGCTCAGCGCCCAATCCATCTGTGTGCATGGCGACAGCCCCGGGGCAGTCAGCATGGCCCGTGTCATTCGTGACCGCCTGATGGCCCAAGGTGTTGAGATCAAGAGGTTTTGTGCCGGGCGGGCACGTAACCAAGGCTGAGATACTGACGATTGCAGATCACGCGTTGCCGGGCCGGCTTTGCAAATGGCCGGGCAGAGTGGCGCATAACGTGGCCCGGGCGGTGAAACGCAACCGTGCGGGAGACGCGAACATGCCCTGATTGCGACGGCGTAAGGGGACGCGGATGCGAGCAACCCCGTTGGCAGGTCACTTTCAGGTAAGACCCACGCGTAAAAAAACGCCCCGTCCGGTGTGGAGGGGCGTTTTGAATTTGGTCTCAGAAGAGATGATTACCCCAGCGCGGCGGCTTTCACATCGTTGTCGATATGGGGCAGGTATTGCTCAAAGTTTTCGGCGAACATGGCAACCAGTTTGGCGGCCTGACGGTCATAGCTGTCCGGCTTGTCCCAGGTGCGGCGCGGGTTCAGCAGAACCGGGGGCACGCCGGGCGCTTCGGTGGGAACTTCGAAGCCGAAATTGTCGTCCTTGCGGAACTCGACCTTGTTGAGCGAGCCATCGAGCGCGGCGGTCAGCAACGCGCGGGTGGCCTTGATCGGCATCCGCGAACCGGTGCCATAGGCCCCGCCGGTCCAGCCGGTGTTGACCAGCCAGCAGGTTGCACCGTGCTTGGCGATCTTTTCGCGCAGCAGGTTGCCGTAGACCTCGGGGCGGCGCGGCATGAACGGCGCGCCGAAACAGGTCGAGAAGGTGGGCTCGGGCTCGGTAATCCCGCGCTCGGTGCCCGCGACCTTCGAGGTAAACCCGCTCAGGAAGTGGTACATCGCCTGCGCCGGGGTCAGCCGCGCGATGGGTGGCAGCACGCCGAATGCATCGCAGGTCAGCATGATGATGTTCTTGGGATGCCCGCCAATGGCTGATTTCGACGCGTTCGAGATGTAGTCCAGCGGATAGGCACAGCGCATATTGGCGGTCAGGCTGTCGTTGGTGAAGTCCAGTTCGAGCGTGTCGGGATCGAACACCATGTTTTCGATCACCGTGCCGAATTTCCTGGTGGTGGCGTAGATCTCGGGCTCGGCCTCGGGATCAAGGTTGATCGTTTTGGCATAGCAGCCGCCTTCGAAATTGAAGGTACCGCGATCGGACCAGCCATGTTCGTCATCGCCAATCAACGTGCGTTCTGGATCGGCGGACAGGGTGGTTTTGCCGGTGCCCGACAGGCCAAAGAAGATGGCCGTGTCGACGGCGTTGTTATTGGCGTGGTTGGCCGAGCAATGCATCGGCATGATGCCTTTTTCGGGCAGCAGGTAGTTGAGCAGGGTGAATACCGATTTCTTGTTTTCCCCGGCATATTCGGTGCCGCCGATCAGGATCATCTTGCGGTCGAAATTCATTGCGATCACGGTTTCAGACCGGCAATCATGCTTGGCTGGGTCGGCCTGGAAGCTGGGGCAGTTGATGACCGTGTAGTCGGCGATGAAACTGTCGAGGTCTTCGGCGTCCGGGCGGCGCAGCATGTGGCGGATGAAGAGCCCATGCCAGGCCAGTTCGGTGACCATGCGCACCTTGATCGAATGCGCCGGGTCGGCCCCGCCGGTCAGGTCCTGCACGTAGTAATCCTTGCCCTGCATATGGGCCAGCATGTCATTGTAAAGCGCATCGAAGCCCTCGGGGCTCATCGCGGCATTGTTTTCCCACCAGATCGTGTCTTTGACGCTGTCGGTCTTGACCACGTGCTTGTCCTTGGGGGACCGCCCGGTGAACTTGCCGGTGGTGACCAGAAAGGTGCCCCCCTGGCCCAGATCGCCCTCGCCATTGCGCAGCGCGGCCTCGATCAGGGCCGGTTCGATCATATTGTAATAGACATTGCCCAGACCAGTGATGCCTTGATCTTCGAGCTGGAATTGCGGGTTGACCCGTCCAGATGTCATGGGGTGCGTGCTCCTGTCGCCATACCTGTCAGCGACGGCGTGGCGTGCCCCGGAAAGGACCACCTACCGCCGGTTGGGGGCCTCTTAACATGACGCTTCCGTGAAAGAACAGGACGGTTTGGCGCAGTTAGCGCAACCAAATCAAAGTTAGCGCAATCACCTGTTTGGAAGCGAAAACTTTGCACAAATTGATGGAACTAAGTGAGTCAATTTAGCCATTCCGAATGTTTTTTTGTCTCAAATAAGGCGCAAGGGCAGACCGATTCGCAGTTTGGGATTGATTGCAAAGGATAAAAATGCGCATAGTGATCAAAAAAAATAGGCAAGCAGAGCAGTACAAGGAAAAAATCTATGTCTAAAATCGCCCTCGTGGACGATGACAGAAATATTCTGACATCGGTTTCGATGACCCTTGAGGCTGAGGGGTTCGAAGTTGAAACCTATAATGACGGACAACAGGCGTTCGATGCGTTCAGCAAAAGCCTGCCTGACATGGCCGTTCTCGATATCAAGATGCCCCGGATGGACGGGATGGACCTGCTTCAGCGGCTGCGCCAGAAATCCAGCATGCCGGTGATCTTCCTGACCTCCAAAGATGATGAGATCGACGAGGTTCTGGGCCTGCGGATGGGGGCCGACGATTACGTGAAGAAACCGTTTTCGCAACGGCTTCTGGTCGAACGTATTCGCGCGCTTCTGCGTCGTCAGGACGCGCTTGAAAGCGACAGTGGCCCTGATCCGGAAGACACCAAGGTGCTGGAGCGCGGCGAGTTGCGGATGGACCCGCTGCGCCACGCTGTGACCTGGAAGGGCATGGACGTGACCCTGACGGTGACCGAATTCCTGCTGTTGCAGGCGCTTGCCCAACGTCCCGGGTTCGTCAAAAGCCGCGATCAGCTGATGGATGTGGCCTATGACGATCAGGTCTATGTGGATGACCGCACCATCGACAGCCACATCAAACGCCTGCGCAAGAAACTGCGTATGGTTGATGGCGAGTTCTCGGCAATCGAGACGCTTTATGGTATCGGATACAGGTACAACGAAGAATAATGGCGCTGGCCGAAGGGATCAACGTGCGCGATCTGCCGCCGCGGAAAGACGGTGATGTTGTTCTGGGGGACGATTTCGTTGCCCCGGACACGATCGTCGAGGATGAACTTCGCGCCACGCGCGAAGGCAGAGGCTTTATTTCTCTGCGCAAATCCTCGCTGACGCGTAAGATTGTCACCTTCAATCTGATCGCGCTGAACATCCTTGTGGCCGGTATCCTTTATCTCAATTCATCTCGTGACGGGCTGGCCCTGCAACGTGCCAATGCCCTTGTGGGCGAGGCCGAACTGGTCGCGGATGTGTTCGAGGCGCAACTGCCCAGCGGCGCGCCGGTGAACCTTGTCACCGGGGATGGCGTTGATGTCAGCGGAACGCTTGAGGCCATCAGCGTGCAAAAGGGCGTTGAAATCTATGTGTTCGACGCCGGTGGCACCCTTGCAGGGCAGAGCGAGGGCAGTCGCGAACGCTCGGGGACCGATGCCGAACCACGCCCGACCGTGATCACCGATGCGCTGACCCGCATGTGGGGATGGATTTCCGCACCTCTGGCCGGGATCGGCGGGTCTGCCGAGCCGACCACCTCTGAAGAGGTGGTGCGCACAATGATCGAAACCACCCTGCAGTCTGGCACACAGGTTTCGTCCGGCGAAGTGGATGGGGGCAGCATTCTGACCGTTGCGACGCCCATTTTGCAAAATGGCAATCCGATCGGCGTGATCGCGATTGTCAGTGCGTCGGGCGAAATCGACAACCTCGTGCGTTCGGAGCGCGAACGCGTACTGCAGATGTTCATTATCGCGACGCTGGTTTCGGTCGGGCTGAGCCTGATCCTGGCGTCAACGATTTCCAACCCGATCTCCGATCTTGCCTCGGCCGCCGAAATTGGCGGAGAGCGCAATCGCAGCAGCAGTGGCGGGCGCATCCGCATCCCCGACCTGACGGCCCGCCCGGATGAGATCGGACGCCTCAGCGGCGCGTTACGCGGCATGGTGGCCGCGCTCTATCACCGGATCGACAGCAACGAACAATTTGCCGCCGATGTGGCCCATGAAATCAAGAACCCGCTGGCCAGTCTGCGCTCGGCCGTGGGCACGATGCATGTTGCCAAACGCGATGATCAGCGCGCCAGGCTGCTGGAAGTGATTGAACATGACGTGCGGCGTCTGGACCGTCTGGTCAGCGACATTTCGAACGCCTCGCGGCTGGACAGCGAACTGGTCAAGGAAGAACAGGAACCCTTTGATCTGCTGACCATGCTGCGCAACCTGGGCCAATATCTGGGTGAGGATGCTAACAAGAAGGGCATCGATTTCATCACCGATTTCCCCGAGCAACCGATTGTCCTGATGGGGCTTGAGGCGCGTCTGGCGCAGGTTTTCGTGAACCTGATCTCCAACGCTGTCAGCTTTTGTGAAGACGGCGATGCGATCCGCGTCTGGGCGCGCAAACGCGACAACCGGGTGCTGGTTGTGGTCGAGGATACAGGCCCCGGCATTCCCGATGTGGCGCTGACCAAGATTTTCAAACGTTTCTATTCCGAACGCGCCGCAAACGATTTTGGCAATAATTCGGGCCTTGGGCTGGCGATCTCCAAACAGATCGTCGAGGCGCATGACGGCGTGATCTGGGCCGAAAACATCCGCCCCACGGATGCCGATATCACCTCTGATCCGCTGGGCGCGCGCTTTGTCGTGGGCCTGCCGATCTAACCGGCATCGCGATGACCGGCGCGACGGATCAGCTTGTACTTCACGCCACAACGATTGCAGTCAACGGCCATGCGGCCCTGATACGCGGGCCATCGGGAAGCGGAAAATCCGGCCTCGCGCTTCAGTTGATCGCAATGGGGGCCGCATTGGTCGCAGATGATCGCACCATTCTGAACAAGCGTGACGAGCAGGTGTTCGCCACTGCGCCGGACCCCATCAAAGGCCAGATCGAAGCACGCGGAATCGGGCTGCTCGCGGCGCCGACAACCCCGCCGACGCCCCTGCGCCTGATTGTTGATCTGGAGCATGAAGAAACAGACCGTTTACCACCTTTGAGGCATGACAGCTTGCTTGGTGTTCGCTTACCTGTGATCAGAAAAACCAAGGCTGCCCATTTTCCTGCCGCGATTTTACTATATCTGCAGGGGAACCGTATCGCTTGACGGAGTTTTGATGACCCAAACGCCTCTCTCCCGTTCCAGCCGCCTGGTGTTGGTCACTGGCCCATCCGGGGCAGGGCGCACAACCGCGATCCGTGCGCTGGAAGATATGGGGTTTGAGGCGATCGACAACCTGCCGCTGTCTCTGCTGCCCCGCTTGCTGGAGGGGCCTGCCCCGGACAAGCCGATGGCCCTTGGCATCGACGTGCGCAACCGGGATTTTTCAACCACCGCCCTGATCGAGGCGATTGACCACATCGGCGCAGATGCAGATGCACCGATGCAGCTGCTTTACCTCGACAGCAGCGCCGAGGTCTTGTTTCGCCGCTTTTCCGAGACCCGCCGCCGTCACCCGCTGGCGCCGGCGGAGGATCCGGGCAAGGGGATCGCGCGCGAGTTTGACCTGCTGGGACCGATCCGCGCGCGCGCGGATATTCTGATCGATACATCCGAGATGTCTCCGCATGATCTGCGCGCCGCGCTTGAAGCCTCGTTTGCGCCCAAAGGGGCACAGCAGCTGGCCGTGTCGGTGCATTCGTTTTCCTATAAACGCGGGTTGCCGCGGGGGTTGGACATCGTGCTGGATTGCCGCTTTTTGCGCAATCCCTACTGGGAGGAAAGCCTGCGCGGGCTCAACGGTCAGGACGCGGCTGTGGCGCGCTATGTCGCCGAGGACGAACGCTATGCAGCCTTTCGCCAACAGGTGATCGACCTCTCTCTTTTGCTGCTTCCGGCGTATAAGGCGGAAGGCAAAGCGTACCTGTCCATCGGCTTTGGCTGTACGGGCGGACAGCACCGCAGTGTTGCAATCGCAGAAACTTTATCCCAGGCCCTTGCAAATAAGGGCTGGCAGGTGTCAATTAGGCATCGCGAGCTGGAGAGGCATGCCGCGGCGCAGCGTGCCGTAACCTCTGTCGCGACCGGCGCGGTAAAGGAGTAACGCAGCTTGATCGGGATCGTAATTGTGGCGCATGGCGGGCTGGCCCGCGAATATCTTGGCGCCATCGAGCACGTGATGGGCCCACAGCCCGGCATACGTGCGATTGCGATTGAGGGCGACCATGACCGTGACGCCAAACAGGTCGAGATTTGCATCGCTGCGGACGAGGTGGACAGCGGCAGCGGGGTGGTTATCGTGACGGACATTTTTGGCGGCTCACCGTCGAACCTGTCACTGAAGGCCTGCACGCCGGATGACCGGCGTATTCTTTATGGCGCGAACCTGCCGATGTTGCTGAAACTGGCAAAATCCCGCGACAAAGACCTGCCCGATGCGGTCCGTGCCGCACTGGATGCCGGGCGTAAGTATATTGACAGTCATAACGTATCGGCCGAGTAACAAGAAAAATACGGAGCCTGAGACATGAGTGACAAAGAAACGCGGGCGTTGAAGATCGTGAACGTCAAGGGTCTGCATGCCCGCGCGGCGGCCAAGATGGTCGAGGTTGTCGAAGGTTTTGATGCCCATGCCGAGGTGTCTCTTAATGGTCAATCCAGTGGTGGTGACAGCATTATGGGCCTTTTGATGTTGGCAGCGTCGAAAGGAACGACTATTGACGTCCAAACCTCGGGTCCCGATGCTCTAGCCCTGGCCGATGCGGTCGAGGCGCTGGTTGCGGACCGCTTTGGTGAAGACAAGTAAGCGTGCGCGATTGCGCATCTGAGACAGGATCAAACCGCGTGGTGGATAACGTTCAGGATCAGCCCGGGGCACAGCCCGGCGAGACGGTCACGTTTACCAAATATGACCGACGCAGCCTGACCTATGCCAACTCTTTTGATGCCCCTATCACCGCGGCCGTGATCCGTACGGTTGAATGGTTTACCGGCAAGCTGAGCATCCTGCGCATGATCCGTGCGTTCGAGAAAAAAGGTGCCCCCACCGGACAGCCCTTTTGGCGCGCGGCACTGGATACGATGGGGATCGACCTGCTGACTCCGCAGGAAGAGGTCGACAATATCCCGCTGACCGGGCCTGTGGTGGTGGTGGCAAACCATCCGCACGGATTGGTGGATGGAATGATCCTGGCCGATCTGATCGGGCGTCGGCGGACGGATTACAAGATTCTCACCCGCGCCTTGCTGACCGGCATTGACGAGGTCGCGGCCTCTTACATGATTTCGGTGCCCTTCCCGCACGAGCCGGACGCACAACGCAAATCGGTGGAAATGCGCGCGCAGGCCATGGCGCATCTGAAAGACGGCGGCGTGATCAGCGTGTTCCCATCGGGCGTTGTGGCGTCGAGCGACACGATGTTCGGACCCGTACACGAACGCGAATGGAACGTGTTCACGGCCCAGATGATCCGCAGATCAGGTGCAACCGTGGTGCCGATCTTTTTCCCGGGTGCGAATTCGCGGGTCTATCAGGCGGCCAATTGCATCTCGGCCACGCTGCGCCAAAGCTTCTTGCTGCATGAAGTGGTCAAGAGCTGTAACAGGCCGCAAAAACCCGTGGTGGGGCCACCGATTGACGCGGAGCATATGGAAATGCTGCAAAGCGACCCGCGCGGCTTTATGGCATGGCTGCGTGAGCATACGCTGGCCTTGGGCGAACAGTAGAGTTCTGTCCGCAATTCTACAAAAAATTTGCAGATGATTTGACCTGTTTCTGACTAGCGTGTCGGAACCGGCGTCTCACCCCGATAATCATAAAACCCGCGACCTGTCTTGCGACCCAGCCACCCCGCTTCGACATATTTGGTCAGAAGAGGGCAGGGGCGGTACTTGGTATCGGCCAACCCGTCATGCAGCACGTTCATGATCGCAAGGCAGGTGTCCAGCCCGATGAAATCCGCAAGCTCAAGCGGCCCCATCGGGTGGTTGGCCCCCAGTTTCATCGACTGGTCAATCGACTGTACGCTGCCGACGCCTTCGTAAAGCGTATAGACCGCCTCGTTAATCATCGGCATCAGGATGCGGTTTACGATAAAGGCCGGGAAGTCTTCGGCCGAGGCGGCTGTTTTCCCAATTTTTTCAACAACTTTCAGGCAGGTGTCATAGGTTTCGGTATCTGTCGCAATGCCGCGGATCAGCTCGACCAGCTGCATGATCGGGACCGGGTTCATAAAGTGAAAACCCATGAATTTCTCAGGCCGGTCGGTGCGGCTGGCCAGACGTGTGATCGAGATTGACGAGGTGTTCGAGGTCAGGATGGTATGCGGCTGCAGATGCGGCACAAGGTCATCGAAAATCGCCTGTTTCACCGTTTCGCGTTCGGTGGCCGCCTCGATCACCAGGTCGGTCTGGCCCAGATCAGGCAGGGTCAGGGTCGTGGTGATACGGCCCAGGGCCTCGGCCTGCGTCTCGGGCGTCAATATGCCCTTGCTGACCTGACGATCCATGTTGCGCCGAACGGTCTCAAGCGCGTTTTCCAGTGCCTCCTGGCTGATATCGGTCAACAGCACGTCATAGCCCGCAGCCGACAGAACATGGGCGATGCCGTTGCCCATCTGGCCTGCGCCGATCACGCCAATTTTCTGGATTTCCATCCGCAGACCCCTTTCGCGATATGGCCATACCATAGGCCCCGGGGCCACGGCGCCGCAAGGGGCGGGGGTGGCTAAAAATTGAGACACATTGGCCCATTAGGGGTTTCTCAACCGGGCGGGCGCAAGATGCCCGGTGGGTGAGAACAAATTGGTGGGTGATATGGCCTATGAAAAGATCGGGACTCTGTCTCTTGACTATAAGCCGTGCAGGTATGGCGGCTCAAAACTGCTGTTTCGGGGACCGAAACGTAAACTGACGGGCAACTATGTTGCCTTTATCGGGGGCACGGAAACCTATGGCAAATTCATTGAAGCGCCGTTTCCCGACCTGATTGAGCAACAAACAGGTGTGACCTGTGTCAATTTCGGTTGGCCAAACGCCGGGGTGGATGTGTTTCTGAACGAACGGGCCATTCTGGACGCCTGCGAGGGCGCGCAGGCGGTCGTGTTGCAACTGCCCTGCGCGCAGAACATGACCAATCGCTTTTACTCGGTGCATCCGCGGCGCAATGATCGTTTCGTTGGGCCGTCCAACCTGATGAAATCCGTGTTTCGCGATATTGATTTCACAGAGTTTCATTTTACCCGGCACATGCTGAACAATCTCAAGGCGATGGCGCCTGAGCGGTTCAATATGATCCGGGATGAGCTGCAAAGCGCATGGGTGGCACGCATGAAACTGCTGCTCAACCGGATTGATAACCGCGTGATCCTGCTTTGGTTTTCGGCGCGCCATCCCGGCGAGGGCAACAACAGTGCCGACCTGGCGAAGGATCCGGCCTTTGTAACCCGCGCGATGCTGGATGCGGTCAGGGGCCGGGCCGCAGCGGTCGTCAAGGTGTGCGCCAGCCCCCTGGTCAAGGCGCAGGGCACGGCAGGGATGGTGTTTTCCGAGTTGGAGGCCAATGCCGCTGCCGAATTGCTGGGCCCGATGGCCCATGAAGAAGCGGCCAAGGCCCTGGTGCCGATAATCAAGAAGACGCTTGCCTGAAACGAAAAAGGCCCGCCGTTCAGCGGGCCTTTTAAAACTTTGTCGGTCTGCCGGGCCTTAGCCCAGTTTTTCGGTCAGTTCCGGCACGGCGGCAAACAGATCGGCAACCAGACCATAATCGGCAACCTGGAAGATCGGTGCCTCTTCGTCCTTGTTGATCGCAACGATGATCTTAGAGTCTTTCATACCGGCAAGGTGCTGAATGGCCCCCGAGATGCCGACCGCGATATAGAGATCCGGGGCGACAACTTTACCCGTTTGGCCAACCTGCCAGTCGTTGGGCGCGAAGCCGGAGTCAACGGCGGCACGGGATGCGCCAACGGCGGCCCCCAGCTTGTCGGCCAGTTTCTCGATCAGGGCGAAATCGTCTTCCGACCCGACGCCACGACCACCGGAGACAACCACACCGGCCGAGGTCAGCTCGGGGCGGTCGCTTTCGGCAACCTTGTCTTCGACCCATTCGGACAGGCCGGGATTGTCGGCAGCGCCGATGGTTTCAACCGCGGCCGAGCCGCCTTCGCCGGCGGCGTCAAACGTGGCGGTGCGGAAAGAAACGACTTTCTTGGCGTCTGCCGATTTCACGGTCTGGATTGCGTTACCGGCATAGATCGGACGCTCGAACGTGTTGCCGTCTACAACGCCGGAGGCATCCGAGATCACCATCACGTCCAGAAGGGCGGCCACGCGGGGCAGCACGTTCTTGGCGTCGGTGGTGGCCGGGGCGACGATATGTTCGTAATCGCCAGACAGCGACACGATCAGGGCCGCCGTGGGTTCCGCGAGGCGGTGACCCAAGCTAGCGTCCTCGGCCACGAGAACCTTGGACACACCGTCGATTTTTGCAGCGGCTTCGCCGGCGGCAGCAGCGGTTGCACCCGCGGCCAGAACCGTCACATCACCCAGTTGTTTGGCCGCGGTCACCGCCTTGGCGGTTGCGTCCATTGCCAGTTCACCTTCGGTGATTTCTGCGAGAAGAAGAACAGCCATTATACAGCCCCCGCTTCTTTGAGTTTCTCAACCAGCTCGTCGACCGAGCCCACGATTTCGCCAGCCTTGCGGGCCTCGGGTTCGTCGGTTTTGACGATTTCCAGACGCGGGCTGACATCGACGCCGTAATCGGCGGCGGTTTTCTCATCCAGCGGCTTTTTCTTGGCCTTCATAATGTTCGGGAGCGATGCATAGCGCGGCTCGTTCAGGCGCAGATCGACGGTGATGATGGCAGGCATCTTCACTTTGATCGTTTGCAGCCCGCCATCCACTTCGCGGGTGACCAGCGCGCTGTCGCCATCGATGTCCAGACCCGACGCAAAGGTGCCTTGCGACCAGCCCAGCAGGGCCGAGAGCATCTGACCGGTGGCGTTCATGTCGTTGTCGATGGCTTGCTTGCCAGCCAGAACGATACCGGGCTGTTCCTCGTCGACAATCGCCTTGAGGATCTTGGCAACGGCCAAAGGTTCGATATCGGTGTGAACATCGTCAGCGGCCACGACCAGAATGGCGCGGTCGGCCCCCATGGCCAAAGCGGTGCGCAGGGTTTCCTGGCTTTGCTTGACGCCGATGGATACGGCGATGACTTCGTCGGCCTTGCCGGCTTCCTTGAGGCGAATGGCCTCTTCCACGGCGATCTCGTCGAACGGGTTCATCGACATTTTGACATTGGCAAGATCGACGCCCGATCCGTCCGCTTTGACGCGAACCTTCACGTTGTAGTCGATCACGCGCTTGACAGGTACAAGCACCTTCATTGGCATGGTCTCCCTAAATTGACCGGGAGCCGCGTGGCGACTCCCCTCACAAGAATTCTTGCGCTTTGATATAGGTTTCATATCCCAAGAAACAGGGCAAAATCGTCATGTTTCCGTCTGTCGACGTCGCGTTTCACCCGAGGCCTGAAAAAAAGCATTGTGGCAGTTTGTCACAGCGGGGGCCATCAAGACACCGGAACGAAAAAGGCCCCGCCATTTGGCAGGGCCTTTCTCAACTCATGTCAGAGGTTTCAGTCTTCGCGGCTTTCGGGTGTTTCCACCAGATTGTCGAACGCGTCACCACCAACCACATCGTCAGCCGCAGGGGCGGCCAGAGCAGCGGCGGCTTCGGCCTCTTCGCGGCGGGCTTCGATCACGACATTGTCGCGGCCCTGAGCGATCTGGCGCATCTGCTGTGTGGCACCACCTGTCCCGGCAGGGATCAGACGGCCCACGATGACGTTCTCTTTCAGGCCCACCAGCTTGTCGCGTTTGCCCTGTACCGAGGCTTCGGTCAGAACGCGTGTGGTTTCCTGGAAGGAGGCCGCCGAGATGAAGGACCGGGTCTGCAACGACGCCTTGGTGATGCCGAGCAGGATCGGCTCGCCCTTGGCCTCGCGGCCGCCTTTGGCCACTGCCTTTTCATTGGCGGCGTCAAACTCGGCCTTGTCGACATGTTCGCCTTTCAGAAGCGTGGTTTCACCGCTGTCCAGGATTTCCCATTTCTGCAGCATCTGGCGCACGATCACTTCGATATGCTTATCGTTGATCTTCACGCCCTGCAGACGATAGACGTCCTGCACTTCGTCGATCATGTAATCGGCCAGCGCCTCGACGCCCATGATGGAAAGGATGTCATGGGGGGCAGGGTTGCCATCCATGATGTAATCCCCCTTCTGCACATAGTCGCCTTCCTGAACCGGAATATGCTTGCCCTTGGGCACCATGTATTCCACCGGCTCCATGCTGTCATCGGCGGGTTCGATGCTGATACGGCGCTTGTTCTTGTAGTCGCGACCGTAACGGACATAACCGTCGATTTCGGCGATGATGGCGTGGTCCTTGGGACGACGGGCCTCGAACAGTTCGGCCACACGCGGCAGACCACCGGTGATGTCCTTGGTCTTGGCACCTTCGCGGGGGATCCGTGCGATGACGTCACCGGCCGAGATTTCCTGACCGTCTTCCACCGACAGAATGGCATCCACCGACATCGGATAGGTCACAGGGTTGCCTGCATCGTTGCGCACAGGCTCGCCATCGGCACCAACAACCAGAACCTCTGGTTTCAGCTCGTTGCCTTTGGGGGCGGTGCGCCAGTCGATCACGATCTTCTGGGTCATGCCGGTGGCATCGTCCGTCACATCGCGCACGGCTGTGCCGCTGACCAGGTCGACGAACTTGGCGGTCCCGTCTTTGTCGGCAAGGATCGGCAGGGTGTAGGGATCCCACTCGAACAGCTTGTCGCCGCGGGCCACTTTGGCACCCTCTTTGACAAACAGTTTCGAGCCATAGCCCACCTTGTGGCTGGCCAGTTCCTTGTCCTTGTCGCCCATGATCTTGAGCTTCATGTTGCGGCCCATGACCAGCGTGTCACCCTTGGCGCTTTTCAGCGTCTGGGCGTTTTCCAGCACGATTGTGCCTTCCTGGCTGGCTTCGAGGAAGCTTTGCTGGCCACCTTGTGCAACGCCGCCGATGTGGAAGGTCCGCATCGTTAGCTGGGTACCGGGTTCACCGATGGACTGCGCGGCGATGATGCCCACCGCTTCGCCCTGGTTGACCATGGTACCCCGTGCCAGATCGCGGCCATAGCACATGGCGCAAACGCCATCCTCGGCCTCGCAGGTCAGAGGCGAGCGCATGCGCGTGGTTTGCACACCTGCCTCTTCGACCGCATCGGCCATGCGTTCGTCAATCAGCTCGCCGCGTTTGACCATCACGGTGTCATCCGCCGGATGCAGAATGTCATCGGCAGCGACACGGCCCAGGATACGCTCGGACAGGGAGGCCACGACCTCGCCATCGCTGACGGCGGGCTCGGCGGTGATGCCGCGCTCGGTGCCGCAATCACGGTCCCGAACGATGCAATCCTGCGCCACGTCCACCAGACGGCGGGTCAGGTATCCCGAGTTGGCGGTTTTCAGAGCGGTATCCGACAGACCCTTCCGGGCACCGTGGGTCGAGTTGAAGTATTCAAGAACGGTCAGACCTTCCTTGAAGTTCGAGATGATCGGCGTTTCGATGATGTCGCCGTTCGGCTTGGCCATCAGGCCCCGCATCCCGCCCAGCTGTTTCATCTGCGTGACCGAGCCACGGGCACCGGAGTGCGCCATCATGTAGACCGAGTTCGGCTCCATCACGGCCCCGTCTTCGACCTTCTCGGCCGAAATCGTACCCATCATGGCATCGGTGACCTGATCGTTACATTTCGACCAGGCGTCGACCACTTTGTTGTACTTCTCACCCTGGGTGATCAGGCCGTCCATGTACTGCTGTTCAAACCCTTTCACCTGGTCGCGGGTTTCTTCCACGATGGTCCACTTGGTGTCGGGAATGACCATATCGTCCTTGCCAAAGCTGATGCCGGCACGGAAGGCTTCCTTGAAGCCCATGGACATGATCTGGTCACAGAAGATCACGCTCTCTTTCTGACCGCAGTAGCGGTAGACCGTGTCGATCACGTTCTGCACTTCTTTCTTGCGCAAGAGCTTGTTCACCAGGCTGAACGGTGCCTTCGAGTTCTTCGGCAGCAATGCGCCCAGACGGGCGCGGCCTGGCGTGGTTTCAAAGCGTTCAAAGACCTCGTTGCCCTCGTCGTCGATCTGAGGCAGGCGCACGGTGATCTTGGCATGCATATGCACCTCGCCGCTGTCGAGCGCATGTTGCACCTCGTCGACATTGGCAAAGACCATGCCTTCACCCTTCATGCCGTCACGCTGAATCGTGGCATAGTAGAGGCCCAGAACCATATCCTGCGAAGGCACGATGATCGGTGCACCGTTGGCAGGCGACAGAACGTTGTTGGTCGACATCATCAGCACGCGGGCTTCCAACTGTGCCTCAAGGCTGAGGGGCACGTGCACGGCCATCTGGTCACCGTCGAAGTCGGCGTTGAAGGCCGAGCAGACCAGCGGGTGCAGTTGGATCGCTTTACCTTCGATCAGGACGGGTTCAAACGCCTGAATGCCCAGACGGTGCAGGGTGGGCGCGCGGTTCAGCATGACGGGATGTTCGCGGATCACTTCATCCAGGATATCCCACACCTCGGGGCGCTCTTTTTCCACCAGCTTCTTGGCCTGTTTCACGGTCGAGGACATGCCTTTGGCTTCCAGCCGCGAGTAGATGAACGGCTTGAACAGTTCCAAGGCCATCTTCTTGGGCAGACCACATTGATGCAGCTTCAGTTCCGGGCCGGTCACGATGACCGAGCGACCGGAAAAGTCGACGCGCTTGCCGAGCAAGTTCTGACGGAAGCGGCCCTGCTTGCCTTTCAGCATGTCAGATAGCGATTTCAGCGGGCGCTTGTTGGCTCCGGTGATCACGCGGCCACGACGGCCGTTGTCAAACAGCGCATCCACCGATTCCTGCAGCATCCGCTTTTCGTTGCGCACGATGATATCGGGTGCGCGCAACTCGATCAGGCGCTTCAGGCGGTTGTTCCGGTTGATCACACGACGATAAAGGTCGTTGAGGTCAGAGGTCGCAAAACGGCCCCCATCCAGCGGCACCAGCGGGCGCAGCTCTGGCGGGATGACCGGAATGACGGTCATGACCATCCACTCGGGGCGGTTGCCCGACTCGAGGAAGGACTCGACGACTTTCAGACGCTTGATGATCTTCTTGGGCTTCAATTCGCCTGTGGCTTCGGCCAGATCGGCGCGCAGCTGTTCGGCTTCGGCCTCAAGGTCGATGTTCTGCAGCATCTCGCGGATGGCTTCGGCACCGATATTTGCGGTGAAAGCGTCCATGCCATAGGCGTCTTGCGCATCCATGAACTCTTCTTCCGACAGCATCTGGCCATAGGTCAGGTCGGTCAGGCCGGGTTCGATCACCACGTAGTTCTCAAAGTAGAGAACCCGCTCAAGATCGCGCAGGGTCATGTCCAGCATCAGGCCGATGCGGCTGGGCAGCGACTTGAGGAACCAGATATGCGCGCAGGGGGCGGCCAGTTCGATATGGCCCATACGCTCGCGACGGACCTTTTGCAGGGTGACTTCCACGCCGCATTTCTCGCAGACAACGCCGCGATACTTCATGCGCTTGTATTTGCCGCACAGGCATTCGTAATCCTTGATCGGGCCAAAGATACGCGCACAGAACAGGCCATCACGCTCGGGCTTGAACGTCCGGTAGTTGATGGTCTCGGGCTTTTTGATCTCGCCATACGACCACGAGAGAATACGCTCAGGGGACGCAAGCGAGACCTTGATTTCGTCAAACACTTTCGCCGGGGCGGCGGGGTTGAACGGGTTGTTTGTCAGTTCCTGGTTCATTTTCAAATCCTTGAAAGGGAAGCTTGAGAAGATGCCGGGTTGAAACCCGGCCTATGGAGTTTGCGTCGGGCGGGGTTCACCCCGCCTTTGGCGTCACTCATCCTCCTCCACATCCAGGAGTTCCATGTTCAGGCCGAGGCCGCGGACTTCTTTGACCAGAACGTTGAACGATTCCGGTACACCGGCCTCGAAATTGTCCTCGCCTTTGACGATGCTTTCATAGACTTTCGTCCGTCCGGCCACGTCGTCCGATTTGACGGTCAGCATTTCCTGCAGGGTGTAGGCGGCGCCGTAAGCTTCCAGCGCCCAGACCTCCATTTCCCCGAAGCGCTGACCACCGAACTGCGCCTTACCACCCAGCGGCTGCTGCGTAACAAGCGAGTACGGCCCGGTCGAGCGCGCGTGGATCTTGTCATCCACGAGGTGGTGCAGTTTCAGCAGGTATTTGACACCCACCGTCACCGGACGGCTGAACTGTTCACCGGTACGACCATCAAAGAGGATCGACTGACCGCTCTCGTCAAAGCCCGCACGTTTCAGCGCGTCGTTCACATCGGCCTCTTTCGCGCCGTCAAAGACGGGCGTGGCGATGGGAACACCGTGGGTGACGTTGCCGGCCGCTTCGACCAGCGCGTTCTCTTCCATGCCAGCGATGCCTTCTTCGTAGACATCTTCGCCGTAGGCAATGCGCATGGCTTCGCGAACCGGGGTCAGATCGCCCGAGCGGCGATACTCTTGCAGCGCCTCGTCGATTTTCACGCCCAGACCGCGTGCGGCCCAACCCATGTGGGTTTCCAGAATCTGACCGACGTTCATCCGGCTGGGAACGCCCAACGGGTTCAGACAGAAGTCAACCGGGGTCCCATCGGCGAGGAACGGCATGTCTTCCATCGGGACGACCTTGGAAATCACACCCTTGTTGCCGTGACGACCGGCCATCTTGTCACCGGGCTGCAGCTTGCGCTTCACCGCGATGAACACTTTGACCATCTTCATCACGCCGGGGGGCAGATCGTCGCCACGACGGACTTTTTCGACCTTATCCTCGAAACGCGCGTCCAGAGTGCGCTTTTGCGCCTCGTATTGCTCGTTCAGGGCTTCGACGATCTGGGCGTCTTTCTCGTCTTTCAACGCCAGCTGCCACCATTGGCCCTTGGTCAGCGTTTCCAGCAATTCCTCGGTGATCTCGGAATTGGCTTTGACACCTTTGGGGCCTTTCACGGCGGTTTTGCCCATGATCAGACCGCTGAGACGGGCATAGATGTTGCGATCAAGGATCGCCAGCTCGTCGTCGCGGTCACGGGCGAGGCGTTCGACCTCTTCCCGCTCGATCTGCAGGGCACGTTCGTCTTTTTCCACACCGTGGCGGTTAAAGACGCGCACCTCGACAACCGTGCCGAAGTCGCCCGGCTTCACGCGCAGCGAGGTGTCGCGTACGTCGCTGGCTTTCTCACCAAAGATGGCGCGCAGAAGCTTTTCTTCCGGCGTCATCGGGCTTTCGCCCTTCGGTGTGATCTTGCCCACAAGGATATCGCCCGGCTCCACATCGGCACCGATATAGACGATGCCCGCTTCGTCGAGGTTGCGCAGGGCTTCCTCGCCGACGTTCGGGATGTCGCGGGTGATCTCTTCTGGCCCAAGCTTGGTATCCCGGGCGGCAACCTCGAATTCCTCGATGTGGATCGAGGTGAAGACGTCATCGCGCGCGATCCGCTCGGAAATCAGGATCGAGTCCTCAAAGTTGTAGCCGTTCCAGGGCATGAACGCGGTGACCACGTTTTTACCCAGGGCCAGTTCGCCCAGATCGGTCGAGGGGCCATCGGCGATGACTTCGCCTTTGGTGACCATATCGCCCACCTTCACCAGCGGGCGCTGGTTGATACAGGTGTTCTGATTCGAACGCTGGAACTTGCGCATCCGGTAGATATCAACGCCGGGGTCACCGATTTCCATATCCTCGGTGGCGCGCACAACGATCCGGGCCGCATCGACCTGGTCGATGATGCCGGCGCGTTTGGCCTGAATGGCCGCGCCTGAATCGCGGGCCACGACGCCCTCGATCCCGGTGCCGATCAGCGGCGCTTCGGAGCGCAGCGTGGGAACCGCCTGACGTTGCATGTTCGAGCCCATCAGAGCGCGGTTGGCGTCGTCATTTTCAAGGAACGGGATCAGCGAGGCCGCAACCGACACCAGCTGTTTGGGAGATACGTCAATCAAATCAACGGCATCACGCGAGGCCAGCATGTAATCGCCGGATTGACGGGTCGAGACCAAGTCGTTGATGAAGTTGCCGTTTTCGTCCAGCGTGGCGTTCGCCTGAGCCACCGTGTGACGCATTTCTTCCGTGGCCGAGAGGTATTCCACCTCGTCGGTCACATGCGCGTCCACAACCTTGCGATAGGGCGTTTCGATGAAGCCGTATTTGTTCACGCGGGCGAAGGTTGCCAGCGAGTTGATCAGACCAATGTTCGGCCCTTCCGGCGTTTCAATCGGGCACATCCGACCATAGTGGGTCGGGTGCACGTCGCGCACCTCAAAACCGGCCCGTTCGCGAGTCAGACCGCCCGGCCCAAGCGCCGACAGGCGGCGTTTGTGCGTCACTTCGGACAGCGGGTTGGTTTGGTCCATGAATTGCGACAGCTGCGAGGAGCCGAAGAATTCACGCACGGCGGCCGCGGCGGGTTTCGCGTTGATCAGGTCTTGCGGCATCACCGTGTCGATTTCGACCGACGACATACGCTCTTTGATCGCGCGCTCCATGCGCAGCAGGCCGACGCGGTACTGATTTTCCATCAGCTCGCCAACCGAACGCACGCGGCGGTTCCCAAGGTGGTCGATATCGTCGATATCGCCCTTGCCGTCGCGCAGTTCTACCAGAGCCTTGACGCAGGCCACGATGTCTTCGCGGTCCAGCGTGCGTTGGGTATCGGGTTTGTCCAGCGCGAGGCGCATGTTCATTTTCACCCGGCCAACGGCCGACAGGTCATAGCGTTCGCTATCAAAGAACAGCGTGTCGAACAGGGCCGAGGCCGCTTCTTCGGTGGGCGGTTCGCCCGGACGCATGACGCGGTAGATGTCCATGAGGGCGGTTTCGCGGTTCATGTTCTTATCGGCGGCCATTGTGTTGCGCATGTAGGGGCCGACATTGACATTGTCGATATCCAGCACCGGGATATCGGTGATGCCCGCTTCGACCAGTTCTTGCAGGGTGCCGCCGGTGACATTGCCCTCTTTGTCATATTCCAGCGTCAGCTCATCACCCGCCTCGACATAGATCGCGCCGGTTTCTTCGTTGATGATGTCGCGGGCGACAAATTTGCCGACGATCTGGTCATAAGGGACCAGCAGATCGGTGACCTTGCCGTCGTCGATCAGTTGCTTGACCGCGCGCGGAGTGACTTTCTTGCCCGCTTCGGCAATCACATCGCCCGATTTCGCATCCACCAGATCGAAAGTGGGGCGGGTACCGCGCACACGATCGGGGAAGAACTTGGTGACCCAGCCCTTCTTCTTTTTCAGCTTGTAATCGACCGTACTGTAATAGGCATTCATGATGTCTTCCTGGTCCAGCCCCAGCGAGTAAAGCAGGGTGGTCACAGGCAGCTTGCGGCGACGGTCGATGCGCGCAAACACGATATCCTTGGCGTCAAATTCAAAATCCAGCCACGAGCCGCGATAGGGAATGATGCGGCAGGCAAACAGCAGTTTGCCCGAGGCGTGGGTTTTGCCCTTGTCATGATCAAAGAACACACCGGGCGAGCGGTGCATTTGGCTGACGATCACACGTTCGGTGCCGTTGACCACGAAGGTGCCGTTCGGGGTCATCAAAGGCATATCGCCCATGAATACGTCTTGTTCCTTGATGTCCTTGACCGATTTGGCGCCGGTATCTTCGTCGACATCAAACACGATCAGGCGCAGGGTTACCTTCAGCGGGGCGCTGTAAGTCATATCGCGCTGCATGCATTCTTCGACGTCATATTTCGGCTTTTCAAGCTCGTAATCAACGAATTCCAACACGCTGGTTTCGTTGAAATCCTTGATCGGGAAGACCGATTGGAACACGCCTTTGATGCCCTCGCCATCCATCGGATCAGGCTGATCACCGGAGTTGAGGAAAAGATCGTACGAGGATTTCTGAACTTCAATCAGGTTCGGCATGTCGAGAACTTCCCGAATTTTGCCGAAATACTTACGAAGACGTTTCTGGCCGATATAGGATTGCGCCATGTGTCTGGTCACCTTTCTTATCTCACTGAATGCGCGCACCGTTGGGCTGCGGCACCGCATTCATCCGAGACGGCTTGGGTCTGATCCATTCTCGGCCTCTGTCCCACCAGAGGCCACCCGATCATAAGAACCTCGCCTTAGAAAACCCCCGCATCACGAAACAGGGCCTCTCTGAGACAGGTTCGGCTGGGCCCGGAAATCCGGACCCAGCCTACGATTTTCGTCCGGGTTACCCCGGAAGCGATTACTTCAGTTCGACCTCGGCGCCAGCTGCTTCCAGCTTGCCCTTGACCTCTTCTGCTTCGGCTTTGTCGACGCCTTCTTTGACGGCTTTGCCGCCGGCTTCGACCAGCTCTTTGGCTTCTTTCAGACCCAGGCCAGTGATGGCGCGGACTTCTTTGATGACGTTGATCTTCGAGTCGCCAGCCGCTTTCAGGATGACGTCGAATTCGGTTTGCTCGGCACCGCCACCAGCAGCGTCGTCGCCACCGGCAGGACCGGCCATCATCACAGCGCCGCCAGCGGCGGGCTCGATGCCGTACTCGTCTTTCAGAATGGTTTTCAGTTCTTGTGCTTCGAGAAGGGTCAGACCCACGATCTCTTCAGCGAGTTTTTTCAGATCAGCCATTTTATCAGCTCTTTCCGTTTTCCTAGATGTGTTCCAACGTCAGGTGTTCAACCCCCGACGCCGATCAAGTCAGTTGCGTTATGCCGCTTCGGCCTTCTCTTCGATGGTCGAAACGATGCTCGCGATGTTGCTTGCAGGTGCGCCAATGGCCCCGGCGATGTTGGAAGCAGGTGCGCCCAGCATACCAGCGATCTGAGCAAGCAGCTCTTCACGCGAGGGCATGTCGGACACGGCTTTCACACCGGCGCGGTCAAGTGCCGTCTCACCCATAGCCCCGCCCAGGATGACGTATTTGTCATTGTCCTTGGCGAATTTCTCGGAGACTTTGGCGGCTGCCACAGGGTCTTCCGAGAAGGTCAGAACGGTCATACCCGTCAGGTGGTCAGCAATGCTTTCGCAGGGCTTCCCATCCAGGGCGATTTTGGCGAGCCTGTTTTTGGCAACACGAACCGATGCATCGGCCTCGCGGGCACGGGCCCGCAAATCCTGCATTTCCGCAACTGTCAGACCGGCGTAGTGGGCTACCACGACGACGCCAGAGCTTTCGAAGATCTGGCCGAGTTCCTCGACCACTTTCTCTTTCTGGGCTCTATCCACAGTTTTACTCCAAATTTGGAGGTTTCCCTCCGGCTCAGTCTTACCGGATTGCTCCGGCGGTTGGGTCCTTCAAACGGGACGCCCGAACCGCACGAAGACAAAGCCTTCGGTCAATCTGGTCTGATCCCGTCTCAGGCAGGAATTATCGGGGAGTTTTGCCCCAACCCGCCATCTCGGACGAAACGCAAAAGAGCGCGGGACGAATCACGCGCTCTAGAGCTATCGGGTAACTAGTCTCAGATCGGCCCGTTGCCAAGCCCCAAGCCGCAGTTTTTTGAAGAAATTGCCGGTTTCCCGCCGATCTTTTCAGAACTGCAGCAGCGGCTTCGTGTTTTTGGCGTGTCGCGCGATCAGGTTGCGCATCTGATGTCCCTTGGGAATGATCCGCGCAGGATAGCTGGCCGAAAGCAGCAATTCCGGGAACAGATCCCGGATTTCCCTCACCGCCGCGCACCCGATGGCGCAGCGGGCCATGGGGCCGGTCATCAACGACTCGGTCGGGGCGCCTTCTGCAAAGATCACTTCATGACGATCCAGCAGAAGATGATAATAGGTCACCGACAACATGTTGCGGGCATAGTCGATGCCGGGCAAGCCGATCAGTTTCTTCGCCGGGATCAGCACTTCCTGTGCGCCCGCAATCCGGCGTGCGATCACCGAACTGACCAGCATCCGGTGTTGTTGTGACACGACCAGGTCGCGTGAGGGCAACGCCATTCCAAGGGCCCCTGCGGTGATCCGCACGGGCATATGGTTGGCCATGGCAATGCGCTTGGCGGTTCCGATCCAGCGAATAGGCTGGGGGCCGTGATCGCGCGTCATCAATTGATCGCCCACTTCAAGTTGCTCGACCTTCACCTCTCCGTCGCGGGTGGCGATCATCGCCCCGCTGGTGAAGCAGGTGACGAAATTGAACGTCTGACGATTGCCGGTCATACCGGAGAAGTTGCTGCCGCTCAGGCTGTTGAGCGTGAGCGAGCGGATCGCCCCGGCTTCCAACGCTGTCTGGTCCGCATTGGCCGAAAACTCGGGGGCAAGGTAGGTGTTCCCGGCGGTGTCTTGAAATACGACGGCCGTAATGTTGGCAGTAGTGCCATCAATGTAGGTGATCGTGGCGTTGTAGACGACCGAGGAATCAAAGGTTTGCGCCGGGCCTCCATCAATCGAGAACGTATCGTTCGAGGCGTTATTGTTCTGATCATAGGCGGTGGCGTTGCCGCCGCCGAACCCTGCGCCCGTACTGGAAAAGCTCTGGACATCATTGACCAGCGAGTCGCCGACCCCACCAAAGGTTTGCCCGACCAGAGAGGCGGCATTCTCCGCATTCGTATTGCCTTCGACAGTGTCTATACTGGCAAAGTTTCCAAGGGAAATGACATTAAATGTTGTTGGCATACTCGCACGCGTCCAGCCCAGACGCACCTCAAAGTTGTTTCTCGTTACGCACCCGAGACCTCGCCATAACACGCGAGCCCTCTCATTCTGGTTAATGGGTGAATCCGGCAAAATGCGGGCGAAGCCCGAGCATTATTGGGGCCGTGCAGGCTTGCATGCCTTATGAGGGCATGCGGCTGTGGCGCAGGACAAGAAGCACATGGCTTCGGTGGCCAAAAGAAAAGGCGAGGTGCCAAGACCCCGCCTTTTCCCGAATCATAACTCTTTAGTGTCGTCGGCTCACGCCTCGGTGGCGTTATCGACAGCAATCGCCACGCCCGGACCCATGGTCGAGCTGAGCGAGATTTTCTTGACATAGGTGCCTTTGGAACCCGACGGCTTGGCCTTGTTCACGGCCGAAACAAAGGCGCGAACGTTCTCGACCAGCTTGGCTTCGTCAAAGGACGCTTTGCCAACACCGGCATGCACGACACCGGCTTTCTCGGCTTTGAACTGCACTTCGCCGCCTTTGGCCGCTTTCACGGCGTCGGCCACATCCATGGTCACCGTGCCCACTTTGGGGTTCGGCATCAGGTTGCGGGGGCCAAGCACTTTGCCCAGACGACCGACGATCGGCATCATGTCGGGGGTTGCAATGCAGCGATCAAAGTCGATCTTGCCGCCTTGCACGGTTTCCATCAGATCCTCGGCACCAACGACATCGGCACCAGCGGCCTGTGCCTCTTCGGCCTTGGGGCCGCGGGCGAAGACAGCGACGCGCACGTCTTTGCCGGTGCCGTTGGGCAGACCGACAACACCGCGGACCATCTGGTCGGCGTGACGCGGGTCAACACCGAGGTTCATGGCGATCTCGACGGTTTCATCGAATTTCGCATTGGCGTTGCCTTTGACCAGGGCAACGGCCTCTTCGACGGTCACATTGTTCTGATCTGCAAAGGCCTCGCGCGCGGCGCGGGTGCGTTTTCCAAGTTTTGCCATCTTACTTCACCTCGATGCCCATGGAGCGTGCGGAACCGGCAATGATTTTCATCGCGGCTTCGACGTCGTTTGCGTTCAGGTCTTTCCACTTGGCTTCCGCGATTTCGCGCAGTTGCTTGGCGGTGACTGTGCCAACTGTTTCACGGCTGGGTGTTTTTGCACCGGATTTCAGCTTGGCGGCCTTTTTCAGGTAGTAAGACGCAGGCGGCGTCTTGATGTCCATGTCAAAGGACTTGTCCTGATAATAGGTGATCACGGTGGGGCAGGGCGCACCTTGCTCCATGTCCTGCGTCTTGGCGTTGAACGCCTTGCAGAATTCCATGATGTTGATGCCGCGCTGACCCAGCGCCGGACCGACCGGCGGGGAGGGGTTTGCTTGACCGGCAGGCACTTGCAATTTCATCGTGCCAGCGAGTTTCTTGGCCATGGGCCATCTCCTTTTCAAACAGCTTTGGGACGCGTCCCTTAGCCTATGTTGATGTGGTCAGGTTTGAACGATCGCGATCGCCGCGCCTCCCACATGGACGAGTCACCCCGAGAGGCGACTGGCGCGGGATACTCGTAATGCGGGGCTATTGCAAGGAGACAGTGGATTTGCAGTGAATGACGGCTTTGAGCCCAAAGCAACATGAAATTCGCAACTTGATTTGCAGCGTTCAGCTATTCAATTTCGTATTCGTCGGGGTACACTACGATGCTTACATCATGCCCAAATACTTCCCGCATGAATTGCAGCAAACGGGAACGATCAACGTCTGCGCGCGTGACAATTGCGCACCTGTCTTTCGTTGGGGCAGTTGGCTCCCACAGAACTGAAACTACGCCAACAGCAGCATCTGATAATAAAAAGAAGTCTGCTCCATCTTCGTTAAAGACTACCGAACGCGCCTTGGCGGCCAAAGAACAGATGCTGCTGTCGATATAACCAGCCTCCCCTGCTGAGCATCCGCCCCAAAGGTTTGCCTTACTATCTAACGAGACGTTCACTTTTGACATGCCCAAGTGTCTACGGTCTCCAAGTGCAAACTTCCAGTAATTTAGCCGGACGGTGAGTAGCAGCTCCGTCCCCGTTTTTGCCATTCAGGCCTGCGCCTCAGCCCGGTTAACAGGCCGCAGGCCCCGGGCCATCGTCAGCCCCCCTGCTTGGGCTGGCGATTGATCAGATGGATGCGCGCCATTCGTTCTGAGTGCGGGTTTGGCGGAGATAAAGTGCTCCTAAACTTATGTTGGATCGCCATCCCGGGGGCTGACGATGGTCTGGACACCCAGCATCAGATGTCCGCTTTGTCTGCACAGCACACTAAGGTAATCAGGTCTGTTTGGTAACCTGCGTGTATTCCAGTTCGACCGGGGTTTCGCGGCCAAAGATCGACACGGTCACCTTCAGGCGCTGGTTCTCGTCGTCGACTTCCTCGACCATGCCGTCGAAATCTTCGAACGGGCCGTCATTGACCTTGACCTTCTCGCCCACTTCAAAGTGGATCAGCAGTTTCGGCGCATCTTCGCCCTCCTGCACGCGGTTGAGGATCGCGTTCACCTCGGCATCGCGCATCGGCATCGGGCGGCCCTGCGGCCCCAGAAACCCGGTGACGCGGTTGATCGAGTTGATCAGGTGATAGCCCTGATCGGACATTTCCATATGCACCAGCACATAGCCGGGCATGAAACGACGCTCGGCGGTGACTTTCTTGCCGCGGCGTACTTCGATCACTTCTTCGGTTGGCACCAGCACTTCGTCGATCTGGTCTTCAAGACCCTGCTCTTCGACGGATGTCCTGATCTGCTCGGCGATCTTCTTCTCGAAATTCGAGAGCACGCTGACCGAATACCACCGTTTTGCCATCTGAGATCCATGCCTTTTTCTGCCCAACCCGAAGGTCAGAATTTCGTTTTATCCCAAGGATTTAAAGTTAGTCTATCCTTGGGCCCCGGAAACAAAAAATCGGCGCGCAACTCGAATCGCCGCGCGCCACATTCCTAGGTGAGCTGTGAGTTACCGCCCATTGGCATTTTTTTCAAGGGGTCAGCTGGGCAAAAACCCGCGTGGTTTAGCCGAAGATCCCCAGAATGCCATTCAGCCCGCCGCGGATGATCATGTCGACCAGGGCGAAGAACACCGCTGTCAGCGCGGCCATGATAAACACCATAACCGTGGTCAGCAGGACCTCGCGCCGGGTGGGCCAAACCACCTTGGACACTTCCGAGCGGACCTGTTGAATAAACTGAAGCGGATTAGTGCGTGCCATGTGCGCCGTCTTTTGTTGCCGTGTCTGATGGTGCGACATACGCGCAGTGCCGGGTGAATTCAAGGGTTGATCCGCCCGGTTTGTTTGTCTGTGAGCGCGGGATCAGCCGCGATAGACTTCGGGCTGTCTCAGACGGTCAAACGGATCGGGGCGTTCGTCCAGGCTTTCATCCGGCTTGCTGGGTTGCGACAGATCGGGCAGGGCCAGTTTCTCGGCCCAGCTGTCGGGCAGACGGTCCAGCATGGCGTCAAACTTCAAGGCAAAGCGATCTGCCCTTTGACGCAGTCTTTCGGCCCGTTTGGGATAACGTTTCACAAAGCGGTCCCATCCGTTCGAGATAATCTCGACCATCCGGTCATGCCCCATGGTCAGATAGGCCACCAGAACGACCCAGAACGCGACGAATAACAGCCCCGGAATCAACCATGGCCGGAAGAACATCACCAGGGCCAGAGCGGCCAGCAGGATGTGTTTGACACGCGGGCGATACCCCGTGATGCGGCTGCTGATGCGATCGCGCAGGCCCGGATGTTTGCCCTTTTGCGCGGCGGCAAGGATCTTCCGGGCGCGCTTGGCCTCGCGCGGGTCGATCTCTTCCGGCACCGGCTCCAGATCTGGCAGGGCGTTGCGGCTCACCACTCGTTTCTGATCGCTCATGACCGCGCGGATAAGTTCATCGGCGGATTTCGCTTCCGTCGATGCTGCGTCGCGATCAGGTGATATCTCAGCCATGCTAAAGACCTTTTGTTTGAATCGGTGTTCCCGCGCCAGACATGGCATAATTCCATAATGCGGCGAGTCCATGTTTTTTGGGCGCGAAACGTGGCGAAAACATGGCAAAATACCGGCAAGAGCATGCCCCTGTTGTCATATTGCGAACAGTGCTTCGGCCAGCGCAGAACCTTCACAATTGAAGAAACAGAGTTTTTGACAAGGCGTATGCCGCGTTGGCGTCAGGTTGCCTCCGCGTTCTGTCAGCGAGCGTTCAAGCCCGCCCGGTCGTTCCGGAATGGGGCTTAACCCGTCGGCCTGGTTCTAATGTGTGGGCAAATCCTCGTCGGTTCGCGCTAAAGCTTGCCGCGCAGATACTCCATCACCGCCGGGCGCACCGATTGATCGCCGCGGTGGCGGGCGTCGTGGATCACCTTGCGCAACTCCTGAAGATTGCTGCGCCGCAGGATGGATTTTACCGGGCCAATCGAGGCCGGGCGCATTGACAGTGAGCGCAGCCCGATGGCGGCAAAACACGCCGCCTCAACCGGGCGGCCTGCATCCTCGCCGCAAAACGACAGCGGTGTGTTGGTGCGGATGCAACGTTCGACAATCCGCTCGATGAAGGTCAGGAAACTGACATTCAGCGTGTCATAGCGCCGCCGGACCAGTTCATTCTCGCGATCCGCGGCAAAGAAGAACTGTTTCAGGTCATTCCCGCCGATCGACAGGAACCCTACGTCGTCGTAAAACTTGTCAGGGGCAAAGGCCATCGAGGGTGTTTCCAACATCGCGCCCACGTCGATCTTTTCGGGCAGGGGATGGCCCAGAATCCGCTCGCGTTCGATGGCTTTGTCCATTTCGGCGCGGCCTGCTGAAAACTCTTCCATCTGGGCTATAAAGGGGAACATCACCGTCAAGGGGCGGCCCTTGGCGGCGCGTACCAGCGCCTGCAACTGCATCCGCATCACGCCGGGTTTGTCCAATCCCACACGGATCGCGCGCCAGCCCATCGCCGGGTTCGGCTCGTCCGTGGCTTTCATATAGGGCAGTACCTTGTCCGAGCCGATGTCGAGCGTGCGGAACACCACGCGCTTGTCCCCGGCGGCGTCCATCACGCGGGCGTAAAGCTCGGACAGTTCGGCCCGTTTGGGCATCTTGGAGCGCACCAGGAATTGCAGCTCGGTGCGGAACAGGCCCACACCTTCGGCACCCGAACTGTTCAGGCTGGGCAGGTCGGCCATCAGCCCGGCATTCATATGCAACTCGATTTTGGCGCCACACAGGGTTTCAGCCGGTTTCTCGCGGATCGAGGCATAGCGCTCCTGCGCCTGCGCCTGCATTGCCATCTTGTCACGAAACGCACTGATGACCGTGTCGTCAGGGCGCAGGTGCACCACGCCCTGTTCGCCGTCCACCAGGATGAAATCGCCGTTCAGCGCCTCGTTGGTGATGCGGTCCGCATGGATCACCAGCGGGATCGCCAGCGCACGGGCCACGATCGCCGCGTGAGAGCCGACCGAGCCTTCTTCCAGCACGATCCCCTTCAGACTACGGCCGTAATCCAGCAGTTCCGCAGGGCCGATATTGCGGGCAATCAGGATCGGATCGGCGGGCATTTCCGCACCGGTTTCGCTGCCTTGCCCGGTCAGGATGCGCAGCAGGCGGTTGGACAGATCGTCCAGATCATGCAGCCGCTCGCGCAGATAGGCATCCGTCACCTGACCCATGCGGGAGCGGGCGGTGGATTGCTCTTTTTCGACAGCCGCCTCGGCGCTCAGGCCCCGGCCAATATCTTCTTCCATGCGCCGCATCCAGCCCTTGGAATTGGCGAACATCCGGTAGGCCTCAAGCACCTGAAGCTGTTCCTTGTCGCCCCCGGCGGCTGTGGACAGCATCTTGTCGACGCCCACCCGCAATTCCTCAACGGCCTCGTTCAGCCGCTCCAACTCGCGCGCCGGGTCGTCGGCAAAGGGATTGGTGACCACCACGCGAGGTTCATGCAGCCAGACATGGCCGCGCGCAGCCCCCTCCTGTCCGGTCGTGGCATTGAACAAAACCGGCTGTTGGTGGCGTGCAGACAGGGCCGCTCCTTCGCCGACAAATGCGCCCAGCTCGGTCATTTCGGCCAGAACCATGGCGACCACTTCGACGGCGTAAACCTCGTCTTCGGAATAGGTGCGGGTGTCCTTGGACTGGACGACCAGCACGCCCAGCATTTCGCCCAACCGCTGGATCGGGACGCCCAGGAAGGACGAATACGCCTCTTCCCCGGTTTCCGGCATATAGCGGAAGCCGCGCGTGTTGGGCGCATCATCGGTGTTCATGATCGCGCCGGTGCGCGCCACGCGGCCCACAAGCCCCTCACCCAGCCGCATGCGGGTCTGGTGGACGGATTCGGGGTTCAAGCCCTCGGTGGCACAGAGTTCCAGCGTGTCTTCATCGCGAAACAGGTAGATCGAGCACACGTCCGAATTCAGCTCACCCGCAATCAGCTGGGTGATCTGATCCAGACGGGTCTGACCGCCGGCATCGTCGGCCATGACCTCGCGCAGCCGCCCAAGCAGCTTTCGACTGTCTGTTTCGCGTCCCTGCGCCATATCGGCCGGTCCCCCTTTGTGCCGGGGTTTTTCCCCGGGCCGCACCGGTTAAATCACAGGTTGCAGATCAGGGGAACGGGAATTTCGGTCTTATCTGGTGAACTGTCTGAAATAACGGCATTCTCTTCCTGATTGCCCGACATGTAGGCAGTGGCATCAGGTGTGCTCGCGGCCTGTCGCGCCCTGAGTGCGGACTACACACAAAAGAGTGATGCGGACCCTGGCAATTGCGCGATAGTGTCTGGCCCAGCCCAGTTGTCCCTTATGGAGCCGATTGTGATGACGGATCGTTTTTTGACGTCGATGTTTGCTCAACGTCTCAGCCTGCTGTTTTTGCGCGTGGCCACCGGGTTCCTGCTGGTCTGGGTTGGTTTGCGCGCCATTGTTGAGGCAAAAGCCCCCTTTGGCGTGGGGCGTAATGTCGATCTCGATGCGACTACAAATGTCATTCTGGGATATGGCATCGGGGCCGCGCAGGTGGTGATCGGTGTGCTGTGCGTGATCGGGCTGTGGCGGCGCTATGTGCTGCCGCTGCAGGCGCTTATTCATGGGTTCACGGCGGCCAGCGTCTGGTGGGCGATCGTCGATCCCTACCGTTGGTACATCAGCGGCGTGGATCGTATCGTGTTCAATTCACACGTTTTCTACCCGACGATCATCACCTTTGCGGCCTGTGTCCTGCTGATCGTGTTTCGCCATCAGGACAGGATTGCGCTCGACAATTTGCGGCGCGGTGCGGTCAGGTCAGGCGTGGAGGTCCGTTAGGGTCAGCTATCCCGCCTTCTCCAGCTCGAACACATCATGCAGGGCCTGTACGGCCAGTTCCATGTATTTGCGGTCGATCAGCACCGAGATCTTGATCTCGGACGTGGCGATGACCTTGATGTTCACGCCTTCGTCGCTGAGTGTTTTGAACATCTTGGCGGCAACGCCGGACTGGCTGCGCATGCCGATGCCCACGGCCGAGATTTTGGCCACGTCCATATCGGCGATCAGATCGTGATAGTTGATCTCACCGGCGTCCTTGGCGTCGTTCAGGGCTTTTTCCGCGCGTTTCACCTGATCGGTGGGGCAGGAAAAGGTCATGTCGGTGCGCCCTTCTTCGGCGATGTTCTGGATGATCATATCCACGTTCACCCCAGCCTCGGACAAGGGCCCGAAGATGGCCGCGGCGATGCCCGGACGGTCGGCGACCGACACCAACGTCATCTTGGCCTCGTCCCGGGAATAGGCGATGCCGTTCACAACATTTGATTCCACGATTTCCTCCTCGGCGCAGACCAATGTGCCCGCCTCATCCGATTGTTCCTCGAAACTGCTCAGCACGCGCAGTTTCACATTATAGCGCATCGCCAGCTCGACCGAGCGGGTTTGCAGCACCTTTGCCCCCAGTGAGGCCAGTTCCAGCATTTCTTCAAACGCGATCTTGTCCAGTTTGCGCGCTTTCGAGGCGATGCGCGGGTCGGTGGTGTAGACCCCGTCCACATCGGTGTAGATATCGCAGCGCTCGGCCCCGAAGGCTGCGGCAAAGGCCACGGCGGTGGTGTCTGATCCGCCCCGGCCCAGCGTGGTGATGCGGCCTTCGGGGCTGATCCCCTGGAAACCCGCCACGACGGCCACGCGCATGCCTTCACCGAACTTGGCGTTGATATTGTCGGTCGGGATTTCTTCGATCCGTGCGGCAGAATGCGCCGAGCTGGTTTTCAGCGGCACCTGCCAGCCCTGCCAGCTGCGGGCGGGCACGTCCATTTCCTGCAAGGTCAGCGCCATCAGCCCGGCGGTGACATTCTCGCCCGAGCTGACAACGGCGTCATATTCGCGCGCGTCGAACATCGGCGAGGTGTCATTGACCCAGCCCACCAGTTCATTCGTCTTGCCCGACATGGCCGAGACGATGACGATCACGTCATAGCCCTTGGCAACCTCGACGCCCACGCGCTTGGCAGCGCGGCGGATGCGGTCGATATTGGCCACCGAGGTGCCACCGAATTTCATAACGAGGATAGGCATGAGATGCGTCCTGAAACCTTGATTGCGCGGGATTTACGCCGCCGGGCAGCCAAGGGCAATAGAAATGCGCCTTAATAGGCGTGGGGGCGGCCGTCCCAGGTTTCAAAACACCCGGTCGTCGCAAGGCTCAGCGCATCGAACCGCTCGATCAACCCCTCGCTGGACTGATGCAGGCTGATATCGGCACCGCTGCCGCCCATATTGGTCCGTACCCAACCGGGGTGATAGATGCCCACGGCGATGTCCAGCGGTTTCAGATCAGAGGCCAGATTGCGCCCCAGATTCAGCACAGCGGCCTTGGATGCGCGGTAGATATAGCTGCCACCGGGCGCGCGGGTGTGGCTGGCCATCTGGCTGGAGATAATGGCAATTTTTGCGTTTTCAGAGTGCTGCAGGTTCGGCAGAAGCGCCTGAACGGTCAGGAAAACACCTGTCACATTGGTCGCAAAGGCATCGGCCCACATCTGTGCCGGATAGCCATCGGCCAGTTGCTGCCCCTTGTCCGGATAGACACCTGCATTGCAGATCAACAGATCAATGGCACGCCCGTCCAGTTGATGGGCCAGTGCGGCGTGTTGCTTGGGGTCGGTCACATCCAGTTGTGCCCACTCGCCGCCACTGCGCGAGGTGCCGGTCACCTGGTCACCGCGCGCTTGGTATCCTTCGGCCATGGCGTGGCCGATGCCGCGATTGGCGCCGGTGATCAGAACATGCATCTGTTGAATCCTTGTCTTGGAATCTATGTCTAGTTCGTCTTGCGACCCGGTATGAAGGGCAGGGGCGTGACGGGCACGCCCTCTTCGATCAGGGCCTTGGCTTCTTCCGGGCCGGCCTCGCCATGAATGGCGCGTTCGGGCGCGTCCCCGACATGCATATCACGTGCTTCCTGTGCGAATTTCAGCCCGACATATTCCGAATTTTCTTCAATGTTGCGGCGCATCTCGGCCAGTGCCTGTTCCGCCGGGCTTTGTGGTGCGCTCAGCGGGGCAGTTTCGGCAGGGGCGGCGGAACGGGTGCGGCTGTCCTGAATGCGTGGTGCCATGATCGCTTTTTCCACGTGCTGAGATCCACAGACAGCACATGCCACCATCCCGGCGTTTTGCAGCTTGTCAAACGCCTCGGAGGACTGAAACCAGCTGTCGAACTGGTGGTCATTGTCGCATTTCAGCGTGAACTGAATCATCGGGAGGCCCCATTCCAGAAGTCGCCGAATAGTTAACCGCGCCCTTAGGGAAATCAAGGGGAAGAGCCGGTTTGATCAAATCAGATCGGGGTCAAATTTCCGTAAGATATGGGCCAGTTCGGGTTCTGCGACGCGTTCGGCGGCCTGTTTGGGACGCAGCCATTTGCGTTTGCGCTCGCCCGCTTCGGGGTATTTGCTGGCCAGTGATTTGACGCGGATCGGATAGACCATGGCGACACAAGGCAGGTCTTCCTCAGGGCTGATTTCCTTGTGGTAGGAATAAAGACCAAGGCATTTTGGACTGACCTTGCCGATCACGCCAGCCTCTTCCCAGGCTTCGATCATGGCGCTTTCCGACGGGGTTTTGCCGTCCATCGGCCAGCCCTTGGGCAGAATCCAGCGTCCCGAGCGACGGGAGGTGATCAACAATATCTCGGGTCTGCCGCGCACCATGCGATAGCACAGCGCCGAAAACTGCGTGCGCACGTCACGCTTGTCGTTGTTCAGTAGAGAGATCGGTTTCTGTTTCACGCTATGTAGGTTCATTGGGCGCCTCTGCCCTTTACCTTTATTGGTCTGCTCGGTCGTTTCATTGTTACAATACATAATGATGTAAGTTTTGTTACAATGCTAGTCAAATTTGGTTTTTGTGTGTTTTCGCGCTTTGTTATGGATTAGCAAACGCTCTTGCACCGCTCTGGCCCATGCGAAATACTTGGCCCATGAACGCGATTTCCCGAAGCCTCGCAGCGGTTTGTGTGCTGATCCTGATGCCGCTACAGGGCATGGCGGACGAGCGTGTGACGGTTTTTGCCGCGGCGTCGCTGAAGGATGTTCTGGACGCAGCGTCAGAGCAGTGGGATGGCGACGTGGTCGTGTCTTACGGCGGAAGCGGTTTGATCGCGCGACAAGTGGCTCAGGGTGCTCCTGCCGATATCGTCATACTGGCCAATCAGGAGTGGATGGATTGGCTGCAAGCACAGGGCACCCTGCCAGATCGGGTGCACCTGGAAACCATCGCATCTAACCAGCTTGTTGTCATAGGGCCAAGCGGGAGCCTGCCTTTGCAGCTTGATGATCTGGATGCGCGGCTGGGCGATGGGCGGCTGGCGATTGGGAATACTCTTGGGGTTCCGGCCGGCATCTATGGCCGTCAATGGCTTGAGCGTGCCGGGCTTTGGCCACTCATCCGGTCCCGGCTGGCCGAAACCGAGAATGTGCGCGCGGCCCTTGCCCTTGTGGCGCGGGGTGAGGCGCCTTTGGGGGTGGTCTATGCCAGTGATGCGGCTGCCGAGCCTGATGTCGATATAGTGCACGCGGTGCTGCCCATGATGCATGACCCAATCGCGTATCCCATGCTTGTCCTGGACAGAGAAGGCGCCCAACAGGCCAATGAGTTTGCATCGTTTTTGCGATCCCGGGCAGGGCAGGCCCTGTTCGCGCAGCATGGGTTCGTGGCGATGGGACCCTCGCAATGACCTTGCGCCCCGAAGAATGGGCGGCGCTGACCCTGTCGCTGCAGGTTTCGCTGGTCGCGGTGATCCTCAGCCTGCCCCTGGCAGTTTGGGTGGCGTGGGTGTTGGCGCGTAAGGAATTTATTGGCAAATCCATGCTCAGCGCGCTGGTGCATTTGCCCCTCGTGATGCCACCTGTCGTCACGGGTTACCTGCTGTTGGTCCTGTTCGGGCGCAACGGACCTGCGGGCCGGTTTCTGGAAGAAACGTTCGGCCTGATCCTTGCCTTCCGCTGGACCGGCGCGGCGCTGGCGGCGGCGATCATGGGTTTTCCCTTGATGGTCAGGGCGATACGGCTGGCGATTGAAGCGGTCGATCCCAAGCTGGAAGAGGCCGCCAGTACATTGGGCGCGGGCCGCGTGGCCGGGTTCCGCCTTGTCACGTTACCGCTGATCGTGCCCGGTATTCTGGCCGGAACCGTGCTGGGCTTTGCCAAGGCGATGGGCGAATTTGGGGCCACGATCACATTCGTCGCCAATATCCCCGGAGAAACCCAGACGCTGCCTTCTGCAATTTACGCCTTCCTTCAGGTGCCCGGCGGCGAAAGCAGCGCGATCCGGCTTGTGGTGCTGTCGATCATCGTCGCGCTTGGGGCCGTGCTGATCTCGGAATGGCTGGCCCGGCGGGTCGCCGAAAGGATTGGCCGGGGATGAGCCTTGAGGTGCAACTGACCCATTCCCAGGGGGATTTCCGGATTGAGGCGGATTTCGCCTCGCGCGACGGGATTACGGCGGTGTTTGGCCCGTCGGGATCGGGGAAAACCACCATCGTTAATGCGATTGCGGGGCTTATTCAGCCCGATCTGGGCCGGATCACCCTGAATGGCAAAATCTTGTTTGATCGCGCGGCGGGCATCCATCTGCCGCCGCGCAACCGTCGGATTGGTTATGTTTTTCAGGACGGTCGGTTGTTTCCGCATATGGATGTGGCGGGCAATATCCGGTTCGGTGCACGGTTCGCGCCCAGCCCGCACGACACCGCACGCGAGGCCGAGGTTATTGGCCTTCTGGGGCTTGAAGACCTGATGTCGCGCCGCCCGGGTGGGCTGTCGGGGGGCGAAAAGCAACGGGTCGCGCTGGCGCGCGCCTTGCTGTCCCAACCCGATCTTTTGTTGATGGATGAACCATTGGCGGCGCTCGATGGTCCGCGCAAAGACGAAATCCTTCCCTATCTCGAGGCGTTGCGCTTTGAAGCTCAGGTGCCGATTGTCTATGTCAGCCATTCCGTCGCCGAAGTGGCCCGGCTGGCCGATCATCTTGTGATCCTGCAAGCCGGTCAGGTGGTGCGGGATGGCCCCGCTGCCGAGGTGCTGAGCGACCCCGGGGTTCTGCCTTTTGTCGGCGTGCGCGAAGCGGGCGCGATTTTAAACGTGACCGTGGCCCAGCACGATGAGGACGGGCTGACCCGGCTGGATACCGGCGCGGGCGATCTGTTGTTGCCGGGGGTTGCGGCCGAGGTCGGAACCTCCCTCAGGATCAGGGTGTTGGCGCAGGATCTTCTGATCGCGCTTGACCCACCACGCGGGTTGTCATCGCGCAATATCCTGCCGGTGACCGTGGACAGCCTGCATCGCGGCGACGGCCCTGGGGTGGCTGTGCAACTGCGCCTGGGCACGCACCGATTGCTGGCCCGCGTGACCGCCCGCGCCGCGGAAGAGTTGCAGCTGCGTCCCGGACTGGCCTGTTATGCGATCTTCAAAGCGACAACGGTGCCGCGCGGCAATATCGGGCAGATTTCCTCACAGTAAGCGAGGTGAATCCGGGTCCTCATGCGCCGACTTATCCCGCCATATTTCTGGTTGGTGTCACTTATCGAACGACCAATTTGGTTATCCACAAAGCTTTCGCAAATGTGGGGCCGGATAAACATAATAGTCGACAAAATTACTAAGAGAGATTGATGCGCCCGCGCCGCTGGGGTAGCAAGCAAGCTGACCTGTCTACATGCAGGCGACCGATATTGGGAAAGGCACCTCCCCGCCGATGACAGAACGCCTGCTTTACAATCTGGCCTGGGTGGCTGTGGCGATCTGCGTGGTGCCGATCATCGCGGCCTGCGTGGCGGCGCTCGGCGGCGATTTTGACTCGTGGCGCAACATCCTGTCCACGGTACTGCCGCGCTATACAATGACAACCCTGATCCTGGTGGTGGTCGTCGGTTTTTCGACCGCTGCGATTGGCAGCATCACTGCGTGGCTGGTGACGGTTTACCGCTTTCCCGGATCGCGACTTCTTGAGGTCGCATTGGCCCTGCCGCTGGCCTTTCCGGCCTTCGTTCTGGCCTATGCCTATACCTATTTGCTGGACCATCCCGGCCCGGTTCAGGAGCTGTTGCGCAATGTGACCGGCTGGGGACCACGCGATTACTGGTTCCCGGAAATCCGCAGTCTTGGCGGGGCGGCTGCGATGCTGACCATCGTGCTCTACCCCTATGTCTACCTGCTGGCGCGTGCCTCTTTCCGTCAACAAAGTGCCAATGCGTTTCTGGTGGCGCGAACGCTGGGCCATTCCCCTGCCCATGCGTTCTGGCGCGTGGCGCTGCCGATGGCGCGCCCTGCGATTGCGGGCGGGGCGTTGCTGGCAGTGATGGAGACGATTTCGGATTTTGGCACCGTGTCCTTCTTCAACGTCCAGACCTTCGCCACGGGCATATATCAGGCGTGGTTCTCACTGGGCGACAGGCCCGCTGCGGCGCAATTGTCGATGTGCCTGCTGACATTCGCCCTGTTGCTGGCGGGGTTGGAACGTGCCCAGCGGGGGCGCGCGAAAACCGCCGGTAAGGGTGTCCGCTTTGAGGCGGCTGACAAACCCAGGCTGACGGGTCTGGCCGGGTTGGGCGCGATGCTGGTGTGCCTGCTGCCGGTCCTGCTGGGATTCATCATTCCGGTGATCATGCTGGGGCTGATGGCCTGGGGATCGGGGCAAAGCCTGTTGGATGACCGCTATATGGGCCTGATGCGCAACTCGATGACTTTGGCGTCGATTGCGGCTGTTCTGACCGTGCTGGGCGCGATCCTGATCAGCTTTCGCGCCCGCACCCAGCCGGGACGCACGTCGCGCTGGATGGTGATCGGCGCGGGGATTGGATACGCGGTACCCGGCGGCGTGATCGCCGTGGGGGTGATCGTGCCGATGGCCGCGCTGGACAACGCGATTGACGCGGTGATGGAGGCGCAGTTTCAGATCAGTACCGGGCTGCTGATCACCGGGTCCATCTGGTTGATGATCCTTGCCTATTTCGCGCGTTTCATGGCTGCTGCGCTCAACGCCTATGACAGCGGGATGGCCACCGTGCCGGTGCATTACGATGCGGTTGCGCGCTCGTTGGGGCAACCGGCCCCGCGGATGCTGTGGCGGGTGCACCTGCCGGTGGCGCGCACCAGCCTGCTGACCGCTGCCCTGATCGTCTTTGTCGATGTGATGAAGGAACTGCCTGCCACGCTGATTCTGCATCCGTTCAACTTTCAGACGCTTGCGGTGCAGGCCCACAGGCTGGCGGCGGATGAACGGCTGTTCGAGGCGGCTGTGCCATCGCTGACATTGGGCCTGTTCGGCTTGCTGCCAGTGGGCCTGTTGTGCTGGTCGCTTGCGGGCGGTCATGCAGGCAAACGTTTGCTGCCGCGCGCCAGATAGAGCGCTTCGCGATCTCTTTGAAAAAGAACGGCTTCAGTCGTTATCCGTCGTGCCCGCCCCGGCCCCGGCCATGCGGCTTTCGGGTGTGTCGGGTGCGTAGGTGCGATGTGCGAAGGCGCCCAGGATATCGGCAATCTGTGGCTCCATCGCCCCGCGGTAAAAGCGTTGAATGGGCGGGCCTTGCGGGGCTACGCCGCGTTCGACATGAATGTCTTCTGCCAAAGGAGCGGCGAGGATTTCCGAGGCTGCACTGAGCCAGACATCTTCGCCCTGATGGATGCTTTCCACATCATCCCAACGCAGGGTGAGTGTTGTCTTGCTTACCTCGGATGCGGCTGCCACGAACGGGATCAGCAAAAGCGGGTAGGCGACGTTGCGCAGGGTCACGCCGTTGCCCGCGGCCAAGGCGTCTGCCCGGTCACACAGCGCGGCCCCGGCAATCAACGGGCACAGCGCGCCTTCTTCGGCTTGCCATGTTCTGTCCGTCATGATCGGGCAAAGCCGGGCATACTCGGCGCCATCATTCTGCATCAGCAGTCCGGCCAGCGCCGCAGGCCCCGGCAGTCCCGCGGAACACAGCCAGCGCGTTGCCTTGCCTGCCTCTTCGGCCAATCCCCAGCTTAGACCCGCACCGCGCGCGGCTTTGCGCGCCAAGGCCTCGGTTTCATTGAGGGACCATGTCATTCTGCCGCCTCCTGCAAAGAAGGATACGCCCAGTCATCGGCACCCACCGCGTGCAATTCATGCGGGAAGGGGGCGTTCTGGAACATGTTGATCCGCACCCAGCGGTCCGAGCGCGGGTCGAAGTGACAGGCCCCGAAAAAGCTGAGCTTGGCGCGCAGCAGGTCAATCGGCAGCATCGCGGCATCAATCGTGTTGTCGCGAATTTCGGCATAGGGGTAACGCCCGGCGATCTGGGCGCGACGGGCTGCATGCCGGTGCTGCGGGTGCGTCAGAAGGAAAGCGGCGACCGGGCCGTCCGGTGCCTCGTCAAGATCGGCATACATCCGCGCGGCATCGCGCCCGGGACAAAGCGGTTGTTCATAAGGTTCAATCGGCTCATCGAACCGCTCACCCAGACGGGGTTCCAGCTTTTCTTCCGAGACGTACCAGACGCGGGCCTTGGCACCCTTGTCCGTCCAGTCGATGTTCAGCGCCCAACCGTAGATATCTTCAAGAATGGCCTTGAGGTCAGAGACCTGCATCGCCCCGTCGATACGCCATGTTGTCTGTTCATCGGCGGCCATACACTGGCTCAGCCCATCGACGAGGTCGCCGTAAGGTTCCAGCAAAAGCGAGGCCAGCTGTTCCTGCCCTTCAAGAGACAGGGCGTCTTCCGCCCAAAGCCAGAGACGGTTCCAGGGCATGTCCGACGTCAGGTCGGCGCTGGCCAGATGCGCCTCGAGCGCGGCCATGTCGGCGCGCAGGGCGGTCTGTTTCTCGATCTGGATCGGATGCTCGGACGCCCAGCTTGTTGCCTGTTTCTGCGCGCGGGCTGCGAACTGGCGAAAACACTCGACCTCTTGGGCCGAGGCAGTGGGCAGCGAACGGACCCGCGCCAGTGCCCATTCGCGCGCCGCGATCCAGTTGTTCAGAAGGACCGGGTGGTTGATCAGGAACGGGGCCATGCCCAGACCCGTGGAATTTCCGATGCCAAAGCGGCGGCGCAGGGCCGGGTCAAGCGGCACAGCCCTGTCGGGATCGCGCAGGTGGGCCATATGCTCTACCAGATCCATGACAAACGCGCGGGTCAGGAAGACCGAGAGCATTTCCACCTGAAACGGTGCGCGGAATTCGGCGCGCCCGGCAATCAATTCGCGATCTGCTGCGCCCAGTTTGCCCGAGCCGTAAACGGCCGTGGTCCGCATCAGATATCCGACATCGCCGACCTTTTCGGCATCCGGTTGCTGGCCTTTGGACAAAGCTCCGACCACATGATCCCACAGCCGGACCGAGCGGTTGGCGCGGCTGACGGACAGTTCCTTTTCGCTGACGCGGCCTGCTTCCTGCTTGGGGATATTGCCGGCAAGGCGGTCGATATCCGCCTCTGTGGGTACGCCATCAAACAACGTAAAGGTGGCGTCCCATTCCGTGGCAATCACCCGGTCCGAGCGTTTTTCGGGGGGAAGGTCATTGGCAAATGCGACGAGGGAATAGCTCCGCTCGGGGCCATGGGCGGAATAGACTGCACGGCCCACCCCCTTGGCGTCGATGTCAAACACGGGGCGATCAAAGCGCCAGTTCTCATCCGCGAGGCGGCGCAGCAGGATGCGCATGAAGGACAGGCGAGATTGATGGAACGATCCCATCCGCGCCAGACGCATGACCACGGAAGGATCACGGGGGGCGATGGCCATGTCGTGTTCGGTGTCGTGCATCTTGTCCTCCTTGATCCTTGTTATAGGGCGTTTCGTGTCAGTTTGCCCCGGAAGGTGTGAAGTTTTCGTCGAAAAAGCGCAGCCAGTTGTCACCCATCAGCCCGGCGACCTCGGCATCATCGAAGCCAACCTTGCGCAGGCCGCTTTCAATATTGCCAAAATCACGGTTGTCCTTGAACCAGTCGGGTTGTGGCGGGAAGCCCGGATTGCTGGCTGAACCTTCGCCATAGTCGATTTCCTTGGACCAGCGGCCCACGCGCATCCATTCAACGACTGAGTCGGGCTGATCCTGACACAGATCGCTGCCGATGCCGAAATGCTGGACCCCGAACCGCTCGGCGGCGGTGGCGATCATGGCGCAGAAATCCTCCAGCGTGCAGTCGGATTTCCCTTTCAGGTGATGGGGATACATCGAAAAGCCCATCATCCCGCCGTTTTCGGTGACCGCGCGGACCACATCATCGCGTTTGTTGCGCAAGGCGGGTTGCCAGGAATGTAGATTGGCATGGGTGATGGCGATGGGGCGTTCGCTGATCTCGGCTGCCTCGATGGTTGAACGATCCGCCGAGTGGCTCATATCCACCACCAGCCCGACGCGGTTCATTTCCTTGATGACCTGTTTGCCCATTCGGGTGATGCCGGGGTCTTCGGCCTCGTAACAGCCCGTGGCCAGCAGGGATTGGTTGTTATAGGTCAGCTGCATGAACCGCGCGCCCAGATCGTGCAGGATTTCGACCAAGCCGATATCGTCCTCGATTGGGGCGGGGTTCTGAAAACCAAAGAAGATGGCGGTTTTGCCGGACTCGTGCGCGGTGCGCACATCGCCCGCCCACCGCCCCTTCATGATCAGGTCGGGATATTGTTCAAACCAGCGGTTCCATTGCTCCATGTTGAGCACGGTTTCGCGGAAGTTCTCGTGATAAGAGATGGTGACATGCACCGCATCCACGCCGCCCTCGCGCATCTGGTGGAAGATCTTTTCCGACCAGTTGGCATATTGCAGACAGTCGATGCGGTAGGTCATGACGGATCGCCTGCCGCGATATAGGCGGTTTTGACGGTGGTGTAGAATTCACGCGCATGGATGCCCTGTTCGCGGGGTCCGTACGAACTGTCGCCGCGCCCGCCGAACTGCACATGGTAGTCGGTGCCCGCTGTGGGCAGGTTCACGGTCACGACGCCGGTTTGTGCGTTGCGGCGGAAATGGGTGGCGCGGGCCAGGGATTTTGTGGCGATCCCCGAGGTCAGGCCGAAATTGGTGTCGTTCACCACCGCCAAAGCCTCTTCATAGCTGCCTACCTTGATCACTGACGTGAGAGGGGCGAACATTTCCTCGCGGTTTATGCGCATGTCGTTGGTTGTATTCAGAAATACGCCGGGGGACATGTAATAACCCTCATGCTCCATCTCTAGGCGCGCGCCACCGCAGGCCAGTTCAGCCCCTTCGGATTCGCCCAGGTCGACATAGGCGAGGTTTTCGTTCAGCTGCTGTTCGGACACGACGGGCCCCATTTGCACGCCCTCGGCCAGCGCGTGCCCCACTTTCATCGCCTGCGCCCCGGCCACCAGCTTTTCGACAAAGGCGTCGTGGATGCCTGCATGGACGACAAGGCGTGAAGAGGCTGTGCATTTCTGCCCAGAGCCGCCAAAGGCCCCGCCAAGCGCCAGAGAGACCGCCAGATCGAGATCGGCATCGTCCATCACCGCCAGGGCGTTTTTGCTGCCCATTTCCATTTGCACGCGGGTTAGGTTCTGGATCGCGGCCATTGCGATGCCTTTGCCCACGGGTACGGACCCGGTGAAGGAAATGGCATTGACCATCGGGCTTTCCACAAGGCGTTGACCGACATCGCGGCCCGCGCCCATGACAAGGCTGAAGAGGCCTTTGGGAATGTCCTGACGGCTGATGATCTCGGCCAGAGCAACGGCGCTGGCCGGTGTGACATTGGCCGGTTTCCAGAGCACGGCGTTGCCATAGGCCAGGGCAGGTGCGATTTTCCACGAGGCGGTCGCGGTGGGGAAGTTCCACGGGCTGATGATCGCCACGGTGCCGACGGGTTCGCGGCGCACATCCACCTCGATATTGGGGCGCACGGAATCGGCGTTTTCGCCCAGTTGGCGCAGCACTTCATGGGCGTAATAGGTGAAAAACTGCCCGGCGCGGTAGACTTCGCCCTTGCCCTCGGCCAGGGGCTTGCCTTCTTCGCGGGACAGCAAGGTACCCAATTCCTCGGCGCGCGCCATCATCTCGGTGCCGATGGCCATCAGAACGGCTTGTTTGCGCTCCAGCCCGTAGGCGGCCCATTCTGCCTGTGCGACACGGGCCGCGGCAAGGGCATCGTCCAGCTGTGCGGCGCTGGCCTGGGCATAAACGCCGACCAGATCGCTCAGATCCGAGGGGTTGCGGTTTTCGATTTCGGAGGGTCCGGACACCCAGTCTCCGGCGATATAGTTTTGATGCGTGTCAGCCATCGGTGAAACCCTCGTGTCATGGTTGGAGTGCGGGCGAGCGGCCCCGTTGGTACCTGATTCCACATCCCTTCATTTAAGGCAAACGCAAACTAATTGAATTTTTTTCAGCTACCCTGAAATAAGAGGTCGTGCAGCTGCAAAATTGGCTTGCCGGATCGCCTGGACCAGCGCGCGGGCGGCGGGGGTCAGCATCGACTCCGGGGGCGTCACGATCCACACTTCGCGCCGCGCGGTGCTGTCGGTCAGCGGCAGAAATTCCAGATCGTCATATTCGGGCAGCACCGCCAGTTCAGGCAGCAAAGTGACGCCCACGCCCGCGCGCACAAGGCTAAGGATCGAGGCGGTGTTGCGCACCATCAGGTTCGATGCCTTCAGTATCGGGGCAAAGCCTTCGTCCTTGATATGCACGCAGAGTCCGTTCGAGATGAAATTACGCCCTTCCAGATCGGCCCAGCTGAGCCGTTTCCAGTTCTTGGCCAGCGTATGATCCAGCGGACAGACCACGCCAAAGGCATCCGTAAAGGCCAGATCGCGTTCAAATCCCGGGATCGCGGGCAGAGTGCCCATGCCGATATCGGCGCGTTCTGCCACCAGTTCGCGGTGTACCGATATGGAGTCGGTATCAATCATCTCGATCGACACGCCGGGATGTTGCTTGAGATAGCTCTGCAGGATGGGCGGCATCACGGTTTGCGCCACCGAGGGTGTCACCGCCAGACGCACATGGCCCTGTTCGGCGCGGCTGAGCCCTTCGATGGCCGAAACGGTGCGGTCGAAATGGGATAGCTCGCGGCTGGCCTCGGACAAGATCATCTCACCCAAGGGAGTCAGGCGGGATTTGCGCGTGCTTTCAAACAGCGGTGCGCCGATGTGATCCTCGAACTGCTTGAGCATCATCGACACCGCCGAAGGCGTGCGCCCAAGTGCCTCGGCTGCATCGGCAAGGCTGCCGTGATCTGCCACCGTTCTGAAGCAGCGGAGCATTTCAATCTTGATTGCCAAATTAAGACCTTCTGAACTAAGTGCCTTTTATCGGGTGTTTGGCTTAATTAGACTGAGGCGTCGGGCTGTGTCCATCCTCAAGATCGGTTTACCTGTCACGGATTGCTTGTGGATTAACCTCTGCGATGGCCCATAAAAAAGCCGCCGCGACAGCATCGCGACGGCTTGGCATTTCAGACCTGCAAGGCGACAGGGCAGGGGCGAAAGATCAGTCCCAGCTCACTTCGTTGAAGATCGCCTGTGCCTTGCCGGCATTGGCGCTGAAAGCAGCGGTGGGGGTGGTGGTGTCGGCTTTGAACTCCCCCATCGACTTGGCTTCGGATGTGGGCTCGATCCCTTCTACTGCCGGGAACTCGTTGTTCTGGCTGGCGAAATGCTGTTGGGCGAAGTCGCTGGTCAGGAACTCCATCAGCTTCAGGGCGTTGTCCGGGTTGGGTGCATTGGCCAGCATGGCCGCGGTGGTCAGGTTCACATGGGTGCCGCGATCGTCCTGGTTCGGCCAGACCCAACCGATATTGTCGGTCTTACCGCTTAACCCTTCGACGTCTTTTTCAAGCGCGCGGGCAAAGTAATAGTGGTTCGACACGGCGATGTCGCACTCGCCCGAGACGATCCCGCGCAGCTGATCGGTGTCACCGCCTTGCGGCGCACGGGCCAGGTTTTCGCGCACACCGGCTGCCCATTCCTTGGCCACGTCTTCACCGTGGGTTTCGATGATCGAGGCCATCAGCGACTGGTTGTAGATATTCGACGAGGTGCGGATGCAGATCTGATCGTTATAGGCAGGGTCGGCGAGGGCTTCGTAAGTTTGCGGTGGGTTCTCGACGCGGTCCTTGGCGTAGAAAATGATCCGGGTCCGTTGGGAAACCCCGAACCACAGGTTCTCCGGGTGCTCCATGTGATCAGGGATTGCGTCCTCGATCACTTGCGAGTCATAGGCCTGCAGCAGACCTTCGGCCTCGGCACGATCCATGCGGCCCACGTCAACTGTCAGCAACACGTCGGCGGGGCTGTTGTCGCCCTCGGCCTGCATCCGGGCAATCAACTCGTCGGCCTTGGCCTCGATCCGGTTGACGGAAATGCCGGTTTCTTCGGTGAACTTGGCATAAAGCGTGTCATCCGTATCGTAGTGACGGCTGGAATAGACATTGACTTCTGCGGCGAAAGCGGGAGCGGCGACAGCCGTGATCGCTGCAAAGGCCACAGCGGTCTGGCGTGTCAGGAAGGGCAGTTTCATCGTTGCGAATCCTTAATCCGAGTAAATTTGTAAGCCATTCCTCGGATTTCTGACAAAAATAGTCAAGTCAAATCGGTGAGCCAATTGGGCGCATCCCTGCCAACAGGCCAAAGGCCGCTGTGATTGTTGCCTGCCCGGCCACCCGAATAAGGGCAAACGCAGCGTCAAACTTGCACCTTGGGGCAAAGCCCCCCATCTTGTCCCAAATGGGAGACTGCGCGCCGGGGGGACATTCGGCCGCTTCAGGGAGAGAACAGATGACTTTTGCCTCAAAGCAGGACGCGCTCGCGATCCAAAACGAGATGTCGTGGGAAGATCGGGAGCGCCCGGTGACGCTCTATCAGATGTTGAGCGAGACGACCAAAGCCTTCCCCACGCGCCCGGCGGTCAGTTATCAGCTTTTCTCGGACCCGACAGCAAAGGCCGAAACGCTCAGCTGGCAACAGTTTCATGATCAGGTCTGTCAGGCCGCCAACCTGTTCCGGTCGCTTGGGATAGGCGAAAAGGATGTGGTGGCCCTGGTGCTGCCCAACACGATGGAAACCGCTGTGGCCACCATTGGCGGGATGATTGCGGGGATCGTGAACCCGATCAATCCATTGCTGGAATCGGACCAGATTTCGGCCATTCTGCGCGAGACGAATGCCAAGGTCGTGGTGACGCTCAAGGCGTTTCCCAAGACCGATATCGGTCAGAAAACTGCCGATGCGGTGCGCCATGCACCCAACGTCAAAACAGTTCTGGAAATTGACCTCAATCGCTATCTCAGCCCGCCCAAAAGCTGGATCGTTCCGCTTGTGCGCCCCAAGAACCCGGTGGATCACAACGCCAAGGTGTTGAATTTCGTCGCCCAGATGAAACAACATGGCACCAGCCTGACCTTCAAGGATACGCCCGTTGATCGTGTCGGAGCCTATTTCCATACTGGCGGTACCACGGGCATGCCGAAAGTGGCGCAGCACACCTATGAGGGCATGATCTATAACGGCTGGCTGGGCCACACGTTGCTGTTCACCGAAGAAGACAGCGTGATGTGCCCGTTGCCGATGTTCCATGTCTTTGCCTGCCATGTGATCCTGATGGCGATGATCAAATCGGGCGCGCATGTGGTCTTCCCCACCCCGGCCGGATATCGCGGCGACGGGGTGTTCGACAATTTCTGGAAGCTGCTTGAGCGCTGGGGCACGACCTTCGTGATCACCGTGCCAACCGCGGTGTCGATGCTGATGCAGCGCAAGGTCGATGCCGATATCTCGAAGGTGAAGAACGCGTTTTCCGGCTCGGCCCCGATGCCTTTGGAACTGTTCAACCGCTTTGAGTCCGCCACCGGCATGCATGTGATCGAAGGCTATGGCCTGACCGAGGCGACCTGTCTTGTGTCGGTGAACCCGGTCGATGGCGAAAAGCGCGTTGGGTCTGTTGGGGTGCCCTTGCCCTATTCGGATGTGAAAATCATCAAGTTCGATGAAAAAGGCGAGCCGGTGGAATGCGAGGTCGATGAGATTGGTGAAATCTGTGTCTCGACCCCAGGGGTTTATGCCGGAAACACCTATACCGAGGCCGAGAAGAACCACGACCTTTATCACTTTGGCACGCATCTGCGCACCGGCGATCTGGGTCGGTTGGATCCGGAGGGGTATCTGTGGATCACCGGGCGGGCCAAGGACCTGATCATCCGGGGCGGGCACAATATCGACCCGGCCGAGATTGAAGAGGCATTGATGTCGCACGAGGCCGTCGCCATGGCCGGGGCCATTGGTCAGCCCGACGCCCATTCGGGCGAGTTGCCATGCGTTTATGTCGAACTGGTCGAGGGTGGCAATGCCAGCGCCGAGGATCTGGCCGAGCATTGCAAGGTCCATGTGCACGAGCGCGCCGCCCAGCCCAAACATGTGGAAATCCTGGACGAGTTGCCCAAGACAGCGGTGGGTAAGGTGTTCAAACCCGATCTGCGCAAACGGGCGATCAAGCGGATCTATGATGCCGCCTTGAAAGAGGCCGGTGTGAATGCCAGCGTGGCCGAGGTGATCGACAGCAAGAAACGCGGTCTTGTGGCGCGGCTGGGCAAATCCGGCGAGGTGGACGAGGCACAGCTGAGCCAGGTTCTGGGGCAGTTCACCCGGCCCTGGGAATGGGCTGACTGAGACAGATTGTATTTAGGATACTGCAGACATGACCAATATTCCGTTCTTCATTGATCCCAACCCGACCATGGAGAAATCCGATATGGCGGCGCAGGACGTGTTCACGACCGATGATCATACCGAGCTGAACCACACGCATTTTGCCACCGAGGACGAGTCGATCCTCACCGGCACCTGGGAATGCGCCCCCTGCCTTGAAGATATCCCGGCCTATCCGGTGCATGAGTTAATGACGATCGTATCCGGCAAGATCACCCTGACCCATCCCGATGGCACCAAGGAACATCTGGCCGCGGGCGACAGTTTCTTCATCGCCAAAGGCGCGCCGGTGGTCTGGGAAATCACCGAAACCCTGCGCAAGATTTACATGATCGCGGCCTGAGAGCGGTCTGCCAGGTTTGGATCGGATGGTTGTTTTGTAAGAACAGGGCGATAGAACTGGTGCACCGCCGATATCCGGGTGACCCACGCAAAGAAAATCCCTGCGTGGGCCTTGCTTGGAGCGCTTCAGAAGCTGCGGGTGATTTCCGCCTTCAGCGCGGCGCGCAGGCCGTCAACGTCCTTGGCAGCTTTGGCAAGCTCAGTTTCAGCGATTTCGGCATGGCCATACTGGTCGAACGATAGTCCGACGGGGGCACGGCAATTGCCGCCGCATCCGTTTCCACAGCCATTCCCCGCCGCCAAAGGCGTGGTCGGGTCTTCAAGGCCTTTCAAAAGCTCGCCGATCGCCATGACCGGTACTTCACGGATAATCGCCCGTGCAATTTTTTCATGTGGCATAAATTTGTCCTCCTTTCGGTTAAAATTATACTGCTCAAATCAAAGCACTTCGCTTCAATGTACGACCTGCCCACGGTTATTGGTTTTGCTGATCTGTGCCTGAGCAACCCCCAGAAGGACTTCTTCGATAATCGCTTCGTGGATGCCCTCGTACAGACGTTTTGAAAATGATCCTGTTGAAATGTAATCCCCGGCCACACAGCCCGATCCGAGATGGCGGAACCAGCGATATGTTCCTGTGGCTGTGTCAATGTATTCGCGCATATATGTCAGCCATAGCCGCTGAGACGCTTCGATATCGAAATTGCCGCGTTCAATGTTGCCGATGCACATTCTGGGATCGCCAAAGAACATGAAGCAGGGATAGATATCGCCGTTTGATCCGATCGAAATCTGGCTTGAAAACGCCGGGCAATAGCTATCGGATTTCTGCTTGGTATAGAGCGACGACAAGACGCCATGCACGAAGGACAGACTTCCGCCCTGGCCGGCCAAGGCGTTCTTGACGGACAGGCGGGCGGCATCGCGGAACGTGTTTGTCAGATAGTCGACCGATACGAATTCCTGTTCCTGCTGGTCCAGATCGTTACGAAATACGCCGCTTTCCAGATAGCTCTCATTTGCGACCAGGTCTTTGAGCGGCACAAAGGACCACGCGATATGAGATGTGCGCTCACCGAACGCATCGTGAAAATAGGTCACAAGTTCCGACACTGACAGGTCGGATTCGACATGGCTTTTGTTGTAGGTGCACTCGATGCTCCAGGAAATGCCGCGCGCGGTGAATTTCTTGACCGACTGGCAGATATCGGCATGGCTTCCTCCGCCTGAGACCTTGGGTCGCTTGGCATCGTGAACCGGTTCGGGCCCATCAATGCTGATCGTCAGCGCAACGCCCCAACGTTCGAGCACGTCCAGTATCTCTTCGGTGGCGAGCGTCCCGTTGGTGGTGGCCGTGAACTGGATATCGGGATATTTCTCGCGGGCAACGGCACAGACCGCATCAATGCATTTGGGATTGAGCAGCGGCTCGCCACCGAAGAAATGAATGTTTCCGACAACTTCGTAGAGCGCAGAAACGTTGTTAAAGATCTTCACCCCGCGCGCGGGCTTCATCAGGTGCTTCTGGTCGTAATATTGCCCGTGATCGGCATAGCAATAGGAACACCACAGATTGCAGGAATTCGCGATGTTGATGGTCAGCCGGTTGAGATAGCTTTTCTGCCCCAGAACGAACGGGGCAAATGTTGTCATCCGAGCGTTCGCAAGGGCGCTGTCAGGGTCAAAGTCTGAGATCGCTGGTTTGAAAAATTCCGGGTTGCCCGCCTGGGTGGCCTCAAGTGACGGGATTAGCGGATCAACGGATTGAACCAGCCTCAGCAGATCCTTTTCGTACGCAACTTCACAGGCGGAAACGGACAGAGACTCGCAATCAAGAACCGAAAAAAGGTTGTCGCGCTGCAGTACAAGATTTGGGTAGGATTCATGGCGTAACATATTGATAATCCTCTATTTTGGAATGGGAGCGGTAAAAATATTCAGAATACAGGCATTAGAAATACTTCTTTAAATTGTAGCCATGAATCATGATTCGCCTTAGAGAAGAAATCGATTCTGCTTGATTTCGGCCATTTCCCGCGTGCGCATAGTCTGGAGAGCAAGGCGTCTGTGACACGAAAAAGCGACGTCTTGCAGAGCGAAACACACTGCAAGACGCCGCTTGATTTTTTTGTCAGCGTTGCGCCGGATGGTCGGCGGAAAGCCCGGATTTACGAGACGTCTTTATACGAAATCTCGGGCGTATCTCCGCCTGTTTTCGTGCGCCGCACGATCAGTCGGTTCAGCGCGTTCACATAAGCCCGCGCCGAGGCGACAACCGTGTCGGTATCGGCCGATTGGCCGGTGGCGATGCGCCCGTCTTCTTCCAGCCGCACCGATACGGTGGCCTGCGCATCTGTGCCCTCGGTGACCGCATGGACCTGATAGAGCGAGAGTTTGGCTGTGTTCGGGAACAACTCGCGCACCGCCTTGAAGGTGGCATCGACAGGGCCATCGCCGGATTGCGTCGCACTGGCCTCGGCGCCATCGACGCTCATCACCAGTGTGGCTTCGGCAGGACCGCCCGTGCCACAGGCGACGCTCAGCGACTTGATCACCAGGTGGTCGTCTTCACCGTCCCCGGCACTGACCAAGGCAATCAGGTCGTCGTCATAGACTTCCTTCTTGCGGTCGGCCAGCTCCTTGAACCGCACGAACACATCGTTGAGCTGATTATCGGCCAGATCATACCCCAGATCGCTGAGTTTCGAGCGCAGCGCGGCGCGGCCCGAATGTTTGCCCATCACGATATTGGTCTCGGTCAGGCCGACATCCTCGGGGCGCATGATCTCGAAGGTTTCGGCGTTTTTCAGCATGCCGTCCTGGTGGATGCCACTTTCATGCGCAAAGGCGTTCTTGCCCACGATGGCCTTGTTGAACTGCACCGCAAAGCCCGACACCGAGGCGACCCGGCGCGAGATATTCATCAGCTTGGTGGCGTCGATGCCGGTGTAATAGGGCATGATATCGCCGCGCACTTTCATTGCCATCACCACCTCTTCCAAGGCCGTGTTGCCCGCGCGTTCGCCAAGGCCGTTGATGGTGCACTCGATCTGGCGCGCGCCACCGGCAACAGCGGCCAAAGAGTTGGCCGTCGCCATGCCAAGGTCGTTGTGGCAATGGGTAGCAAACACCACCTCATCCGCGCCCGGCACTTCGGCAATCAGGCGCTTGATCAGATCGGCGCTTTCCACTGGGGCGGTGTAGCCCACCGTGTCGGGGATATTGATCGTGCTGGCCCCGGCCTTGATGGCAATCTCGACCACGCGGCACAGGTAGTCCCACTCGGTGCGCGTGGCATCCATCGGCGACCATTGCACATTGTCACACAGGTTGCGGGCATGGGTGACCGTCTCGTGGACACGGTCGGCCATTTCATCCTGTGTCAGGTTGGGGATGGCCCGGTGCAGGGGCGAGGTGCCGATAAAGGTGTGGATGCGCGGGGCTTTGGCGTGCTTCACCGCCTCCCAGCACCGGTCGATATCCTTGAGGTTGGCCCGCGCCAGCCCGCAGATCACCGAGTTTTGGGTGTTCTTGGCGATCTCGCTGACGGCGTTAAAATCCCCTTCCGAGGCGATGGGGAACCCGGCCTCGATGATATCGACGCCCATTTCATCCAGCAGCCCTGCGATCTCCAGCTTTTCGGCATGGGTCATGGTGGCGCCGGGGCTTTGTTCGCCGTCGCGCAATGTGGTGTCGAATATAACGACTCGGTCTTTATCGGTCTGTGTCATGTCGGGTCTCGTTTGTCAGATATGGTTTTTGGCGGCGGCAGGAGCGCCGCTGTCACCAGAATTCGGTTCACCCTTGGGTTCGATCAAAAGCACTTTCGCCTCATGCGTCGCGCGGGGACGGTGCACAACCCCTTTGGGCACGATCACCAGCTCTCCGGGGCCAAAACGCACCGGATCAGCGCCCTCATATTCCATCGTCACATCCCCTTCGATGACCAGAAAGAAATCATCGGTGGTGTCGTGTTTGTGGAACGGAAATTCGCCCTGAAATTTGACCACCATGACGTCATTGTCATTATAGCTGGCGACAACCTTGGGATCCCAATGGGTGTCAAACAGGGCAAGCTTCTCGGCGATGTTGATCTTTTGCATTTTGGCGAAATCCTAAGCGGGCATCTCGGGCGCGGAACGGCACATCCTCTGAGCGGTCGCGCCCAAAGGCACGCTCAGAGGCGGCTTAGGAGTAGGATCAGAGCAGCACCAGACACCCCGGTGGGGCGTGCAATCGTGGTGATATGGCTCTGTGTCATCATAGGGTCAGACTATAAGCTTAGGTATTCGCCTTGAAAACCCCCTAAAGCGCTTGACCGGGGCAGGGGGGCTTCTAGCTCTGCTCTCATGAACAAAGCATTACTTATCGGAGCGTCGGGCGGAATCGGGCAGGCCATGTCGGCGGCGCTGACCGCGCGCGGCGTGGAGGTGACCGGGCTGTCGCGCCGCGCAAACGGACTGGACGTGACGGATGAGACATCGGTCGAGGCGGCGCTGGCTCCGCTCGCCGGGCCTTATGATCTGATCTTTGTTGCCACGGGCGCGTTGGAAATCGCCGGGGCTGCCCCGGAGAAATCCATCCGGCAGGTGACGGCATCGGCCATGGCCGATCAATTCGCTCTGAATTGCATTGGCCCCTCTTTGGTGCTGAAACACAGCCTGCATCTGTTGCCCAAGGACCGCCGTGCGGTGTTTGCTGCCCTGTCGGCGCGGGTGGGCTCGATCGGCGATAACCGGCTGGGCGGCTGGTACGCATACCGCACGGCCAAGGCGGCGCTGAACCAGATGATCCATTCTTCGGCAATTGAACTGGCCCGCAGCCATAAACAGGCGATCTGCGTGGCGCTGCACCCGGGCACCGTGGCAACCGATTTCACCGCCAAATATGTGGGCCGTCACCCGGCGGTTGCGCCCGAAGAGGCGGCGCAGAACCTGTTGAATGTGATTGGTGATCTGACACCCGATGACAGCGGCCAGTTCTTCGATTGGCAGGGGAAATCCGTCCCGTGGTAGAGCGTCTTGTCCTGATCCTCGGCGATCAACTGAGCACGGGGCTGTCATCCCTGCGCGAGGCCAATCGCGATACCGACCTGATCGTGATGGCCGAGGTGATGGAGGAAGGCAGTTATGTACCCCATCATCCCAGGAAAATCGCGCTGATCCTGTCGGCGATGCGCCATTTTGCCGAAATTCTGCGCGCAGATGGCTGGCAGGTGGCCTATACGAGGCTGGATGACCCCGAGGCGTCTAAATCTATCGTTGGCGAATTGATGCGCCGGGGGCAGGAACACGGTGTGAGCGAGGTGATTGCCACATGCCCCGGCGAATGGCGTCTGATCGTGGCGCTGGATGATGCCCCGCTGACCGTCACGCTGTTGCCCGATGACCGTTTTATCGCCTCGCTGGACGAGTTCAACGATTGGGCCGAAGGGCGCAAAGAGCTTCGGATGGAGTATTTTTATCGCAACATGCGCCGCAAGACCGGGCTGATGATGGAGGGGGATAAACCCGCCGGGGGCAAATGGAATTACGACCATGACAACCGCAAACCGGCGCAGGGCGATATGTTCCGCTCGGCCCCGATGCAGTTCACACCGGATGAGATCACTGAAGACGTGCTGGACCTTGTCGAGGCGCGGTTTGGCGAGAACTTCGGTGTGCTGCGCCCGTTCTGGTTCGCAACGACGCGCACACAGGCGCTGCGCGCGCTGGATCATTTCGTCAAACACCTGCTTGAGGGGTTTGGCGATTACCAGGATGCGATGCTGGAGAATGACCGTTTCCTGCATCACTCGGTCCTGTCACCCTATATCAACATCGGTCTGCTTTCACCTCTGGAGGTCTGTGAGCGGGTCGAGCAGGCCTGGAAAGACGGCAAGGTGCCGATCAACGCCGCCGAAGGGTATATCCGCCAGATCATCGGGTGGCGCGAATATGTGCGCGGCATCTATTTCCGCGAGGGACCGGATTATCCCACCCGCAACACGCTGGGCCATAAACGCGATTTGCCTTGGATGTATTGGGGGGGCGAGACGCGGATGAACTGTGTCTCGCATGCCGTAGCCCAGACACGGGACGAGGCTTATGCCCATCACATCCAGCGCCTCATGGTGACCGGCAATTTCGCGCTGTTGGCCGGGATTGACCCGCACCAATTGCATGAATGGTATCTTGCCGTTTATGCAGACGCGTTTGAATGGGTCGAGGCGCCCAATACCGTGGGGATGAGCCAGTTTGCTGATGGTGGGATCATCGCCAGCAAACCTTATGTCAGTTCAGGCAATTACATCGACAGGATGTCGGATTACTGCAAGGGCTGCGCCTATTCGGTGAAAGAGAAGGTGGGCGAGGATGCCTGCCCGTTCAACCTGCTCTACTGGCATTTCCTGATCCGCCATCGCGAGCGTTTCGCCAATAACCCCCGCATGGGGCAGATGTATCGCACATGGGACAAGATGGACGAGGCGCGCCGCGTGGCCGTGTTGGCAGGGGGGGATGCCGTTCTGGCCAAGCTGGACGCAGGCGAGGTGGTGTAGCGGGCCTGATCCCCGCTGTCACGCTGGTGCTGATCGGTGTTACCCTCTACATCCCCCTCATGACAAAGGAACAGAACCAGTTTGCCCGACAAGGCTATTTATGGCTGCGTGATGCGGTATCGACCGGTGATCTGCAAAATCTAAAGGATCTTTCGGCATCCGTGCGTGGGCCGGGATCGCGGGTGGCGCGCTCGGACCCCCTGTTTCAGGCCGTGGCTGATCTTCCTGTGGCCCGGCAGATTGCCAAAGCTTTCCCCGGCCAGCGCCCGGTGCGCCTTCTCAGCTTTGACAAGTCAGATGGTTCCAACTGGGCCGTTCCGTGGCATCAGGATCGGATCATCGCAACCGCCACCCGGGCCGATGTGGCGGGGTTTGGAAACTGGTCACAGAAATCCGGGACATGGCATTGCGAGCCGCCCGAGGCGCTGCTGCAAAACATGTTGTTTGTGCGCCTGCATATTGATCCCAGCACTGTGGAGAACGGTGCGATGGAGATTGCCGAGGGCAGCCATCTTCGCGGCATTTTGCCCGGTGATCAGGCTGCGGAGGTCGCCACGCGGCATAAAACATGGGTCACCACGGCCAAACCGGGGGATGTGCTGATCCTGCACATGCTGACATTGCATCGCTCGGGCAGGGCAAGCGATACCGGCGGGCGCGCCGCGTTGCGGATCGACTTTTCACCCGATGACCTGCCTGCACCACTGGCCTGGGCCGACCAGATCTAGCGCGCCCCCAGCGTGGCGCCACCATCCAGCACGATGTTTTCCATGGTGATATGCCGGGCGCGCTGCGACAGCAGGAACAGCGTCAGATCGGCCACGTCATCTGGGCTGGCCATGCGTCCCAGCGGGATGCCCAGTCGCCATTGGGATATGTCGCCCTGCAACACACGCTCAAGGCTGCTGGCATCGCTTTGAAAGCCCCGTTGCATGGGCGTGTCCGTCGATCCGGGCGAGACGACGTTGCAGCGAATGCCATGCTCGGCCAGCTCAAGCCCGAGGCATTTCATCGCGTGGTTCAGCCCGGCTTTCGAGGCGGGATAAGCGCCCAGTGCGGTGCGGGCCGTGGTGCCCGAGTTCGAGCCAATGGTGACAATCGCGCCGGTTCTGGCATCCACCATGCGGCGGGCCACCGTCTGGGTCAGGATCAGGGTTGCGGTCAGGTTGATTTCGATGATGTCGCGGATATCTTGCGCCGGTGTTTCAAGAAGGCGCGACGGAGACAACACGCCTGCCGCGTTCACCAGATAGCGGATCGGGCCAAACCTTGCTTCAGCGTCATCCAAAGCCGCGGCCAGCGCGGTATCATCGCGGATATCCAGCGCCCTGCAGAGCAGGCGGTGTGCGTCCGCGTCTCCCTCGTCTGTCAGGGCGGTGAGCTTTTGTTCCGTGCGGCCGATAGCCAGCACCGCGCAACCTTCTGCCAACAGCATCCGGGCAATGGCCTGCCCGATGCCCTGGCCCGCGCCTGTTACCACCGCCAGACCGTTAAGACCCAGATAGCTCATCCCGTCCGGCACCGGGCCGCCGGGACACGCGGGTCAGTTGGCGTCGGTTGCAGCTGCATCGCCGGTCCCGGTCGCGTCACCTTCGCTTGCCGCATCGCCGGTGTCGGTCGTGTCCGCCTCTCCGGATTGCGTGGTCTGGCTTTCCTCGGCGCCATCGATCCAGTTGCCGCTGACCTCTTCACCGGTGGCATAGCGCATTGTACCGGTGCCCTGGCGTTTGCCGCGCAGGAACATGCCTTCGTAAACGTCGCCATTCACATAGGTCGCTATGCCCTGGCCCGAGATTTCGCCATTCTCCCACTGGCCGACATACTTAAAACCATCGGGCATCACGATCTCGCCCTGCCCATGGCGCTGACCGGCCAGAAACTCGCCGGTATAGACCGTGCCATCGGGATAGGTGGCAATGCCCTGGCCCTGACGTTGGCCGTCAACCCAGTCGCCCTCATAGCGATAGCCATCGGCATAGGTCATCACGCCCTGCCCGTGGTTGCGGGCATTCTTGAATTCGCCCTCATAGCTGACGCCATTGGGATAGGTTGCGATACCGGCCCCCTCGATCACGCCGTCCTGCCAGGTGCCTTCATAGGTGGCACCATCGGCGTAGACGATCTTGCCGGTGCCATTGGCCAGATCCTCGCGGAAATCACCCTCATAGACCGAGCCATCAGGATAGACCACGCGGCCTTGCCCTGCGATCTTCCCGGCCACCCACGATCCGACATATTTGTAGCCATCGGTGCCGGTGAACGTGCCTTGCCCCTCGCGCTGATCATTGGCAAAGGCGCCCTCGTAAATGTCTCCGTTCTGATAGATGACACGGCCTTGCCCCTCGCGGCGCCCCGAGACCAGCTCGCCCTCGTAGATATCGCCATTGGGCTGGGTTAGTTTGCCGGTGCCATTGATCTGCCCGTCTTTCCAAAGCCCGGTATAGATCAGCCCGTCGGGCATGCTCAGCGTGCCTTCGCCGTCACGCGCGCCATCGCTGACCTGGCCCTCATACGTGGCCCCATCGGGATAGGTGATCTTGCCGATGCCTTCTTTGACACCGTTGACCCAGTCGCCGTCATAAATATAGCCGCCGGGGCTTTCCATCCGCCCGCGCCCGTGATGCATCGCATTGAGGAACCCGCCCTCGTAGCGCACACCGTTGGCGTAAATGGCAATGCCGTCGCCGGTGATCTTGCCATCGGCCCAGCCGCCCTCATAGGTGCCACCATCGGTGAACACGATCTTGCCAATTCCGTTGGGCTTGCCCTTGGCAAATTCCCCCTCATAGACCGAGCCATTGGGAAAACGGGCCACGCCCTTGCCCCGAATCTCGCCATCGACCCATTCGCCGGAATACTCATAACCGTTGGGCAGAGTGTAGGTGCCGGTGCCGTGCTGAAGCCCGTTCTTGAACGTGCCCTCATAGATACCGCCATCGTCATATTGCTTGGTCTGGACCTCGCCGTCCTGCGCTGCGGCCATCCCGGCCAAACCAACGGTTAAGGCAAAAATCAACGGTCGTGCAAAGATCTGCATCATCATCCGGCTATAACCCCCTGCCTGCACTCTCGTGCAGATCGTTTCAGCGAAATCTATTGGACCTTGCCGGGCGGGGCAACGGCTTTCCGGTAAATCGCCTTTCCCTTGCGCGCCTATCTGCTAAATCTTGCGCACGAAGACCTGCGAAAGGGCAGAGATATGGCCGATACCTTCCGCCTGACACTGGCACAGCTGAACGCCACTGTGGGCGATCTTGCAGGCAACGCAGCCCTTGCGCGCAAAGCGTGGGAGGCCGGGCGCGAGGCCGGGGCCAACATGGTCGCGCTGCCCGAGATGTTCATCACCGGCTACAACACGCAGGATCTGGTGATGAAACCGGCCTTTCATCAGGCGGCGATTGCCGAGATCGAGAAACTGGCGGTTGATTGTGCCGACGGTCCGGCGCTGGGCATTGGCGGCCCGGCGCTCAGCGGTGCGGGGCTCTATAATGGTTATTACATCCTGAAAAACGGGACGATCAGTGCGACAGTGCTGAAACATCATTTGCCCAATGAGACCGTGTTTGACGAGGTTCGCATCTATGACAGCGGCGATATCGGCGGGCCTTATGCGGTGGGGGATGTACGCATCGGCACTCCGATTTGCGAGGATGGCTGGCACCCCGACGTGGCCGAAACCCTGGCCGAGACGGGCGCCGAGTTTCTGCTGATCCCTAATGGCTCACCCTATTACCGCAACAAGATGGAGACGCGGCAGAACCTGATGGTCGCGCGTGCGATTGAGACCGGGCTACCGGTGATCTATCTCAACCTTGTCGGTGGGCAGGATGATCAGGTGTTTGACGGGGGCACGTTCGCATTGAACCCCGGCGGGGAACTCGCCCTGCAAATGCCCGTGATGCAAGAGGCGATTGCCCATCTCGATCTGGTGCGCACCGGGGACGGATGGCGGGCCGAACCGGGCGAGTTGGCCCATATCCCCGACGCTTATGAGCAGGATTACCACGCGATGGTGCTGTCTTTGCGCGACTACATGCGCAAAACCGGGTTCAAGAAAGTGCTGCTTGGCCTGTCGGGTGGGATCGACAGCGCGATCGTGGCGACGATTGCATCGGATGCGCTTGGTCCCGAGAACGTGCGCTGCGTAATGCTGCCCTCGGAATACACGTCGCAATCCTCATTGGACGATGCCAAGGCGGTGGCTGAAAATCTTGGCTGCCGGTATGATTTCGTGCCCATCGCCGAAGGGCGTCAGGCCATCACCAACACGCTGGCCCCGCTGTTTGAGGGCACCGAAGAGGGGCTGACCGAGGAGAACATCCAGTCGCGCCTGCGCGGTTTGCTGTTGATGGCGCTCTCCAACAAGTTCGGGGAAATGCTGCTGACCACCGGCAATAAGTCCGAGGTGGCGGTGGGCTATGCCACGATCTATGGCGATATGGCAGGGGGGTACAACCCCATCAAGGATATGTATAAAACCCGTGTTTTCGATATCTGCCGCTGGCGCAATGCCCATCACCGCGACTGGATGATGGGACCGGGGGGCGAGGTGATCCCCCCGAACGTGATCCAGAAACCGCCCAGTGCCGAACTGCGCGAGGATCAGAAAGACAGTGATTCATTGCCCGACTACCCGGTGCTGGATGGCATTCTGGATATTCTGGTCGATCAGGATGGGTCCATCTCGGATTGCGTGGCGGCCGGGTTTACCCGCGAAGATGCCAAACAGGTCGAACATCTGCTCTACATCTCGGAATATAAACGCTTCCAATCCGCCCCCGGCACCCGCCTTTCCAAACGCGCCTTCTGGCTGGATCGGCGCTATCCCATCGTGAACCGCTGGCGGGATGAGGGATAAAGTACCGTTTGATCCCGCGGTGCACTTTGGGACGCGCTTCGCAGGAAGCTTGCCTCGGGAAAGGGCTGATTACTGCAGCCTGACGACGAAGTCCTGCCATTCCAGCATGTTGAAACCGAGAATCCGAACAGCGGCATAGGTCAGCATACCACCAAACAGGAAATAGACCGGCACTCGACCCAGTGCGAAACCGCGCAGAAAAACCCCGACCAGGCCAAAAAGCAGGGACAGCGCGATCAGGCAAAACACGATGAACACGCCACCCTGCTGAAAGAGCTGAGAGGTTTCTGTGTCAATGTAACGGGCGGCTGACACCATGAACATGTAAAAGCAGGCAATCGCGCCAATGACGAATCCTAGAAGCGAGAATAGCAACCGCAACCAACCGGACGTCTGCCGCGCGGGCTGCGCCTCTTCGATCTCATCTTGAAACCCATCCGATGAGGCAACCAACAATCTATACATCGCACGTGCCATCATGATGATTCCAAACAGGAACATCACCGATCCGCCAAGACCGAGCCCGATCAATACTCCAGGTAACTCACTGTCCCGAAGCGCATCGTAATGCTGGTTGGCCTGCCTTAACGTCTGAAGGCCCGCGATCATGACCGCTCCACCAATTACGAAGCGGCGGTTGATCCGCTTTTGGCCACGGGACCGCTTTGGCCCACCTCTGCGTGCCTCCACTTGCTGTTGCGGTGATGACTTTGCGCTGATGCGCTGTAAGCGGTCCTGAAAACCCGCGTTGGACATGGCCTGATTCCACACTCTGAGGTTGAACGATCGATGTGGTTTGCCCCAGAAACGTGGCGAAAATCAGTCAGGTTTCAAGTATAACTATGAGCAAGGAGGGCAATGGTTCTCTAAACCACGCTTTGGCTGGGCTGGCGCCATGCAATCGTCAATGCCTGGCAGGATGAGGGGTGATTGGCGGCTGGGGCAATTCGGTCTAAGCTGGCCCCATGTCGGATGTCATACCTCCCGTCGCGTTCCACTTCGCTGTCAGGTTTGCAGGTGATCAAGACGTGGCCTTTGCCTGTCAGGAAGTGTCCGGCCTTGAGGCGAGGATGGATGTCGAAACGATCATCGAAGGCGGTGAGAACCGTTTTGTCCATCAGCTTCCAAAAACCGTGAAGCACCCAAATCTGAAACTGAAGCGCGGTCGGACCACAAGCACGTCCGAGATCGTGACATGGTGCAAATCCGTTTTTGAAAGTGATTTGGCCGCGCCCCTTCAACCCAAGGGCCTGACCGTGTCTTTGCTTGATGGCGAGGGCGAACCGGTGGCTGAATGGCAGGTCTCGAACGCCTATCCGGTCAAATGGTCCGTCGGCAGTTTTGATGCCATGCGCAATGAGTTGGCCATTGATAGTATCGAACTGGCCTATACGCGCATCTCGCGGACTCTGTGACACACCCACACCATGACCACACAGCCGTTTGAAATTCATGCCCCGCGCCTCAGAACTCTTCTTCTTGCTGGTGTCGGCGTCGCCATGACCGCCCTGTCCGTATTGCCCCTGTGGCTGGCCTGGCAGGGCGAGGTCGAGTCCTTCGTCATGCTGCCCATCGGCCTTGTCGGCATCCTGTTTTTCGGGACGGCGACCGTGACCGCGCTGTTCCGGCTCCTCTCGCCCAAACCGGTCCTGCGGGTGGACGCGGCGGGCATCCATGTCTGGCGTTACCCCCTGCTGCGTTGGGAGGAATTCGCCTATGCGGATGCCGCCGCCTCGGCGCGCGAGGTTTTCCTGGTTCTGCACACGGTTGATGACGATGCCTACCGCGCACGGATGGTCTGGTACCGCAGGCTTTGGGCGCGGGGCAATGCGGCGTTGATCGACGGTGCGGTTTACCTTTCTCAGCGGCTTTTGCCCGGCACAGCAATGGACCTTGCCGAGCGGATCAATTCGGCCCGAAAGGCCATTGTTTAAGGCCCGCCGCCTCCTGACAGGCGTCGGCGATGCCCTAGCGCGTCTGTTCCGATGCGGCCTTGGCCAAGCGGCGCCCAAGGACACGGGCCAGAACGGGCCGAATGGGCAGAAACGCGCGATAGGCCAGTTCCAGAACCGGCAGGACACCCGGAAAAGTGGCGAGCCGTGCCGCAATACGCCAGCGTGGCAACGCCCCCCAGATCCGGGCAAATCCGGCCGCCCCCAAGATCAGCGTCCCATCGGTATCGCGCACATGAAACCGGCCTAATGCCTGTGATCGGCTTAAGCCATCCCCAAGGTCGGTGTCCGCCTCGGATGCATCGACAAACGCCAGCTTGTCAGCCCCCGCCTGCCGCTTGTAATGGGCGATTTCAAACGAACAGAGCGGGCAGGCACCGTCGTAGTAGACGGTCATTTTCTGATTGGTCTGGGTCATGAAGGGGATACGGGCCGGGGGGCGAATTGGTTCACTCCCACCAGCGATCCACGGTTGCGATATCCGCGTCCGACCAGCCGAAATGATGGGCAAATTCATGCACGGTCACATGGGCGATCAGATCGTTGAGTTCGACATCCCCCCGCTCGCGCCATTCCGCCAATATGGGTTCGCGAAACAGCCAGACGGTGTCGGGGGCCTGGGGCTGATGGCTGACCGATTTCTCGGTCATCGGGATGCCCTCGTAAAGTCCGGTCAGTTGGGCCGGCTGATGCAGCCCAACCGCATCCAGCATATCCGCGCTGGGCCAATCCGCCACGCGCAAAGCCACCTGCCGGGCCGCATCGCGAAACAGCGCGGGAAAGCCCTCGACCGTGGCGCGGGCGATTTGCTCGAAAACCTGAGTGTCGGTGGCAGTGGGTGATTGCAGGTCGCTCATGCCCCTGAATATGGGCGGGGATACGACCCGCGAAAAGCCCTTACAGCATCAACTGGTAACTATGCGCCGCATAGCGATACCCGTCGCCGTCCCGTTCGACATAGCCCAAACCGGGCCAGGGCATGTGATAGCCCACGAACGGCACGCGATCAGTGGCCATCATATCCAGCAGGGTGCGGCGGGTCTGGGCCGCGGCGGCCTTGTCCATGTCAAACTTCACTTCCCAGTCGGGTTTGGCCAGTGACCAAACATAGTGATTGGCGAAATCCGCGGCGATGATCAGGGATTGTCCTTCGCTTTCAAGGACATGTACCATGTGCCCGGGCGTGTGCCCAAAAGCGGCCATGGCCGTGTGGCCGGAAAAACCGCTGTCGCCATCCTCCATCATCACCATCTGCTCGGCCAGCGGGCGGACGTTGCTGTCAAACCCTGCATTGTCCATCGCCGCCCAGGCATCAAATTCGACACGGCCCGTGGCATAGCGCGCATTGGTGAATGTTGGCGCACCGTTCTCCATCAGCCCGCCAATGTGATCGCCATGCATATGGGTCAGCACCACCAGGTCGATCATGTCCGAGGCATATCCCGCAGCCTCCAGCGCCTTGTGCATCCCTTCGGCGTTCAGCCCGGTGTCAAACAGCACAAGTTCCGCGCCGGTATTGACCACGGTGGGGGTAAAGAAGAACTGCGCTTTGTCATTGGGAATATTGGCCTGCGCCGAGGCGGCATCGAACTCCTCCGCGTTGACATTCATTCCGAAAATCGTCTGTGGGTCGGGCCGCACGGCAGCCCCCGCCAGCAGGGTCGTCACTTCGAACGCACCCAGCTTGAAGCGGCGAAACGGCGCCATATCCACGCCCAGCATGGGCGCTTCGGCGCGGGCGGCGATCGGGGCGAGGGGCAGGGCGGCAGCGGTGGCCATCATGGCGCGGCGGGTCAGGCGGGGGGATGTCATGGCAATTCTCCTGTTGGTATCGCTTCAATATAGAGCCGTCGGGTGACAGGCAGGCCTCTCTCACGCTAATGTGAGGCAAAAGCGTTTCGCGAATAACTTGTCACACAACCATTCGTGAAACGCCCACTACATATGAGTGTTGTGCCCGTTTCGCGTCCATTGATAGCTTCAAGTTTAACACGAAACGGTTTCGGAGCGCGCCATGACCAGCAACAAAACGCAACCGACCCCGCAGAACCCTGCCGATTTCATTGCCGGGGTCGAACCGGCCCGCCGCCGTGCGGATGCCGAAACACTGCTCACGTTCTTTCACAAGGTGACCGGCTTCGATCCGGTGATGTGGGGGGGCTCCATCATCGGCTATGGGCGCTATCACTATGTCTATGAAAGTGGGCGCGAGGGCGATTTCCTGGCCACCGGGTTCAGTCCGCGCAAGGCCAGCCTATCGCTTTACATCATGCCCGGCTATCAGGACTACAAGGATATCTTGCCGCGTCTGGGCAAGCACAAGCTGGGCAAGGCCTGTCTCTACATCAACAAACTGGACGATGTGGATATGGATGTGCTGGCCGAACTGATCCGCGCAGGCCTGCGAGACCTGGACAAAAGATGGCCGGTGCACCCCGCCTGACCCTTTGAATTCTGGACAATCACCAACCGCTGTGACATTGCCAGCCGCGAACTAGGAGCATGACCCATGACCACCACCCGTTTCGCGCCGTCCCCTACCGGATACATCCATGTGGGCAACCTGCGCACTGCCCTGATGAACTATATGATCGCCCGTAAAGCAGGCGGGACGTTCATCCTGCGGATTGATGACACTGATCCGGAACGTTCGAAACAGGAATATGTGGATGCGATCCAGGAGGATCTCGAATGGCTGGGCCTGACATGGGACCGGGTCGAGCGGCAATCGGACCGGCCGGATCGGTACGCCGAGGCCGCCGATAAACTGCGCGAGATGGGGCGCTTTTACGAGGCGTTTGAAACCCCGACCGAGCTGGACCTGAAACGCAAGAAGCAACTGAACATGGGCAAACCGCCGGTCTATGACCGCGCCGCTTTGGCCTTGTCCGACGCCGAGAAAGAGGCATTGCGCGCCGAACGCGGCAGCGGTGTGTGGCGGTTCAAACTGGATCAGGAGCGGATCGAATGGATCGACGGTATCCTCGGCGATATCTCGATTGACGCGGCCTCGGTTTCGGACCCGGTGCTGATCCGGGGTGACGGGCAGGTGCTCTATACGCTGGCCTCTGTGGTGGACGATACCGAGATGGGCGTGACCCATGTGGTGCGCGGATCGGACCATGTGACCAACACTGCGACGCAAATCCAGATCATTCACGCCCTGGGCGGACATGTGCCTGAATTTGCACATCATTCCCTGTTGACCGGCCCGCAGGGTGAAAGCCTGTCGAAGCGGTTGGGCACCTTGTCCCTGCGCGATCTGCGCGCTGCGGGTGTCGAACCCATGGCACTGCTCAGCCTGATGGCGCGGCTTGGCTCGTCCGACCCGGTCGAGTTGCGGGCCGATATGGCCGAGCTGATCGAGGGCTTTGATATCGGGCGGTTCGGCGCGGCCCCGACCAAGTTTGACGAACAGGACCTCTATCCGCTGACCGCGCATCATCTGCAAACACTGCCCTATGAGAGCGTGAAGAATCAGGTGGCGGCTTTGGGCGTGCCTGATCATCTTGCACTGCATTTCTGGTCGGTGGCGCGCGACAACATCACCACGATGGCCGATCTTGAGGGCTGGTGGGTGTTGTTCCGCGACGGGGCCGATCCGGTGATCGACGAGGAGGATGCCGAGTTCGTGGCCGAGGCCATGGCGCTGCTGCCTGACGGCCCCTACACCATCGAAAGCTGGGGCGAATGGACCGCGGCGGTGAAAGAGGCGACCGGGCGCAAGGGCCGGGGCCTGTTCATGCCCCTGCGCAAGGCGCTGACCGGACAGTCGCATGGGCCCGATATGAGCCACGTTCTGCCACTGTTGCAGGTGATCCGCGCCAAGGGCTGACCTCTCAGGCTTCCCGACTTTATGCTATCATCCTCTGACGCAAGGCATATGCGACTGCGTCACAGCTTTGTCCTGAGAACTCAGGTAAAGGTTATGATTCAGGTTTTGGCGGACGCTTCAGGCCTGCATGAGGAAAGACGATATGGATTCAAGCACCGCATTCGCTCTGATTGGGGCAACAACCCTTCTTGTGGCGATTCCAGGCCCGAACGTCGCTTTGATCATCGCCAATACCATTGCCCGCGGATTCCGGCTGGGGGCGATGACTGTTCTGGGCACCACCATAGGTGTGGCCATTCAGCTTGCCGTTGTTGTTACCGGGCTGGCAGCCCTGCTTGAGTTCGCAGGCGCGGCCTTCACATGGTTGAAATGGGCTGGTGTGTTTTATCTGCTTTATCTCGGTGTCTTGTCCTGGAGGCAGGGTGTCGAGGATTTTGGGGCGACCACGCCAAGTCAAAGGCCGGGGCGGGTACTTTTCTGGCAGGGGCTGTTGCTGGCGATGATCAATCCCAAAACACTGTTCTTCAACGCCGCGTTTCTTCCCCAATTCATAGGCCCCGATGCAGCGGGGACAGCATTGGTACCCGTCGCAGCGCTTTATCTGTGCGTGATTTTCCTGGGCGATCTGGTATGGGCGAGTTCGGCACACTCGGCGCGACCGCTGATCCTGAGGCTGGGGCGGCTCAGGCACCGGCTGACCGGGGGGTTGTTCTTTGGTGCCGGGGTTGGTTTGGCGCTGTCGCGGGTCGAGCGTTAAAAGGCCGGGGTTGTCGCCATGTCGCCCAGATGATTGAGTGCGGGTCTTATGATAAGGCCCGATAATGAGTGACGACCGCGCGAAATTCCTGACCGGCAACCTGTTTGCCCATGTCAGTGTCATGTCCCTGACCGCGTCAGTCGGCCTGATCGCGGTGTTCTTCGTCGATTTCATCGACATGATCTTCATCTCGATGCTGGGTGAGCCTGAATTGGCTGCGGCTGTTGGGTATGCGGGGGCGATCCTGTTTTTCACCACCTCGTTCGGCATTGGTCTTGCGATCACCGCCGGGGCGTTGGTGGCGCGCGCCCTTGGTGCAGGACAGCGTGAAGAGGCGCAGGTCAAAGCCACCAACACCCTGATTTACGGCGTTCTTTTCGGGGCGATCTTTGCCGCGTCGGTCTGGGTCAACCTGCACCATCTCGTCGCCCTTCTGGGGGCAACGGGGGAAACTGCGGATCTGGCCGTGCATTACTTGCAAATCATTGTCCCCACCTTGCCGTTCCTGATGGTTGGCATGACCGGCGGGGCGATCCTGCGGGCGCATGGGGATGCCAAGCGGGCGATGTATGCCACGATCTATGGCGGCACGGTCAACGCGGTGCTGGACCCGATCCTGATCTTCGGTCTGTCCATGGGTCTGACCGGGGCCGCCTGGGCCAGCGTGGCGGCGCGGCTGACCATCGCGGCGATGGCCCTGCGCCCGATCCTGCGCCATTACGGCGGGTTTGCGTGGCCCACGCCGATGGCATTGCTGCGTGATCTGCCGCCCATTCTGGCCATCGCTGTCCCCGCAATTCTGACCCAACTGGCGACACCCGTGGGGCAGGCCTATGTCACCCGCGCCATGGCCGCCTATGGCGAGTCCGCCGTGGCGGGCATGGCCATTGTCGGCCGCCTGATCCCGCTGGCATTCGGGGTGATTTTCGCCCTGTCTGGGGCGGTTGGCCCCATCATCGGTCAGAATTTCGGCGCCAAGGACCGCGAGCGCGTGAATGGCGCTTTGTGGGCGGCGCTGACATTCACGGCCCTCTACGTGGTTGGAATGGCCCTGCTTTTGTTCTTCCTGCGCGCGCCGCTGGCCGATCTGTTCGGGGTAGACGGACAGGCCCGCGACCTTGTTTATCTGTTCTGCGGACCGCTGGCCTTGGCGTGGTTCTTCAACGGGATGTTGTTCATCGCCAACGCAGGGTTCAACAATTTGGGCCACCCGTTTTACTCCACCACACTGAACTGGGCGCGCCATACGCTGGGCACGATCCCTTTCGTGATGTTCGGGGCCTGGCTGATGGGTGCGCCGGGCGTTTTGATCGGACAGGCAGTGGGCGGCGTGCTGTTCGGGTTGCTGGCCTATTGGCTGGTCCTGCGCAAAGTGGCCACGCTGGCGTCACTGGGGCCGGTGGAACCGTTCCAGCGGCAGGCCCGTATGCTGCAGATTTTCCAGGTTCGCCGCTAGGCGCGGATCAGTCGCACGCCTAAATCGAACAGATGATCATCGACAAACGCGCGCTCGGACGGTCCCAGTCTCGTGTGGCGCGGATAGACCGGATCGGCGCGGTCCGCCAGCACCGGCGCATCCCAGCCGCTCGTGGTCTCAAAGAACCGCCGCGCTCCGTCCTCGCCAAATTCGCGCAGATAGCCTTGTACCACCACGTCGATGTAACTCAGTAGCACCGGCCCATGCTCGTCCGGGTGGCCATGCTTGCCGTCCGGGATGGCATAAACCGCGATCTCGGGCTGATCGGGCAGGGGATGCGCAACCTGATGGGCGGCCGCCACGCGCTCATACGCCCCTTCACGTTTGTCCAGCGCGTCCCAGTCATCATGCGGCACCTGCGCGATCAACCCGTCAATGTCGCCCGTCTCGTCCGGCACCACCGTCAGATAGGCCACCTGGCGCAGCCGGGTGTGCCGCCAGACTCGCCGCCATCCGGTTAGTCGCGCGCGGTGCGCACCCTCGAAATGATGCGTGTCGCGGTTCACCAGGCTACCATAGCCGAAGAAATATGCATGTGGGATCAATGTTTTACCCGTGCTCTTGATTTAGGTCATGTTTTAAAGGTCTTTTTGCCCGCAGGGTGTGCCAAGTTCAAGCAATGAGGTCGCTTAATGCGGATCACCAAACGAACAAATATTGCAATTCGCGTGTTGATGTATTGCGCGGCCAACATGGACCGGCTGGTCACAAAGGCCGAAATCGCCGAGCGCTGTAACACCTCGGAAAGCCATCTGGCGCAGGTCATCAACCGGCTGGCGCAACTGGACTATTTGCATACGCAACGGGGACGCTCGGGCGGGATTACGCTGGATCGGCATCCCAAGCGGATCGTGATCGGCGATGTCTTTCGCCAACTCGAATCGCATACCCCCATCGCCGAGTGCTTTGCCGATGTCGACAATACCTGCCCTCTGGTCAGCGCCTGTCGCTTGCGTCTGGCCATCGCCGATGCGGCCGAAGCTTTCTTTGCCCATCTTGATGCGGTCACGCTTGAAGCGCTGGTATGTGACAACGACGCTTTGTTTGAAATCTTCACCCCCTCGGCCTGCAGCCGAAAAGAGCTGGCCTGAGGTCGCCGCAGCAAAACCGCTTGAACCGACTCGGGCGGTATACTAACGTACACTCAAATCGGAACGGGAGAACTGGCCCCGCCAGTGCCGAAGGAGCAACCGCCCCGGAAACTCTCAGGCAAAAGGACCGACCCGATTTCATAAACTCTGGAGAGACCCCGTAAAGTGACGGGGCGCCGAAGGGATAGCGATCTCAGGCGAAAGGACAGAGGGGGCATCATCGCAAGGCTTTCGTGCCTTGCAGACGTGATGCCGGACTGATTTGCTGAAAATCAAACTGGCGCAAATTGGGAAGGATACCCGATGAGCGAGACTTTGCGGCAAACGCCCCTGACCGCCCTCAACGCGGAACTGGGTGGTAAGATGGTGGGCTTTGCGGGCCACGAGATGCCCGTGCAATTTCCCTTGGGCGTGATGAAGGAACATCTGCACACCCGCGCCAAGGCCGGGCTGTTTGACGTCAGCCATATGGGCCAGGTGATCGTGCGCCACCCCGATGGTTATGGCGGGGCGGCGACAGCGATGGAGTCGCTTGTGCCGGTCAATCTGCTGGGCCTTGGCGACAAGCGACAACGCTATGGCTTTTTCACCAATGACGCGGGCGGGATCATGGATGACCTGATGATCGCCCATCGCGGGGACGAGATGTTCGTGGTGGTCAATGCCGCCTGCAAGGCCGATGACATTGCCCATATGCGCGCCAATCTGGAGGGCTGCGAAGTCGAGGAAATCACCGACCGCGCCCTGATTGCCTTGCAGGGTTCGGCCGCCGAGGCGGTGCTGGAACCCATCGCGCCGGGCTGTGACATCATGAGATTCATGGATGTTGGCCTGTTTTCCTCGGATTACGGTGTCCTTTGGATTTCCCGCTCGGGCTATACGGGCGAAGACGGTTTTGAAATCTCGGTCCATGCCACCCATGCCGAGGCGCTGGCCCGCGCATTGTTGGCCCACGAAGACGTGGAACCCATTGGCCTCGGCGCGCGTGACAGCCTGCGCCTGGAGGGCGGGCTTTGCCTATATGGCAACGATATTGACATCGCCACCAGCCCGGTCGAGGCAGGGCTGACCTGGGCAATCCAGAAGGTGCGCCGCACCGACGGCGAGCGGGCGGGTGGCTTTCCGGGCGCGGCCCGTATCCTGCACGAGCTGGACAATGGCGCGACCCGCAAACGCGTTGGCCTGCGCCCCGAGGGGCGTGCCCCGATGCGGGAAGGGACCGAGTTGTTCGCCAGTGCCGAGGGGGGCGAGGCCATTGGCCATGTCACCTCGGGCGCGTTCGGGCCAACGATCGAAGGGCCGATGTCGATGGGTTATGTGCCGATTGACATGGCTGCATCCGGCACACAACTTTTCGGAGAGGTGCGGGGCAAACGCCAACCTGTTCAGGTGGCCGATATGCCTTTCACCCCCGCCACATTCAAACGCTGATTATCAAGGGAGAGACCAAGATGAAATTCACCGAAGAACACGAATGGCTGCGCGAAGAAGATGGCGTGATTGTCGTGGGCATCACCGAACATGCCAGCGAGCAGCTGGGCGATATCGTTTTCGTAGAACTGCCCGAAGTGGGCACCGAGGTGACCAAGGACGATGAGATCGTGGTGATCGAAAGCGTCAAGGCCGCCAGCGATATTCTGGCCCCGATCGACGGTGAGATTGTCGAGGTCAACGAGGCACTGGCAGATGAGCCCAGCAAGGTGAATGAAGACGCCATCGGCGACGGTTGGTTCTTCAAGATCAAAGCCAGCGACCCATCCCAGATGGACGATTACATGGATGAAGCCGCTTACCAGGCCTTCATCGCCTGATCTGACGCAGGCCTGGGGTTTTTCGTGCGAAACCTCTCTGGCCTGCAGCCGAGATTACTTTGGAACCGCAAAAGGGCCTTTCGTGCCCGCCACAGACGTGGGAGACCGTTATGACGTTCAAACCGACCGACTATCTGCCCTATGATTTCGCCAATCGCCGCCATATCGGCCCGTCCCCGGAAGAGATGGACGACATGCTGGCCACTGTTGGGGCGACCAGCCTTGAGGCGCTGATTGACGAAACCGTTCCCAAGGCGATCCGTCAGGCCGAGCCGCTGGATTTCGGCAAGCCCATGTCCGAGCGGGAACTGATGCATTCCATGCGCAAGACGGCGGCCAAGAACAAGGTGCTCGTCAACATGATCGGGCAGGGCTATCACGGCACGGTCACCCCGCCCGCGATCCAGCGCAACGTGCTGGAAAACCCGGCCTGGTACACCGCTTATACGCCTTATCAGCCCGAGATCAGCCAGGGCCGGCTTGAGGCCTTGCTGAACTTCCAGACCATGGTCAGCGATCTGACGGGGCTTGAAATTGCCAATGCGTCCCTGCTGGACGAGGCGACGGCCTGCGCCGAGGCGATGACCATGGCGCAGCGCGTGGCGAAATCCAAGGCGATGGCGTTTTTCGTGGACCGCGATTGCCACCCCCAGAACATCGCCGTGATGCAGACCCGTGCGGCGCCCCTTGGCATCAAGGTGATCGTCGGCAACCCGGACAAGATGAACCCTGAAGAGGTGTTTGGTGCGATTTTCCAATATCCCGGCACCTATGGCCATGTGCGCGATTTCACTGATCACATCGCCAAACTGCACGCTAACAAGGCGATCGGCATTGTCACCGCTGATCCGCTCGCCCTGACCCTGCTGAAAGAGCCCGGCGCGATGGATGCCGATATCGCGGTGGGCAGCACGCAACGCTTTGGTGTGCCGATGGGCTATGGCGGCCCGCACGCCGCCTATATGGCCTGTCGCGACGCCTATAAACGCGCGATGCCCGGACGGATTGTCGGCGTCAGCATCGACAGCCAGGGCAACCGCGCCTACCGGCTGTCGTTGCAAACCCGCGAACAGCATATCCGCCGTGAAAAAGCGACCAGCAATGTCTGCACCGCGCAGGCACTGCTTGCGGTGATGGCCTCGCTCTACGCGGTGTTTCATGGGCCCAAGGGCCTCAAGGCGATTGCGCAGCGCATTCATCGCAAGACCGTGCGTCTGGCCAAGGGACTGGAGAAAGCGGGGTTCAAGGTTGATCCCAAGGTGTTCTTTGACACGATCACTGTCGATGTCGGGCCCTTGCAGGCCGCCGTGCTGAAATCGGCCGTGGATGAGGGCATCAACCTGCGTCGGGTGGGGGAAACCCGCGTTGGGATCACTCTGGACGAAGCCACGCGCCCGCGAAACATCGAGGCTGTCTGGCGGGCCTTCGGGATCGAGCAGATCGACGACGATTTCACCCCCGACTATCGTGTCCCCGAGAATATGCACCGCACGTCCGCCTATCTGGCACACCCGATCTTTCACATGAACCGGGCCGAGACCGAGATGATGCGTTACATGCGCCGCCTGTCGGATCGCGATCTGGCGCTGGACCGGGCGATGATCCCGCTGGGCAGCTGCACGATGAAGTTGAACGCTGCGGCCGAGATGATGCCGATCAGCTGGCGTGAGTTTTCCCGCCTGCACCCGTTTTGCCCTGCAAATCAGGCGTTGGGATACAAGGAAATGATTGACGATCTCAGCCACAAGCTGTGCGTGATCACCGGCTATGATGCCCTGTCGATGCAGCCCAATTCAGGGGCGCAGGGCGAGTATGCCGGTCTGCTGACGATCTCGGCCTATCACCGCGCCAATGGTCAGGGACACCGCAATATCTGCCTGATCCCGATGAGCGCACATGGCACCAACCCGGCCAGCGCCCAGATGGTGGGCTGGAAGGTGGTACCGGTGAAATCGGCCGAGAACGGGGACATCGATCTCGACGATTTCCGTGCCAAGGCTGAACAGCATGCCGAGAACCTGGCGGGTTGCATGATCACCTATCCGTCCACCCACGGCGTGTTCGAGGAAACCGTGATCGAGGTTTGCCAGATCACCCATGATCACGGTGGTCAGGTCTATATCGACGGGGCCAACATGAACGCCATGGTGGGCCTGTCGCGCCCCGGTGACCTGGGTGGCGATGTCAGCCACCTCAACCTGCACAAGACCTTCTGCATCCCCCATGGCGGGGGTGGACCGGGCATGGGGCCGATCGGTGTGAAAGCCCATCTGGAACCACATCTGCCGGGTCATCCCGAACTGGGTGGAGATGAGGGGCCGGTGGCGGCAGCCCCGTTTGGCTCGCCCTCGATCCTGCCGATCAGCTGGGCCTATACGCTTCTGATGGGCGGCGAGGGGCTGACCCAGGCGACCCGCGTGGCGATCCTGAATGCCAATTACATTGCCAAGCGGCTCGAAGGGGCGTTTGACGTGCTTTACAAAGGGCGCGGCGGACGCGTGGCGCATGAATGTATCATTGATACGCGCCCCTATGCGGACAGCGCGGGCGTGACAGTGGACGATATCGCCAAACGCCTGATGGACAGCGGCTTTCACGCTCCCACGATGAGCTGGCCGGTGGCGGGTACCCTGATGATCGAGCCGACGGAATCCGAAACCAAGGCCGAGCTGGACCGCTTCTGCGATGCGATGCTGTCGATCCGCGAAGAAATCCGCGCGATTGAAGAGGGCAGGATCGACCCTGAAAACAATCCGCTGAAAAACGCGCCTCACACGATGGAGGATCTGGTGAAGGAATGGGATCGCCCCTACACCCGCGAAGAGGCGTGTTTCCCTCCGGGCGCGTTCCGGGTCGACAAGTACTGGCCGCCGGTCAACCGCGTGGATAACGTCTATGGTGATCGCCATCTGGTATGCACCTGCCCGACAATGGAGGCCTATGATCAGGCCGCTGAATAGGATCGGAGCGGCGGCGGTATGTCTGGTTTGAGCCCGAAGCGGTCTTCACAGCTAAGCACCAAGCCGGTTAACAGCCGCGCAGCGGCCCGGCCATCGTCAGCCCCTCCCTTGGGCTGGCGATTACTCTGACACAAGCGCTGCGTTCGTTCTGTGGATGTACTTTGCGACCATAAAGCGCCCAGAAGCAGATGGTGGGTCGCCACCCCAGGGGCTGACGTTGGCCTCCGGTGGCTGGCACGCGACGAGTGTCTGTTCCGCCCCGCATTGCTGGCTTTCATAACTCCGAGCAATCCCGAGCGAATGTCATGAAAAGGGCGGCCCTTGGAAGAAGGCCGCCCCGCGTAGCTGCTAAAAAAGATCACTCAAAAAGTGTTCGATTATGAAAAACGGTGTCGATACAGGACGGCGAATAGGTGACCTGAAAACAGATATCCCCTACATCGTTACCAAACATCTTCCCCTATTCGAAAGGGTATCCCGCCCGCCGGGTGTCGTCATACCCCAGATAGGGTAAGGTTTACTTTTTCGCCGGAAAAGCTTGCAGATTGTCCAGTGCGTCGCGCCAATGCCGGAAAAATACCAACTGGCCGGCATCGTCGTAAATGCGATAATCAATCCAGTCCACGTCGCGTTGAAACTCCTCCAGCGTGGCCACGGGAATCTGGGGATCCTGCGTGCCGTTCATGAAGATCACCGGCAACTTACCTCGCAGTCGGTTCAGGTCATCGGACCAGTCCTTTTGCTGACGCCCCAGAATCTGGGCTGAGAATGCGGCATGGGCGGAATGCTCTTCTGATAACGCCACTTCCGAGCCGGTTACCATCGCCTCAAAGACATCCGGGTCCTCGAAAGTGTCCACATCCGCCGGGCACTGGCCGTAGACCGCGTGGATAAAGCCGCGTTTGCCGATCTTGCGGGCCAGCAGGAACCCGGCCTTGACCATGAAGGGCAAAAGATGCGGGGTGTATTTCGCCCCGGCCAGGATAAAGCGGTGCCACTTCTCCATCCGCTCGAACTGCTCCCGGCGGGTCAGCGGCAAAACCCCGGCGCAGGCGACGACACCGGTAAAGCGCTCGGGCGCTGCCAGGATCAATTGGACGGCATAGTAAAAATCACCGCCCAGCGAAATGATCGGGCAGGGGCCTGCGCCTTCTGTATCAAGGATCTGCATCGCATCCGCCAGAAGGGCGGCATCGTAATCGCCGTTCTTCGGGACAGGATCGGACTGGCCATAGCCCGGGCGCACCGGAACAATGATGCGCAAACCCCGCCGGGTGGCCTCGGCCTCGGCCGGCGCGGGCCAGCGCACGAGGCCATAATCCAGCGGCAGAAACAACACCGGGCTGCCCGCCGGATCCCCGAGCACCAGGTAATCCAGCCGTCGGCCGTCCGCGGTCAGCAGCGATTGAAACTCGCGCTCCTGCAGCGCGCCGCGTCCGCGGCTGACCACACGGGGGCCGGGGGCGGTGCCGACGGTCAGGCTGACCATGTCCATCATCGACAGGGCAAGACGAACCAGCTCCACCTGGCTGTGGGTTTCGGTCTTGGACAGGATGGACTTGATCTGGGCGCGGATCGTGTCGACCGAGCGGTCCCGCCGGGCGGCAATTTCGTTCACCGAGCAGCATTCGACCAACCCATGCACCACGTCGGCCTCGGCCTGTGTCAGACCAAAGGCATTGCGCAGGATTGGCCCGAATTCGTCTGGCCAGCCGACTTCGTTCGAGGCCGTCAGCACCAGCGGCTGACCATCGGCCGTATGACACAGCTGTAGCCGCAGGACAGTAAACCGGCCCTGCTGACGGGCACGCACCCGCAGGATCGCCGTGTCTTCGGGGCTGTCAGACAAAAGCGAGCCAAGCGTGCGCTGAACCGCCTCTATATCATCGTCGTTGATCGGAAGATCGCGAAGACGCGCGCCGACATCCACGCCCATCAACTCTTTGGCGGTGTCATTGGCGGCACAGACAACCTGCTGTGTGTTCAGAACAAATGCGGCGACCCTGTCAAACGGGGCCAGGATATCTTCGATCTCATCTGTCTTGCTGCCGGTATCCACGCGGTCCAGAAACGTGCTGGCGCGTTCGAAATGCCCTTCGATCAGCGGATCGTCCAACAACTGAGGCTTGCTGAAGTCGGCTTGCGCCCGCAACGGACCAATGGCGCTTTCCCAATGATCCAGCAACGCCTCGTACCGGCTGGGATCAAGGGCGACATCGTAAAGCCGGTCGATGGCCGCCTCCCGGTCACTTTCCGAAAGGGTGGCGTGCGAATCCTTTTTCTTGTGGTCCCCAGACCCTGCTGTCATGCCGCGCGTTCTCCTTGGCTTACAACCTAGACCATTCGACGCGGCTTTGTCAGTTCAGGTTTCCGTTACAACAGGTTCTGCCGTGTCCGGCCCATCCAGAAGAAATGCAAACCGGTCGCGCAGGCGCTGCCAGCTGTCCTTGTTGGGCGCGGTCAAAAGATACCCTTCGCGCACCGCCGCATTGTAATCGGACCCGTCCAGCATGGCCACATACCCGCCCGCCTGCTGACAGATCAACACACCGGCGGCGTGATCCCAGGGTGTCATCATCCCCGAGAGGCAGAAATCCATGCCCCCCTGTGCCAGCGTGCGATACTCGTGACACGAACAGCGCAGCACCTGCGTGCGAGCGAAATCGGGAAAGGTGGCAGCCATCTCGGCCTGACCTTCCTTGGGCATGAGATAAAGATGGATAAAGCCCGACATCTCGTCCAGCGCGCCACCCCGCGACATTTGCAAGGGTCTCTCGGCCCCGAGGTTACGGGCCAGCCGGGCGGGGTGGGCTTCGTCCGCGATGATCCAGTCATCCATCACCGGATCATACAGCAGCCCCAAAACCGGCTTGCCAAACCGTGTGACCGCCACGATCACACCAAACACCGCCAGCCCATGCGCGAAATTCCAGGTGCCATCCAGCGGATCGACGATAAAGGCCAGTTCCGCCTCGCCGATCTTGTCGCGCAGGGTGTCATCGGCGCTGGCCGCTTCTTCGCCAACGACCAGGGCGTGGGGAAACATCCGCTGAATGCCGCGTGCCAGGATTGCCTCGGCCCCGGTATCGGCCTCGGTCACCAGATCGTAGCGCGAGGACTTGGCCGACACATCCGCATGCCCCAGATTGCGAAAGCGCGGCATGATCTCGGCCTTGGCGGCGCGGCGTACAAGGTTGATCAGGCTGGCCTGTTGGGCAGGCGTCAGGGGCGAGGTGAGGGGGATGGGCAGGCTGTCACTCATCGTTTGATTCCTTGGGGCGATACCGGGGGCAGGGTGACAGCCCCCGCCCTGAGGTTCAACGCTGCTATTCCCTTGCGCGCAAAATCGCCGCAGGTCGCGCGGTCAGTGGCCCCCAGGCAAAGGCGATGCCCGCCAGAAGCGTGACACTCACACCTGCCGCAACGATGCTCAGCGCCGAAGGCCAGATCACCTCGAACCCCGTCTCCATGATATAGTAACTGACCGCCCAACCGCCCAAGAGGCCAGCGCCAAGCGCCACGGCGCCGGCGGCGGCCCCAAGGATCATGGCGCGGATGGTCAGGCTGGCCAGAATACGCGCGCGGCTGGCTCCGAGGGTTTTCAGGATCGCCGCCTCGTACCGGCGCGCCGACTGGTCTGCCGCTGCCGCCCCGATCAGCACCAGAAACCCGGTGAGAAGCGTGACAGATGCCCCCCACGATACCGCCGCTGCCAGCCCGGCCAACAGGTCACTGACCCGGCCAATCGCATCGCGCACTCGGATCGCGGTGACATTGGGGAACATGCCCGCCACATCGCGCAGGATCGCCGCTTCGGCCTCGGCCTCGGCATAGACGGTGGCAATGAAGGAATGCGGCGCTGCCTCAAGCGCAGCAGGGTTCATCACCATGATGAAACCCATGCCAGCTGTGGAGAAATCCACCTCGCGCAGCGAGGTCAGGGTGGCCTCGATATCCCGCCCGAGGATGTTGACGGTCAGCTGATCGCCCAAGGATAATCCCATCTCGGCGGCCTCTTCGGCGGCAAAGCTCACCTGTGGTGCACCGCTGTAATCCTCGGCCCACCATGTGCCATCGGTCAATGTCGTCGTCTCGGGCAGCGCTCCGGCGTAGCTGACGCCGCGATCGCCCTCCAGAACCCAATGATCCCCCGCCACTTCGGCGGCAGGACGGCCATTGATCCGCGTGATGATCCCGCGCAGCATCGGGGCCTGTTCAATCTGGCTGACGGCGGGGTCGGTTTCGATCCTCTCCAGAAAGCCGGGCATCTGATCCTTTTGCAGGTCGATGAAGAAATAGGACGGGGCCTGCCCGGGCAGGTCGCGTTCAATCGCGCCGCGCAGGTTGCCATCGATCTGCCCCACGGCGGCCAGAACCGACAAGCCAAGACCCAGCGACAACATCACCGGCCCCGCCGTGGTGCCGGGTCCGCCAATCGCCCCCAAGGCCCAGCCTAATGCCGGACGGCGTCGTGATGCCGGGCGCAGGACCTTTGCAACTCGGCGCAGCAACAGTGCAGCCAAAGCCAGCAAGGCCAGTGCGCCTGCTATCCCGCCTACGGTCCAAAGGGTCAGTTGCAGATTGCCCGAAAACCACGCGGCAGCGGACAAAAGGGCTATGATCAAGATCAGTGTAACCCCAATATAACGCCAGTTTGGCAGCCCGCGCGTGTCCGACAGCGCGTCGCGAAACAGGGTCGAGGCGCGTACCTGTTCGGCCTTGGCCAGCGGCCAGAGGGTAAAGATCAGCACGGCAAAGAGGCTATAGATCAACGCCTCGAAGATCGGGGCGGGGTAGGGGGCAAAGACGGCTGGCACCGGCAAGCGCGCCTCGATCAGCGGGGCCAGCAGGATGGGCAGGCCCACACCCAGCAGAACACCCAAGGCCATGCCCAAAAGGCCAAGAATGCCCACCTGAATGAAATAGGTCTGAAAGATCACCCGGCGATCTGCGCCCAAGGTGCGCAATGTGGCGATAGTCCGCGTTTTGCTGGCCAGATAGGCCCGCAGCGCGGCGGAAATACCCACGCCGCCCACGGCCAGACCGGACAGGCCCACAAGGATCAGGAAGGCCCCCAACCGATCAACAAACTGCGCCACACCGGGCGCGCCGTTGCGCGCGTCTTGCCAGCTTATCCCACTGGTTTCAAAACGTGATTTGGCCTCGGCCTCCAAGACCGCAAGGTCGCTGCCGGGGGGGAACTTCAACCGGTACTGCGTCGAAAACAGCGTGCCCGGGGCCAACAAACCGGAGGCCTCCAATGCCTCACGCGCCACGATGGTGCGCGGACCAAGGCCAAAGCCAGCGGCGGCGGCATCCGGCTCGCTCTCCAGCGCTGCGCGCAGCTCAAATTCCTGTGTGCCCAGGCGGAACGTGTCACCCACTGCAATATCCAGCTGCGCGATCAGGACCGGGTCCATCACCGCACCGGGTAGGCTGCTCTCTTGCAAGGCCACGTCCAAGGGCATCGCCGGGTCCAACACCACGTCACCGACCAACGGATAGGCCCCGTCAACGGCCTTTACCTGTGTTAACATCCGCGTCTCGCCCACCACGGCGAGCGAGCGGAAATCGGCGATCTCGGACACGGATTGCGCGACGCCTTCCATCCAGCCGCGCTCGTCCTCATCCGCAAAGCGATAGGTCAGCTCCAACGCCGCGTCGCCGCCCAGAAGGACCGCACCATCGCGACTCAACCCGGCCTGAATGCTTTCGCGCACGGTGCCCACGGCGGCAATCGCAGCCACTCCAAGGATCACGCAGGCCAGGAAAATCCGGAAGCCGCGCAGCCCCCCGCGCAATTCGCGCCGGGCCAGCCGGGCAGACAGAGCAAGGCTCATGCCGGGGCCTGTTCCGGCACGTCGATGCGCCCGTCCCGCAGCGTGATCACCCGGTCACACCGCGCCGCCAGCGTCGGATCGTGGGTCACCAGAACCAGCGTGGCCCCGTGGCGCGCGCGCAGATCAAACAGCATCTCGACAATGGCCGCCCCGTTTGAACTGTCCAGATTGCCCGTGGGTTCATCCGCCAGCACCAGATCGGGGCGTGGTGCTGCGGCGCGGGCCAGCGCCACGCGTTGCTGCTCGCCCCCCGACAATTGCGAGGGGTAATGATCCATCCGGTCGGCCAACCCCACGGCCTCTAACTCCTCGGCAGCCCGCTCAAACGCATCGCGCGCCCCGGCCAGTTCCAACGGGGTCGCCACATTTTCCAGCGCTGTCATCGTGGGGATCAGGTGAAAGGACTGAAACACGACGCCGACATGATCGCGCCGCAACCGGGCCAGTTGATCCTCGCTCATTCCGGTCAGGTCCTGACCCATGGCCATCACACTGCCGCCCGTGGCCTGTTCCAGCCCGCCCATCAGCATCAGCAGCGAAGATTTGCCCGACCCCGACGGGCCGACCAGCCCCAATGTCTCGCCCGGATGGACATCAAGGGTAATGCCGTGAAGGATGGCCACCTCTCCGGCATTGCCTTTCAGCGACAGCGAGGCATCTTTAAGCGAGAGAATGGGCTGGGTCATGAAGGAAGGGCCAATTGGTGATGCATTGCAGGACATATGGGGTATGCGCCCTGCTGGGCAAGGCATTGATGGCGTTTCTGTTTCTCACGGCACCCCTGCGTGCCGAGCAGATCACGGTGCTGGCCTTTGGCGACAGCCTGACCCAGGGCTATGGCCTGGTTGAGGCCGACGGGCTGGTGCCGCAATTGCAGGCGTGGCTGAACGGGCAGGGGACAGATGTGACCCTGATCAATGGCGGCGTGTCGGGCGATGCCACCGCGGGCGGGGCCGCGCGGGTGGCGTGGAGCCTGACGCCAGACGTGGATGCGATGATCGTGACCCTTGGCGGCAATGACCTGCTGCGCGGGATCGACCCGGCGGTCAGCCGCGGAAACCTCGATGCGATCCTGACGACCGCAGCGGAAGCCGATGTCGATGTCTTGCTGGTCGGCATGCGCGCGCCGGGGAATTACGGACCGGCCTATAAAACTGCCTTTGATACCATGTATCCCGATCTTGCGGCCGATCATGACGCCCTGCTGCACCCCTATTTCTTCTCCGGGCTGGGCGAAGGGACACCGGATGCGCTGCAGCGCTATTTTCAAGCCGATGGCATCCATCCCAATGCCGATGGCGTGGCGCGGATTGTCGAGGGTCTTGGGCCGTCGGTTCTGCGCCTGATTGAACAGGTGCAATAGAAAACGGGCGCAGCCAATGGTGCGCCCGTCGAAATCAGGCCTGATCGGCGTGCCGTCTTAAAGAACGGTCACAACCGCACCCATCGGCACCCGTTCGTAAAGGTCGATCACGTGATCGTTGATCATCCGGATACAGCCGTTTGAGACTGAACGCCCGATCGAGCGGGGCGCGGTGGTGCCATGGATGCGGAAATATGTGTCGCGCCCGTTCTGGAACAGGTAGAGCGCGCGCGCACCCAAGGGGTTTCCGGGGCCGCCGGGCTGGACGTAATCATTGTCGATGAACTTGGAATAGGCGCTGGGATCGCGCTCGATCATCTCGTTGGTCGGGCGCCATGTGGGCCATTTCTTCTTGGCGCCGATTTTGGCGGTGCCGGTGAATTCCAGACCGGCCTTGCCCACGCCCACGCCATAGCGGCGCGCGGTGCCCGGTCCGGTGACCAGGTAAAGGAAATGCGCACGCGGCAGAACCAGAAGCTGGCCCGGCTGGTACTGGCTGGCGATCTTCACATCTTGGGGGGCGTATTTCGGATTGAGTTCAAAGGATTGCGCGACAGCAGGCACTGTGGCAGCAGCCAGCCCGGTCGCAATAAATTCGCGGCGTTTAATCATCTTGCGTTCCCTTTTCGCGGTGTGATTGCTGTATATCGTGCCAGCTTTTGAAGAGGAAATCAAAAGAGAGTGAAACTAAAAACGGATGTTTTTATGGAACTGTGGCGCGGATGCGGCTCAGGCGCGTTGCAGGCCCTCGGGGTCGGGTTTCGGCGCAGGTTTGGGCTGTAGCAGCGCATAGCCGATCAGGGCCGCGGCGACCAGCAGGGAGACCAGAAAATAGACCTGCACAACACCCAAAAGGCCGAGACCGAACAGAAGCCAGCCAACCACGGCTGCTATTGTTCCGAAAACGCTGCCCAGGATCGCTGCGACTGGTGCCATATTTTCCTCTCCCCAGAGTGTCGTGAGGATAGTTAACGCCCCAATTGAGGCGGGATTGGGGCAAGTGTGGCGCAATTTTGCGGGCAAAGGCAAATTCGGGACCGGGGGATCGGCGATCATTCGCCTATAGCGTGTATTCTGAGGACGCCCTTAAACGACCTGCTCGCCGATACACACAGCGTTTGCCTGAAAATGTAGGGCGGGGTTTTACCCCGCTATGGCAGACCCGCGCGGGAAACCACATTGTAACGGGTCGCTGTGGGCCGGTCAGATGCTCGCCCAATCCGTAAAACGATACGGCTTGGGCGCGCGATATCCGGGCTTTGGCGTTTCAACAGACCGCCGGGTCGTGCGTGGAACAGGAACATAAGCTCTCATAACGGCTCTCCTCACCCTCAGCGTTACGCAGAAATGAGCCGGAATAAGAGCGGATTTGGTTCCATTTCCTGCCGATTTGGTGCCGGTGGGTGGGTTTTGTTTGCGTTCAAACAAGAACCGGTAGGGCGGGGCTCACCCCGCCATGTGGGATGGTTTCACGCAGGAAAAGATGGGTTGAAAACCCACCCTACAGCTTCTCTCCCCGCGCGGCGGCGATTTGGCTGATCTTGGCGCGCCAGTTTGATGATGTTCGGATTTGACATAGATGCTGTTCCCCGAACACTCATCGCTTCGCTCCCGCGCGCGTCGCAAATCGTGCGGCCTACAATCAAGTGTTTGTTAAAAAGAATTGCGCTGTCGCTGGACTAGTTCGCACCACGCCGCTTTTACGTCGAGCAGTCCGCTGTCTTGATGATGGTTTTCTCCTGAAAACTCTACGGTGAAATCATTCGGTGAGTTTTCGAGGACAATTGTTCCGACTGATCCGGCATCAAACCGGCCGCGTTTTCCCCTGAGGCGAACGACATCATATTCTTTCAACGGAGGCGGTCCGTGGATACGTTGCAAGCGGTCAACTAAATCATAGCCGATGGGGTCAAAGCTATCGACTAAAAGGGACAAAAGTTTCGGGCCGGTTTGGGAATTGAGCCAGTACGCGGTCCAGCCGCTGTCGAAGTCCTCGCCGTTTTGCACGGCGAGCAGGAAGCGATGATGATCGGTTACGATGGCCTCAGGAATGCCGAGTTCAATAAGTCGTTGCGCGTTATGTTTGCGCCAATCAAAAAGTGGATCCCGCTCTCTGCGAAAACTCACCTCACAAACTTCTTATGCTTCAACCGCTTTGGCTCAAGTGCATCCGCCCCCAGCCTCCGTTTCTTGTCTTCCTCGTAATCCTCGAAGTTGCCCTCGAACCATTCCACATGCGCCTCGCCTTCAAAGGCCAGGATGTGGGTACAGATGCGGTCAAGGAAGAAGCGGTCGTGAGAGATCACCACGGCGCAACCGGCGAAGTCGACCAGAGCGTCTTCCAGCGCGCGCAGGGTTTCGACGTCCAGATCGTTGGTTGGTTCGTCCAGCAACAGAACGTTGCCGCCCTCTTTCAGCAGCCGGGCCATGTGGACGCGGTTGCGCTCCCCGCCGGATAGCAGCGAGACTTTCTTCTGCTGGTCCCCGCCCTTGAAGTTGAAGGAGGAACAATAGGCGCGCGAGTTGACTTGCGCATCACCCAACTGGATGATCTCGGCCCCGCCGGTGATGGCCTCCCACACCGTGTCGCCATCCTTCAGGTCATCGCGCGACTGATCGACATAAGACAGATCCACCGTGTCGCCATATTCCACCGTCCCGGCATCGGGCTTTTCCTGCCCGGTCAGCATCTTGAACAGCGTCGATTTACCGGCACCGTTGGGACCAATGACACCGACGATCCCGCCGGGAGGCAGCGAGAACGTCAGATCCTCGATCAACAGCTTGTCGCCCATCGCCTTTTTCAGCCCATTCACCTCGATCACCTTGGACCCAAGGCGCGGGCCGTTCGGGATGACGATCTGGGCGCGGGTGATTTTCTCGCGTTCGGACTGGTTGGCCAGCTCGTTATAGGCGTTGATCCGGGCCTTTTGCTTGGCCTGCCGGGCCTTTTGCCCCTGACGCATCCATTCCAGTTCGCGTTCCAGCGTTTTCTGCTTGGATTTGTCTTCCTTGGCTTCGTGTTCCAGCCGCTTGGCCTTCTGCTCCAGCCAGGCCGAGTAGTTCCCTTCGTAGGGAATGCCGCGGCCTCGATCCAGTTCCAGAATCCAGCCTGTGATGTCATCCAGGAAGTACCGATCATGGGTAACGATCAGGATTGTGCCTTTGTAATCAATCAGATGCTGTTGCAGCCAGGCGATGGTTTCAGCGTCCAGATGGTTGGTCGGTTCATCGAGCAGCAGCATGTCGGGCGCTTCCAGCAGCAGCTTGCACAGCGCGACGCGGCGCGCCTCACCGCCGGAAAGCGTCTTTACATCCGCATCGTCGGGCGGACAACGCAGGGCCTCCATCGCGACATCAATCTGACTGTCCAGATCCCACAGGTTCTCGCTGTCGATCTGATCCTGCAGCGCGGCCATTTCATCCGCCGTCTCATCGGAATAGTTCATTGCCAGTTCGTTAAACCGGTCCAGCTTGGCCTTCTTGGCGGCCACGCCCAGCATCACGTTTTCACGCGCTGTCAGGCTGTCATCCAGCTTGGGTTCCTGCGGCAGATAGCCCACCTTGGCGCCCTCGGCGGCCCAGGCCTCACCGGTAAAATCCGTGTCCAGCCCCGCCATGATCTTCATCAGGGTGGATTTACCGGCACCGTTCACGCCGACCACACCGATCTTCACGCCGGGAAGGAAGCTCAGGTGAATGTTTTCAAAGCATTTCTTGCCGCCCGGATAGGTCTTGGAGACACCCTGCATGTGATAGACATATTGATAAGCGGCCATGGCTGTGCTTCTTTCTCTGTATAAATCCCAACCGATACGCATGTAACCGGGACAGCCCATGATTTCAAACACCGAAATGCTCTGTCGCTGCCCCCGTATGTCTCAATGAGGGGGGGCTTGCCCCGCTGGGCCTTTGCGCTTTGGTTGTTTGCCGGGCTCGCGGCCTGTAACGCGGCTATAAGTACGACAGGGATTCTTGCCCCTGCGCCCAATCTTTACAAGTCCGGGACCGACGATATCTATCCGGCGGAGGATGTGCCGAAAGGGCTGCGGCGCACCCTGACCGAGATCCTCTATGTGACGGACCGCGGCCCCGTGATGGACACGGATGGCGTGCTGACCGGATATGGCAGCGGGCGCAGCGACTCGATGGCATTTGGTGTCAGCCTGGTCGAGTATGGCGAGCTTGAAACCTGGAACGAGCTGGTCCTGCGGACGCATGAGGGGGATTCCCGGGCGCTGACGCGGCTTGATCCGGTCTATCTGGAAGAGTTCTCGCGGTTTCCGGCCACGCCGCTACCGATGGGCAGGGCGGGGGGGCGGCTTCTGACCACCGAGGAGGCCGCGCGCAGCTATCAGGCCAGCGCACAGGTGATGCGCGAGGAACTGGGCGCACGGTTGCGCAATCACGGGCTGAACCGGATGCTGGTCTATATCCATGGGTTCAACAACGAATTTGATGACAGCGTCGGAACGCTGGCCAATGTCTGGCACTATGCGGGCCGACGCAGCCTGCCGATCAGCTATTCCTGGCCTGCGGGCAATGGGGGTTTGCTGGGCTATTTCCGCGATTCTGAATCGGGCGACTATTCCGTGTTTCACGTCAAGGAATTCCTGCGCGCTCTGGCTTCAATACCCGAGATCGACAAGATCGATATCGTCGCCCATTCGCGCGGCAGTGCCGTGATGACGGATGCGCTGCGCGAGTTGATCATCGAGGCGCGTGCGCGTGGACAGGACCCGCAAGTGGCGTTGAAGACCGGCATGCTGGTTCTGGCGGCGGCGGATCTGGATATCGGCGTGGTCGAGCAACGGCTGGTCGCCGAAAGATTCTCGGACGGGTTCGAACAGATCAACATCTACGCCAACCCGGATGATGGGGCGCTCAGGCTGTCCCGGATCATCGGCAATTTTGATCGTCTGGGCAGTCTGGGGTCCAATACGGCCACGTCCAAAGAGTTTTCCAACCTCGTGGATACGGACAATGTGAATATCATCATCGTCAAAGACCCCGGGTCTGGGCTGGGCCATTCCTATTTTCGCGAGAACCCTGCGGTGATGTCCGATATCGTGCTGGCCCTGCGCACGCGCGAGCGACCCGGAACGGCGTATCGCCCGCTGGAACAGTTGGGCGAGAATGTTTGGGAGTTGCACTCCAATTACCCTGACGAGGTTCTGCCGGACATGCTTAATCAGCGCCGCATCGACAGATAGCCTTGGGGCTTGGGCGTTCGTCCCGGCGCAGATGCTTTTGTTGGAAACGCTTTATCTGTTCCGGCTCCTGGCCGGCACAACCCTTGCCTTGGCGGATGACATCCCGAAGGGCAGGGGATTGGCGAGGGGCGTGTTCTGGCGCAACCAGTCAATCATCTTGTCAACCGGCATCGGCCGGGCCAGCCCGAACCCCTGGATCAGCGAGCAGGAGGTGCGGCGCAGGATATCAAGCTGACTTTGCGTTTCCACACCTTCGGCCACCACCTGCATGCCCAGCAACGCGCTGAGCCGGATGATCGAGCGCACGACCGCGCGGTTGCGCGGATCGGTTTCCAGCCGGCCGATCATCGAGCCATCCAGCTTGATTGCGTCAATGTCAAACGCGGCCATATGCGCCAGCCCGGCATACCCGGTGCCAAAATCATCCAGCGCCACGCGGACCCCCAGACGTTTGAGCCTGTTGATCGCCGTGGTCACGTCCAGCCCGGCGCGCTCAAATATCGTGGTTTCCAGGATTTCGACGCAGATGTCGTCAGGTTCCAACCCGCGTGATTGCAGGGCCCAGTCCAGCAACCCGGGATAATTCACATCCGCCAGGATCGAACTGGAAACGTTGAGCGCCATCCGCAGATCGCCAAACCCGGCCTCGCGCAGCGCCACAAGCGCATCCAGCGCAAGGTTCATCGAGATGTAATCGATCTCGGCCAGCACGCCGTTGCGTTCGGCCGGGCACAGAAAATCACCCGGCAACAGCAGGCCCCGCTCGGGATGGAGCCACCTCAGCAAAGCCTCGCACGCGACGATCCGGTTCTGGGACAGGCTGAGCTGCGGTTGCAGGTATACCTCGAACTGTTCCCTGACCACGGCGATCCGCAGATCGCGGGCCATCTGGATCTGGCTTTTCTGAGCCTGCCCGATACGGGCCGTGTAAAACACAACCTGCCCGCGCCCGCGATCCTTGGCGGCATAAAGCGCCTGATCTGCCATCTGAATCAGTTCTTCGCCACTGGTGCCGGGGCGTTCGGGAAGGCTGGCGCCGATCGAGGTGCCCACTTCGATCACCTGTGACGTCCATTGCAGCGGGCTCTGGATTGCATCGTGCAACGTTTCGGCCCGGGCGATCAGCTGATTGCGCGATGCAATACCGGGGCAGATCAGAAGAAATTCGTCCCCGCCCGTGCGACAGGCCAGATCGTCGGGTGCGCAATGGGCGCGCAGGGCCTGCGCCACATGCACCAATGTGGCATCTCCCGCTGCATGGCCCAGCGTATCGTTGATGTCTTTGAACTTATCGATGTCCAGTTGCAGAACGCCGATTTCGTGCCGGGAGATTCTGGCCCTGATGGCGGTGGTGTCCAGAAACCGGCACAGTTTCTTGCGATTGCCAAGGCCCGTCAGATCGTCGTGATGGGCGGCATGTTCCAGATCAACCTGCACTTGTCTGAGTGCGGTTTCGGTATGGACCTGATCGGTCACATCCCGACAGGTGATCACCACTTTCTTGTCGCTTTCCTTCGGCCCCATATCAAGCAGGGTATAGCTTTGCTGGTTCCAGAACCGGCTGCCATCGCGGCGTATATGCTGCGAGATCTTGAACTGGCGGAACAGCGCGCTCTCGGGGTCATAACGGAACTGTTCAATCTGATCCGGGGGCGGACGGTCTTCGGCCGGGATGAGAAAATCTATCGGGCGACGGCCGCGCACCTCCTTCAGGTTCCAGCCATACATCGCCTCGCAGGCCGGGTTGATCCATTCGATCCGCCCCTGCATGTCCTGCACCACGATACCATCCCGCACGCGGTTCAGGATCAGACCGAATGTGGCCTGATCCATCCCGCTTGTCCCCGCTGGCTCCGGGGCACTGCGTGCCGATATGCTGCGCTTTGACAAAACCCTGCGCTCACCTGATTGCCTCGGCCTTCAATGTGGCGCCGCTGGTCTTAATATCCGGTGGCCAAGCTCCGGCTAACTGGCTAGAAACCGTATCAAATTTTCCAAAGGTTTTAGTCCTTGCCGCACTATCAGCTGCCTTTTGCGCGTCCCGGACAGGTGATCGGGCTTTTGGGGGGGTCCTTTGATCCGCCCCATCCAGGCCATGTCCATATCAGCCGCGAGGCGCTCAAACGCTTTGGCCTGGATCAGGTCTGGTGGATGATCAGCCCGGGCAACCCCCTGAAATCAAAGGGGCCTGCCCCGATGGATCAACGCATGGCTGCTGCGCGCCGCCTGATCACCCATCCGCGCATCCGGATCACCGATGTCGAGGCACAGGCCGGCACGCGCTATACCGCCGAGACGCTTGAGGCGCTGCAACGCGCCCGCCCCGATCTGCGGTTCGTATGGCTGATGGGGGCAGATAATCTTGCACAATTTGACCTGTGGCAGGACTGGCAACAGATCATGTACCGCGTGCCGGTCGGGGTTCTGGCCCGCCCCGGCAAGCGCATTTCCGCGCGCCGGTCCAAAGCGGCGCAAGTCTTTGCACCGGCCCGTCTGCCCGGACGCTACAGCGCGCTTCTGGGCCGCGCCCGCGCCCCGGCGTGGTGTTTTGTGAACGTGCCGATGATGGATCTGTCCTCAACCGCATTGCGGGCCAGTGGGGCATGGGGCGACGCGCACGAGGATGTGACTGTCAAGTCAGTGAAATCTGCATTGTCTGTCGGACCGGGCTGAGGCTATCGTGGCATGATGACAAAGCAGCTTTCACGACGTTTGTTTCTGGCAGGCCTTGCCTCAGGGGCAGGCAGCATGGCCTTCGGGAATGCTCCCGCCGTCTCGCTGCGCCCACAAGCGCGCCCCGATGATTTTCTGCGCCGCACCGCCACCGGGGCCGATGCGCTGATCCGGAACGCCAAGTTGGGCGGGCAGGTCGGCTTTTCCGTGATCGATGTGAAATCGGGCCTTGTTCTGGAAGAACATGAAGGGGCCAGGGGCCTGCCCCCGGCCAGTGTCACCAAGGCGGTCACGGCGCTTTATGCCCTGGCCACGCTGGGCGCGGGCCACCGGTTCACCACGCGGCTGATCACCACGGGGTCGATTTCAAACGGGGTGCTCAAGGGCGATCTGATCCTGGCAGGTGGGGGCGATCCGACGCTGGACACCGATGCGCTGGCCGGGCTGGCCGCCCGGCTGAAGGCGGCAGGTGTGCGCGAGGTGCGAGGCAAGCTGCGCACCTATGGCGGCGCGCTGCCATTCGTGCGGGAGGTGGACACGGATCAGGCCGATCACGTGGCCTATAACCCGTCGATCTCGGGGCTGAACCTGAATTTCAACCGCGTGCATTTTGAATGGAAGCGCGCGGGCGAGGGCTACACCACCACGATGGACGCGCGTTCGGCCAAGTATCGTCCGGCGGTCACCGTGGCGCGCATTTCGATCGCGTCCCGGGCCGGGCCGGTCTACACCTACAAGGACCGCAACAGCCATGACGAGTGGAGCGTGGCCCGCAAGGCGCTGGGCAATGGCGGCGCGCGCTGGTTGCCCGTGCGCAAGCCCGAGGCTTATGCCGCCGAGGTTTTCGCCACCTTTGCCCGCTCGCAGGGGATTGTCCTGAAATCCGGCAAGCCGATGAAATCGCGCCCCGGCGGCACCACGCTGGCCAGCCATCAAAGCGCGCCATTGCGCGATATCCTGCGCGACATGCTGAAATATTCCAACAATCACACAGCGGAATGTGTCGGTCTGGCCTCAAGCGCGGCCCGGAAGGTACAGGGTGGCAGCTTGCGCAGCTCTGGTCAGGAGATGAGCAAATGGGCCCGCAGCACCCTTGGGATGCAGGGTGTGAAGTTTGTCGATCACTCCGGCCTTGGGGTGGCCTCGCGGGTGCCGGCGGGCTCGATGGCGCGGGCCCTGGCGGCCGCGGCGCGCGAAGGTGCTCTGAAACCGATCCTCAAACCGATTGACCTGCGCGATGGCAACAACAACGTGGTCAAGAACCACCCCATCAAGGTGATGGCCAAAACCGGCACGCTCTATTTTGTCAGTGCTCTGGCCGGGTACATGACCGCCCCTGACGGAACCGAACTGGCCTTTGCCATCTTCACCGTGAACGACAAGCTGCGGGGCAGGATTGATCGTCAAAGCGGCACCCGCCCCGAAGGATCCAGCAGCTGGAACAAGCGCTCCAAGACCTTGCAGCAAAAGCTGATTGAACGCTGGGGAACGGTCTACGGCAGTTGAAGATCGGAGCTGACAGGCACCACTTACGTTACAATCCGCTCGCCTTTTCACACGGCACATCACAGGGCCGTGTCGGATATTGCACGGCCTTATCGGCATGCCCATCCTAACCTGCACAACACCGCAGTAACCCCGTTTAGGAGACCAATATCATGACCACCCGCCGCCAGTTTCTGACCGCCACCGCCGCCCTGCCTGTTGCCGCTCTTGTCGGCGTTCCGGCCTTCGCCGCCCAGCCGCAAGTCTTTGCCACCGACGGTGTGGCGATCAACGGCTACGACCCCGTCGCCTATTTCACCCAAAGCAAGCCCGTCAAAGGCAAAGCCGCCCACGCGGTCAGCTGGAACGGGGCCGAATGGCATTTCTCCAGGGCCGAGACCCAGGCTGCGTTTGAGGCCTCCCCCGAGGAATACGCCCCGCAATTTGGCGGCTACTGCGCCTACGCCGTTTCGAAAGGCTACACGGCCACAACCGTGCCCGAAGCCTGGACGGTTTATGACGGCAAGCTCTACCTGAACTTCAGCCTTCGCGCCCGCGAACTCTGGAGCCAGGACATCCCCGGCAACATCAAGGCCGGCAATGCCAACTGGCCGAAAGTCCTCGAAGCTTAACACTCATTGAACAGGATCGGGCCGAGGACGTGTCCCCCTCGGCCCGTTTTTCAGCACCCCGGACGGCCCAGCACCAGGACCCACAGGTTGCCCGGCCCCTGCACCAGGCCGAAATCATCGACATTCTTGTGCAGGAGGTTGCTGCGATGCGACGGGGAGGTCATCCACTGCCGCATCACGTGATCAAAGGTCACATGCCCCATCGCCAGATTCTCGGCCACATGACAGAAGGCATAGCCCCCGGCGCGGGCCCGGTCGGCAATCGACGCGCCGTCCGAACTGACATGCCCGAAAAACCCGTTGGTCAGCATATCCTGCCCATGGCCGCGCGCGATCTGCACAAGGACCGGATCGGTGCCAAGCGCAGGTAACCCATAGCGCGCCCTTAACGCATTCAACGCCTGTGCCTCGCGGGCGCTCACATCGACCAGTTGCGCCGGCCCACCCGGCGCGTCCAGAGCCGGTTTCGCGGGCGCGCCCAGACAGCCTGCCAGCCCCATCACACATGCGCCCATCAGCGCCAGCATTCTCACCAAACCCATCGCTTTCATCCTGACCAAACTGACACCTGTCTTTGCTCGGCGTCATCCTGCGCGCCCGTGTCGCCATATTCCAGTGCCGATCGAAGACGTATTGGGCATACTCTTTGATGAAGGCATCTCATTTGCGGGGAAGTCGCGGAAGCCCGTGAAACTATCGGCGATCAGGCTGTCATCTCTACATCTCTGGGTAGAATCTCTCCGACTGTACCAAAAATACACGGATGCGTGATTTTATTCGAACTTTCCTGAAATGTCAGTTTGGTGCGGGACTCATCTCGTGACAGAGTGACCTTGGGGAAGAGTTGGCGTGACGCGTCATTTTACAAGTGCATTCGCCTTTTGGGCGAGTGTGTTTAGCTATTGCTTTGCTTTTTTGGCCCGTGTTTCGGGCCGGTCAATGGTCAAAAACTTCCCAAGACATTCAACGTGGGACGGACCATGCGCGCTTTAAAAACCTTTCTCTCAGCCCTTTTGATGATTTTGGTACTGGCCGGGATGGGCCAACAAGCGCAGGCGGCGCCACCTACGCTAGAGATCGAGGCAACCCCAGACATTGTGGGTGCGGGGGGCAGTACAGCGCTCACCTTCACGATCGACAACAGTCTGCAATTGGCCGTTTCGGATGTCGACTTTACCTTGCCACTTCCGTCGGCGCCGGGTCAGGTCCTCGTGGCGGACAGTTTTGCCACGACAAGCTGTACGGCGGGCACAATCACCGCAGCCACCGGTGCCACCAGCATTGTCTTTACAGATGGTGCGCTGGATCGCGACACAAGCTGTACGGTCACTGTCAATGTCACCTTGCCAGCGGTAGGCCTATACACGTTTCCCCAGGTCACCCTGACAAGCTCGGCAGGTTCGCCCACGGCCACATCCACATTTGACGTGACCGCATCCGCGCCGCCCACCACGCCATTGGCCAGTTTCGATTTCGTCATCAGCGACGCAGTGATTGACGAGGGGGGCACCACCACAGCCACCTACACGATGGCCAACATATCCGCGACTGATCGGGTCGGATCGATCCGTTTTGACCATACCCTGCCTGCGGGGGTCGTTATCGCCACTCCCAGCAATGCCAGCACAACCTGTGAACCAACGGGGTTCGGATCGCCATTCATTGCTGCCATCGAAGGGTCGCAATCCATCCAGTTTTCGCTGAATGGCGGCAATTTCAACGACGCCTTTGCCGCGTTGCTTGTGGGCGAGTCCTGCTCTGTCACCATTGATCTGGTTGGTGATGTGGCCGGGGGCTATTCGCTTACCCCGTCGCCTCTGACCGCAGACACACAATCGATTCCGCCCACGACCCGCAGTCTGACCGTCAGCGAAATCATCGTCCCGACTGATGTCGTTACGATCGACAAGGCGTTTGCTTCCGGGACCGTGGCACCCGGTGCGACGGTCGATCTGACCTTCACCCTGGGCAATGCCAACGCCACAGACGGCGCGACCAATGTGTCGTTCACAGATGATCTGGACGCCTTCCTGACTGGCGCCGTGGCCGTTGGCCTGCCGGTAAGCAATGTTTGCGGCACCGGGTCCACGATCACGGGTACAAGCACGCTTTCGCTGTCCGGAGGTGCGATTCCGGCCCGTGGCACCTGCAGTTTCACGGTAACGGTTCAGGTCCCAGGCTCGGCGGCTCCGGGCACCTATACAAACACCACCAGTGCGGTTCAGGCCCAGATCGGCGGTGGTGCGCTTGGCGGAACCGATACGGCAACAGACACGATTGACGTGCTGGCCGCTTTGCCCCTGACCTTCAGCCGCGCGTTCACACCGGATGCGGTTGCAGGGGGCGATCCGCTGGTTCTGACCTACACGATCACCAACCCGAATGCCGGGTCGACCGCAACGGACATCACCTTTGTCGAGGATTTCTCTGCCCGCTTTGGCAATCTGTCCGGGTTCACGGGTATCACCACGACTTGTGGCGCGTCGTCGACGATCACCAACCTGTTCATCAGCGATTTCAATGGCAGCTCTCTGGTCGGCTTTACCTTTGCGGGGGGCGAGTTGGCACCGGGCGCGTCATGTACGTTCAGCGCGACATCTACCGTGCCGGTGGATTCCCCATCCGGGCCGTTTAGCTCGACCTCCAGCGACCTGACGGCCACGATCAGCGGCCAGACGATCACCACACCGGGGCAGACAGATACCCTGACCGTCAACGCGGGCGCGACCGTCACGCTGAGCGGTGCCGTCGAGGATACGCTGGACGGGGTCAATGATGGCCGGGTTGTGAACGGCTCTCAGTTTGATGTGGCCCTGACCATTACAAACGGACCTGAATCGCAGGCGGGCATCACTGCTGCGGGCTTTACCTATAACGTGTCGTCCTTTGGCACGGGCACCACGGCTGCGGTGCAAAGCAACACCTGTTCGGGCACCGCCGCGATGGATGGTGCAAGTCAGCTTCTGACGGTGAGCGGCGCAGCCGTGCCGGTCGATGACTCCTGTACTGTAACCGTGCGCGTGACCGCTCAAGGCGGGACCAACATCAGCGCCTCGGCCAGCACATCGGTGCTGGATTACACAGCGGGCGGCGCGCCAGGGCAATCGCCCGGAACGACCACATCGATCATCATCGGCACCGCGTTGCCTGTAACAACCAGCCATGAATTCAACGGCGGCGCCACGGCGCTGGCGGGTGAGACGATTGTGCTGACCTACAGCTTTGACAATCTCAACGCCGCAACAGCCGCAACGAGTGTGACCTTCACCCATAACCTCGGCGGGATCGTTCCAGGTTTGGCACGTGTCTCAACGGTGTCTGACACTTGCGGTTTCAGTACGGTAACGGGGACGACCTTTCTGATTGCATCGGGCGGTACGGTGCCTGTAAGTGGTTCCTGTGCGCTGACGGTAGATGTGGCTGTACCCGTCGGGGCCGGGTCCGGCAGTTTCACAAGCCAGACAAGTGACTACTCGGCAACCTACGGCTCTGCGGGCACGTTGACCACGCCGTTCAGCGAAACGGTTCTGACAATCGACAATGAGCCGTTGGGCTTTACCATGGCCTTCGTCGATGACCCGGTTGCGCCCGGCGCGGACGTGACGGTCGAGTTCACGCTGGACAACCCGCTTGCTGCGGCGCTCAGCAATGCGGCCTTTTCGCTGAGCCTGAATTCCGCCATTGGTTCACCGGTCTTTGCCAACAGCTTTTTGACCAACACCTGCGGCGGCACCGACAGCACCTCGGGCACGGGCACGATCACTTATAGCGGGGGCAGTCTAGGCGCTGGCGGTAGCTGTACCATCAGCCTGCTGGCGTCCATTCCCGCCGGCTCGAATAACGGAAACTTTGCCCACACGACAAGCGGTCTGTCGGCAACGGCGGGGGCATTGACCGTTGGCGCGGATCCGGCCTCGGATACGCTGACGGTGAACTCGCTGTCGAACGCCACCTTTACCGCCAGCTTTGCGCCGGCATCGACCATCGTCGGCGGGACAACCAGCATCACGTATACAATTGAGAACGGGGGCAGCTCGGCGCTGAATGATCTGGCGTTTTCGCATGACATTGGCGGAACGCTTCAGAACACTGCGGCCACCGGTTTGCCGCTGTCGAACATTTGTGGCAGCGGATCATCGGTTTCGGGGACGGACACCGTCAGCTTTACAGGTGGCACTCTGGCGCCGGGGGCGAATTGTTCCTTCTCGGTCGACCTTCTTGTTCCTGTCACGGCAACTACGGGTGCGAACCCCACCGCGACCAGCCAGCTTTTCGTTAACGGTCTGCCCATCGCCGAACCTGCAACCGACAGTCTGACGCTGACGGGCGCGGCTGACCTGGCGGTGACCGTGGACAACGCGGCAACCACGATCGTTGCTGGCAACAGCACTGTCTACACAGTCTCCGTCACCAATAACGGCCCGTCCGAGGACCCGGCAGCGACATTGACCAGCACGGTCGACGCGGGTGCGACCTGTACCTACACATCCACTGCGTCTGGCGGAGCCACGGGCAACACGGCGTCAGGCTCGGGCAATCTGAGCGAGACGTTAAGCCTGCCCTTCGGTGCATCGGTGGATTACACGGTCGCGTGTCTGGTGCCCGCATCGGCAACCGGGTCGGTGACCTACGCGGCATCCAGCGCAACGTCGGCCGGTGTCACAAGCCTCGTGCCCGGAAACGACTCCGCTTCGGATACGGATTCCATCTCCCAGAGCGCGGACCTTGCGGTTACACTCAGCGACACGGCAGACCCGGTATTTCCCAATGGGACCACCACCTATTCTGCCGCTGTGAGCAATGCTGGCCCGAGTGATGTGGCGGATGCTGTGGCGACATTCACATTACCAACCGGATTTAGCCTGACGTCGACCACTGGGTGCGCAGAAGATCCCAATGGGGTTGCGACCTGTACCCTTGGTGCTGTTGCCGCCGGTGGAAATGCCAATTTCACTGTTGCGGTTACCGCAGATGCCACAACCACCGGGACACAGACGGCATCGGTCAGCGTTGCCGCCACCGAGCCGGACCCTGATACAACCAATAACAGCGCGACCGAAACCACGACCGTGGCACCGCAGGCAGACCTGTCGATCACCAAGTCCGACGGTGTGACCAGCGTCATTTCGGGGCAGAATGTCGTCTATACGATCGTGGCGGAAAATGCGGGCCCCTCCGCCGAACCGGGTGCCACGATCAGCGACACGTTCCCGGCAACGCTCACCTGTTCCTACACCAGCGTTGCCGCAGGTGGGGCCACGGGCAACACGGCGTCTGGTTCGGGCAACCTGTCCGACACGGTGGCCCTGCCGGTTGGCGGATCGGTGACCTATACGGCCACCTGTCTGGTTGATCCCAACGCCACCGGAACCTTGTCAAACACGGCGACGATCACGGCGTCGGTTGATGATCCGGACGCGGCCAACAACAGCGCGACAGATGGCGACACCGCTGTCACACCTCTGACCTTTGATTTCACCAAGTCCTTTGCACCTGCTGCCGTTAATGTCGGCCAGACATCCCGCCTGACGCTGGTGGTCGACAACACGGGCAACACCCTGACAGCGACGGGGATGGCCTTTACCGATCCGTTGCCCGCAGGCATGGTGCTGGCGGCCGACCCTGAGGCGCAAAACACCTGCGGCGGCACGCTGACGGCCCCGGCGGGGGCTGCATCACTGTCCCTGGCTGGCGGCAACGTTGCGGGCGGCGCAAGTTGTTCGGTCGATGTAACGGTGGTGACATCAGCCCCCGGATCGCTGGCCAACACCACATCCGCCCTGACATCGACCTTCCCCAACGCGGGCCCGGCCGTTGCCAATCTGGCGGTGAACCCCGCAGGCGCTCCGACCTTTGCCAAAGCGTTCGACGCCGCGTCCGTGGCACAGGGCGAGACCGCCATACTGACCTTTGACATCGACAACTCGCTCAACTCCGTCCCTGTGACGGGCATGGATTTCGTCGACATCTTCCCGGCCGGGATGGTCGTGGCCGACACACCCGCGGTGACCAACACCTGCGGAGGCAATTTCTCGGCGGTCCCGGGCGCAAGCTCCGTTTCGCTGAGAACGGGCGCGGTGGCGGCCCTTGATGCCTGTTCAATCGACGTGACAGTGCGTGCCGTCGGGGCAGGGGCATTGCTGAATATCGCGGGCGATCTGGTGTCCAACCTGCCAACAGCCTCCGGCCCGTCCGCAACGCTCAACTCGGTTCCGGCTGCCTTGGTCTTCACCAAGGAATTCGCGCCTGCGACCGTCCCGCAGGGCCAGTCTTCGACGATCACCTTCTCGATCGACAACAGTGCGAACGCGATCGACGCCACTGGCATGGCGTTCACGAACACCTTGTCCGGCGGGCTGATCGTTGCAAGCCCGGCCGGGATCAGCAACACCTGCGGCGGCACGGTCACGGCCCCCGAAGGCGGCACCTCCATCGCCCTCAGTGCGGGCACACTTGCGGCATCCGGCAGCTGTGAAATCTCGCTTGCAGTCAGGGCGGTCGATGCGGGGACGATAACGGATACAGCTTCGGTGCTGACGTCAAGCCTTGCGGATGTTCCCGGGGCCAGTGCGACCCTGACCGTGATCCCGGTGGCGGCGCCCGGCTTTACCAAGAACTTTGGGAATACCAGCCTCTTTCTTGGGGAAACAACGCCGCTGGTCTACACCATCGACAATACCGGCAACACCATCGTCGCAACCGACCTGGCGTTTTCCGACACGCTGCCTGCCGGATTGGAACTGGTGTCCTCACCGGCGGCTGGCAGCGGTTGTGGCGGAACCTTGACAGCGGCTGCAGGATCACAGGCGATCACCTTCGGCGGCGGAAGTGTCGCGGCGGGGGGCACCTGTCAGATCACGGTGGTCGTGGAAGGGGTGACGATAGGCACATTCTCGAACGGCGCGCCCGTGTTGACCTCCGGCAACCTGCCGGATGCCACTGCGGTTCTGCTGGGGGGAAGCGCGACGGTGACGGTAGAGCAGCAGCCCCTGGTTGCCGCCATGGCCTTTTCGCCCAGCACGATCGAGCAGAACCTTGTGTCGACCTTGACCTACACCTTGACGAACCCGGCCACCACTGACGCAACGGCTGTGACCCTCAGCGATACGTTGCCGGCCAGCCTGTCAATCGCAGCCGCCCCGGCGGCCAGCACCTCGTGTTCCGGAACCCTCAGCGCGGGTGCCGGGGGCAGTTCTGTTGGCCTGACAGGCGGGACCCTCGCTGCCGGGTCCAGCTGCACCATCAGTGTCAGCGTGACATCGCCCGATGTGGGCAGCCTGACCAACAGCCTTGAAACCCTGACATCGTCCTTGGGGCCATCCTCGCCCGTAAGCGCGACGCTTCAGGTTACGGCTGTGGTGTCCGGCACGGTGACGGTGGTTCAACAGACCGATACCGATGGCTCCTACGGCTTCACGTCATCGGAACCGCTGTTGAACTTCACGATCACGGCGGCTGGCGGAGCAGGGCAGGCGGGGCCAATCCGGGTTCCGGCGGGCAGCTATGTTGTCAACCAATCCGTACCAGCCGGTGTTGGAAATGCGTCGATCTCTTGTAATGACGCCGACAGTGGCGGCGATGCGTTCGCACGGACACTGACGCTGAACCTTTCGCCGGGTGAGGCCGTGACCTGCACCATCTCATCCAGTTCGACCCAGCAGAAGACGGTGGATGTGATCAACCAGTTCCTCACCAAACGTGCGGACCTGATCCTGTCTTCCGAACCCTCGTCTGGCCGCCGGTTTGACCGGCTGAGTCGCGGGTCTGGCAGTTCCTCGCCGCTGCAGTTCTCGCAGGGCGATGTGCAGTCCTTCCTGCCCTTCACGGCGCAGATTGACACCGGCGCGAACAACTATTCGTTCAGCACAAGCCTGTTGCAGGCACGACAGGCGGTCGCCAGTCTGGAATTGGCGCATGGATCGACCAAAGACACGCTATATGTCGAAAACCATCGCCGGGATATCTGGTTCGAGGCGCAATACAAAGAGTTCGACCTCGGTGATGACGGCAGCGGACATTTCGGGATCGTCTACGCGGGCGTGGATTACCTGGTAAACCCGGACACGTTGGTTGGCGTCATGCTGCAGTTCGACGATATGAAGGACAGCTCGGCGGTTACCAACAGCTCCGTCAGCGGGACAGGCTGGATGATCGGCCCTTACGTGACCGCGCGTATTGGCGAACGGCTGTACTTTGATGGCCGTATCGCGGCTGGCCGATCCGAAAACGACATCAGCCCGAACAACACCTACACCGATGAGTTCACCACCAATCGGTGGCTGATCAAGGCGGCCCTGTCCGGGGAGTTCCAGAAAGGGGCGTGGACAATCCGGCCCAATGCCAGCCTGTCCTATTTCGAGGAAACGCAGAACGCCTATACGGACTCGTTGAACGTGCCCATTCCCAGCCAGACGGTCAAACTGGGGCAAATCCAGGTCGGCCCAACCTTCACAGGCAATTTCAGCACCCCGAAGGGCACGATCTACAAGCCGTATATCGGGCTGGATGCGCTTTACAATTATGGCGATACGTCGGGTGTCAGGTTGTCAGCCACGGATGAAACCGCCGCCGTCGAGGGCCTGCGCGGCCGGATCCGCAGCGGTGTCCACGTCAACAGTGACAGCGGCACCCGGTTCAGTCTTGGCTGGTCCTACGATGGTATCGGCCAGTCGGACTATGAAACCTGGGGGGTTGAGCTCAAGCTGTCGATCCCGCTGCCGAAATAGGCATCGCATAAGAACCAGACAGGGGCGCTTCGGTGCCCCTGTTTTCTGGTGCCGCGTGGGTAACCGGGCGGTGCATCATGCCACGCACCGGTGTCTCAGGGGCCCTTGCGCATCAAGCGCCGATGCAGGCCCTTCATCCCCAGACTGAGCGTCTTTCTCAAGACCTCGAGGGTCGTGGCCAGGCCGCCGTTCAGCATCACAATCTGGCCAACCACACGTTTCAGACAGGCCCGGCTTGCGCCTTCATCGCCCTGAACAGAGTGGTAGGCTGCCATGTTGAGCAGTGTAATCGTTCCCATGAAGAGTTTGTTTTGCAGGCTTTGGTGCGAGAAGATACCCGCATCGTGCTCCCTGTAGCCCGCCGGTTTGAGATCAGGCAGGAACGCGCCGCGACCATGGTGCCCGAGCGCCGCCCAAACGGTCATATCTCCCATTGGCGCCGAGCGTAAAAAGGCGGGTGGGCCTGACCGAAAATGTTCCGAAAGCACCTGGTCAGGGTATTGATCGGCAGCCCCAGTTTAAGCTCCTGCGCCGTGAGATCCCGTTCCAGACCGTTCCTGAAATCGTGCTCTACGCCCGTTTCTCTCACGGCTTTGACCCTGCCATAGGTCAGCGATACATCCGCGTTGCGTTCGAGAAAACTCACCTGCGTCACCAGCTTGTCGGGATCATCCCAATAATCATCGCCGTCACAAATGGCGAGGTAATCTCCCTCTGCTGCCGGAAATACATAGGCATAATAAGGGTTTACCCCTGTGGAATACACATTCTTCTCTTGCAGGATCAGCCGGACGATGGATGGGTAACGTTCGGCGTATTCGCGTAGTATTGCCGCGGTATCATCGGTTGATGCGTCGTCATGCACGATGATCTCGACACGAAAGTCACACCGCTGGTCAAGGAAACCCTCAAGGCATTCCCTGATATAGGCACCATGGTTAAATGCTATGCTGCATATGGTCAGTTTGACCGGCTCAGCCGGATCATACTCCATGTCTCGCAGAGGCTTGATCGCGGTCATTCAACTCACCCTTCCACAAGGCATCACGCGTAGGTTTTTGTCTGGGCATCAAGATGTCCATCCCGGCGGATGAGCACCAGTTCAACAAGCCAGAGAACACCATGTTTCGGCGCACGGTTCAGATCGGTGGCGTCATCAAGCGTTCCCCTGGTCGCTTCACCGGCATCTACGTCGCCGCGCTGACACAGCAAGAATTTCTGGTCAGCTTCAAGTCGCCCTGAAGGCGCAGCAGCAGCGAAAGGCCGTCTCCTGACGGCAACAGAACGAGAGCATACCCCTTCAATGACATCCCCAGAGCGCATTCACATGCACATCGCCGATCAGTTGAGCGATCCGACGCTGCGGTTATAAGAGACGCGCGGCACAGTGGCGTCCGTCGTCAGGCGGTTCTCCTACTCCAAGCGATGCCAGCACGAAATCGTGGTCAGACCTTTCAGTTGGAAAAACGCCGGTGCGGTCGCCCCCATTTCTGAGCATCTTGGATCGGTTTGCAGCGATGCTTGTCGACCCGCCACTGCCGCGCCGAACGGGTCATCGAACTGGTTGCGGACACAAAACAGATATGTCGCAACGAAGACCTGCACCGCAGCAATTCAGGTCTGGGGCCAATGGCTGCGATGGGCCATCAAAACGGGGACAGCGGCACGTTTCTTTCGGACGCCGCACCACATCTGATGATCGTGAAGAGCCTTTTGCGGCCATTCCACTACCTCAGCCCGGTTAACAGGCCGCAGGCCCCGGGCCAGCGCCGGACCGCCCCGTCGGGCTGGCGCTTTGGCGAGGCTGGGCGTGTCTTGGATGGGGAGTATGGGCTTGGCTTGGATAAAGCACACCACATGACCGTTTGAGCGCCATCCCACGGTCCGGCGCTGGCCCGGGTGATCTCAAACGGCGGCTCCGTCCCGCTTTGCAGTCTTTTCTGGCCGGGTGCCTCGCCTCTAACGGCCCAGAAACTTTCGCCGTGCTTCAACGGCGATGGAGTATTCCATCTCCAGCCGGGCGATCTCTTTCATCAAGTCTTTGCTGGCAGCCTCCCCCTCGGTCGCCGCCCAAGCCTCTTTCGCTGCCTGCAGCTGTTTCTTCAGCTTGATCTCTTCGGGCAGCGCGCCCGCTTCGGCCATGATCCGGTGCCCCACCGCATCGGCGGGATCAATCAACGCATCGCCGGGGCGCTCGGGCAGGGGTTCGCCTTCGCCGTCCAGCCCGTCCAGCTTGCCCTCGGTAATCGCCTTCAAAATCTGCCGTTCGGCCAGTTTGCGAGGATCAGCGGCCATGTCCTAACGCCCTTTCGCCTCCAAAGCGTGGTAAAGATGCGTGAAGGTCGCCGCCCCCAGAATAGGGATGATCAGGTTCACCAAAGGCACACTCAGCGGCATCGCCATCAGCGTACCCGCGCCCCAGATGATCCAGCGATTGCGCTTGCGCATCTCGCGCGCTTTTTCCCGCCCCAACCGGCGCATCGCGGCCAATTGAAAATACTCCATCCCCAGCAAAAATCCGTTCAAGGTCCAGAAAATAAAGGGCGCGAACGGGGCGAAGGGGATGTAGACTATCAACGCCACGATATTGGCGGCAATGATCACGCCAAGAAAATTCACCGTATCGCGCACCTGGTCCCACAGTGGCACTTTGGGCGGCGCGGGCAGGGTGGGGTAATGGCGATCTTCCACGGCCTGCGCCACCTCGTCGAGAAACATCGAGGTGATGGCCGAGGCCACCGGCACCATCAGGAAGATCGACAGGACCAGCATCAACCCAAGACTAGACCAGCCCAGAAGGTCGTTGATCCACGTTACTTCGCCCAGCAAGGGCACGGTCGATGTCTCGCCCACCATGGACTGCAGGAACCACAGGAACGCCGCATAAACCGCGATCAGCAATGCCAGCGTCAATCCGACACCCAGCAACAGAACCTTGCGGAAGCGCCCGTCGCCCATTTGGCCAAGAGCCTTGAAAAAGCTGGTAAAAATCATTCCGTAACCCAGCTGGTGATGGTCTCAAGATCGGGTCGTGGGCGTTCCGGCGGGGTGACCCGTTCGGTCCCCAGATGGATCAGCCCCGCAATGCGTTCGTGATCCGCAATTCCCAGCGCGGCCTCGGCCCAGGCACGATCATGACTGGACCACCCGCTCAGCCAATTGGCACCCCAACCGCTGGCCAACGCCGCGTTCAACAGCGCCAGACAGACGGCTCCGGCGGAATAACTCTGCTCGATCGCGGGGATCTTTTCAGACGGTTTTTGCACCTCGATCACCGCCACGGCCAGATGACTGTCGGCAAACTGACTGCGGGCCTTGGCAATCTCTTCGTCGGTTTTGCCCAATCGCGCACCGCAGTCGTCAACCAGCCCGGCCAGCCGCAACAGCGCGCCGCGTTCCAGCACGACAAAGCGCCATGGCTCCAGCTTGCCATGATCGGGGCTGCGCGCGGCGGCGGTCAGGATCGGGGCCAGTTCAGCACGCGTCGGCACCGGCAATTCCAGCGTCTTGGCCGGGCGCGAACGACGGTTCAGCAGAAACGCCATGGCGTCGGGATTGGGATCGGGCATGTCAGGGTCTCTTTCTTCGATGTGCCTTACATGTCGGAGGTGGATCCCCGGGGGTCAAGGGCTATCGCCCCTTGCGCGCCCGTGAATACACCCCTTCGGGCAAATCAAGCGCCGCCGTCAGATCGGCCAGCTGCGTCATCGACAGGGTGATCTTGTGGGTCTGGTCAAGGCGCGGATCATATTGCTCGATCGTCACGCATTCCTCGAAGGCATTGATCACAAGGTCCTCCTGCAAGGGCGCTTTGCCCTCATCCACAAGGGTGATCACGGTGGAATCAAATTCGTGCTCAATGGAAAACATGCGGCCACCCTAAGGCGTTTGCGATCCAACCCGCAAGAGGGCGGCCACAGCGCCCCGGCAGGCTTCGGCATGTCATTGCAGGGGACGACTTTTGTGAACAGCTTGGGGGTGGCAGTGCCTACAAACCCTGTTAAATATAGAGAAGCTATTGTTATCGGAGGATCGCGCGTGCGCTGGTTGCTTGTTGTTTCCGCTTTCATCTTGGCCGGGTGTGTCAGCACGGTTGAAAACCCGACGCCGCAAAAACCCACGGCGACCGCGCCCAAGGCGATTCCATCGCCCGGACGTTCGGACTTGCAGCAATTCGCCGCGGTGATCCGCAAGGTCGAACCGGTGGCCGAACGCGAATGCAAGCAACGCACCCGGGGCATGAATTGCGATTTCAAGATCGTGGTGGATGATCGCCCCGGCCAGCCCCCTAACGCCTTTCAAACGCTGGATAAATCCGGCCGCCCGATCCTCGCCTTCAACCTTGCGCTGATTGCCTCGGTACGCAATGCCGATGAACTGGCCTTTGTCGTCGGTCATGAATCCGCGCACCACATCGCGGGCCATCTGGCGCGCCAGCAACAAAATGCCACCGCCGGGGCGATCCTGCTGGGCGGTTTGGCGGCAATCACCGGGGCCGGGCAGGGGGCTGTACAGACCGCCACCGATCTGGGCGCTGCCGTTGGCGCGCGCACCTATTCCAAGGAGTTTGAGCTTGAAGCCGACGCCCTGGGGACCGTGATCACCAAGCGAGCTGGCTATAACCCCGTACGCGGGGCCGAGTTCTTTACCCAGATCGCCGACCCCGGAGATCGCTTCCTGGGGACGCACCCGCCCAATGCCAAGCGGATGGAAACCGTGCGCCGCGTGGCTGCTGGCCTCTAGAGGATGCGCCAACTAACCGGCGTGATCAGCGATCGCGGCTCCAAATACGCTGTCTCGGGCGGGCCGGTGCAAGGGCGCGCCGGGGTGGATGACTTCCTCAAAACCCTGAAACGGGACAAGAAGTTTGCCCGCGCCACCCATAACAGCTGGGCCATGCTGGGCGGGGATGGCGTGCCGCTCAAGGGCGATGATGGCGAAGGCGGGGCCGGGATGGTGATCCTGCGCATGCTGGAACGCGCCGACCTGACAGACCATGTGATTGTCGTTACCCGCTGGTATGGCGGCAAGCATCTGGGCGGGGATCGCTTCCGTCACGTGCAGGATTGCGTGACAGCATATCTGGCCGATCTGGCCTCTTGACTCATGTCAAAGAACTGAATCCGAGCGCAAGTTACCCTTTTCCCTACAAGGTCCAGCAATCGGGCCGGTGTCCAAACGGGAGAAGATGATGCCAGGCAAGGCGAGGTTAAAAGAACATGCCGATCTGGTCGACAGGATGGCCGGTACGGTCGGCGTCGATCTGGAACAGGTGATGATGGAAGGCCGCATGACCTTTGATGAACTGGGCGATGCGGTTCTGTCCTGCACAGGATGCAGCCAACCGGAAACCTGCAAGAAATGGTTGGCCCTGCAAGAAGAGGTGGTCGAAACCGCCCCCGGCTATTGCCGAAATCGGGATATGTTTCGCAGGCTGGAAGCAGGCGGTCACGCCTGAAATCCGGCCACCTTGATGCGAGGATCACCCGGTGCCCCAAGGGGCCCGGTACAGGAGACAAGACAATGAATGCAGAAATTCGGTTCTTGGGCGATCCAGCCCGGCATTTCTGGTTGACGCGATCCGTGGCCCGGACAATGGGGATCAGCCTGTCCGAGGCGATGGCAATGGGGTATCTGAGTGCGCCCGACTACGCCAAGCTGGTCAATACCTGCCGGACCTGCCCCAATGCCTCGCAATGCGAGGCCTGGTTGGGCGAACGCCGCGCGGCACTGCCCGAGGCCCCCGATCATTGCATGAATTGCGCGACCTTTGCGCGCCTTGCCAAGGATTTGGCGCATTAGTGGCTAACCTGCCGAGGCTTGCAGCAAGGCGCCTGAAATCCCTAAGAAAAATGCGGCTGACGCCATAAGCACGAAAACGTGCCAGATCGCGTTGGCATAGCGCAGGCCCTCCCAGCGGTAAAACACGATCCCTGCCGAATAAAGCAATCCGCCCACCAGCATCAGCGCAAGGCTGATCACCGACAAGACCCCCGCCAGCGGCACGAACAGCAAGATCCCCGCCCATCCCAACAGGAAGTATGGCACCCAGCCCGTGGTCATTTCCCCGCGCTTGGCCATCAGCTTGGCCGCGGCCCCGATCAGGGCCAGAACCCATACAAGTGCAAGGATCACATAGGCAAAGCCCGTGCCCAAAAGCACGCTGAGCGGGGTGATCGTGCCTGCGATTTTGAGGTAAATGGCCGCATGATCAATCCGCCGCAGGATGGGCCGCGCGGATGTATGCGCCAGAATGTGGTAGGTGCCCGACGCCCCCAGCATCAGAATCAGACCGGCGGCGTATATGCTGGTTGCCGTCAGGGTGCCCCAGCCCAGCTTGTGGGCGGTGATCCCAAACAGAACGGCCACGCCTGTGATCGCGGCAAACAGGCCCAGAACGTGTACGATCCCATCGGCGATCCGCTCGGCCCGGCTGTAATTCGGGTACGACATCTGCTCATGCCTCCTGTCGATAGGGTTGCATGCAACTTTGCCGTTAGACTGCCGAACGTGCGTCAAAATTGTGTTTCGCCCCCGCGCTGTATTTGCCGAAAAACTCTCTCAAATTGTCCCAGACACTCTCAGCTTCGCAAAGAATGCCGCGCAAGTCACTGTTTACGTTAGGGAAGGACTGTTTCCGGATCAGTGAAACTAGTCCACCAACACCCAACCGTCATTGTTCCAAGAGTAGATCAGTTCCGAGACGGGGTAGGCGCCCGTGCCATTGAAGTCAGCCACTATGTCTTTCAGAATGCTACGAGCCTCAGGCTGCTCTCCGTCAACAAAGACGACCAGATCGCGTGTTGGAAACCCTATCAGTATTTCGCCCAGCTGCTCGTCGATCTGCCGCCAAAGCGGTTCATGGGTCAAAAAAGCGGTTTCGTAGTATCCATCATAGGTTAACGAATAAATTCCGTCTCCCTCAATCGACAGTTCTGGCAGTTTAGCTTCCAAATTGCGGGCAGCGATTTCAAACAGTTTACTCTGTGTCACACCAAGTTCATCCAGAGATGCCTTGGTCAGGTACGTGATGTGTGTTTCGCTATTCAATGTGAACAGGATCAGGCTATCGCCAATTTGACCGTTGCTAAGAAGGGCCTGTCCCGGGTTGTCGGCAACAAAGCTGTTCAGATAATCGACATGGCGCAGAATGGGTAAGATGTTTTCAAGATCGTCTTCAGAATAAGCTGTGTCAGATTTCAGTCCGGCCACTGTAGCCGCTTCGACATGGTCATCAAGTAGCTCCTGCCGCTCAAGTGCTGTCTCAGCGTTCAACAACTGGGCATGTAGATTGTGCGGGTAGTGTATTGTAGTTGTTGATGACGCCCAGCTGACTTCGAGCGAGACATCGGAAGTGTTGATGCGTAAGCCAACGACATGTTCACTGTCCTGCAACGCTGATGCAAGTAGACCAAGGGTCTCGTTCAGGTTCTTTGGTCTATCAATTTCCGCTGATACTGTGGTTCCGAAAACAAGAGCAATCACAAGAAGAAGAGCGCGAAAGCTCATACCAACCGCCCCCACAGATCGTATTCCCCGGCCTCATCCACCTCGACATTCACGATGTCGCCAACGCTCAGGCCCTCGGTGCCTTCGTCGATAAACAAACAGCCGTCGATCTCCGGGGCGTCGGCCTTGGTGCGGCAGGTGGCGATGCCATCCGCGTCGATATCATCCACAATCACAGATTGCACAGATCCAACCTTGGCAGCCAGCTTGTCCACAGAAATCGCCTGTGCGACCTCCATAAACCGCTCCCACCGCTCTTGCTTCACCATTTCATCCACATGATCCGGCAGCGCGTTCGAGCGGGCGCCATCGACATTCTCGTATTTGAAGCATCCCACCCGATCCAGCCGCGCCTCGACCAGCCAATCCAGCAGGGTTTGGAACTCGTCCTCGGTTTCGCCCGGATAGCCCACGATAAACGTGCTGCGCAGGGCGATCTCGGGGCAGTCACGCCGCCACGCTGCGATCTCATCCAGCGTCTTGGCCGCCGCAGCCGGCCGCGCCATCCGGCGCAGAACATCGGGGTGGGCGTGTTGAAACGGAATATCCAAGTAAGGCAGCACAAGCCCCTCTGCCATCAGCGGAATCAGCTGGCGCACATGCGGATAGGGATAGACGTAATGCAGCCGCACCCAGGCCCCCAGCGATCCCAGATCGCGGGCCAGATCAGTTATATGGGCGCGGTGACCGTTTGCCTCGGCATGCTTGATGTCCACGCCATAAGCGGATGTGTCCTGCGAAATCACGAGCAATTCGCGCACGCCGTTCTCTACCAGCTTTTCGGCCTCACGCAGCACCGCATGGGCCGGCCGGCTGGCCAGTTTCCCGCGCATGTCCGGGATGATGCAGAACTTGCACTTGTGATTGCAGCCTTCTGAAATCTTTAGATAAGAATAGTGCCTCGGGGTCAGTTTCACGCCGCTGGCCGGCAACAGATCGACAAACGGGTCGGGATCGGGCGGCACCGCGCTGTGCACCGCATCCAGCACCTGTTCGTATTGATGTGGGCCTGTCACGGCCAGCACCTTGGGATGCGCCCCGGTGATATAGTCCGGCTCGGCCCCGAGACAGCCCGTGACGATCACACGGCCGTTTTCATTCAACGCCTCGCCAATCGCATCAAGGCTTTCGGCCTTGGCGGAATCCAGAAAGCCACAGGTGTTCACGATCACCGCATCGGCCCCGGAATACTCCGGTGAAATCCCGTACCCTTCGGCGCGCAGCCGCGTCAGAATCCGCTCGCTGTCCACCAGCGCCTTGGGACAGCCCAGCGACACCATGCCAATGGTCGGCTGCCCCGCGCGGGGGGCTTCCGTGATGCGTGCGCGGGCCAGGTCGGGGCGCAGGTCGGGCGGGTTCGTGCTCATCCGCGGGCGTATAGCCCAGCCCGGCCAATCCCGAAAGGGAAAACCGGTTGTGCCGCCCCCCGCCAGCCGCCTACACTTCAAGCAAACAAACGAGAGGTGCGGTATGCGGCTTTTGATCCGCCTGGTTGGGCTAGTGATTGTTGTGGCGCTGGTCGCCCTCATCTCGCTTCTGCTGCTGCCCAGCGAGCGGATCGCCAGCATAGCCGCCGATCAGATCAGCAAACAGACCGGGCGCACCGTTACGCTGGAGGGCGAGACGCGCGTCACGTTCTGGCCCATTCTTGGGGTTAGTGCGGGCAAGTTCACCGTTGAGAATGCCGACTGGTCCGAGGCGGGGGCGATGATCACCGCCGATGCGGTCAAGATCGGGGTGGAACCGCAGGCGCTGTTCGGTGGCGAAGTGCGTATCACCGGGCTTGAGGCGCAGAACCCGACAATCCGGCTGGAACGGGCCAGGGACGGGCGCGTCAACTGGGAGATCGGCGTTGAAGGTGTCGCGCCCTCGGGGCAGTCCGACGGGGCGGTTCCCGCGCGCTCGAACGCCTTGTCCCTGACGCTCGATAGGGCGCTGATCCAGAATGGCAGTTTCAGCTATACCGATCACGGGGCGGGTAACACGCTGAGCGTGAGCGGGGTCGACCTTGACCTGCGCTGGCCCGATTACGCGGGCGCGGCCACCTTCGATATCTCGATGCTGCCGCTGGGGTCATCGAGCACCCAATCCATCCCGGACAGTGAACGCCTGCACATCAAGGGGCAGCTTGACGCGGTGGGCGGCTTTGTCGATGGGCAGCTCTCAGGGTTGCAGGCGACGCTGACCGCCCCCGGCGGTACCGTGGCGTTCAATGGCCGCGCCGGCAGCGCGCCTCAGGCCGCCGGGACGCTGACCGCCGATTTCAAGGATACCGGCCGGGTGATGGCCGCCCTTGGTCAACCTGCCGCCGATATCCCCGCCGGGCTGGGCCGGGTGCTGTCGCTCAGCACCCAAGTCACCCTGAGCGATGCCCAGAATTTCGCCCTGCGCGATGCCGTATTGCAGTTGGATAACAACCGCTTCACGGGCGGGGCAGATATGGACCTGTCCGGCGACAAACCCAAGGTCAGTGCCCAGCTACGCGCCGGTGCGCTCGATATGTCGCGTTTTGGCGGCAGCGATGGCAACGATACCGGCGGGGGCGGTTCCGTAACCACCACGGGTTGGTCGACAAGCCCGATCGACGCTTCGGCCCTGGCATTGCTGAACGGGGACTTTGCGCTGGTGGCCGACAGTATCGACCTGGGCGATCTGAAGCTGGCCAAGACCCGTGTGCTGGCCACGCTGACCCGCTCGCGGCTGGTTCTGGACCTGCGCGAAGTGCGCACCTATGACGGGCTGCTGACCGGTGAATTCGTGATCAACAACCGCTCGGGGCTGTCCGTGGGCGGCAATCTCAAGGCCGAGGGGCTGAATGTACAAAGCCTGCTGCGCGACAGCACTGGGATTTCGCGCCTGACCGGCACAGCGGCGGCGCAGGTCAAGTTTCTTGGTGTCGGGCAGACAATGGATGCGATCATGCATTCGCTGTCGGGCAGCGGATCACTCAGCTCCGGACGCGGGGTGATCGAGGGCTTTGACCTTGACCGCCTGATGCGCGCCGGTGACCTGAGCGGTGGCACCACGGTGTTTGACAGCCTGACTGCCAGTTTCACCATGGACAAAGGGCAGGTCTATAACGACGATCTGCTGTTATCCTTGCCCCGCGCCAGTGCCGAGGGCGAAGGGCGCATCGGTCTTGGGGCGCGTGACATTGATTATCTCTTTACACCGAAACTGCTGGAGGGCGAGAACCGCCGCGGTTTGGCCATCCCGGTGCGCATCCGTGGCCCGTGGGCCGATCCGCGCATCATCCCCGATCTGGAACGTGCGATTGACCTGAACCTTGAGAAGGAAAAGGAAGAACTGGAACAGCGCGTCAAGGAAGAGCGCGACAAGCTTGAGGAGCAGGCCAAGGAAGAGGTGTCCAAGCGGATTGAAAAGGAGTTGGGCGTGACCACCGAGGAAGGCCAGTCGCTGGAAGATGCCCTGAAAGATACGCTTGAGAAAGAGCTGGGCGAGGGCCTTCTTGACCTGTTCCAGTAGGAAGAGCCAAGCCTGATTTGTATGGGCTGGATGACCCTGGAGCGGACCTTGCTGCCGTTTGATTACAGGGGCAGAATGTCCGGTTCGGAAAAGCAACAGTATTTGTTTGCGCATGGCGTTTTTAATATTGGCGACTTAGCCATGCTTCAAATTCTTTGACATGCGTTTGGGCGGCATCACGGCGCTCGGTTTGAACCAGATAATGCGCCTGTCCCAGCTCTTTTGGTTCACCAACGATGCGAATTTTCTGCCCGGACCGGATCGCTTGCCGGGCGAACCTTTCTATGACAACCGCATAACCAAGTCCGGCGGCAACCATTTCGATTGCGGCGGTTGTGGTGTCGGTGATCAAACGCCCGGCTGAGTTTTCATACTTCAACCCGTAAGCAGACAGGTAACGCGCCCAATGGTCGTCAAACCCCATGATGTGGATCGGCGAGTGCCGCAGCAGGTCGTCAGGTAAATGAATCGCCTCTCCAGACCCAATGCAGCAGATGGGAACAATCATCTCGGTCGATAGCAATTCCAGATCCGTTCTCGCATTCTCTTGAGGGGCGAGGATAATGTCGACATCTACAGGCTGTTGGTCCGAAGGGCTTTTCCAGATGGACGTCACCATTTTGACGTCGGTATCAGGATGGCTGAGCAAGAAATCATCAAGCCGCGCCGACAGCCACATGATGAATGCCATGGAAGCACGCACCGTGATCGCGCGCGTCCGGCGCGGCCCGAAGAGACCTGTGGTCGACATGTCCAGCATGTCCAGCGCCCCGCGCACGGTGACCTGATAGGCCTTGCCCGCATCGGTCAATTGCAGGCTTTTAGGACGACGCAGAAACAGCTTTGCATTCAGCTGCGCCTCCAGCGCCTTGATATGTTGGCTGACGGCGGTTTGCGTCATTCCAATTTCACGGGCCGCTGCGGTGAAACTCAGCAATCGCGCAGCCGCTTCAAAACTGCGCAGCCAGTTGAGGTTCAGGTTGTGACGCATCGACCTTCCATAAATATTTTATGTCCATGGGCGAATATTATTTCGTTTTATATGGTTAAATCGCGCGCGCATAGTGCTTTCGACGCGCGCACAGTCCAAGCAGTGCGCCCATTCGCAAGGAGTTCACCATGCCAGAAAGTCACCAGATGCCAGAGGACGTCGCCTTGGAGCTCATTGATACTGACCGCTATCCCATCGCGGATCTGGAAACCGGGGCCGGTGCCGAGTTTTTGGCCGAATGCCAGCGCCACATGGATGAGCACGGCTGGTGCAATCTGGCAGGCTTTCTGCGCCAAGAGGCGCTGGACCAGTTGAATGGCGAGGCCAATGATCTGTTGCCCACCGCCGAAGTCCTGCACGTAAAGCGCAACATCTATCAAGGCGCCATCGACCCCTCATTGCCCAAAGATGACCCACGCCGGAAAGAGTTCACGCATATCGCAGTCCAGCTTGCGGATGATCAAATACCTGTCGAGAGCGGGCTCAAACAACTTTATCATTCAAAAATACTGACGGAATTTGTCCGCCGGGTTCAGAAAAAGGACAAGCTCTACCGCTGCGCTGACGAATTCCAGGCCCTCAACGTGGTCGCGCTGCACCCGGAAAGCTGGCACGCTTGGCACTACGACACCACCGAATGCACAGTCACCCTGCTGTTGCAGGCGGCCGAGGCAGGTGGCGAATTCACGTTCCTTCCGAATTCACGGACCGACGCAGATGAGGATCGTGAGGCCGTGGACAGGTTGCTGGCCGGGGACATGTCTCATGCGCAGACATTCTCGCGCGGCGCAGGCGCTTTCACCCTGTTTCGGGGCGGCTATTCGTTGCATGGCGTGACCAAAGTCGAGGGTAAACAGCCGCGTATCTCCGCAATCATGACGTATGATGAGCAGCCAGATCGCGTCATTGACGACGAAATCAACATTCGCATTTACGGCAAACGGGTGGAAAACATTCTGGCCAACCGCGGCGCTGTGGCGAACCCATAGGAGTATTGAGGATGAAAACCGCATTGCTGGTGATTGATGTGCAGATGGCATTGGCACACGAAGATGCCTCTGGCACGGAACGATCCTGCCCCGAGGCAGAAGACAACATTGCCCTGCTTTTGGAAAGATTTCGCAGCACAGGAAATACAGTGGTGCATGTCCACCACCATGGCACAGACCCGGACGACCCGTTTCATCCCGATGCCGCCGGATCGGTGGTGCAACCTGTCGCGGCTCCGGCACCGGGTGAGCCCGTGGTCGTCAAAACTGGCAGCAGTGGATTTGTGGGAACATCTTTGCAGGATATTTTGCACAAGGCAGGCATCGAACGCGTGGTCACGTGCGGCGCGACCGCCAACCATTGCGTTGAATCGACAACCCGCAGTGCCGCAGATTTGGGATACCAGCCTATCTATGCCGCCGACGCGGTCTGGACCTATGGCATAACCGGGCCAGATGGCACACACCATAGCGCAAGCCAAATCCACTCGGTCAGTCTGGCAACACTCGAAGGCGAAATAGCGTCAGTTAAGAAGACCCAGGACATCCTGATGATGTAGATTTCGGCAACAGATCCCTATGGATCAATGAAAGAGTACCTGGCTCAGTGCTGGATACCGATGCAGCCATTCGTGCGCGCCGCAACATCGCGCACAATGGGCTCGGACCTTACATTTGCAGCCGCTACCGCCCGGCCTCGGCCGCCAGTTCCAACAGCAAATCAATATCCATATGGGTCTCCAGATGCGCGGCCAAAGCATCCAGCGTCGCCTCTACGTCGCGCTCATAGGCCAGATCCGACGTGATCCCGAGCCCCTTCAGGTAGGCGCTGCGAAACCCGTCCGAGGCAAACAGCCCGTGCAGGTAACAGCCCATCACGCGCCCATCCGCGCTGGCTGCGCCCTCGGGGTGCCCGTCAACCTCCAGCCACGCCCGCGCACAGTCTGGCCCCGCGGTCTCTCCAAGGTGAATTTCATAGCCCTTTACCGGAGTATCCGATGCCAGATGCCGCGCATCAGTTAGCGCGAGGCGCTTTTGCGGGCTCATGACGGTGCTGACATCCAGATGGCCCAACCCCTCGACCGTGCAGGCCGTGCCCTCGATCCCTTCGGGGTCGGCAATCTCGCGCCCAAGCATCTGGTAACCGCCGCAAATGCCCAGAACATGCCCCCCGCGCCGCAGATGCGCGGCCAGGTCGATATCCCACCCCTCGGCGCGGAATTGCGCGAGGTCCGCAATGGTGGATTTGCTGCCGGGGATCAGCACGAGATCGGCATCGCCGGGCAGGGGGCGGCCGGGGGCAATGATCTCGACACTGACACCAGGTTCCGACGAGAGCGGATCAAGATCGTCGAAATTCGCAATCCTGCCCAGTTGCGGGACCACCACTTTCACGTCGCCTCCGCTGGTCGAGGCGATATCCAGCACATCCTCGGCCGGCAGCTTCCACGCCTCGGAGAACCACGGCACCACCCCAAGCGAGGGCCAGCCGGTACGTTTGGAAATTTCGGCCAATCCCCCATCAAACAACCGTACATCGCCGCGGAACTTGTTGACGGCAAATCCCTTTATCATCTCCGCATCGCCCGGCTCCAAGACAGCCTGCGTGCCCACGATCTGGGCAATCACGCCGCCCCGGTCGATATCGCCGATCAGGATCACCGGAACCCCGGCGGCGCGGGCAAAGCCCATATTGGCAATATCGCCCGCGCGCAGATTGATCTCGGCTGGGCTGCCTGCGCCCTCGATCAGCACCAGATCGACACTGCCTGCAAGACGGCGAAAACTCTCCTGCACGGCAGACATAAGTTTTGGCTTGGCCTTGATATAGTCTTTTGCCTTGAGCGTGGTCAGGCGCTGACCTTGCACGATCACCTGTGCACCGGTCTCGCTTTCGGGCTTTAACAAGATCGGGTTCATATCCGTGTGCGGCGCGATCCCGGCAGCGCGGGCTTGCAATGCCTGCGCGCGGCCAATCTCGCCCCCGTCTTGGGTGACGGCGGCATTGTTCGACATGTTCTGCGGCTTGAACGGGGCCACGCTCAGGCCGCGTCGTACACAGGCTCGCGCCAATCCGGCGACCAACATGGATTTCCCCACGTTAGATCCGGCCCCCTGAATCATGATTGCCCGCGCCATGCGTGCCCTCCATACTGCTTTCATCCCTGATACGCATCGGGGCGCAGCGGGGAAAGAGATGAACACACCGGCCCATGTGATTTTTGCCGCCGCTGCCTTTGCCCGCCCCTATGACCGGCGGCGCACCTTTGCCGCCATAGCGGGGGCGCTGGCCCCTGACCTGTCGCTGTATCTGATGGCGGCGACGGCCCTTTACATCCTGCGCCTGCCGCCCGGTTACGTGTTTGACACGCTTTATTTTTCAGATGCCTGGCAACAGGTCTTCGCAATTGATAACTCGTTTCTGGTGTGGGGCGCGGCCTTTGGCCTTGCCTGGGCGCTGGGGGCCAGGAACGCGATGGTCTTCACAGCCTCGGCGTTGCTGCATCTGGCATTTGATTTCCCGCTGCATCACGATGATGGCCGCCCGCATTTCTGGCCGTTCAGCGATTGGGTGTTTGAAAGCCCCTTGAGTTACTGGGACAACGCCGCCCATGCCGGGATCGTGGCCCCGATTGAAATGGGTCTTTCGCTATTGTTTTGCCTGATCCTGATGCGGCGCTTCCCCAGCTGGCGCTCACGGTTGCTGATTGCCTGCCTCGCCTTTGTGCAACTGGCCCCGGTATTTTTCTGGGCTTTTGTTTTTGCCCAGAATGCCGGGTGAGAGCTTTCTTGCCACCCGGTGTGTTTCCGTTCCTTGAAAAGAAAGCTGTGATGATGCTCGATTTCGCGGTTTGTCACCGCCGTCGGGGATCGGTTCACCTATGGCGGGCTGGATGCCCGTAGAAAAAGACTTGTTCCCTTGCGCTGTTTGAATCGCAAGACGGTCTGGTTGAGACCGACACCTGTCTGTCAGGGAAGGCGAGATCAGGTGTGCGGGACGGGAGCCGGCATTGCCCCCGCGCGGAATCAAGGCGAAGCCGCCGCGCGATCGCCAGACCGCCCGCAAGGGCTGGCGATTTGGCAAGGGAGGCGCAACGCGGTGATCTTTTGCGGATTTGGCTGCCATAAAGTGCTCTGCACAAAGGTCGGGTCGCCACCCCGCGGTCTGGCCATCGCACGGCTTAACTTAATAACCGCAAAGGGCTCAATCCCGCTATTCGACAGCCGCTTGCGCCGTCGCAGCGTCGGCTGTCTCATTTGACGACCCGTCCACATAAGAAAAAGCCCCGCCGCTTTGGGCAGGGCTTTCAACCTTGGAGGGTTTTAAGTCTTTCAGATCAGGCAGCTTCGGCCTGTGCGGCGGCATTGCGGCGTTCGCTTTCTTCGCGCGAGAGCGCGACCGAGGTGCGAACCCCTTTGCCGACAAAATCCATCAGTCCGGTGACAACCCGTTCATTCGGGTCGATCCCGGCACAGCTCAGCACTTCGCGGCCATCACGAGACCGCGCCCAGCGAGCAATCTGCTCGGGACCATTGCCATATTTCTTGTCATCAGAAATGGCATCGTCCAGTGCAGCCAGTACCACGGCTGCGAAAAGTTTGCGTGCACGGTTCCCCTGCTCAGCATTGAAGGCCGTACCGTCAACGAAATCTTTCATGTTTCGTCCTTGTTTTTATTGCTCTTGTCTTTCTGGCGTGACGCCCTTTATGGCGCTTTTAACCCGATTCGGATAGGGCTAATTTGCATAGCTCATCTGCGCAAAACGCATAGCTTTGTACCTTTCGGCACGATATCTGGTCGTCTTGCGCGGGGCTACATCCCCAGATATAGGGTTGGTCGTATCCCGATCAACCTCCTGACATGGTTTAGACACAATGCCTAAAATCAACGGTAACGAAATTCGCCCCGGCAACATTCTCGAGCATAATGACGGGCTGTGGGCTGCTGTGAAGGTCGACCACGTCAAGCCCGGCAAGGGCGGGGCTTTTGCCCAGGTCGAGCTGCGCAATCTGCGCAATGGCTCGAAGCTGAACGAGCGGTTCCGCAGCGCCGACAAGGTCGAGCGCGTGCGCCTTGAGCAGAAGGACCAGCAATTCCTCTACGAAAGCGACGGAATGCTTGTTTTTATGGACTCTGAGACCTACGAGCAGATCGAATTGCCCGCTGAAATCCTGGGCGAACGCCGCCCGTTTCTGCAGGATGGCATGACCATTCAGATCGAATATCACGAGGATGAAGCGCTCAGCGCGACGCTTCCGCAGAAGGTGACCTGCACGGTTGTCGAAACCGAGCCGGTGGTCAAAGGACAGACCGCCGCCAACAGCTTCAAGCCCGCAGTTCTGGACAACGGGATCAAGGTGATGGTGCCCCCCTTCGTCGGCTCTGACGAGGCGATCGTGGTGAATACCGAAACCATGGAATACGCCGAACGCGCTTGAAGAAACTCAAATCACGGCAAAGCGGGCCCGAGGGGACGAGATTCAGCGTCGGCGGATTTCAGCCGTCCCAGCTTAACGCGACGTCACCGGCCTGCATGGGGCCTTTGGCACGATCAAAGCGCAGATAGGCGATTCCCCGCCCCTTGGCTTGGGTAAAAACTGTCCCGGCGGGCTTGTCTGCGGCCATGACCTCGGTGCCGACAGGCACCTCGCCGTCAACCGCCACGGTGGTCAACCCTTTGCGCAGCTCTGTTTTGTGCTTCATCCGCGCGGTCACTTCCTGCCCCACGTAACAGCCTTTGCGGAAATCCACGCCATTCAGCCGCTCAAACCCGGCCTCAAGGATGAATGTATCCGGGGTCAGTTCGATCCCGGTTTCCGGGATGCAGTGGGCAACACGAATAGCGTCGAAATCCGTGCCGTCATCGCCCCCTTCACTGCCGTAAAGCCGCCATCCCAGTGCCTCGTGGCGCGGATCGGCTAATGCGCCTTCGGGGGCATTGCCCACACCGCGCCGCACTCGCAGATCGCTCTCGGTTATCGTCACATCGGCGCGCAGCTTATACATGTTCAGCCGCTGGATCAGCCCGGGGGCCAGCGTGGCGTCAATATCCAGCAGGATCGCCCCATCGCGGCGATGCAGCAGGAAATCGGCCAGGTACTTGCCTCGCGGCGTCAGGATCGCCGTATAAAGCAGCCCATCCCCCATTTTATCCAGATCATTGGTGATCAGCCCTTGCAGGAAATGATCCGCATCACTGCCGGTAATCTCGTAAATGCTGCGTGTCATCGGCTCTCCCATCGCGGACATGACTGTAATATAGACCGTCAGATGTAATGCAAAAGAGGCCACGCCCATGCGCGCCGAACTTTCGGTTGTGATCCCCACATTGAACGCCGAAGCCGGGCTGCCCGCCTGCCTTGCCAGCCTGATGGAAGGGGTCGAGGCCGGATTGATCCGGGAACTGGTGATCTCGGATGGCGGTTCGGACGACGCGACTTTGCAAATCGCTGATGACGTCGGTGCACTTATGGTACAGGGCGCAGCGTCGCGTGGCGGGCAATTGCGTCGTGGCGTGGCCCAAACGCAGGGCACGTGGGTGCTGGTGATCCACTCTGACTGCACCTTGCCGCAAGGCTGGAGCGACGCCGTGACGGCACAGATGCAGACGGGGAACCCGGCCTACTTTCAACTGCGCTTTGATGCGCGCGGGTTGGCGCCCGCGCTGGTGGCGGCCTGGGCCAATTTTCGGGCCCGGTTTCTGGGATTGCCCTATGGCGATCAGGGATTGCTGATCGCGCAGGCTGAGTACGAGGCCATTGGCGGTTATCCCGATCAGCCGCTGATGGAAGATGTGGCCATCGCCCGTGTCCTGCGGGGTCGCCTGAAACGCTTGCCTTTGGCCATCACCACCAACGCCGACAAATACCAACGCGATGGCTGGGTGCGGCGGGGCGGGCGCAACCTGACCCTTTTGATCCGCTATCTGCTGGGCGCGGACCCGCACAAGCTGGTCCGGCGCTACTGACCCGCACAGGGCTCAGAATATCGGCTTATGCGTCTTCTCGTACTGGGTCTGGACCTCAAGATGGTCATATTCGGTGGCGATCCAATCTTCAAAGCCGATCGGCTCTCTGGCGTTGCGCGCCTCGTAAAGATCAAGGATGAAATCCAGAACCCCGGTGCGCGACCATTTCAGATGCACGTATTTCACGCCCAGCATCTTGCGCGCTTCGGCCATCGGTCGCCCTTCGATGACCAGCAGATACAACGCGGCGGCAAACCCGGCCCGGTCCGCCCCTGACTTGCAATGCATCACGAACGGTTTCTCAATCTCGCGAAAAGCCCGGATCACCGCCTGAATATCCTCGCGCGGCGCGGCATAGCGCGCATGCATCGTGCAATTGACCAGGGTCAGCCCCAGCTTGCGACAGCTTTCCTCTTCCACCAGGTAATGCGCTGCACCCCCGGCCCCCCGCAGGTTCAGAACCGAGCGGATGCCCATCGCCTTCATCTTCACGAACCGCTCATGCGTGGGTTGGTTCGAGCGGTAAACCCCCGGCGCAACAGGATAAAAATTGGTCCAGAACTTGCGCAGCACAGCGTGATCGAACCACATATTGTAAATATGGGCGCGGCGGCGGTTTTCCGGTGTGCTCAGATCGGTGTTGTAATAGGCGCGCGTTTCGCGCTCCCAGTCGCCAATCCGTTTGATCAGTTTCATGTGCTCTCTTCACTTGCTCAAGCCGCTTCCATGTAGGGGCAGGGGCGCGTCATGGCAAGGCGATTGACCCTGCGCGCGCGCGGCGTAAAGTGCCCGCGACGTTTACAGGAGCATCCCCTCATGAGCCTTGCCAACGGCCGGTCTTACTTGGCCATTCCCGGCCCGTCGGTCATTCCCGATGCTGTCCAGCGCGCCATGCACCGTGCCTCGCCCAATATCTACGAGGGCGAGATGATCGAACTGACCCATGGCCTGATCCCCGATCTGCGGCGTGTGGCCCGCACCCGGTATCATGTGGCGATTTATATCGGCAACGGCCACGCTGCGTGGGAGGCGGCGCTGGCCAATGTCCTCGCGCCCGGCGATGCCGTGCTGGTGCCCGCCACCGGCCATTTCGCCCATGGCTGGGCCGGGATGGCCGAGAACCTTGGGGTCACGCCGCATGTGCTTGATTTCGGTAAGCAATCCCCGGTTGATCTGGACGTGGTCGAGGCCGCTTTGCACGCGGATACGTCCCACAGTTTCAAGGCCGTGCTGGCCACGCATGTGGACACATCCACCTCGATCCGCAACGATATTGCGGCCCTGCGCGGCATGCTGGATGCCACCGGCCACCCGGCTCTTTTGATGGTCGACTGCATTGCCTCGCTGGCCTGTGACCGGTTCGAGATGGACGACTGGGGCGTCGATGTCATGACCGCGGCCAGCCAGAAAGGTCTGATGGGCCCGCCCGGCCTTGGTTTCGTGTTCTTCAACGACAAGGCCGTCGCCCGGCGCGCCGCCATGCCGCGTGTCTCCAGCTATTGGGACTGGACCCAGCGCGCCAACCCCGAGGTTTACTATCAGTATTTCGCTGGCACCGCGCCGACCCAGAACCTCTATGGCCTGCGCGCCGCGCTGGACATGATCCACGATGAGGGGATTGAGGCGGTCTGGCAGCGGCATGAGGGTCTGGCCCATGCCATATGGGCCGCCTGCGAGGTTTGGGAGCAGGGCGGGGCGCTCAAACTCAATGTCGCCGCGCCCGAGCATCGTAGCCGCGCCGTCACCTCGCTCAGCCTACCTGCGCCGATGGCGACACGGCTACGCGACTGGCTGACGGCTGAGACGGGCGTGACCCTTGGCATTGGCCTCGGCATGGCCGAACCGGAAGATCCCGCCTGGCACGGCTATTTCCGCATTGGTCATATGGGCCATGTGAACGCGCATATGGTGCTGGGCATGTTGGGGGCAATACAGGCGGGGCTGTCTGCGTTGGATATCCCGCATGGCACAGGCGGGCTGGATGCGGCGACCACCGTGATTGCCAAAGGGGCCTAGCCCCGCTGCCCCCACCAACAGATCAACCGGTCCAGCACGAACCCGGTGGCCAGAACCATGGGCAGGCCGAACACCACCAGCACCACGCCAAGCATCCAAAACAGGTTCACCGCGCCCATTACGAGGGCGGCGTTGGTGTAATTGGGGGCTTCTGGCAGGTTTCCGCGTTGCATAGGTTAATCATACCGCAGACCGCCCGAAATTCCCGTTAAAATTCTGGTGAACGGGTTAGCGGCGCGCCTCTGCCAATGCTTTGGGCAGGGCCGCTGCAAAAAGCACCAGATCCTCAGGTCGCCCACAGCTGATGCGGATACAGCGATCCTGCGGGGCAACAAACGGCATGCGCACGAAAATACCCTGATCCACGAGGCTGTTCAGCACCTTGCGTGCGAAATCCCCGTCCTGCCCACAGTCAATCGCCACGAAATTGGTGGCCGAGGGCAGGGCAGTCAGCCCATTGTCCTGCGCGATCCGAGTGATTTCATCGCGCGATCGGGCAACATGATCCAAGGTTTCCTGCAACCACAGTGTGTCTTCCAAGGCGGCGACTGCTGCGCTCTGCGCCGCGCGGTTCATCCCGAAATGATTGCGGATCTTGTCAAAGGCGGTGATCAGGTCGCGCGCCCCGAACGCATAGCCCACCCGTGCGCCCGCCATCCCATAGGCCTTTGAAAAGGTGCGCATTCTGATCACGCGCGGATCTTCGATTTCAATCACCGGCGCCGTACCGGCGGGGGCAAATTCGATATAGGCCTCGTCCAGCAGCAACAGGCAGCCATCGGGCAGGGTGTCTAATGCATCTTCGATCACCGACCCGGCATGCCATGTCCCCATCGGGTTGTCGGGATTGGCCAGGTAAATCAGCTTCGCATCCACCTCATGCGCCTTGGCGATCAGCGCTGTAAGGTCTTCGTGATCCTCGCGATAGGGCAGCTTGTGCAGCACGCCACCAAACCCCGCCACATGGTAATTGAAGGTCGGATAGGCCCCGTCCGAGGTCACAACCGCATCGCCGGGGCCGACCAACAGACGCGCAAGATATCCCAGCAGCCCGTCAATCCCTTCCCCCACAACGATATTTTCGGGGGCGATGCCGAGATGGCTGGCCAAAGCCGCGCGCAGATCATGGCTGGCCGGATCGCCATATTGCCAGATTTCCGCGGCCCCTTCCTGCAAGGCGGCAATCGCCTCGGGCGAGGGGCCAAACACGTTTTCATTTGCCCCCAGCCGCGCATCGAACACCGCGCCACGGGCGCGTTCCTGCTGTTCCGGGCCAACAAACGGCACGGTGGCAGGCAGCGATTTGGCAAGTGGGGTGTAGCGTGGTCCGGTCATGACGGCCAGATAAAGCCATGGGTGCAAAGGGCGCAAGCCCTTGAAGAGCGCACGCAGATTGCTTACCTGAGAATCATTCTCAACTGGACGAAAGGCATCCCATGCCCAATCTGTCACGCCGCGGCTTCATTGCCGCCACCCTCGCCGCCGGAACTGTCCGCAGCCTGCCTGTGATTGCCTCCAGGGTTGGCGGGCGGCGTGTCCTGACGCTGGTTTACGACAAATCGCTGGGCATGATGCGCGCCGTGGACCGGCTTGTGCCTTAACGTCGCACTGGCATTTCGCGCGGGATTGCGCATCTCTGTTGGCAAAGGAGAGCGCCCATGACCCGTGTCACCACCAAGATCGAGAACCACATCGCCCATGTCACCCTGACCCGGGGTGAGAAACGCAATGCCGTCGATCCCGAGATGGCCGAAGCCATCGTCGCGGCTGGTCAGTCTCTGATGGATGCAGACGTGCGGGCCGTGGTGCTGTCGGGCGAGGGCGCTGCGTTCTGCGCCGGTCTTGACGTAATGAGCTTTGCGACTCTTGCGGCCGGTGATCCCGAGGCCATCGTGATGCCGCGCACCCATGGAAATACCAACCTGTTTCAGGAGGTGGCCATGGTCTGGCATAGGCTGCCCATGCCGGTGATCGCGGCGTTGCACGGGGTTGCCTATGGGGCCGGGTTCCAATTGGCGCTTGGGGCCGATATCCGCATCGCTGCGCCCGACACCAAACTGGCAATCATGGAGATGAAATGGGGCCTGATCCCCGACATGGGCGGCATGGCGTTACTGCCCCGGCTGACCCGCTCGGACGTAATCCGCCAGATGACCTATACCGCCACGCCCGTGGTGGCCGAGCAGGGCGAACGCTGGGGTTTGGTGACGGAACTGGCCGAAAATCCCCTGGCCCGCGCCACCGAGCTGGCCACCGAGATCTCAGGCAAAAGCCCCTCGGCGATCCGCGCCGCCAAACAGCTGATTGGCGTGGCCGAAAGCGGGGCTGACGCAGATGCCGTGCTGCTGGCTGAAAGCCGGGAACAGGCGGACCTGATCGGCAAACCCCATCAGATGGAAGTGATTGCCGCCAACATGGCCGGGCGTGCGGCGGTGTTTGAATAAAGAAGGGCGGGTAGCGTCGGCTCTGAGGCCAAACCGACACATATTGCATCATGCACCAATGGACGCGATCTGCGCCAAGCTGCCTTTTTTAGGTATCAGCGGTGCTTTGGGTTTCTGCCCACGCTCGAACGCATTCGATTTCCTTCACCAGAAAACCCTGAAACTCACGATCCACCATCGCGGCTTTGACCCCCGAGGGTTCGAACATCGCAAACCGATACGCGATTAAATCCACAACAGGGCGCGCCAGCCCCCCATTGTGCTTGATCCAGCTATGAGCGGTGAAAGCATCCACGATTGGTATGCCGCCGCAATGCTTGGAGAGCCCAATAGCGGCGAGCGATGTCTCAGCATTCATGGGGGTGGACGCATTTGCGCCGATCTGTCGTATCGCTATTTCATCAGCGACCTGGCCAAGCAAACCGACAACACGATAGGGGCGCAGATCGCGAAGCTTCAGAGAACCGGAGTGTTGTGCAAGTGGATGGTCTGCTTGCAGCAAACACATGTGAGGAACCGAGCTTTCGTACAGAATATGCATACCAGTTGGCAGATTTGTTATACTCGCCAAACCCGTATTGATCGTTCCGGAGCGCGTGAAATCGATCACCCAGTTCGATGATTTGACATGCCAGTTGACGGTCAACAGCTTTTCACCGGCCTTCATCTTTTCCAGCGCAAGGGGCACAATTTCAAGCGATGCGGCGGTCATCGTCGCAAAGGTCAGCCTTCCCCTCTCTCTGCGGGAAATCTGAGCTGCCGCCTCGGTTAAATTCCGTAAGACCAGATAGTGACGCTCGACCTCTTCAAGGAAGGCTTCCGCCTCGGGTGTCGGGTCGACACCTTTGCTTTTACGAACGAATAAGGAGGCCCCGAACTCCCGTTCAAGCTCTCCCAGAATACGGCTTACACTCGGTTGGGACAGGTTCATCCGATCTGCGGCGCGGGAGACTGACCTTGTAGACATCACCGCCCGGAAGATCTGCAGGTGTTTTTGCGAGAACATGATATCTGTTTTGCAAATATCATAGGAAAATAAAAGTATTTTATCGAATGTCAGTGGTTCTGTACGTTTGCGGCCAGCGAAAAGGATACGCATGCCGCCAAATGTACTGATGATAATGACGGATCAGCAACGCTCGGATAGCCTGGGCTGCACCGGAAATCAGTTTGTGAAAACCCCAAACATTGATGGGCTTGCGCAGCGTGGCGCAACGTTTCGCAATCATTTCACGCCTCACCAGATTTGTTCACCCAGCCGTTCCACATTGTTTTCCGGGCTTTTTGCGCGCCATCATGGACTGACCCGCAATGGTGTTGCTTTGCCGGAAAACACGCCTCTGATCACTCATGATCTGAAGGCCGCCGGGTACCGCACGCATGGTGTTGGCAAGTTTCATTTCCAGCCCATACTGGCCGGGGAAGAATACGCGATGCCGGATTCGAATGCATTCTGGACTTTGCCGGAAAGCAGTCGCTGGCGCGGGCCGTTTTATGGCTTTGATCAGGTTGATATCCTGATCGGTGAATCTGTCAGCGCCACGGAGGGAGGCCACTACGCCCGATGGCTGAATGAGGTGGCACCTGAAGCAGCACAGCTTTACCTGCCGGAAAACGCGTTGGAACCGCGGCCCGACGATCTGGATGAAGTTTGGAAATCCGCGATACCGGCCGAGTTGCACTACAACAGCTGGATCACAGACCGGTCCTGTGAATTCCTGAAAAACAGCGATGGCGACGATCCGTTCTTCCTTTTTGTGTCCTTCCCGGATCCTCACCACCCGTTTTCACCACCAGCCCCCTGGTGTCATCTGTATGATCCGGCCGAGATGCCACTACCGTCCCGAGTGCCGGGTGAACTATCGGCCATGCCTTCCTACATCATGGAGACTGACCGCGAAGAGGCCGGGAAAAGCTATGTGGACTTTCTGCGCAACCCCGGTCCTCCAAGGGAACAGGGGTTCATGCAGACCACGCAGCGGATTTCAGAGGCGTCAATGCGCCTGGCTGTCGCTCATACCTATGGCATGGTGTCGATGATCGACGATTGCGTCGGCCGCATCCTCTCTCAACTGGAAGAGTGCGGTATGACAGACCAAACACTGGTCATCTTTTCGTCCGACCACGGAGAGTTGCTGGGAGATCACGGTTTAATCCGCAAAGGCCCCAGCCCCTATAAATCCCTGTTGCAAGTGCCTTTGTTGATGGCCGGCCCCGATATCCCGCCCGGAGATCGAAGCGGCATCACCAGCCATCTTGACCTGCGGGCGACATTGCAATCCTATCTCGGGCTCCAACGCTCTGAAACGGATGGCACTTCGTTTCACCGGGTGATGGCGAACCCGAATGCGCCAGGGCGCAAACAACTCTTTGCCGAATATCATCCGCGGACGCGGAAAGAGACTTACAATCATACCATTTTAACGCAGGATTGGCGCCTTACCCGATACCCCGAGAAGCCGGACTGGGGTGAGATGTTTGATCTCAACACCGATCCCGGAGAGCATGTGAACCTGTTCGCTGATCCGGACTACGCCGCGCAGCGAGAACAGCTTTCTGAAAGTTTGAACCGAGGCTTTCCACCTGATGCTGATGCAGGTGGTCCGTCGATTGCAACCTACTGACCTGAAAGTCATCGTCAGCAAAGAAAAAGTCACCGGAGGAACAAAATGCCCTTATCCAATCTGACACAGTTTGACCGCCGCAAGTTTCTGAAAACAACCGCAGCAACTGCAGTCGCGGCTGCACTTCCACTTAGTGCAGCCAGTGCCGCACCCAAGCGTGGCGGCCATTTCCGAATGGGCAAGGCCCACGGTCAGACCAGCGACACTCTTGATCCCGGCACATCCGAAAACGGATTCACAAGTGCATTGAACCATGGTGTTCACGGACGTCTGACCGAAGTGGCACAGGACGGCACATTGAGGCCGGAAGTCGCTGAAAGCTGGGAGGCAAGTGCCGACGCCAGCGAATACCGCTTCAAAATTCGCAAGGGACTGACGTTTCACAACGGCAAGGACGTGACGGTTGAGGATGTCATTGCCTCGATCAATCACCACCGGGGGGAAGACTCGACTTCGGCGGCGGGGCCGATCGTTGCCCCGATCAAGGAAATCACCGCAGATGGCACCGATACGGTGGTCTTCAAGCTTGATGGCGGGAATGCCGACTTCCCGTTCATCCTGTCCGATTTTCACCTTGCGATCTGTCCCGCCGACGGCGACAAGATGAACTGGCGTGACGGTATCGGGTGCGGCAGCTACGCGATGAAGAACTTTGACCCTGGTGTCAGCGCCACGTTCGAACGCAACCCGAACCACTGGAACGATTCAGTCGGCTGGTTCGACAGTATCGAGATGATTTCGCTGGTTGATCAGAACGCGCGCACGACGGCCCTTGTATCGGGAGACGTGGATGCGGTGGACCGCGTTGATCTGAAGACAGCGGGCTTGTTGGGGCGCAAACCGGGTGTGGTCATCCAATCTGTTGCCGGCACCCAGCATTACACTTTCGCGATGTCCTCGAACCAGGATCCTTTTACCGACAATCACGTTCGCCAGGCTCTCAAATACGCGGTGAATCGTGAAGAAATGGTTGAAAAAATTCTGTTTGGTTACGGCTCAATCGGGAACGATCATCCCGTCGGTCCGGGTCAACGTTACTTCAATTCAGAACTCGCTCAGAAGACATATGATCCGGAGAAGGCAAAATGGCATCTGCAGCAAGCCGGGCTGGATAACCTTTCCGTGTCCCTCTCTGGTTCGGATGCGGCATTTGTCGGATCGGTTGATGCAATCACGCTGTACCAGAACTCGGCCAAGGGATGCGGCATCGACCTGCAGCCCGTCCGGGAGCCGAATGATGGCTACTGGTCTGATGTCTGGATGAAGAAACCCTTTAGCGCTGTGTATTGGGCAGGCCGTCCCGTCGAGGACCAGATGTTTGCGACCGCGTACTCCTGCGGTGCGCCATGGAATGACAGCTTCTGGTGCAACGAGCGTTTCGAGGAACTGATGGTCACGGCCCGTGCGGAACTTGACGATGACAAGCGGCGCGAGATGTATTGGGAAATGCAGGACATCGTATCCAATAATGGCGGGGTCATCGTTCCAATGTTCGCCAATTATGTATTTGCCCTGAATGACAAGGTCGGGCATGGCGAACTGGGTTCGAACTGGGATCTGGATGGTGAGCGCTGGATGGAACGTTGGTGGTTCAAGTAACCATTTATCGCGTTAGCGGGATGGCCGGCCTGACGCTGGCCATCTCTGCTAATCACAACCACGCGCAGTTGCGTTTTCGGTATCTCACATAACGGCGTGCGCTCAAACCGCCAGCATCTATCTTCCTAGCTGTTCCATATTCCAGTTGATCTTCTGCAGCTGAGTTTAAAGCGTCCGTTTGCGCTGGATAGGGGCTGGATGCCGCGTCGCGCCGCCGCTGTCATCAACGTTACGCCGCGGTTTCGCCTGCCGCGCGCGCGGAAGTCCCCGACTTACTGCGGCGCGAAAAGCCGCGTCGCGAAGGCGAACCGTAAACGCAATTGCAAAGGACCCCGGTGGGGCAAAGAGAGGAGAGAGCTAAGTACTTGAAACCATTTGGAGGCGAGTACCGGAATCGAACCGGTGTACACGGATTTGCAATCCGCTGCATACATGAATCGTAGGTGAACATACATTCATGTAAAATATTGAATTATATGGATATGGCACCAAGATCCGTGTATAGGTGAACATAGATAAACGCCCAAACACACGTGATTTATGAGCCTGAAATGAGCCTAAGATGCGAATTCGTTTGACAGACTTAGCCATCAAGAAGCTTCCTTTGTCTACGAACGGACAGATCACATACTGGGACGAACTCACCCCAAACTTTGGTGTGAGGTGTTCGACGCGCAGCCGATCATACATTGTATTGTTGGGCGAGAAGCGACGGCGTAAGACCTTGGGGCGCTATCCGGATTTGTCCTTGGCGGATGCTCGAAAACAAGCAAGACAACTATTGGCCAACAATGCATTGGACGAAGGGGTGTTTGCACCTGAACGGCCAATCGTCTCGTTTGATAAAGCTAGAGAAGACTTTCTCGCGGACTGCGAACGCCGCAACAAGCCACGAACCGTGGCCGACTATCGTCGTTTGCTGCATAAACATTTCTCTTTCACGGACGACGTTCGGGAGGTTACCAGAGCTCAGGTTATGAAGGTCATCTCTCAACTATCGGATACCCCTTCCGAGCAATCCCATGCGTACGTTGCTATTCGTACCTTAATGAATTGGTGTGTTCGGCAGGGATTGATTGAGTATTCTGTTGTGCCGCCGATGAAGCAAAGCTCAACAGAACGGGACAGGGTGTTGGATGAACAAGAACTCCGAAAGGTCTTGAACCATGCCCGCGAAACACCATTCCCTTTTGGACCAATCGTCCAACTCTTGCTTTACACTGGGCAGCGACGTAGCGAGGTGGGGATGCTTAGAAGGTCATGGATTTCGGGCGATCAAGTTCTCTTCCCCAAAGGCTTTGCGAAAAACAGCCGTGAACACCGATTTCCGCTAACTGCTATGGCGCAAGCCGTCATACATAACCTTCCCGATACTGGAGACTTGTTGTTTCCAGCTGCCACTGACTTTGACAAACCGTTTACAACTTGGGCATGGCACAAGAAGCGGTTTGATGAAGGGCTTGCAGGCGTCGCACCATATACCCTGCACGATTTGCGCCGCACTTTCGCAACCACTCACGCAAAAATCGGCACGCCGATCCATGTTACCGAAAAGCTTCTCAATCACGTCTCAGGGACGATCAGCGGCGTTGCAGCGGTTTATAACCGGCATACCTATCTGGAGGAAATGACTGCTGCCGTATCTGCATATGACGAATTTCTCGCCAACTTGAGTGCAAACTGCTAACTTTATGGCTCCTCGGGGAAATTGTCGAAACCCGAGCATCGCGATGCTCTTCTATCAAGGAGAGATCGTGATGAGGATACTTTCAAAACGCCAGGTCAAGGAGCTGGTCTTGTACTCACCGCAACACACCGCACGTCTGGAGAAGGCAGGCCTATTCCCCAAGCGGGTACAGCTAGGCCCGAACCGAGTGGGTTGGGTTGAGATTGAAGTGCTGGAGTGGCTCGAACAACGTCTGGCGCAGCGTTAGAACCAAACCGACACTCCTGGCTACAGGAGCTGGGTGGCTGGCTTTGCAAGGCTGGCCACCCTACAAATTCAGCCAAACTTGCCGTTCACCTAGTCGTCCCAATGCTGCGGTTGCTGCGGTCGCAACCCGCTTTGCCGACAGTCGTAGCTCGTGCGAAGTTGTTGTGTTGCTAAAAGCCTGCTGTCGAAAGCACAACGTGTATTAGACATATTTCTTCGCATTGAGAAAGTGGAGCGCGGAATACCGGGACTCTCTCAAAGGTTGATTTGTATGAAGCAAGGCGAGTACGGTTCAAAGTAGGACAATTGGGAAATTTTTGGCAGAGGATTTATTTGATGCCTGTTACTTTACGCCTAGCAACATTCAACATCGAAAACCTGTTCACAAGACATGATTATAATGCATTCCTCCGAGGTCCAAAGAGCCGTGAAGCTCGATACCTAGCACCAATTGCACAGTTCCTTGCTGAATACGGTGATGGAGACCTCAACGACTTCCAAGACTTTCGACAACTCATCCAAACCGCTTCGATTTCACAGGACGATGACAAGCGCCAACACACCGCGCTCGCGCTCGCACAGCTGAATGCTGACGTCGTCGCCTTTCAAGAGGTGGATAGCTTTGGCGCGTTAGAGCGGTTCATGTCGGCATACTATGCCAAACTCGGCGAAAAGGGTTATCGGCACCTCGTTTTGCACGAAGGTAATGATATGCGAGGAATTGATGTCGCAATTGCGTCTCACGCTGATTGGCCTTTGTATACTCGGTCACATGCCGATCTGACTCCGGCATGGATAGACGACACAGAGACAGGTGTAGGTCTTCTTGAGGAATTTCCAGAGGCGAAAAAGAAGGCGAGCAATCTACGAGGCCGGAGGGTTTTCAGACGCGATTGCGTCGAAGCGGTTCTTAGCAAAGCGCCTGTCACGGTTTTCAATTGCCACTTTAAATCCATGGGCGGTGGCAGAGATGAAAGTATCGGAATGCGCCAACTCGAAGCCATCACAGTACGTGAAATTATTAATCGAAAGTTTGAGGACCCAAGTGAAGCTTTCTGGTGTATCGTTGGGGATCTGAACGATTACCAGCAAGTTATCAAGGTTAGGAAACGACTCGACGAAGAGGGTCGGCAGGTCGAAGATATTGAAAGGCCCGATGAATCCGGGATTGACCCGCTGCTCAAAGATGGATTTGGCGTCAACCTTGTCGATCTTTTGCCTGCCTCGGATCGATGGACGCATTACTACGCAGGCGAGAAGCACAAGACTCAACTTGACTACATAATTGCTTCTCCGGCCCTCGCTGAGAAGATTGTAGGGCTTCCTGAAATCTTACGTATGGGGATGCCGTTCCGGGTCCCAAATTCCAACGACATTCCACGTTTTCCTCGCATGGGTTGGGATAGGCCAAAAGCCTCCGATCACTGCCCACTGGTAGTGGAGTTCCGGATATAAGGAGTTGTTTAAATGAGGTATTTTCTTATGCTTTGAGTACGGCTCAATACGGCCCTTCGCCTTTTCAACATGATGCCGCAATGCGACCCATCGAAGAAGATATTCGCTGTATTGGCACACACACAAAGCCGTCCTAAAGAGTGTTATATCTCAGGGCATTTTGTGTAGCACTTGAGTGAAAATTTTGCTGCGATATCATTGTTGGCGTGACTGTAATACTTGTTAGAGCAACCAGTTAGTGAAAGCGGATACTGAGATGAACGTGATACTGTTATCCTTACCATTGTTGATTTCGGCATCTTTGGCCCATGCCGGTTGCCAAGACCACTGGAACGCGCGCGGCATGGGCGACGAAATGCAGGATTTCTGCTCGGCTGTTGAAAATTCAAATAGCAACGGTTTGGTCGTCATTATGAAAAAGAAACCAAAGGGATGCTCCCCGAAAGGACCAACATCAGACTGCAATCCGGCCTCTAGCATTTTGCAAGGCGATGGGGCTTATAACGGCCTCATGTGGTTCGACGCTGATGGAGGATTCGGCTTCGACATGCAGGACCGGCAAAGGCAAGATGGAGCACTGATAGGCGAAAACGGCGGCGTTCCGCGTTATTATCAAGAGTTGGAGACCCTTACTGCGTCTGGTGCCATTGAAATGCGCGAAGTTGATTCTGCCGGAGAATGGTATGTCGCCGAAGACAATGGATCGAGTGAATTACGCGATTTCAGTTCCAAACTCATGCAGCAGCACACTTGGATGGAGCGTGCCATTCAGACGGGTTCGAACATCATTTTTGTTCAACAGGGGCAGTAGACCTTGGAAGACCAATCGAATTCTTGTTTCACAATATTTGGAGTGGACTTGCTGCCCTGTGACCATTTCGTATGGGCGCTTACCTCCTTTCTAAGTGTCGCGATAGTCGGAGCCGCTGTGGCGCTCACAGCACTGCTATCGATCATATCCATTGTATACGAGAGGCGGGAAATTGGCTCCGTGCTGGGTGCGCTATTTGTGATGGCACTATTCGGTGGTCTAGTTGGCTTCCAGGGTGGTAACAGTCGGATTGGCGTTGTTGGTGATGTGATACCGGCGGTCGTCACACTTGTAGCTGGAGTGGCCGCTTATCTATTCGGTGTTTCGGAGCGAAAGCCGGGACCTTTATTGTTCCCGCTATTGGGTGCATTTGTTGCCACACTGTTTATGGGCTATAGCATGGGCTCGGCTAACCGCGCTGGAGCGCAAAGCGAGGCACTTGCCGATGAACAATGCTTCAAGGCACTTACCGATCCAGAGATACTGAAATCCGAGGCCGCCTTCGCACGGGCACAGCAGGTTTTTGGTGGAACCTGCGAACGGTGGTGGGAAGTGGATGGCAACCCGGACACTTGAGCTCGACCAACTGAAGGCCACGAGTTTATTGTAACGAGATTGAATAATGCCCGCGTGATTGTTGAACGGCCCTAAGCGGACCTTGGCCACTTTGCTTAGATGCTGCTGTCGCAGCCCGGTTTGCCGCCATTCGTAACAGCCTCGTGGCGCGGCCTAGTACTCATCGTCAAATTCCATATCCGATTCTTGATCTACCTCATCTTCATCAAACTCCAGCAAATCAAAATCAAAGTCGTCGAGGAAATCTTGGCGGAGAATTCTCGCTCTCGTGTTCTCAGCTCTGCGAAGTCGAAGTTCCGACCCCATTGAGGCGAAACCGCGCTCGGGATCAAAGAACTTTATGTTTCGGTTCAACAATGCCGAAAAGAACGGATCTTGTTCAATAAAGGTTCTGTCTGTTGATGGGTTTGTTCCATTGCGAATGGCCTCATAGGCATACAACCACATCGGCCCCTTTAAGCCTTCGCCAGACAAGTGTTGTTGCCAAGTACTATGATCCACCGCTCCTGATACAATGCCTCGATTGGAGGCGTAGGTTAGCATCAAAGCAACCATTGAGTTTTCAAGCTGAAATAGGGGCAAGAGCTTGCTTGAGGGCAATTCAAGCTCAAGTCTAACTACTAATAGGAGGAGCCATATGATCTCTCCGGTCCTGTTTTCTTGAGCGAGTTCGGGGAGCCTACGCTCAAGGAAGCCGGCAAGTTTTACCCTATCCACATCTCCGTGTTCGATTTCCCGCAAGACCAGCACTTCTACAAGAAGTGAGACCAATGTGGAGTTTCGTCGATATGCATTGATGAGATGACTTTGCAAAGCGTTCCACTCGTCTGCATTGACGAACGCGGACCTTGCATTCTGGAATGCAAATTTCTCCACATTTAACTCTGGGTGATCGTTACAGACTCTTCCAACTTCGTAAAAGAAGCGAAGGAACGAGTTTGTCGTTCTATCGCTTCGCGGGACGTGAGCTAATGCGGCTTGCTTCCAGCCTGTTGAAGGACGCCTGGAAGTATGTTCCACCGCAGATTTATCGTTGTTGAGCTCAAGCTCAAAAAATGTGGCAGCCTGCCTTACCGCTGCGATTACTCCGTCTCCTGACATCCCGCTCGCGACCGCTATTGTGTAGTCATCGATGTATCGCGAAGCGTCCATGTCTTCGATTTGGACAATCTCAGAAAGCTTCTCGTCCAATGCAGAAGCTATGACTTCGGCAATAAGTCGAGATGTATCAGGGCCGACAGGTAATCCAATTGTTTGGCCATCTTGGGAGTTTCGGCAAAACAGGTCCAGGAGGTTACCATAATGCGTGATTTGCCGGTTTTGCTTTGACCATGACTTGCCGTAGATCGCCCACGGTATCGAATGCGTGTATACCGAATGGAAAAACGCTCTGATGTCGGCCGCAACGTACCTTTCATGTCGCGTAGCCAGATTGACGCGAAAGTCATCCCGAAGATCGATGCTGGGCCTGAAGACCGCGCGGCTACCGACCCAATCAAACACTAACGGAGAGGTGCTAAATCTCGAACTTCTAGAAGCCGATCTGAGTTGGACGAAATTGTCTGCAAGCACCTTCGATATCGCAAGATAGGAGATCGGGTTGATTACGGCATGTTTTCGGTCGTCCCGCCCGTATCTTGGAAAGTAAAACCAAGCTGGCTCGGAAACAAACTGTTTGGCGCCTGAGTAACGCGCGTTGTTCAATCGCGGAACAAGCTCAACCGCATTCCATAGACTTTCTCTGTAGCGGGCAAGATCATCCGAAATGAAGCACGGGGGAAGTTCGGGGGCAAAAAAGCCATGTGATATTAGACGCTTGAATCGTAGCGTCTTAGTCTTTGCGGTCATGGTGCTAGCCCAAGAGTTAAAATAACATTGTGGAAGGTCTTAGCATAGATCAGTCAGCGCAACCAAAAAGTGTGGCCTTGTTTGCGCTGGTCGCGACGCAAGTGAATTAGTTTCTTGATGCACAAATCGCCTTGGGCCAAGGCCGTCATCATGTCTAGAATGGTGTGCCTATCTGAGGTGTCCTCTTTGAAAGTCATTGAATTGGGACGTCAACAAGCTCCGCAATTTTTGACGCTACTTCTGCCATTGTCTCTTCAGCAGTGCTCAGACCGGCTCTGGACGCCAACAAAAGACTGACTTTTTCGAGTTCCTCGTATGTAGTTCCATGGACAACAGGAACTAAACGCTCGCGTCTAAGGAGTGCAGAAAGCTCTTTGTCGGCAACTCCCTCTGCTGGTAAACGTTTCAACATTGCCGGGGTCACCAATACAATGCCGACGCGCGAGTTCACCAGACCCTTATCGATTGCTCGCATCATTGGCACTCCCAATCCAAGATCCTTCTCACTAAACCATACGCGGACGCCCAGATGTTCAAGCAGATCATGTAGCTCCTTGGCAGATCCTTGTCGATCGTCCCAAGCATGGCACAGAAACACATCTCTTAAATCTGGTTGCGAAACAGCAAGATCTTCAACGTTTTCTCTGACGGGTGTTAACGCCCGAACTTGCTCAGGTGTGTACCATACAGCTGAGCTTGCTCCTGACCAACGCGGTTTCGTTGAGCGGCTCTTCGCTCCTCCACTACTGCGAGTGACAGATCGCCCGCCCGAAGAGTTAGAAGATGGATTCGGTCTATAGCTGGTATACCCGCTGCCATAGCCACCGTAGCTACGGGAACCGCCATAACGGTACCTGCATGCCGGGCAGTTAGCGGCGGCGGCCGCTGATTTATGGCCCCTTACCGGCGCGGTGCATCTAGCCATAGCTAACTCCTCTTCAACGGTTAACGTTATCTTTCTTTGAATTATCTGGATTGTCTCGGGCATATTCGCGGCCGTTCACTTTGACGACGTGTGCATCGCGATGTTCGCCTCTCTTGATTTCGGCTACAACATTTCTGCGAGGAACGTTCTTACGTCTCCCAATGTCGTAGTGTTCATTGCGCCCTCCAGGGCCATCGTTTTTACCTTTAATTTTGGTCATATCTACTCCTGCCTTGCATTCTTTAGCTGGATCACATTCGAGCCAGTGGTCTCCAATACACGCCCAAAAATCTCTTGCTCTCCCACACGCGGTAAAGACAGCCTACGACGAACTTGTTCCAGCAAAAGCTCGCCTCCACCTTCGACCGCATCAATTGCCCGACGGAACATGCGAGGCTTTTCCAGCGGCATCTCTTTGTCGAAAGGCTCACCACGTTTTCCTCGATATCCGTTCTTCGACGCGCGAATGTTAAGCGCACGCGCCCACTCGGAATCACAAACACCCAAGTCTTGAGCACGTTTGATCTGAGCAAGAATAGAAATGCCCCACTCTTGTTTGTGCGATGCAAACTCCTCCAAAGACGGGTACTGAACTGCCTTCAAGAAAGCGTCTCTCGGAAAAAGCAGCGCACCTGCAAATCTGTGGGCTTGTTTCTCGATAGCTTGATAGGTCTGCGGGTGACGAACTTCCTTCTCAGTAACTGACCCAAAGTGTGCCAGGACATGGTAAAGTTCGTGCGCAAGATTAAACCGCATGCGCACTGCAGATGATTCAAGGATATTCGCGCCAACGACTGGCCGTTCAATATGATCTGCCCAGCGAGAGTATCCCGATTGTTTGCTGTTCTCAATTTCGAAGGCGAGAACTGGGATACCCATGTTTTCGAGAGCAAGACAAACATCCGGAATTGGGTATGATCCCAATCCCCAGACATTTCTGCAATGGTCAGCCAGATCCTCAATCTGTTCGTTTGTGACGCTGGCCCAGTTCCTTGGCCAATCGGCCAACCGGGGAAGATGGAGCGCCGGGAATTCAACATATTCGGAAAGAACAGCAAAAGCTTCAGCGGCCCACTCGATTCTCTGCGCTGTTTTACCTTGGGAGCGCAGTGGTTCTGAGGCTTGCCTACGCCAAAATACTGGCCCGCTCATAGGGGGCGGAACAGGGCGCAAGAAAAATTGCCTAGGGAAAGACGTCTTTTCGGCAATCGCCTCAAATGTCTCCGCTCGTGGCAATGACACCCCTGTTTCCAACGCAGTTAGCGCATTTGGGGAGATCTCCAACATCCCGCTTAGCGCAGCTTTCGTAAGACCATGGGCCTCTCTTGCTTGCGTCAGTCTTTCGCTGACGAATCCTTCCACTCTTTTCATAGCTCAATGTCTCTTTCTCCCAAGCCGCGCTTCAACGAAACAAAGACGCGGTCCTCCTGTATTGGGCGGGCTTCTCCCACCTTCTCAACTTGAGTCCATCCCAGAACGGAGCCCAACTCACCATTCATGACGTTAGCCTGGAAAAGCCAAGATCCGAATGATGCATCGGGCACGACAAGGCGCATCATGGAAAGGGAGGTGTCGCGCCGGTTGAAGCCACCCGCCCTCATGCCGTGCTGAATGACCACAAGCATTGTGTTTCGCGCGTCTATTCTTTGGCGCCAGCCGTCGCCAAGGTCCATTTCGAGCTGGCGCACAGCGAAATGTGATGCCGCAAGATCCGCTTTGTATGCTGCGCGCTCTGGTCGTGCTTTGAGGTTGTCGATTGGTTCTGTAAGGACGAGCAGTTGGCCGAGCTGGCCAACCACAATCGTCTGCCCATTGCAGGGCAGTGTTTTCACCTGATACGGCGCGCCGTGGTCTGTGCAGGACTTCATCAGCGATCTCATGCCGTTGTCCCGACGACCATCTCGAAGAGTTCGGAGATCAACAGCGTCCCATTCTGTACTTGGACGTTGGACCGCGAAACCCCCTAGCGGTTGCGATACGTCATCGTAGGCAGCAGCGTAGCCACCGCGCAACGCATCGAACATAGTCTCGATGAACGGCTCACGAAGGTCCCGCTGGAGCAAGTTGAGAATTTCTTTGTCGTGCATTGCACTGGCCCGTCAATCAAAGTCACGCGGAATATTTCATAAAAAATACCAAGTGACAAGATACAAACCGCTTGAAAAGGTATGCGGTCCCACCAGGTGATAGGAAGAATGCGTCCACCGGTCTATTTGCTGCCTTTTACTTTGTGTTCAGATTGCCTGAGCTCGGCATGGATGCGACACCAAAATGGTAAGGCCCCTCCACCTAATCTACGACGAATGTCTGCTTCCGCGCTGATAAGTGTGCTGTTTGGCAAACGCAGCGAAGGTCCGTTTCCCGCCATTTGCCTCTTGTGCGGCAATGGCTGTGGATACTTACTTCGGGACTGAGGAGAACGTGGTTTAGATAGACAGCAAAAATTTAGCAGCATCTAGCGTTACGCCCACCGACGGAAACTCCATCTCAACAACTGCCGTCCGAAACGCAGCCTCATCTGGCCTCAACAACTCTCGAAACTGCCGCTCTCGCGCTCGGCTTTGAAACACCCAAAGGACGATCAGGTTGCTCTTCAACCCATAGTGGCGCTGGTGCAGTCTTCCGCGCAGAACCTCGCGGTACTGCTCAACAGACCGCTGCAAGGATTTGCGCGCCGCCGAAGACTGCACCGGCTCCGTACCCCGATCCACTTCCAATGCGAAGGCGCGATAGCCATCTGGATACTTGATGGCGAAGAGCTGATCTGGGATGAGCTGACCCTTGCTTAAGGGCATGCCAAGCGTGGCCTGCTTAATGGCCAGAATGCGGGCGGCAGGAACGTATTCCAGATCGGTACGCGTTGCCTGTATCTCAGTAGCACTGGTCACCGCTGAGACCCAAAACCCATGCCACCAGTGTCCCGTCGGTCTGGCGTGGCGCTCCAACTGGTGGTAGTAGCTCAGATATTCAAAGCCTTTCGCCGTCAGGTCATAGACATAGGGGTGGAAGTCCGCACGGGCGATCTGGCGCTGTTGGCGTGGCAGACAAGTGTATCCAGCTTCTCTGAGGGCCAGTAAGCGTCTGAGAGCGGTGTCTTTGCACCGATGGGTGTCTTTGGTCAGCTCGTATAGAAATTCGCTGCTCTGAGGCCCGTGGCGGTCGATATGGACAAACCAGCGCAGCTCACGGGCTGTTGGTCGGAGATGTGGTTGGTTGGCAATGATTGTGGTGCGGGTCATACTGCGCAGGATGCCGGATTTCAGAGCTCTGGCGAAGGCTTGAGCGGGTCGTCTGGGTCGTTTTTGTCTGGAGGCTCAGGCGGTTCATTTTCGTCTGGTTGCTCATGGTGGGCCGTGGGTGACCATGGCTCCGCATAGGCCTTGCGGCACTGTTGCCGGATGGCCGCAATCTCATCTTTTGTGGCTCGGGGCAGCTTCTCCAAGACGAAGAATGGGAAGCCCATCGGAACGGCGCGCTCGGTCAGGCCACGCACGTAAGTGGCAAAGGTGCCCTTGGGTTGTTGCAGGATCAGCTGCGGGTCGGCAGACATCTGGCCTGCCATCGCGCGCGCATCGCGGGCCGAAACGCCCCCGGCCAGTTTGATCGAGGTATTGGCCTCAAACGCCTCCTGCAGCCCATTTGAGAGTTGGCCGAGGTATTGGTGTGCCATCACCATGCCAACCTTGTATTTGCGCGCTTGGCTTAAGATCACACCGATGTTTTTATCGAAGTAGTCCTGCGCCTCATCGACATAGACCATGGCGGGCAAACGGTCGCGGGCGGCCAGCGTGGCGCGCTCCTGCGCGGCCTGAGCAATCAACGCGATGAAGAAGCGCCCGAAGACTTCAGTGCCTTGTTCTTTCAGGAGGCTCTTGGCTGTGTTGATCAGGATCAGCTTGCCTGCACCCATTTCGGTGAACATGTCGAATTTGGATTGCGGGTGACTAAACATCCGCTCAAAGGTCTGGTTTTCCAGAACGCCATAGAGGCGGCGCAGCACCTGCGTCTTGGTGTTGGTGAATTCTTTGCTGTCGAACTCGGTCTCGAAGAAGCGGCGCGGCGTGCCATCGAGCTTTTTGATGTGCTCCTGGTATTTCTCCGTGCCGCCCGGTTCCATCAACTCGCGCAGGGTGTGGATGGTGGCATCAGGGATGTGGAACATCAGCCGCGTCACATAGCGGAAGACCACGCTTTGTTTGGCCGTCATTCCGGCCGAGAGAAGCGAGCCCAATACAAAGTCGTAAAGCTCGATAATGGAGTTGGTCAGGCGTTCGCCTTCCAGAGCGTTGTAGCTGTCCAGTCTATGCTGTCCAACCGAGAAGAGATTGAGGCAAACGGGATAGCCGATGTCTTCGGGGTCAATCAGCACGATCTGCTCAGGCGGCAGGGTCTTGGCGGCCAGGATGGTGTTGATGAGGTCGCCCTGACTATCAATGACGATGATCGTCCGCTCACCCCGTGCCACGGCTTCCAGATCCTTCGAGATGAAGTATTGCAACGTCTGGGTTTTGCCGTGCCCGGAGCCTGCCACCATGTGCATATGCTCAAAGCGGCGTTCGTCTGGAATGGTGAAGGGCGTTCGCAGCTGAAACAGCTCTTTGAGATGCGTGCCACGCAAATAGGTATCGACCACATCGTCGCCTTTGTAGTCCACCGGATAGACCGGGTTGGTGCGATGGGTGGCCGTGAGGTTGGCATCAAGCCGTTGCCGCAAGGCTTTGAAGAGCTGGTAGTCATTGTCTTCAAAAAACGGTGCAATGACATTCTGCACCGCCTGGCCGAGCGGTTGGGTGAACTGAGTGACCTCGACCAGCACTTCTCCCTCAAGCGGCGGGACGGCGTTGGCGATTGGCGCCAGCGCCAGACTGATAGTATCCAAAGCTTGCCCGACCATTGCCTTGTCGCTGCGGGCCTGTCCGGCCTTGGCCAGCATGTCCCGGTAGCGCGCCCCTTCGACCGTATTGCAGAGCGCGGGC